>NZ_JBIBVH010000017.1:0-1253 GCF_043080205.1 Leucobacter sp. NPDC015123 | reverse complement strand
TCGTTCAGTTTCTCACGAGGCGTCGCCCACCCCAACGTTTCCCGTGGACGATCATTCAACATCCGCTGCATTTCCGCTAACTCGTCATCACTGACCCCATTGAAGTTCGTTCCCTTCGGGTAGAAATCACGCACGAGCCCGTTGTAATTCTCGTTACTGCCCCGCTGCCAGGGCGAATGGGGGTCACAGAAGAACACTCGACATCCCGTCGCGACACTGAACTTCACGTGCTGCGCCATCTCCGCACCTTGATCCCACGTGATCGTCTCTCGTAACGCCCGCGGCAGCACCGAGATCATGGCCTGCAGCACCTCGATCACGGTCTCAGAGTCACGCCGCCCAGGAAGCCGCCCCACCAGCCCATACCGTGTGCTCCGCTCCACAAGCGTCACGATCCCTGAGTTCTGCGGCCCCACCACCAGGTCCCCTTCCCAATGCCCAGGCACAGCCCGATCCTCAACGACTGCCGGCCGGTCACTCAGCCTCGCCCCTGCAAGCCATGAACGTTGCAGACGCGGCGGAAGCTTCGACCTGGGTTGCCGGGTCGTTCTGCCGGACCGGATCGCTTTCTCAACGGTCAGTTCATGCCGGAGCGCTCCCTTGCCTTGCACGTAGAGTGCCTGATAGATCGTCTCGTGGGACACACGCATTTCCTGACAGTTCGGGAAGTCAACCAGCAAGCGCTTGGAGACTTGCCGGGGTGAGTGTTTCTCGTTTAATCGTGCCACGACTTCCGCGCGGAGACGGGGGTGATCTAGCTTGTGTGGTCTCGGGCGGGGTCTTCTGGCTCTCGCGTGGAAGTGCGCGATGTCAGCGCTGTATCGTTTGCCGCGCCGCCCGTCCATGATTGATGCCCGCTGCAGCTCTCGTGACACGGTCGATGGCGCGACCGCGAGTTCTTTCGCGATGCTCCGCAGCGACAGTGGCGGCTGTATGGTTCGCGCGGCTTGGATGAAGGCCCGGTCCGCGAGAGTGAGGCGATGGTAGGAGGATCCGGGCGTGCGGGTGTCATGGTCGAGGGTGTCGGGTTCGGGATGGGTACGTGGACGCCCTGCGGGGAGAGTCATGCCTGCGATTCTCGCCCAGCTCTTCACGTTTTCCACGCTGAGGGCCAGTGATCGGGCCGCGTGTCGCATCGTGTGTCCACGAGTGATCAGCGCGTAGACCGCGAGTCGGGTTTCCCAGGGATGGTGTACACCCATGTTGATTCCATTCAAGGTTCAGGGTGTTGCACTAGCAACCTGAACCCGCCC
>NZ_JBIBVH010000016.1:0-1284 GCF_043080205.1 Leucobacter sp. NPDC015123 | reverse complement strand
GGGTCTGCTGAAGGTTTAGTTGACCCGGGTTTCCATTCCTAGGCAGCCAGCTCGACCGCACTTCTCACTATAGTTTCGAACTCAACCGGGGTCAGTTTCCCCAGGCGTCGTTGTTTACGTTTGCGATGATATTTTGCTTCGATCCAGTGCACGATCGCGAGTCTGAGCTCATCACGCGTGTGCCACCGTTTCCGGTCGAGCACGTTCTTCTGCAGCAGACTAAAAAATGACTCCATCGCCGCGTTATCGCCACACGCACCTACCCGCCCCATCGAACCGCGTAGCTTGTAACGCTTCAGTGCCTTCTGAAACTTACGGCTTCTAAATTGACTGCCTCGATCCGAATGTATGATTACGTTCTCGGGGTAACCTCGTTGCATCAGCGCGTTCGTGAGTGCCCGTACCGCCAACCCAGCTTTCATTCGTTTATCGATCGCATACCCGACGATCTTGTTCGAACACACATCCTTGAACGCGCACATGTACAGCTTGCCTTCGCCCGTCCAATGCTCGGTAATGTCGACTAACCATTTCTCGTCGAGCCCGTCGGCGGTGAAGTCCTTTTGCACGAGATCATCACCCACCGGCTCCCCAGCTTTCTTGCTCTTGCGTGTGCGTCCCACAATGGTTGATTGGATCCCAGCAATCTTGCAGAGCCGCCACACACGGCGTTCACTGATCTCGTAGCCGAGATCATGCAGGTCATCAGCGAGGACACGGTAACCGCCCTCCTCGTCGTCTGCGTGGAGTTCCCACAACACCTCGATGAGATGAGCTTCTTCGACCTCTCGAGCAGACACCGGCTGTTGTAGCCACCGATAGTAGGCCTGCTTCGAGAAGCCGAGCACCCTGCACGCCACTACGACCGGCACCCTGATACGGGCACCGGGCGCAGCCATCTCACGGACGAGAGGGAACACTATTTTGGGGGCGTGATATGAATCTGTGACAAATACGCTGCCGCACGCCGAAGCACCTCGTTCTCCTGCTCCAGCAGCTTGTTCCGGCGCATCAACTCACGTACTTTCGCATCCTCGGAAGCCGGCAAATCCTTCGCTGCGGGTAAGCCCTGGTCGGCGCGCTCAGCATCAGCCACCCATTTCGACATTGCTGATTTCGATACTCCCAGATCACGGCACACTTCGCGCTGAGACGCTCCCGCACGCACAAGCGCGACTGCATCATTTCTGAATTCTTCTGAATACCTCATCGTGTAACTATTCTCCTGTTCCCCACCCGCTCGCACGAAGTGGACAAGAGTCAATCAAACCTTCAGCAGACCCC
>NZ_JBIBVH010000015.1:0-5574 GCF_043080205.1 Leucobacter sp. NPDC015123 | reverse complement strand
GATAGAAAAGTTGCTCTTCGGAAAGCCTCAGGGTGAGTACGGTGGGTGTCTGGATCTTGAGAACTCAATAGTGTGCACTTAAATTGTCAAATGCCAATTTATTATCCCCGGCATCAAGCTTTCTGGTTTGGTGTTGGAGATTCCTTTTTTGGATAACAAAGAAATTTCGTCAGTATTGATGAGTTTCTGTTGTCAGGTTAAACTCGCTCGCTTGCATGGCTTATTCCGCTGTGTGTGTGGGCATGTAATTTTTTACGGAGAGTTTGATCCTGGCTCAGGACGAACGCTGGCGGCGTGCTTAACACATGCAAGTCGAACGATGAAGCCCAGCTTGCTGGGTGGAAGAGTGGCGAACGGGTGAGTAACACGTGAGTAACCTGCCCTGAACTCTGGGATAAGCACTGGAAACGGTGTCTAATACTGGATACGACCTATCACCGCATGGTGTGTAGGTGGAAAGATTTATCGGTTCTGGATGGACTCGCGGCCTATCAGCTAGATGGTGAGGTAATGGCTCACCATGGCGACGACGGGTAGCCGGCCTGAGAGGGTGACCGGCCACACTGGGACTGAGACACGGCCCAGACTCCTACGGGAGGCAGCAGTGGGGAATATTGCACAATGGGCGCAAGCCTGATGCAGCAACGCCGCGTGAGGGATGACGGCCTTCGGGTTGTAAACCTCTTTTAGTAGGGAAGAAGCGAAAGTGACGGTACCTGCAGAAAAAGCACCGGCTAACTACGTGCCAGCAGCCGCGGTAATACGTAGGGTGCAAGCGTTGTCCGGAATTATTGGGCGTAAAGAGCTCGTAGGCGGCTTGTCGCGTCTGCTGTGAAATCCCGGGGCTCAACCCCGGGCCTGCAGTGGGTACGGGCAAGCTAGAGTGCGGTAGGGGAGATTGGAATTCCTGGTGTAGCGGTGGAATGCGCAGATATCAGGAGGAACACCGATGGCGAAGGCAGATCTCTGGGCCGCTACTGACGCTGAGGAGCGAAAGCATGGGGAGCGAACAGGATTAGATACCCTGGTAGTCCATGCCGTAAACGTTGGGAACTAGATGTAGGGCCTGTTCCACGGGTTCTGTGTCGTAGCTAACGCATTAAGTTCCCCGCCTGGGGAGTACGGCCGCAAGGCTAAAACTCAAAGGAATTGACGGGGGCCCGCACAAGCGGCGGAGCATGCGGATTAATTCGATGCAACGCGAAGAACCTTACCAAGGCTTGACATAACCGAGAACGCTGTAGAGATACAGAACTCTTTGGACACTCGGTTACAGGTGGTGCATGGTTGTCGTCAGCTCGTGTCGTGAGATGTTCGGTTAAGTCCGGCAACGAGCGCAACCCTCGTCCTATGTTGCCAGCACGTTATGGTGGGAACTCATGGGATACTGCCGTGGTCAACACGGAGGAAGGTGGGGATGACGTCAAATCATCATGCCCCTTATGTCTTGGGCTTCACGCATGCTACAATGGCCGATACAAAGGGCTGCGATACCGCGAGGTGGAGCGAATCCCAAAAAGTCGGTCTCAGTTCGGATTGGGGTCTGCAACTCGACCCCATGAAGTCGGAGTCGCTAGTAATCGCAGATCAGCAACGCTGCGGTGAATACGTTCCCGGGCCTTGTACACACCGCCCGTCAAGTCATGAAAGTCGGTAACACCCGAAGCCGGTGGCCTAACCCTTGTGGAGGGAGCCGTCGAAGGTGGGACTGGTGATTAGGACTAAGTCGTAACAAGGTAGCCGTACCGGAAGGTGCGGCTGGATCACCTCCTTTCTAAGGAGCACTCAGCAACATGGTTGCTGCAGAATGGTGCGTTCATCACCGATCGTGTGATGCGTAACCGCTCATGGGTGGAACATTTGATAAAGCAAGCTGTGATTAGCTTGCCTGTGTGAGTACATCATGTCCGTTTTCTGCGGGTGTGGGAGGAAAGCTTGGGTGAGTTGGTGATTGCTTCATTGAGTGCATACTGTTGGGTCCTGGAGACCCAGACCTGCTGATGCTTTTGGGTGTTGGTGGTGCTTGGTTTCTTCAGCCCTGGTGTCTAGAACGTGTTGTCTAGCTGTCCAGGGATTGACCGTACGTTGAGAACTACACAGTGGACGCGAGCATCTTCGATACACGCACCTGACCTTTCGAGGTTGTGGTGTGTGTCTCATTGGTCACGTGAGATTTTCGGATCTTACGTGTTTCTAAATAATTTACTTATGTGATTTCAAGTTTCGAAGAGCAAACGGTGGATGCCTTGGCATCTGGAGCCGAAGAAGGACGTAGTAATCTGCGATAAGCCTCGGGGAGCCGATAAACGGGCTGTGATTCGAGGATTTCCGAATGGGGAAACCCCGCCAGCGCGCGTGCGTAGCTGGTGACTCCCGCCTGAATATATAGGGCGGGTAGAGGGAACGTGGGGAAGTGAAACATCTCAGTACCCACAGGAAGAGAAAACAACATGTGATTCCGGTAGTAGTGGCGAGCGAACCCGGATGAGGCTAAACCGGTGGTGTGTGATACCTGGCAGGGGTTGCATCATCGGGGTTGTGGGACGTTTCAAGGAGCGCTGCCATGCTTCTAGCGTGAATGTTCAGGTTATAGGGGAACCGCTTGGAACGGCGGACCGGAGTGGGTGAGAGTCCCGTACCCGAAATGATCTGGCTGCGCGAGGCGTATCCCAAGTAGCACGGGGCCCGAGAAATCCCGTGTGAATCTGTCAGGACCACCTGATAAGCCTAAATACTCCCAGATGACCGATAGCGGACTAGTACCGTGAGGGAAAGGTGAAAAGTACCCCGGGAGGGGAGTGAAATAGTACCTGAAACCGTTTGCTTACAATCCGTTGGAGCAGCCTTGTTGCTGTGACAGCGTGCCTTTTGAAGAATGAGCCTGCGAGTTAGCGATATGTGGCGAGGTTAACCCGTGTGGGGAAGCCGTAGCGAAAGCGAGTCTGAATAGGGCGATTCAGTCGCATGTCCTAGACCCGAAGCGAAGTGATCTATCCATGGCCAGGCTGAAGCGCGTGTAAGAGCGCGTGGAGGGCCGAACCCACTTAGGTTGAAAACTGAGGGGATGAGCTGTGGATAGGGGTGAAAGGCCAATCAAACTTCGTGATAGCTGGTTCTCTCCGAAATGCATTTAGGTGCAGCGTTGCGTGTTTCTTGCCGGAGGTAGAGCTACTGGATGGCCGATGGGCCCTACAAGGTTACTGACGTCAGCTAAACTCCGAATGCCGGTAAGTGAGAGCGCAGCAGTGAGACTGTGGGGGATAAGCTTCATAGTCGAGAGGGAAACAACCCAGATCACCATCTAAGGTCCCAAAGCGCGTGCTAAGTGGAAAAGGATGTGGAGTTGCTGTGACAACCAGGAGGTTGGCTTAGAAGCAGCCACCCTTGAAAGAGTGCGTAATAGCTCACTGGTCAAGTGATTCCGCGCCGACAATGTAACGGGGCTCAAGCACGCCACCGAAGTTGTGGCATTCATATAACAGGTAGGCCTTCGTGGTCCAGCCGTATGGATGGGTAGGAGAGCGTCGTGTGGCGAGTGAAGCGGCGGTGTGAACCAGCCGTGGATGCCACACGAGTGAGAATGCAGGCATGAGTAGCGAAAGACGGGTGAGAAACCCGTCCTCCGGAAGACCAAGGGTTCCAGGGTCAAGCTAATCTTCCCTGGGTAAGTCGGGACCTAAGGCGAGGCCGACAGGCGTAGTCGATGGACAACGGGTTGATATTCCCGTACCGGCTGGTAACCGTTCAAGACCTAACCAGTAGTGCTAAGCAAACCAAAGCTTCATGGATCCTTCGGGTGATGTGGGGTGGCGGCTGCGAACCCGAACTGGGGTGGTGAGCGTGAGGTGTGACGCAGGAAGGTAGGTGATCCCGGGCGATGGTTGTCCCGGGCTAAGCATGTAGCCTGCGGGATAGGCAAATCCGTCCCGCATATAAGGGTGAGATGCGATGGGGACCCGTATGGGGAAGTCATTGATCCTATGCTGCCGAGAAAAGCATCGACGTGAGGTTGCTAGTTGCCCGTACCCCAAACCGACACAGGTGGTCAGGTAGAGAATACTAAGGAGCTCGAGATAATTATGGTGAAGGAACTCGGCAAAATGCCCCCGTAACTTCGGGAGAAGGGGGGCCATCCGCCTATTAGGATTTACTCCGAAAGGGTGTGGTGGCCGCAGAGACCAGTGGGGAACGACTGTTTACTAAAAACACAGGTCCGTGCTAACACGCAAGTGGACGTATACGGACTGACGCCTGCCCGGTGCTGGAAGGTTAAGAGGAGCGGTTAGCAGACTTGTCTGCGAAGCTGTGAATTTAAGCCCCAGTAAACGGCGGTGGTAACTATAACCATCCTAAGGTAGCGAAATTCCTTGTCGGGTAAGTTCCGACCTGCACGAATGGCGTAACGATTCCCCAGCTGTCTCCACCGTAAACTCGGCGAAATTGCAGTACGAGTAAAGATGCTCGTTACGCGCAGAAGGACGGAAAGACCCCGTGACCTTTACTACAGCTTGGTATTGGTGTTCGGTGTGGCTTGTGTAGGATAGGTGGGAGACTGTGAAGCGGGCACGCTAGTGTTCGTGGAGTCATTGTTGAAATACCACTCTGGTCATATTGGATATCTAACGACGAACCCTGATCGGGTTTTCGGACAGTGCCTGGTGGGTAGTTTAACTGGGGCGGTTGCCTCCCAAAAAGTAACGGAGGCGCCCAAAGGTTCCCTCAACCTGGTTGGCAATCAGGTGGCGAGTGTAAGTGCACAAGGGAGCTTGACTGTGAGACTGACAGGTCGAGCAGGGACGAAAGTCGGGACTAGTGATCCGGCAGTGGCTTGTGGAAGCGCTGTCGCTCAACGGATAAAAGGTACCTCGGGGATAACAGGCTGATCTTGCCCAAGAGTCCATATCGACGGCATGGTTTGGCACCTCGATGTCGGCTCGTCGCATCCTGGGGCTGGAGTCGGTCCCAAGGGTTGGGCTGTTCGCCCATTAAAGCGGTACGCGAGCTGGGTTTAGAACGTCGTGAGACAGTTCGGTCCCTATCCTCTGCGCGCGTTGGAAATTTGAGAGGATCTGACCCTAGTACGAGAGGACCGGGTTGGACGAACCTCTGGTGTGCCAGTTGTTCTGCCAAGGGCATGGCTGGTTGGCTACGTTCGGGATGGATAACCGCTGAAAGCATCTAAGCGGGAAGCCGGCCTCAAGATGAGATTTCCGTAGGAGTTTACTCCTGTGAGGCTCCCAGTAGATGACTGGGTTGATAGGCCAGATGTGGAAGCGCGGTAACGTGTGGAGCTGACTGGTACTAATAAGCCGATGACTTGACTTCATCCCAAATAGTGTTTTGGGGCATGAGTGAGTTGTGTAACGATGTTCGCGTCTACTTTGTGGTTCTTGACGTATGGCCACAACCCCAGCATGTTACGTGCCTGGTCGGGGTTGGTTTCATGTCAATAGAGTTTCGGTGGTTATAGCGTCAGGGAAACGCCCGGTCACATTCCGAACCCGGAAGCTAAGGCTGACAGCGCCGATGGTACTGCGAGGGGGACCTCGTGGGAGAGTAGGACACCGCCGAACA
>NZ_JBIBVH010000014.1:0-10619 GCF_043080205.1 Leucobacter sp. NPDC015123 | reverse complement strand
CATGGGCATGCTCAACCACCATTTCGCAGCAGCCGCCTGATCGGCGCAGAGCGACAGCCTACCTCTGACTGCCGCCAATCTTTGCAACAGAGCCCATGTGATGGCGACGCACGACACCGCTCCGTGGATCGGTCGAATGCGTGTGCTGCGCAAAAACCCAGAACCACGGCCAGGAATGCCCGGCGCGCGGATACTTCCGCTCAAGGGCGTCGGGAAGCGCAACGCCGCTGCGGCCCTCGGCCTGGTCCTTCAGCCACCATGCCCGTGCACGCGACAGCTGCTCGCGCAGGCTGGGTGCCAAGCTCTCGGGTAACATCAAGGCCCGATCCTTGGAGCCCTTGCCCTCCCGCACGATGATCGTGCCGTGATCGAAATCCAGATCCTTGACCCGCAGTTGCAAACCCTCACTGATCCGCATGCCCGTTCCATACAGAAGCTGGGCGAACAAACGATGCTCGCCTTCCAGAAAACCGAGGATGCGAACCACTTCATCCGGGGTCAGCACCACCGGCAAGCGCCGCGACGGCCGAGGTCTTCCGATCTCCTGAAGCCAGGGCAGATCCGTGCACAGCACCTTGCCGTAGAAGAACAGCAAGGCCGCCAATGCCTGACGATGCGTGGAGACCGAAACCTTGCGCTCGTTCGCCAGCCAGGACAGAAATGCCTCGACTTCGCTGCTGCCCAAGGTTGCCGGGTGACGCACACCGTGGAAACGGATGAAGGCACGAACCCAGTGGACATAAGCCTGTTCGGTTCGTAAACTGTAATGCAAGTAGCGTATGCGCTCACGCAACTGGTCCAGAACCTTGACCGAACGCAGCGGTGGTAACGGCGCAGTGGCGGTTTTCATGGCTTGTTATGACTGTTTTTTTGTACAGTCTATGCCTCGGGCATCCAAGCAGCAAGCGCGTTACGCCGTGGGTCGATGTTTGATGTTATGGAGCAGCAACGATGTTACGCAGCAGGGCAGTCGCCCTAAAACAAAGTTAAACATCATGAGGGAAGCGGTGATCGCCGAAGTATCGACTCAACTATCAGAGGTAGTTGGCGTCATCGAGCGCCATCTCGAACCGACGTTGCTGGCCGTACATTTGTACGGCTCCGCAGTGGATGGCGGCCTGAAGCCACACAGTGATATTGATTTGCTGGTTACGGTGACCGTAAGGCTTGATGAAACAACGCGGCGAGCTTTGATCAACGACCTTTTGGAAACTTCGGCTTCCCCTGGAGAGAGCGAGATTCTCCGCGCTGTAGAAGTCACCATTGTTGTGCACGACGACATCATTCCGTGGCGTTATCCAGCTAAGCGCGAACTGCAATTTGGAGAATGGCAGCGCAATGACATTCTTGCAGGTATCTTCGAGCCAGCCACGATCGACATTGATCTGGCTATCTTGCTGACAAAAGCAAGAGAACATAGCGTTGCCTTGGTAGGTCCAGCGGCGGAGGAACTCTTTGATCCGGTTCCTGAACAGGATCTATTTGAGGCGCTAAATGAAACCTTAACGCTATGGAACTCGCCGCCCGACTGGGCTGGCGATGAGCGAAATGTAGTGCTTACGTTGTCCCGCATTTGGTACAGCGCAGTAACCGGCAAAATCGCGCCGAAGGATGTCGCTGCCGACTGGGCAATGGAGCGCCTGCCGGCCCAGTATCAGCCCGTCATACTTGAAGCTAGACAGGCTTATCTTGGACAAGAAGAAGATCGCTTGGCCTCCCGCGCAGATCAGTTGGAAGAATTTGTTCACTACGTGAAAGGCGAGATCACCAAGGTAGTCGGCAAATAATGTCTAACAATTCGTTCAAGCCGACGCCGCTTCGCGGCGCGGCTTAACTCAAGCGTTAGATGCACTAAGCACATAATTGCTCACAGCCAAACTATCAGGTCAAGTCTGCTTTTATTATTTTTAAGCGTGCATAATAAGCCCTACACAAATTGGGAGATATATCATGATGACTGATCCCCGCAAAAACGGCGATTTGCACGAACCCGCGACGGCACCCGCGACGCCCTGGTCCAAAAGCGAGCTGGTCCGGCAATTGCGCGACCTCGGCGTGCGCTCAGGCGATATGGTGATGCCGCATGTGTCGTTGCGCGCCGTCGGGCCGCTGGCGGACGGACCGCAGACACTTGTCGATGCGCTGATCGAGGCCGTCGGCCCCACCGGGAATATTCTCGCCTTCGTCTCGTGGCGCGATTCGCCCTATGAACAGACGCTGGGTCATGATGCGCCGCCCGCCGCCATCGCCCAAAGCTGGCCTGCGTTCGACCCCGACCATGCGCCCGCCTACCCCGGCTTTGGCGCGATCAACGAATTTATCCGAACCTATCCGGGGTGTCGGCGCAGCGCCCATCCCGACGCATCGATGGCGGCGATCGGGCCCGATGCGGCGTGGCTGGTGGCGCCGCACGAGATGGGCGCCGCTTATGGCCCCCGCTCGCCGATCGCGCGTTTTCTCGCCCACGCAGGAAAAATCCTGTCGATCGGCGCCGGGCCCGATGCAGTCACCGCGCTCCATTATGCCGAAGCGGTGGCGCGGATCGAGGGCAAGCGCCGCGTCACTTATTCGATGCCCTTACTGCGCGAAGGCAAGCGCGTCTGGGTCACCACGTCCGACTGGGATTCGAACGGCATCCTCGACGAATATGCCGCGCCCGACGGCCCCGACGCGGTCGAACGGATCGCCCGCGACTATCTCGCCCGCACCAGGGTTGCGCAAGGCCCGGTCGGCGGCGCGCAATCCCGGCTGATCGACGCGGCCGATATCGTTTCCTTCGGCATCGAATGGCTCGAGGCGCGCCACGCCGCGCCAGCGGCGGCAGCGCTGAAGCCGAAACAACGCCGCGACTGAGTCGTCGATTATTCCGGACATATATTCCTCCCTCTCGCCCAGCCGCATAGCATCAGGCCCACAAGCCCGCCGCCTCTTCAACAAGGATGTCGGGACGTTCTTCAGTAAAGAACAGCTTGGCACCCTCGACAAGGATGATTGCCCGAGGCGATCAGGCGGCGAATTTTTGCGCGCGCGCACGGTCGCGGCGGCGCGCGATAAAGGCGATGGGTAGCCCCACGAGGAAGATATGCGCGGCGATTAACATCAAGCCGCTGTACGACCGCGTCGTCATCAAGCGCACCGAGGAAGAGAAGGTCTCCGCCGGTGGTATCGTGATCCCGGATTCGGCCACCGAGAAGCCGATCAAGGGCCAGGTCGTCGCCGTGGGCGAGGGCAAGGTGTTCGACAACGGCAACGTGCGCGCGCCGAAGGTCAAGGTCGGCGACCAGGTGCTGTTCGGCAAGTACGCCGGCACCGAGGTCAAGCTCGACGGCACCGAGTACCTGGTGGTGAAGGAAGACGACATCTTCGCCGTGCTGGGCTGAGCCCGCCGCTTCGCCGCATCCCAACCCGCAATCACAGAACTGAGGTAATTCCGCAATGGCTGCCAAGGATATTCGTTTCGGTGAAGACGCCCGCGCCCGCATGGTCCGCGGCGTGAACGTGCTCGCCAACGCCGTCAAGGCGACCCTGGGCCCGAAGGGCCGCAACGTCGTGCTCGAGAAGAGCTTCGGCGCCCCGACGATCACCAAGGACGGCGTGTCCGTCGCCAAGGAGATCGAACTGGCCGACAAGTTCGAGAACATGGGCGCGCAGATGGTCAAGGAAGTCGCTTCCAAGACCTCCGACAACGCCGGCGACGGCACCACCACCGCCACCGTGCTGGCCCAGGCCCTGATCCGCGAGGGCATGAAGGCCGTGGCCGCCGGCATGAACCCGATGGACCTCAAGCGCGGCATCGACAAGGCCGTCACCTCGGCCGTCGAGGAGCTGAAGAAGATCTCCAAGCCCTGCTCGACCAGCAAGGAGATCGCCCAGGTCGGTTCGATCTCGGCCAACTCCGACACCGACATCGGCGAGCTGATCGCCAAGGCCATGGACAAGGTCGGCAAGGAAGGCGTGATCACCGTCGAGGAGGGCTCGGGCCTGGAGAACGAGCTCGACGTCGTCGAGGGCATGCAGTTCGACCGCGGCTACCTGTCGCCGTACTTCATCAACAACCCGCAGTCGATGCAGGCCGAGCTGGAGGATCCGTTCATCCTGCTGCACGACAAGAAGATCTCGAACGTCCGCGACCTGCTGCCGATCCTCGAGGGCGTGGCCAAGGCCGGCAAGCCGCTGCTGATCGTCGCCGAGGACGTCGAGGGCGAGGCGCTGGCCACGCTGGTGGTCAACACCATCCGCGGCATCGTGAAGGTCTGCGCGGTCAAGGCCCCGGGCTTCGGCGACCGCCGCAAGGCGATGCTGGAGGACATGGCCATCCTCACCGGCGGCACCGTGATCTCCGAGGAAGTCGGCCTCTCGCTCGAGAAGGCGACCATCAACGACCTCGGCCGCGCGAAGAAGGTGCAGGTCTCGAAGGAGAACACCACCATCATCGACGGCGCCGGCGACACCGCGGACATCGAAGCCCGCATCAAGCAGATCAAGGCGCAGATCGAGGAGACCACCTCGGACTACGACCGCGAGAAGCTGCAGGAGCGCGTGGCCAAGCTGGCCGGGGGCGTTGCGGTGATCAAGGTCGGCGCCGCCACCGAAGTCGAGATGAAGGAAAAGAAGGCGCGCGTCGAAGACGCCCTGCATGCCACCCGTGCGGCGGTCGAGGAAGGCATCGTCCCGGGCGGCGGCGTCGCCCTGATCCGTGCCAAGGCCGCGATCGCCGAGCTGAAGGGCGCCAACGAGGACCAGAACCACGGCATCGCGATCGCCCTGCGCGCGATGGAAGCCCCGCTGCGCGAGATCGTCACCAACGCCGGCGACGAGCCGAGCGTGGTGCTGAACCGCGTCGCCGAAGGCACCGGCGCGTTCGGCTACAACGCCGCCAACGGCGAGTTCGGCGACATGATCGAGTTCGGCATCCTGGACCCGACCAAGGTCACGCGCTCCGCGCTGCAGAACGCGGCGTCCATCGCCGGCCTGATGATCACCACCGAAGCGATGGTGGCCGAAGCGCCGAAGAAGGAAGAGCCGGCCGCTCCGGGCGGCGGCATGGGCGGCATGGGCGGCATGGATTTCTAAGCCCCGCGATCCATCAAGCAAGACCACAAAGCCCGGCCTCGTGCCGGGCTTTGTGCGTTCTGGCGTCCGAGGCGGGAGACTTCCTACCCGCCCCGCGGCAATGTCTGACGCGAAGATCAGAAAACGCCGATATGAACGCGTGCTCGCGGGCGCAACCCTGAGCAGCCGTCCCTGCAACGGAGCGCTGCGTGCCGCGCCTGACCGCACCCCGGCGGCAGGCCGAGGTGTGCGCGCCACTGCCGGCCGCCCACGCCGCTGCGCGTTACGCGCGCCACCTGCCCGAGCGCACGCTGCTGTACGCGCTAGTGCAGGCGCACTACCCGGACTTCATCGCGCGTCTTGAGGCCGAAGACCGCCCGCTGCCCGAGTATGTGCGCGAGGAGTTCGAGACCTACCTGCGTTGCGGCGTGCTCGAGCACGGTTTCCTGCGCGTGGTGTGCGAGCAGTGCCGGGCCGAGAGGCTGGTGGCCTTCTCCTGCAAGAAGCGCGGCTTCTGCCCCAGCTGCGGGGCGCGGCGCATGGCCGAGAGCGCGCGGCACCTGGTGGAGGAGGTGTTTGGCCCGCGGCCGGTGCGGCAATGGGTGCTGAGTTTTCCGTACCCGCTGCGCTTCCTGTTCGCCAGCAAGCCGGAGGCCATCGGCCCGGTGCTGGGCATCGTGCATCGTGTGATCGCCGGCTGGTTGGCCGATCAAGCCGGCGTCGACCACGCCAGCGCGCAATGCGGCGCGGTGACCCTGATCCAGCGCTTCGGCAGCGCGCTGAACCTGAATGTTCACTTCCACATGCTGTGGCTCGACGGCGTGTACGAGGACACCACCGAGCGTCCGCAGCGCAAGCCGCGCCTGCACCGCACCCGTGCGCCCACATCGGCGCAACTGACGGAACTGGCCGGCACCATCGCGCATCGCGTGTGCCGGCACCTGTCGCGCCGCGGCTGGCTCGAAGGCGAAGACGAATCCGTGTTCCTGTCCGACAGCGCGGGTAGCGACGACGGCATGGATGGGCTGCGGATGAGTTCGATGACCTACCGCATCGCCACCGGTCGCGACGCTGGCCGCAAGGTCGTCACGCTGCAAACATTGCCCGGTGACGCAGGCTCGCTGGAGGGCGACGCCGGCAAGGTCGGCGGCTTCTCGCTGCATGCCGGCGTGGCCGCGGAAGCACACGAAAGCCACAAGCTCGAAAAGCTGTGCCGCTACATCACGCGCCCGGCGATCAGCGAGCAGCGGCTGTCGATCTCACCGCAGGGTAGGGTGCGGTATCAGCTCAAGACGCCGTGGCGAAATGGGACCACGCATGTCGAATGGGATGCGGTGGACTTCATCGCCAAGCTGGCGGCACTGGTCCCGCCACCTCGCGCGCATCTCACCCGCTTCCACGGCGTATTCGCCCCGAATGCAAACCTGCGTGCGCAGCTGACGCCCTCGGGGCGCGGCAGGCGGCCTGCGGGCGATGCGGTGCCGGTTGACGCAAGCGCCCACGACGAGCCGCGCAGCCCCGAGCAGAAGCGCCGTGCGATGAGCTGGGCGCAACGGCTCAAGCGGGTCTTTTCCATCGACGTCACCACCTGTGCCCACTGCGGCGGCGCGGTGCGGATCGTCGCCAGCATCGAAGACCCCAAGGCCATTCGCGCCATCCTCGCCCACTTCGAGAAACACGGCGCGCTGGAGCAAGCGCACTACCGGCCCGCAGCGCGCGCGCCGCCGCCGGCCGCGTGACGAGGTGCCGGCCACACAGCCGGCAGCCAAGCCAGAGTCCGATCCGATGCGGCCACGACCCCGCAGGGCTGCGCTCGGCCCTGTGCCGGGTTTCGGTGAGAAATGGCTACGCACTGAGCCGCTGCGTGGCCCCGCGATGTCGAAAACCCACGCATGAACCCCCGATCTGTGCCCGATCTGTGCCCAAAGCGGCGCTTGCGCGGCCGCTTCCGAGGGTGTCAGAAATTTTGTGTGAGAGGCATACCATGATGCTGCCAAGGAGCATGTATGCCACGCAAGAAGAAGACGCCGGTGGTCACGCCGGCCATTGATCTGCCGAAGGAATTTCTCGAGAAGCTGATCCCGGGTCCGATGGACGCGGCCGGGGTCGAAGCCGTGTTCCAGCAGCTGAAGAAGGCCGTGATCGAGCGGGCGCTGGGCGCGGAGCTCGGCCTGCACCTGGCCGACGCCGAGGGCGGGAGCGGCAACCACCGCAACGGCCGCAGCGGCAAGACGGTGCTGACCGACGAGGGTCCGCTGCGCATCGACGTGCCGCGCGACCGGACGGGTACGTTCGAGCCGCAGCTGATCCCCAAGCACGAGCGTCGCTTCGCCGGGTTCGACGATCGGATCGTCTCGATGTACGCCCGCGGCATGACGGTGCGTGAGATCCAGGGGCACCTGGCCGAGATGTACAGCGTCGAGGTGTCGCCGGAGTTCATCAGCAAGGTCACCGACGAGGTGATGGCCGAGGTCACCGCATGGCAGGCGCGGCCGCTGGAAGCGATGTATCCGGTGGTGTTCTTCGACGCGCTGCGGGTGAAGATCCGCGAGGACGGCGTGGTGCGCAACAAGGCGGTGTATCTGGCGCTGGGCGTGCTGGCCGACGGCACCCGCGACATCCTCGGGCTGTGGATCGAGAACACCGAGGGCGCGAAGTTCTGGATGAAGGTGTTCAACGACCTCAAGACGCGCGGCGTCAACGACATCCTGATCGGCGTGGCTGACGGCCTGAAGGGCTTCCCGGAGGCGCTGGAAGCGGTGTTCCCGGCGACCACGCTGCAGACCTGCATCGTGCACCTGATCCGCAACAGCCTGGACTATGCGGGCTGGAAGGACCGCAAGGCGCTGGCGGCGGCGATCAAGCCGATCTACACGGCCCCGACCGCCGAGGCCGCAGAGGCCGAGCTGGATGCGTTCGAGGCCGGCGACTGGGGCGAGCGCTTCCCGACGGTGGTCGCCGCCTGGCGCCGTGCCTGGACGCGCGTGGTGCCGTTCTTCGCGTTCCCGCCGGACGTGCGCCGGGTGATCTACACGACCAACGCAATCGAGAGCGTGCATGCGCGCCTGCGCAAGATCATCAAGACCCGCGGCCACTTCCCCAGCGACGAGGCCGCCACCAAGCTGATCTGGCTGGCGCTGCGGAACATCACCGCCGAGTGGAGCCGCGCGTCTCAGCACTGGAAGGCGGCGATGAACCAGTTCGCGATAATCTACGAAGACCGATTCACGCTGGCTCGCTGAAAGAGACTTCCGGACTAAACCGCCTCACACACAAAAAATCGGACACGCCCCCGCTTCCTACCTGCCAGACTCGCAAAAAAGGGCGGTTGAACTTCCTATACCCACAAAGTTAGATGCACTAAGCACATAATTGCTCACAGCCAAACTATCAGGTCAAGTCTGCTTTTATTATTTTTAAGCGTGCATAATAAGCCCTACACAAATTGGGAGATATATCATGAAAGGCTGGCTTTTTCTTGTTATCGCAATAGTTGGCGAAGTAATCGCAACATCCGCATTAAAATCTAGCGAGGGCTTTACTAAGCTTGCCCCTTCCGCCGTTGTCATAATCGGTTATGGCATCGCATTTTATTTTCTTTCTCTGGTTCTGAAATCCATCCCTGTCGGTGTTGCTTATGCAGTCTGGTCGGGACTCGGCGTCGTCATAATTACAGCCATTGCCTGGTTGCTTCATGGGCAAAAGCTTGATGCGTGGGGCTTTGTAGGTATGGGGCTCATAATTGCTGCCTTTTTGCTCGCCCGATCCCCATCGTGGAAGTCGCTGCGGAGGCCGACGCCATGGTGACGGTGTTCGGCATTCTGAATCTCACCGAGGACTCCTTCTTCGATGAGAGCCGGCGGCTAGACCCCGCCGGCGCTGTCACCGCGGCGATCGAAATGCTGCGAGTCGGATCAGACGTCGTGGATGTCGGACCGGCCGCCAGCCATCCGGACGCGAGGCCTGTATCGCCGGCCGATGAGATCAGACGTATTGCGCCGCTCTTAGACGCCCTGTCCGATCAGATGCACCGTGTTTCAATCGACAGCTTCCAACCGGAAACCCAGCGCTATGCGCTCAAGCGCGGCGTGGGCTACCTGAACGATATCCAAGGATTTCCTGACCCTGCGCTCTATCCCGATATTGCTGAGGCGGACTGCAGGCTGGTGGTTATGCACTCAGCGCAGCGGGATGGCATCGCCACCCGCACCGGTCACCTTCGACCCGAAGACGCGCTCGACGAGATTGTGCGGTTCTTCGAGGCGCGGGTTTCCGCCTTGCGACGGAGCGGGGTCGCTGCCGACCGGCTCATCCTCGATCCGGGGATGGGATTTTTCTTGAGCCCCGCACCGGAAACATCGCTGCACGTGCTGTCGAACCTTCAAAAGCTGAAGTCGGCGTTGGGGCTTCCGCTATTGGTCTCGGTGTCGCGGAAATCCTTCTTGGGCGCCACCGTTGGCCTTCCTGTAAAGGATCTGGGTCCAGCGAGCCTTGCGGCGGAACTTCACGCGATCGGCAATGGCGCTGACTACGTCCGCACCCACGCGCCTGGAGATCTGCGAAGCGCAATCACCTTCTCGGAAACCCTCGCGAAATTTCGCAGTCGCGACGCCAGAGACCGAGGGTTAGATCATGCCTAGCATTCACCTTCCGGCCGCCCGCTAGCGGACCCTGGTCAGGTTCCGCGAAGGTGGGCGCAGACATGCTGGGCTCGTCAGGATCAAACTGCACTATGAGGCGGCGGTTCATACCGCGCCAGGGGAGCGAATGGACAGCGAGGAGCCTCCGAACGTTCGGGTCGCCTGCTCGGGTGATATCGACGAGGTTGTGCGGCTGATGCACGACGCTGCGGCGTGGATGTCCGCCAAGGGAACGCCCGCCTGGGACGTCGCGCGGATCGACCGGACATTCGCGGAGACCTTCGTCCTGAGATCCGAGCTCCTAGTCGCGAGTTGCAGCGACGGCATCGTCGGCTGTTGCACCTTGTCGGCCGAGGATCCCGAGTTCTGGCCCGACGCCCTCAAGGGGGAGGCCGCATATCTGCACAAGCTCGCGGTGCGACGGACACATGCGGGCCGGGGTGTCAGCTCCGCGCTGATCGAGGCTTGCCGCCATGCCGCGCGAACGCAGGGGTGCGCCAAGCTGCGGCTCGACTGCCACCCGAACCTGCGTGGCCTATACGAGCGGCTCGGATTCACCCACGTCGACACTTTCAATCCCGGCTGGGATCCAACCTTCATCGCAGAACGCCTAGAACTCGAAATCTAACGTCCGTTCGGGCATCGAGGTCCATGTCGGGGTGGGACGGGCCCGTGGCTTCAAGATCACTTGCAGTCCGACCGCGATGTCTTGGTTGCGCGAGAGGTTGTCGATATGGCTCTGTTGCAAAAATCGTGAAGCTTGAGCATGCTTGGCGGAGATTGGACGGACGGAACGATGACGGATTTCAAGTGGCGCCATTTCCAGGGTGATGTGAGGCTCTGTTGCAAAAATCGTGAAGCTTGAGCATGCTTGGCGGAGATTGGACGGACGGAACGATGACGGATTTCAAGTGGCGCCATTTCCAG
>NZ_JBIBVH010000013.1:0-11227 GCF_043080205.1 Leucobacter sp. NPDC015123 | reverse complement strand
CATGGGCATGCTCAACCACCATTTCGCAGCAGCCGCCTGATCGGCGCAGAGCGACAGCCTACCTCTGACTGCCGCCAATCTTTGCAACAGAGCCCGAGCAGGAGCGTGACGTGCTCGCCTGCCTGTGCAAGGAACATGCGGAGAAGATCGACCATGCATACGACGGTAGATTCACGGGTCAACGTGCCGATATTGCCGAATGCCCATTCATGACCTAACGATCGTGAGTTCACCGGTCGGAGTCGCGCGCATAGATTGGGAGTATGAGTGGTAGCTCCAATGATCCCGCGACGCTCCGCCGTCGGCAGACCATCGTTGGATGCGTCGTCGCGATCAGCGGCGGCACGTCCACGCGTTGGTTGCCCGATGCTCCCGTGCTGGTGCTGAGCCTTATTGCGACTGCTGCGATCGTGCTGATGTTCGCAACCCCGGCTGCGCGGGTGCGCGTGATCCTTGCTGGTTCCGTGCTCGCCGCTACCGTCGTCAGGCTCCCCGAGTTGCGAGTCGAGGAGATCGTCGAGGGCCTTGTGTATGGTCTGCTGACCGCCCTGGTGCTCGCCGCACCGCTGACCACGCGGCGCGCGGTGTCGCAGAGGCGAGAGTTTCACCGCCGAGGCTGGGAGCTTGCCGCGATCGAATCCAGACGACGGGCAAGCCAGACCCGTGAGGTCCTGCAACGAGAGCGGATGAGCCTTGCCGCGGAGATGCACGACGGCCTCGGCCACTCCTTGACGCTCATCGCCGTCCGGCTCGGACAGCTCTCCCTCACACCCACGCTTCCGGATACCGACCGGGCAGAGGTCTCCGGTATCCGCACGATCGCAGCGGACGCGGCGGATCAGCTCGGCCTCGCCGTTCGACTGCTGCGCCAGTCCGAAGACCCGGCTGCCGGATGGAGCCCCCCGAGCATCGACGAAGCAGTGACCGGTGCTCGTCAGGCCGAGATGCACGTGGAAACGCACATCGCCGCAGATCTGTCCGACCGACTCAGCGATGAAGCGCTCAACACTGTCGCGCGGGTGGTGCAGGAAGGACTCACCAACGCGTCCAAGCACGCTCCTGGGCAACCGGTCACCGTGCGCATCGAGGTCGAGGGCGATATTGTCACTGCGATCGTTTGCAATCCGCGTGACGAGGAGGCGTCCTCAGCCCATCCGCTCGATGGTGGATTCGGACTGCATGGCCTGCGGCATCGCGCCGCGATGCTGGGCGGCGCCCTCACCGTCCATCAGATGCCGACCGAGTTCGCACTGACCCTCACCCTTCCCGCGCACGCACGCCCATCCGCGGACAGCGCAGCACCTGATGGCGACATCGTCGCCGCCGAGGACGATGCCGCGACCCTTCGATCCCGCGCCACCCGTGCTGCCATCGCCGTTCCCACAGCCATCCTCGGCGCACTCGTGTTCATCGCGGTCGCTTACTTCGTGCTCGCCAACACGCTATCTGTGATGACCACGGCACAGTTTGCGGACATCTCCGTCGGAGACACCCAGGAGACGGTCGAGCGATCCCTCCCCGCCCTGGAGATGCTCGATCCTCCACGCGATGAGTTCCCGCCTCGCCCCGACGAGACCTGTCACTATTACGAGGCGGAAATCAGCTTCTTCGAACGAGTCGACGTCCACGTCGTCTGCTTCGCCTCCGACCAGGTCAGCAGGATCGGAACGGTTCCCACGCCATGACCCCGGAGGATCGCACCGACACCCCGCCGATCCGTGTCCTGATCGCGGATGACGACCAGCTCGTCCGCACCGGCGTCGCCGCTATTCTCGCCTCCGCCACTGACCTTGACATCACCGCCCTCGCCAGCAACGGCCACGAGGCCGTCGACGCCGCGGCAACACACCGCGTTGACGTCGCACTGCTGGACATCCAGATGCCACGACTCGACGGCATCGGAGCTCTCCGTGAGATCCGGCACCGACTGCCCGAGCTTCCGATCGCCATGCTCACCACCTTTTCTGACGACCATCTCATCGCCGATGCGATCAACGCCGGCGCCCTCGGTTTCCTCCTCAAGTCCGACGAACCTCAGCAACTCATTGCCGGCGTCAGGGCCCTCGCGCACGGCGGAGGCGCGTTCTCCCCTCGAGTCGCCCGCTGGCTCGCCGCCGAGCAACGAGCGGGCCACCGCACCCGAACCGCGCGAGACGAACTCACTGCCCTGCTCACCGAGCGCCAGATCGAGCTCCTCACCCACATCGCTCGCGGACTCTCCAACGCCCAGATCGGCAGGGCCATGCATCTGTCCGAAGGCACCGTCAAGCAATACGTCTCCCAGCTCTTCAACACCCTCGGCATCGACAACCGTGTCCACGCCGCCATCACCGCCTACCGACACGGACTCATCACCTGAAGCCGACCCTGACCACACTAATGGTGGGTAGTGGCGCACTCGAGAGCATGGTCATCGTCGGCATCTAGATGGCGGTCGTCTACAGCGGCGCAATCTTTTAACCAAAGTGGACAGCGCGTCCGCGATCAGTCCCCGCTCCCCTGATCGTCGAAGGCAGTAGCGTCGTGACGGTTTCGATGCGCGTGATGATCGCGAGGGATGGCTACAAGCGCCTCCTGAGCACGGTCGCGGCCAAGGACGCGAGCCAACCCCGTAGGGTCGGCAAAGTAGTTGCGTTTCGATCGGGTAGTTTCTGCGGTTCCCAGATTACGGGCTCAAGGGTCGTTCGTGCTGTCCGCACAGGCCTCAGTCAACCTGCGTCTCGATGCAGTAGCGTCGCAGTTCTGCGATCATCGAGGTCTTGGGGGTGCTGACGACGCGGAACGCATGGCTGAAACGGACGCGCATTCCTCCAGCCTCGAGGTAGCCGTCGCAGGAAGCGCGTCGTCCGTGGGTGACGACAGAAATGACCTCCACCCGCTCGGGAGAACGGCGGGCGCACCTCTCGGGCTGCACTGGGGCCGCTGTGTGTGGATTTCTCGATGAGCGTCCAGCTCATGTCATCGGCAAGCCACTCGGAGAGGGCCTCCAGCTCTCCCTTGGCCCGGTTCACAACGAAGTCTCCGTCGACGCACTTCCGTGAAGACTCATGGTGCTATGGCTCGATCCGATGCGCCCGGCCCTTCTCCGCGATCGGCACGCACATTTCGATGGGTCTATCAGGCTCCCAGCTGACCTGTCCTTGGTAGATGATGCCGAGTTTCCCGGTGGCGCCGTCTCGCTAGTCGGCCATGGCGAAGCAGTGTCGCCGCCGTGTTGCTCCTGCTCACGTCTCACAACTCACATCGAGTCGCCGCTCGCCCAAGAGCCGAACTTCGGAGACGCTGCTGTACCACGCATGATGAGAATCACGCAGGGCACGTAGAGTGCTGCGGCGCAGAGCCAGAGGAAGCCGTCGGCGTTGATGTAAGTGAGCGCGAAGATCGTTGTGAAAGCGACCGGTCCGAAGATCGATGTGACGCTGTTGATGCTGGCGAGCACACCCTGGAGGCGCCCTTGGTGCTGTTCATCGACGCGCTGGGAGAGAAGGGTTTGCAGAGCGGGGAGGCCGATGCCACCGATCCCCAGTGCCGCCAAGATAGGCGCCATGGAAAATGCGTCAGTGACAATCGCCAGGCCTACGAGACCCAAGGCGTCGGTAATACACCCGATGATGACTGTTTTTGCCTCACCGATCCACTCCACGATGCGGCCAGTAAGGAGGGCCTGCACGAGAACCTGTACGATCCCGAAGACGGACAGGGAGATTCCAACTTCGACGGGACTCCAGTCGAGGCGGTGTTCAGTAAACAGCACCCAGGTCGCACCTGGAGCCTGCCCAATGAATTGAACAAGGCCGAATGCGACTAATAGGAAGGTAATCCCAGGCACCGCGCTGAGGCCGGGGCGACCACGATGCTGAGCGAGCGACGCAGAGCGCGCAGGGGAATCAGGACGGGTCTCGCGTAACAGGATAAAGGTGAGTGCCAGATTGCTCGCTGAGAGAAGAGCAGCGAGCAAAAACGGCAGATGTGGCGAGATGGCACCGAACAGTCCACCCATGGCTGGCCCCGCGATCATTCCGCCGCCATAGCAGGCACTGAGTAAACCGAAACGCTTGGCGCGCTGGTGGGGTGGCGTGATGTCGGCGATCACGGTGGCGGTGACCGCATTGGTCGCTCCGGTTATCCCAGCCACTGCGCGGGCGATATAGAACACCGACAGAGCGGACGTCGTGGCGAGCACGAGATAGTCGACGGTCGCACCGGCCAGGGAAACAAGCAGCACCCGGCGGCGGCCGAATCGGTCCGACAGCGTTCCCAGTACGGGGGCAAAGATGAACTGCATTACCGCGTAGAGCGCGATCAGCACTCCGACGTTCAGCGGAACCGCATCAGCGGTGACCCCTGCCTCGTGTAGCAGTGCGGGAAGAATCGGCATCACCAGGCCCATGCCGGCGGCGTCGAGGCTAGCCGTGATGAGGACCGTGGCCAACGAGCCACGAGCGGAAGTGAGAGATGACACCTTATCAACGATAAAGTTATCGATGATAAAGTGCAAGCATGGCTCAGAAACAAGCGCGACTCGATCGTGCAGCAGTCTTGCGCGGTGCGAGGCATGTGCTCAATAACACGGGGATCGACGGTTTCACCACGCGGGCGCTGGCTGCGCATCTGCGGGTGCAGCAGCCAGCGCTCTACTGGCACTTTCGGACAAAGGCCCACCTGCTCGGATCGCTCGCAGCTGATGTGCTTGATCGCGAACACCACGCCTCACTCCCAGAGTCAGGGGAGCGCTGGGACGACTTTCTCCTGCGCAACGCGCGGAGCTTCCGGACAGCGCTTCTGGCAGTCCGGGATGGAGCACGGCTGCACGCAGAGTTTCACCGTCAAAAGAGTGACCAGATGCCAGCGGGCTCGGATGCCCCCGAAAGTCAGATCGAGTTTCTCGTGTCCGAAGGATTCGCTGAGGGCTCTGCGGTCCGAGCTCTCATGGCTATCAGCCGCTATACGGTCGGTTTCGTACTAGAAGAACAAACAGCGCTCGACAACGGATGTGAGCCTGTCGATCAAGACCTAGATTTCGAGTTCGGGTTAGTTGCAATGGTTGAAGGGCTGGCATCAAAGCGATGAGGGATGCTCGCACTTTGGGTCTCTGCGTCAGTAAGGTCAATCCTTTCCCGCTTCCGCAGCACCTCCTCCGCGATACTGACGATTCGCTCATGGCTACGGGGCTCACAAACGAGCAAATCAGGGACCGTGTGTATGTCGCGTCGCGATCGCGGAACGGCACATCAGCAGCATCTTCACCATGCTCGACCTTAACGAGCGCACAGGGAACAAGCGCGTCATCGCCGTCCTCGAGTACCTCAAGAACTAAGCGTCGAGTGCGCGACCGGCGCGATGACCATAGGTAACGGCGGTTTAGCATCGGTGCCGCATCTTGACACGACTCAATCCGCGACAGCTAACCTCCGCATATGGAGTTCGACGGAATGGAGATCCCCGACGATATCGAGGTCACGGTCTGGGGGAGCAACGAGCACCGGCTCTGTAACGTCTGCCGCGCAGAATGCGACCCCGAGCCGAGCGGCGCCGACGGGTACGGCGTGCGAATCATCTACGTCTGCCGCGACCACGGACTCCAATCCGTCGTGGACCCATTCGAGCATCTCCGTTGAAGCGCGCTCTTCGCTATCTCCCTGCATTGACGCAAACATCGCGCTCTCCGCCTTCCGAGGGTAGATCCCAAGATCTGCGGCGCACCTGCCCAGTGTGACGATTTCGATCAGGGTCATGACCGCTGGGGACGGGTACCGGTACCTGCTGAACGCAGTTGTCGCTGGCGACGGGGATCGCGATGCGTCGTCAGCGCTGACAAGGTACTACCTTGAAGCAGGAACGCCTCCCGGCATCTGGCTCGGGGCCGGCCTCCCAGGACTCGCCGGAGAGATCGCCGTCGGTGCCTCGGTGAGCGAGGAGCAGTTACGGCGCCTCATGGGGCACGGGCAGGATCCGAACAGCGGCGAGCAACTGGGGCGTCCCTACCGAAAGTTTGCCACCGCGGGCGAGCGGACGCAGCGCCGCCTCGATCAACTCCCGAAGTCCCTTACCGCAGGTGAGCGTGCCGCGCAGCAAGCGCTGATCGAGGCGGAGGAGGCACAGAAGCCCACGAATGCGCCCGTCGCAGGGTTCGACCTCACGTTCTCGGTCCCGAAGTCCGTGTCGACCCTCTGGGCAGTTGCCGATGGCGGAACTCAGGCACTCGTCGCTCAAGCCCACCACGCCGCGATCCGAGACGTGATCGCCCTGCTTGAGCGCGACGTCGCGATGACCAGGGTCGGCGCGAAAGGGCCGCGCGGCGCCGTCGCGCAAGTCGACGTGCGGGGTGTGATCGCGACCGCCTACGATCACTACGATTCTCGGGCCGCGGACCCACAACTCCACACGCACGTCGTGATCGCCAACCGCGTCCAAGCCGTCGATGACGGGAAGTGGCGCACGCTCGATTCCCGCGCTATCCACGCCGCCGTCACGGGCCTATCGGAGCATTACAACGCCGTCCTCTCCGACCATCTCACCCAGATCCTCGGCGTCGGGTGGGAAGCCCGCGACCGCGGAGCCGGACGCTCCACTGCGTGGGAGATCGTCGGCGTGCCGCAAGAGCTGATGGATGAGTTCTCTTCCCGCACACGCGATATCGAGCAGGTCAAAGACCGGCTGGTCGACGAGTACGTCTCAAAGCACGGGAGGCAGCCATCCCCGAAGCTGGTGTGGCAGTTCCGGCAGCAGGCCACGCTCGAGACCCGGCCCCCGAAACAGGAGCACTCTCTCAGTGACCTCACCTCCCAGTGGCGAGAACGCGCGACCACGTTGCTGGGTGAGGACGCGCCAACCTGGGCGTCGGCACTGCTCGCCGGTAGCGAGCAGGAACCGTTGCTGCGGGCGGACGATATCCCGTTGGAAGATCTCGAAGAGGTCGCTGAGGTTGTGGTGCAGCAGGTAGGTGACCGGCGGGCGACGTGGAAGCGGTGGAACCTTCACGCGGAGACGGTGCGGCAGACGATGGATCTTCGCTTCGCGTCCGCGAACGACCGGGACGCTATCACCCAGCAGATCGTCGATGCTGCCGAACGGGTCTCGCTGCGTCTCACCCCGCCCGAGCTTGCGACGAGCCCTCCGCTGTTTCGCCGTGCGGACGGGTCGAGCGTGTTCCGACCCAAAGGCGGAACGGTGTTCTCCTCCGAGCAGGTGCTCGCGGCAGAAGACCGGCTCTTTGCCGCGTCGAATGATCGATCGGCGCCGACCGTGCCGCTGGCATGGATTGAGGACGCCGCCAGAACGAGGAACCGCGACGGGCATACCCTGTCGGTGGATCAGGAGCAGGCGATCGCGAAGATCGGCGTCTCCGGCCGCGTCCTCGACGTCCTCGTCGGCCCCGCAGGGACTGGGAAGACCACGACGATGCGTGCCCTGCGCCGCGCCTGGGAGCGGCGCTACGGGCCAGGCTCGGTTACCGGGCTCGCACCCTCGGCCGCTGCCGCCGACGTCCTCGCCGGGGATCTGGAGATCGGGACGGAGAACACAGCGAAGTGGCTGCATGAGCATCGCCTCGGGAAATGGAACCTCACGCGCGGGCAGCTCGTCATCATCGACGAAGCCTCGCTCGGTGGCACGTTCGCGCTCGACGCCATCACCAGCCACGCCCAGCAGGTCGGCGCGAAAGTGCTGCTCGTGGGCGATTGGGCGCAACTCGCCGCCGTCGACGCGGGCGGCGCGTTCGGGATGCTCGTGCGTGATCGCGGCGACGCCCCGGAACTGGTCGATGTGCGCCGCTTCAAGAACGACTGGGAGAAGCAGGCGTCCCTGCAGTTGCGGATCGGCGACACCGACGTCATCGATACCTACATTGCGCACGAGCGCGTTACGCCGGGCGGATATGACGAGATCCTCGAAGCCGCCTACCAAGCCTGGCGCACAGACCTCGCAGCGGGAAAGAGTACGGTGCTGATCGCGGAAACCCTCGACACGGTCTCCGCGCTCAACACCCGCGCCCGCACCGACCGAATCCTCCAGGGCGACGTCGCTATGGACGGCGTCAAGCTCCATGACGGCAACGAAGCTTCCCGCGGTGATCTCATCATCACCCGCGAGAACAATCGGCGCCTCTCGCTCGGGCGGAGCTGGGTGAAAAACGGCGACCGCTGGAACGTCGCGCACGCAAACGATGACGGATCCCTCACCGTACGGCGGTCGGGATCACGGCGTCGCACCACGATCACGCTGCCCGCAAGCTACATCGCCGAGCACGTCGAACTCGGTTAGCCGAGGTTCGGTAAACGCACTCACCTGTGAATGTTGGCCTGTGCGCAGTTCCAGCCTACTGATGTCACCGGATACGCGGGGCGTAGATTGTGGGCGAGACCAGCGGCGGGGGGCGGCGTCCCCGCCTCCGCGTAGCAGCACGCCAGAGCAGTCGACAACGACCTGTCATCGTCGACGGCCGCGACGATGGGCAGTAGGTACTTGTACCCGTCGCGTGCGCTCAAGATCCGCATCGACACCATAGTGCCAAGTCAGGTGCACTCCCGGGATGCGTTCCATTGGTGAAACCGAGCTGCTGCGAGACAACCTACGTCGATGATTTGTACAGCCGCAGCTGACCCGATGCCGCTCGTGGTCGAGCACGTCGGATCGATTCAGAACGACTTATACTTGGCCAGAACCCGCAGTCTTGTTAGGAGCCAGATGTCCCCAGTCCGCCCTGCGTTCCCAATCACGTGGGAACAGGAACTGACCGGCTACTCATGGGAGTTGCAGACAACCGGTGGATCGGACGCAGCCGTTTTTCGGTTGACGTCTCCAGACGGAGACGTCCTCTTTGTTAAGACGGAACCAGTCAGATGTTTGGGCGAACTCCCGGGTGAGGCGGCGCGCCTGAGATGGCTGACGACAACGGGAGTGCCCTGTGCCCGCGTGCTCGACGAAATCACTTCTACAGGGCGGCATTGGTTGTTGCTCGACGACGTTCCCGGCAACGACCTGTCCTCCGCTCCGATTGAACCTGCGGCAAAGGCCCGGATCGCGGCTAAGGCGTTGCGCCGGCTGCACACTCTGATGACGGACAGCTGCCCTTTCGACCACCGTGTCTCTCACCGCATCGAGCAGGCCCGTGCCCGTTGGGAGGCGGGCCTAGTCGACACTAATGATTTCGACGATGAACACCGTGACCGCGACCCAAGCGAACTGCTCGCGATGCTTCAAGGGCTTCGTCCCGTTCATGAAGATCTCGTTGTTACGCATGGGGATGCATGCCTGTCCAACTTGATTGTGGACGAGGACCGCTTCTCTGGCTTCATCGACTGCGGGCGGTTGGGAGTTGCCGACCGTCACCAGGACCTCGCGCTAGCAACGCGGGACATAGCCGAGCAACTCGGCCAATCATGGGTGCCCTTATTCCTCGACCAGTATGGGATCGAGGACCTCGACCCGGCACGGACACGGTTCTACCGGCTCATGGACGAGTTCTTCTGAGGGTTCGCTGCAAAAACAAGCCGATCCAGACGCGGCTACTTCTGCTCGCGCACGGGGCACCTTACTTCGCGTAGTAGTGGATCAGCGGCGTCGAGAGCCAGCGCGGTCGGCGTCTGCGGCCGCGAACGAGTACAGAAGGTACTTGTAGCCGTCGCCGGCGCTCATCATCCGCATCGAGACCGTCATGCGCAGTAGGTGAGCGAACATCGCGCGCTGCTTTGCCGTCATTGCGGACATGCTGTGTTTGGTCAGTATTGGTCGTGAGGTCGCGTAGGGCACGTGAAGGACGGTCGACGCGAGATGATAGAGGCATGTCGTCTCCCTCGATGCCACTGACCGGATTGCTTTCCGATTGCTCGGTGTGGGCGCGCGTCACCGACGGCGAGTCAGGCGCGATTGTGCTGCGTCACGTGTCCGGGGAACGGTTCGCCAAGGTCGTCTCCGTTGCTGATGCGCACACGTTAGAAGGCGAGCGCGATCGGATCGAGTGGCTGTCGACCACCGGGATTCCCGGCCCCAGCGTGCTCGACTGGCGCATCACCGAGCACGGCGCCTGCCTCATCACCAGCGCCGTCGCGGGCGTCCCGGCTGACCGGCTCGACCCGGCCCATCTCGCTCAGGCATGGCCGTCGATCACCGACACCCTGGTCCGGCTGCATAGCATCCCCGCCAGCACGTGCCCGTACGGCAGAACGCTGGACGAGATGATCACGCTGGCCCGCGCGACCGTCGTCGAGAACCGGGTCCACCCCGAGTTCCTGCCCCAGCACCTCATCGAGACCCCGCCCGCGGTGATCCTCGAAAGCTTGGAACGCGACCTCCCTTCCCGCCAGGAACAAGAGGACGCCGACAGGGTAGTCTGCCACGGAGACTTCTGCCTCCCCAACATCCTTATTGACCCTGATACCTCGCTCGTGGCCGGGCTCATCGACCTCGGCCGACTCGGACAGGCAGATCCCTACGCCGACATCGCGCTCCTGCTGGCGAACGCTCGCGAGACCTGGCCCAACGAAGACACGGCCCAATGGGCGGATCACGACTTCGCCTCCCGGTACGGCATCGCCCTTGACCCCGACCGCCTGGACTTCTACCTTCGACTCGACCCGCTGACCTGGTAGACCATGCCCGGCGTACGCAGAATCCGCAGAAGGAAGCCGTCCGGCTCCAAAGGCAATAAGGAGATTGTCCGAAGCGCCAGGGTCACGGCCAACGAGTCGACCGCGGTTGCATCTCTGGGTGCCTTGCTACGATTGCCAGGTGAGTGAACGGCAGAAAGACGTTTTCCTTGACTCTGGCAGGTTCCTTGACTCTGGCAGGGTGACATTTCGTCGGGGCCTGCCGAGTGATGACTTGGTGCTCGGTGACATTGATGGTTCCTTCGTCACCGACACCATTTTCGAGGTGCGGCCTTCTGCCAACGGGTTTACTCTCAACGAGAAGAGTGTCTCCTCTCCGATCGTCAAGAGGTTTCCTCTTGGCGAAGACACCGACGTTGAGGATGTCGAGGAGTCAGCGCGATTTGTTGCCGTTAACGCGCACGGGACCCCCTGCGGGTTTATTGACGTGGTTTTCGAGGTGTGGAATCGACGAGTCGTGATAGCGGATTTGGAACTCTCCCCTCAGTATCGTCGGAGAGGGCTGGGACGGGAACTGGTTGGCCTGGGTCTGCTGAAGGTTTAGTTGACCCGGGTTTCCATTCCTAGGCAGCCAGCTCGACCGCACTTCTCACTATAGTTTCGAACTCAACCGGGGTCAG
>NZ_JBIBVH010000012.1:0-37850 GCF_043080205.1 Leucobacter sp. NPDC015123 | reverse complement strand
CACCCTGGAAATGGCGCCACTTGAAATCCGTCATCGTTCCGTCCGTCCAATCTCCGCCAAGCATGCTCAAGCTTCACGATTTTTGCAACAGAGCCTCACGCCTGGCTCCAGTTCGGGGATACGAACGTCCGGTGCGTCGTCCAGGTGAAACGTTGGACGGCCGACGCCGTGGGCGTCCAGGTGACGATCGACGGCGACAAGCTGCGGTGCTGGATATGGCAGGGAGCATGTCAGCGAATCTCTGACCCGACCGACGTTTGGTAGCCCCGCTGTAAACGATCGCCGGGTTAGTGGACGGCTCCGAGTTCAATGCAGAGAACGCCACCGACGATGAGGACGATGCCGAGGCCCATCAGCCAGGTGAATGGCTCTTTGAACAGGAACTTGCTGAGGATGGCCGTGAGAGCGACGCCGGATGCAGCCCAGATGCCGTATGCGACGCCGAGCGCCATTCCGCCGGCGAGGGCGAGGCTGAGCATGGTGAATGCGAGGACGTAGCCCACGGCCACGCCGACGTACCAGCGCTTCTTGTCGACCGCCATACGGAGCGACAGAGTGCCGACGACCTCGAAGATGATTGCGCCGATGAGGAACAGCCAGACCATCACGCGACCTCTGCCTTCTTCTTGTGACCGGCCTGCGCGCCGAGTTCGACGCAGAGCACTCCGGCGATGACGACGACGATGCCGATGCCCATCAAGAGCGTGAGCGGTTCGCCGAAGATGATGAGGGAGAGGAGCGCCGTCAGTGCGACCCCGGAGGCTCCCCAGATGCCGTATGCGACGCCGAGGGCCATGCCGGTGCGCAGCACGAGGCTGAGGAACACGAAGGCGCCGATGTAGCCGGCTGCGACGAGTGCATAGAGGGCGGGTGAGTCCAGCGCCCCCTTGAGGGATAGTGAGCCGGTGACCTCTGCGGCGATCGCGCCGATGAGGAACAGCCAGCCTTTGGCTTTGTTGGTCACTGGGGGTCTCCTTCATTCACGAGTTGCAGGGCGATCGCGCGCAGGACGGATCGTTCGTCGTCACGGACAGTGGGGATGCCGAGGGCAGTGTTGAACCATGCGCCGTCAGCCAGCAGGCGGGCGGCGCGAAGTGATGCGCGGCTCGCCGGGTCAGTGTCGATGTCGCTGCCGAGCCACGGGGTGAGGCGTTCAGCCCACAGAGCAGACAACCGCTCCCGCAGGTTCACGTCCGCGAGCAGGGCGAGATCGCTGGAGTCGAAGTCGCCGTTGAGTGCGTAGTCGACGTACGCGCGCAGCTTGTCGATCGGCTCGGCATCCGTCGAGGCCCGAGTATGCAGATCCGCTTCCCAGCGGTCGATAATGCGGTTCACGACTGCGACAGTGAGAACTTCTTTCGTGCCGAAATGGTGGACCACCCCGGGCTTCGTCACCCCCGCCTCGCGAGCGACTGCATCGAGGGTGAGGGCATCGCCGCGGCGAAGGACTTCAACTGCGTGATCGAGAAGTTCGATTTTGGTTGGCACATTTCAAATATACCTACCATACGTATGGTAGGTCAACTCAGCTGCGGACTCAGCCGTAAACGATCGTTTTCGGTGCGCAGCTCGTTGACGTCGACGAGCTGCGCGACACGCCCATATCGCGCGAACCGAAACCCCCCACCGAAACCCAAATGCGCCAGAACCTGCCCTGTACCGTTTTCGGTAGGAGTCCATCGGAGAGGGGAAGGTGCCCATGTTGCTGCGACCTCCACCCGCGCCGCCGAACGTGCGTCACGGGTACACCAGAGTGTCGACGCGGGGGCAGTCGGCAGACTCGCAGATCGCCCGTCTCGAAGCCGCCGGCTGCCAGCGCGTCTTCGTCGACGTCGGCTATTCCAGCCGCCTCGAAGATCGACCCGACTGGAACCGGGCGAGGGAAGCCACGAACCGCCCCGGCGATGAGCTGGTGATACCCGCGCTCGATCGCGTAGCCGGCACCGAGACGATCGCCATCAACATCATTCAGAGCTTCGCCGCGAGCGGCGTGCGCCTCCTGAGCCTCGATGAGCCGTGGATGGACATAGACACGTCTACGGCGATGGGGGAGGCCATGTTGAAGATCCTCGCGACGCTCGCCGAGCTGCGCGTCAGCATGATTCGAGAGAACACGCGCCGCGGCGTAGAGTTCGCTCGATCGCAGGGGCGCGTCGGCGGCCGCCCAACCGTGATGAGCGCCGAGCGCATCGAGGCCGCGCGCAAGATGCGTGAGGAGGATCTGAGCTACGCGCAGATCGGTCGCGTGCTCGGCGTCGGCACATCGAGTGTTCGCCGTGCGCTCACAAACTAGCAGTATAACTATGGTTATATTTTGGGTAGACTGGAAGCGGAGGTGGACACTATGACGATTACCGACATTCCCGTCGAGGCGGTCGCTGCACGGAAGGCGCAGCACTTGCGAAACATCGGAGAGCTGGATTACCGGCGCAGTCTGCTGCTGCTGAAACAGCGTGGATTGCGGCAGAAGGTGATCGCGGATCTGGTGAAGGTGTCGCAGCCGAACGTGCAGAAGGTCTTGCAGCGGGCAGCGACAACCCCGATGCCTCGCGAGGGGTTCTCGGGTGCAGATCCGTATGAGATTTGCGAACGGTATGCGGCCGGCCTGATCGACCGTGTGCAGCTTGTCGACGAGCTGACGCGCTGGGAGTATGTGCCGCGCGACCGGACCAAGGATGCGTTCGATGATCTGCTGTTTGACGTTCCGGGATCGGTCGATGATTTGGACCGTGCGCTGAGCCGTGGGCTGATCGACGATGAGCTGTACGACGAGATAGGCGATGGCATCGAAGCACGGATGACGGCCGCGTGACCCCAGAGGAACAGCGGCACATCGAGGTTGTCCAGGCGCTCTCAACTGCCGGCGGGCCTCTCGATAAAGACGGCCCCCATTCGACCAGACGAAACCCCGCGTGGTATCGCTCGAACGGATCGCGGAAGGCTGCACGACGCGCCACGCACGAGCGCATCAAGGCCGCGGTAGTCAGCCAATCACCGAACGCGAGAGATGAAGGCCGAGCGCTGGTGCTCGCAGGTCCGCCAGGTGCTGGCAAAGGCCGCGTTGCCGATACCGTGCTCGGAGCAGACCGCGACCAGTACGTGAACATCGACGCAGACGAATTCAAGAAGCTGCTACTGCGTGAAGCGATGGCAGATGGCAGCTATGAGGAATGGATCAAACCCCCTGAGGTGCGCGACTTGGAGGAGCAGGGGGAGCGGTTCTATCCACTCGAACTTGCCTCCCTTGTGCATGAAGAATCGTCGATGCTCGCACGCTCGCTGCGCACTGAGATGATCGACCAGGGAACGAACATCATCGTTGATACAGTGCTCAGCGATCCCGACAAAGCGGTGGAGCTTGGACGGCAGCTTGCCGACGCCGGCTATCAGGTGACTGTCGTCGACGTCGAGGTGCCGTTCGAGGTGTCGCAGGATCGTATCGTGCAGCGCTGGCAGCACGCGATGCAGGAGGCAGAGGCCGGCAAAGCTGATGCACTCGGCGGGCGATGGGTGCCGAGCGCGTATGCGCGTCCGTTGTTCGACACAGAGCACGGACGCTCGAAGTCGCAGGACGCTGCTGCGCAGCTTGCGCAGACATGCCCGCGAGTGATCCGCTACGAGCGCCACTACACGAGCGCCGAGGAGCACCGCGCCGCCCTCCATGAGGGGCGCGAAGCTCAACCTGTCCGAGAGGTTGCGCTTACCCGATCAAAACCAGGCGCGAAGCTCGAAGCAGAGCAATCAGTGAGCAGACTCACGGCGGCCAGTTTCAGCAACGAACGGTCGCCATCACGAGGTGCAGGCACGCAGTCACAGCGACCGAATCAGCGACACGATCGAGGCCCAGAGAACGGGATCGAACGGTAACCGACCGCTCTTTTCTCTTCCCCTGATAAAAGCCGCCCCGAACAAGATAGCCACCTGTCAAGGGTGCGGCGCAGCCGCATCACGGAGTGACGCGAAGCGCCCTTGACAGGTGGCTATCTTGTGCCAGTATCTCGGGCTCAGGGGGAGGGGAAAGCCCCACCGCAAGCGACCAACTAGACCGTTGCCGGCTGCTGCGGTGCAGCAACATCGGAGAGCTTGAAGTCCGATTCAAGACCCGAAGGCGTTGTCGACACAGCGGGCGTCCGCGGGCTCGACTGCGCGGCAGTCTTACGCGGTGCCCGCTTACGAGCGCGCGTCTTCTTGTCGGGCTCAGAGAATCCGATCTTGCGCAGTTCGTCAGGGTTCCACCCGGCGCTCACGGCCGCGTTGTACGCCTTCACGTCGTCACGCTCAGCCGACGACACACGCTCGGCAATCCGCGCTTGCAGCTCGGCCAGCTCGCGTGCGCCGTCCTCGCGGATCGTATCGAGTTCGTGGCGCGCCTCAGCGAGTACACGGATTGCCTCGATGCGATCCTCCTGAGCACGTCGGGCACGGTCAATTGCTTCTTCTACAGAGAGTTCCTTAGCCATGTCTCCATCCTACGGATGCAGACAGCTCGCGTCGACGTTCGTCGACCTCATGCGAGCACGCCGCGGCGAAGCCGCGACCGCACACGGCTGCCACCGTGAGCGACCCTAAGCGGTGCCCCAGACGGAGCAAGCTATACAATTAGGTGACCTAATTGGGCTTGATCCTCGATTTTCGATCGAGGATGCGGCACACTGGAAGTGTGGTCACCGCTGTTGCGGTGTCGCTGCGCTGGGCGGAGGGAGGTGCTGGGTTTGTCTGCTGAGGAGCATTCTGCTGATGAGTCGAAGCGCCGCCAGGCTCGACGTCGTAACGTCAAGGGCGGTCGACTGGCTCGACACATTGTGAAGGTGAGCCCGGAGGAAGAGGGGCAGCTTCTCGCACTTGCGTTGCAGTACAAGGTGACTGTCCCGAAGCTGCTTGTTGACTCGGCGCTTGCGGGGGGAGCGGCTGCGGCTGCTGCGAATGAGTCGGTGCGTCACGAGGTCATCGCGCAGATGTTCGCGACGCATCGTTTGCTTGCGGGTCTTGCGAACAACGTGAACCAGATGGCGAAGGCCACGAACGCTACCGGCTCGGTTCAAGCCGAGATGGTAGCGACGCTCGCGAAGGTCCGAGAGGTCGCAGACCGCATCGACCAGTTTGTGGACGAGCTGAGCGAGGCATCGTCATGATGCCCAACATTACCCGCGGCGATCGCATGTCCGGTCTGATGACGTATCTTGTCGGAGCTGGGCGAGCGAACGAGCACACCGAGCCCCACCTGGTAGCAGGTGATGCCGCGATGATGGCATGGCATGATGACGCCGAGCTGGGCAGAGACTCTGCACTGGCGATCGCTCGTCACTTGGAGCGCCCACGCAAAGCATTCGACGTTGACGTGAAGGGTGGTCACGTCTGGCATTGCTCACTGTCGTTGCGTGCCGAGGAAGGCACGCTGACAGACGAGCAATGGAACGCGATAGCCAACGACTTTGTGCGCGAGATGGGCTTTGACGATCACGAGGGAACCAAGGCACCGTGCCGATGGGTTGCCGTTCGTCATGGCGTTTCCAAGAACGGCAACGACCACATTCATATCGCGGTGAATCTGGTTCGTGAGGACGGCACCAAGGCTCCCATTCACATGGACTACAAGCGGGCTCAGACCGTCGCGCGTGCGCTCGAAGTTGCACACGGTTTGGAGTCGCTGGAATCTGTGCAGGCGGACCGTGCGACGCGCGGTTACGACCCTGCCGAGCGCGAGGCGCAGGCACGTTGGAGGGCGCGCGCGAAGTACGAGCGCAACAGGCAGTCGCAGGGCACTGACGCACCGGAGTGGGCGAAGCTCGATGGTGCTCAGCGTCAGGTATTGATCGGTGCTGAGATGCGCGCAGATCAGCCGCGCTACTTGCTCAGTCTGAAAGTCCGTGGGTGCGCTGAGGCGAGCGAGAACGAGGGCGAGTTCGTGCGCCGACTGCGCCGTGAAGGGCTCATCGTGCGGCCGAGGTACGCTGACGGTCGCACCGACGTCATCACCGGTTACTCGGTCGCTGAGCGACCGACTGCAGGCGAACGGCCCATCTGGTACGGAGGCGGCAATCTCGGCCGTGACCTCACGCTGCCAAGGCTGCGGGAAGGCTGGCCAGACACCCCCACAGGTGCCAGTGACGCGGCGGCCGAGTGGAACGCGGCGAAGCGTGGCCGGCGTGCTGTCGCTCCCGGTCGCGAGACGCAGGAGCCAAACCCGGAACAGTGGACGCGGAGCACCGAGGAGCTGAGCGCTCTTGTCGACCGGCTGCGGTCAGTACCGATCGAGGATCGGGATACGTGGGCGACCGTGGCACGGCAGACTGCGGGCGTTTTGGCTGCATGGTCGAACGCGACTGAGGAGACCCCCGGCGACCTCGCCGCGGCGTCGGAGGCGCTGTCGCGGACCTCGCAAACGTACCGGCGTACTGTGCGGCCCCAGGAGGCCGGCACGGTCGCGATTTCCGGTGCAGCGATGCTGCTTGCGAGCGCGGTGCGAGGTGGTCAGGGTGCGGTCGCTCAGGCCGCGATGATCCGTTCGCTGCTGACGCTCACGCAGGCCGTCTACGCGGCCTCTGTCGCAGCGTCGCAGGAGCGGCAGGCCCGATTGCTCGCCGAAGACACGCGGGCGCGTCTGACGCGCGTTCGCAACGCGCTACCGGCACCCGCTGCGGCGACTGCTGTGGACGCATCCACGCAGACGTCGACGGCAACGCTAGAACGTGCCCCGCTCGATGCCGAGGCGCAGGCCGTCCTAGAGCGAGTGCGTGCGAGCCAGGCGCGGCCGGCAACCGAAGTCGGATCGCCCTTGCCGAATCGACTGCGGCCGGCAGAGCGTCCGAAGACCACTCAGCCGCGGCTCCCAGGCCGCGACGGTATCGAGCGATAGCACCAACGAGAGGAGATCCCATCATGTCTGAGAGTGACGGCATCGAAGAAGCAATGGACGGTCAGCTCCGCATCCTTGTGACTGCGGCATCGCAGGTCGGGCAAATGCTCGCACGGCTCCGTGAGGAAGCACTGCGGCGTGCAGAGGCACGCAGCATCCAGGAACATCGCGAGCTGCAATCGCGCCTCGATGCGGAGCGTGCGGCAGCGCGTGCCGAGCTGGGCAACGTGCATCAGCGTGACTGGTGGGATCGAGCGACCCCGGAACAGATCGGGCACTCCTACCAGGTGGCCCGCGCGTGGGCCGGCGAGGATCAGGAGGCAGCTCGCGCCGAGCTGCGCATGCGTGACGAGCTGCAAAGCCGGTACGCGATCGACGTCAACAACACCGGAGCAGATCCCTCATCGGTGCAGCAGATGGTGCGGCTTCAGATGGAGCGCGCCGAACGCGATCTTGCGAACGCGGCCACGGAGCGCAACCGGGCGGCCGCTGAGGAGGCCGAAGCAGCACGGCTGATGGCTGATGCGAACCAAGCAGAGCAGGCCGCCGAGAACGCGCGCGCGATCGCGGATCGGCCAGGCAACGATAGCGAAGCATTCCTCACCGAGGCAGAGCGCAGCGAGCGTGACGCGATGCGGTATCGGGAAGACTCCCAGAACACCTACGACAGCTCGCAGCGGCGCGATGCGACGGCCGCGAGCTTGGAGCGGCAAGGGATCAACGAACAAGCGATCGGCGCTCGCATGCGCTCTGACGTGAGCAACGCGAAGCCCGCAACTGAGGCCGCCCGGAACGGGGCCGCGAAGAAGTCGAGCGCGAAGGCGCGACCGTCTCGTGGCCGTGGCGCTCAGATGCAGCGCAGCGGGCTCGAACGGTAGCCGCTGACACAGAAGGGGCCGCACCCAATCGGGTGCGGCCCCTTCGTTCTGGGCTGGCGATCGCTCAGCCGGCGTCGTCGCGCTCAACGGCTTCGTCAGTGCCCCGCACATCGGGGAACAGCCCCTCTGGTGGGGCGACGTACGGCAGCGGTTCGCCCTTGCGCGTCTTGTTCTCCTCAGCGTTGGCATCGGCGGCCGCGAAAGGCCCGTCGGGGTCCATGAGCACGGCCATGTGGTGGTCGGCGTGATCGCGCCACCATACGCTCATGCCGGTGCTCGCATCCTGTCGCAGCTCCTCCCAGGACCGCCACAGCGCTTCGAGCCGGATCACCGCTTCGTCATAGTTCCACCACTCGGCCGCCCACACCCGAGTGCGACCGTTGATCGGCCGACGGTACGCGAGACGCAGGTACTCGCGCACGAACTCGTCGACGGAACCGTAGTAGAGCGGCGGCGCGTCGTCGCCGCCTGATTCTTCCTCTGGTGTGCCGGCGTCGTTCGCTTCCACCTGATCGGTGATGGCGGCGGCCGCGGCTTCCTCTGCCTGAGCGCGCAGAGCCTCCACCAGCTCATCGGTCAGGGCGTCCTCTACTGCGGCGTCGGCAACTTCTGCCACCTGTTTCTTGACGGCCGCTTTTACCGCGGCGTCGACGTACTCGCCGGCTAAGCCGCCGACGTCGACGCCGAACACGTTGGTCGACGTCGACGAGCTGCGCGAGGTGGCCGGCGCCGATTGTGCCGGCGGCTGCTCCCACTCGGCATCGGCCCAGCCGTCTTCCTGATCCCAACCGCTCATCGTGTCTCCTCCGCTGCGGCGACGGCCGCCAGCTCTTGGTCGGCCTCTTGCATCGTGTGCTCGGCCTGAGGATCGTGCGCAGCCAGAGACTTGCGCACCGCGGCGTCGTGCGGGCCGCCCATCCACGGCACTGTGCGGATAAGGGTCGGCCGCGATCCCGACGCAAGCACGATGGCGCGGCCCTTGGGCAGCGCCGAGAGCGCGTCGACGTCGAGGATGCGTTCACGGTGGAGCTGGGTGGATACGGTGCGCTGACCGCGACCGTACGACGAGGACGACGAGAGCCGATCGTAGTCTCCGATCAGCTCGGCCAGCTCTTTCAGAAACCCAACCTCGGCGACACCACCGCCGTAGACCTTCACGTTCGAGGCGGACCAGAGCTTCTTGATACCGGCCTCGCCCCAGACCTCCGCACCCTGTGACCACGACTGCAGAACGGTATCCAGGACGATCCCGCGGGAGCCGTAGTGCGAGTACAGGTTCGGAAGATCCCGCCACCGGCATACGTTCGCGGCCTCATCGAGCACGCCCACGAGCGGCATTTCGAGGCGACCCCCTCTCGAGCGAGCGGCCAGCTCCTCGGCCGCTTCGACGACGGCCACCGTCAGCGCGGTCACGAGCGGGCCGGCGGTGCCGCGCCCCTCGCGTGAGAGCGAGTAGAGCGTGCCACCGTCGGCCTTCACGAACTCCTCGGGGCTGAACTGCGGGCGCTTATCGTCATCGCCGAGCGGGTTGACCCATTCGGCGACCTTCCGGTTCGTGAGGCACGAAACCATCTGCTGCGCGGACCCGTAGACGCCGCCCCGCTGCTTCTCGGGGGCGGTGATGACGCCGGCCACCTGATCGGCAATGAGCCGCTGCCCATGCTCACGCAGAATCTCGACCGGCTCTTCCTCGGTCGGCCGCGTGATCCAGGTGAACACTTGCGTGATGGGTCGGCCGCCGAGCGCCGCAGCGAGGAGAAGGCCGGCGAGCAGATCTTGCGCCGCGGTGTCGAAGTAGGCGTCGGCTTTTGCGCCAGGATCGCGCGAGCCCGCCGCGAAGTGATCGGCGAGCTTTGCCGCCTTCACTTCGTCTGTGACGTACGACAGGGGATTCCACCACCAGGACGGAGGCTCATTCGCGACTGACTGCGGATCGAACACCCAGACCGGCCCGCGCTCTGCGCGCGGGCCGCGGGTGTGATCCACAATGTCTCGCTTGTTCGACGTTGCGAGCACCGATCCGGGCGCTTCGAGGATCTCCGGCACCACCATTGAGGTGGTCTTTCCGGTACGCGGGCCGGCAATGGTGATGCGCATGTCTTCCCACGAGCTGAGGAGCTGCTGCCGAGTAGAGACGGTTACCCCGATCGGGAGGCCGGCGGCCGCGGTCACGCCCAGCCGCTCGGCCTTCGCGGTGACGGCTTTACGGCTCAGATCCTCAATGTCTCGGCCGCGCCCCATGTAGGCGGCTTGCTGATCGACACGGGTACGCCGCTTGCCACGGCGCACCCGCCACACGAGCACGAGCGTGCCGAGCGCGACGACCACGGCGACCAGGCCGCCGAGCACCCACCAGCCGGCCGCGCCCGGCCACTCGTACTTGCCACCGAACAGGCCGAACACCACGCCGAACGGGTCGGCGGGCACCTCCACGCCCGTACCGGCGAGGCGGTGCCCCAGATGCATCGCAGCGTAGAGCGCGGCGACGACCACGGCCAGACCGAAGATCGCGACCAGGCCCAGGATCGCTTCTGAGCTGAGGCCGCCGGGATCGCGTCTGCGGTTGTTGTTCGGGCTGCTCATGCGTTGACCTCCTCGGGGATCGCTGCCTCTTCGTGCGCTCGCCGGCCGACTCGCGACTGTGCCGCCCACCGCTTGTTCGTGTCGTTGATGGCTCGCTCCGCCTCGGTCAGCTTCACAGCAAGCGGGATACCGGGGCGGCCACCCACCTTCACGAGGAACCGGCCACGGCCGGGAGGCTCGCTTTCACGGCCCGTAGCGGAGTCCCAGGAGGGCGGGGCAGACCATCCGGTGAGCAGGCGCTGTTCGGCGCGTGAGAACGGCACAGCAGCCGTCAGGAGCGGCATTTCAGCCTGTGGCAGGCCGCCACAGATGAGCATGCCGGCTCGCTCGACGAAACCGCGGGCCTTCGCTCGGTCTTCCTCGGGGAGGCCTTCGAGGTCATGCATCGTGTGCGTAATCATGGCCTGGCCGACACCGAACTGACGGTTCAGGCGCGTCAGCGCGTCGATGCGGTCGACCATGCCGGCACCAGAGCGCAGAGCTTGCCACAGCTCGTCCATGATGACGAAGTAGTGGCGCTGCGGCTCTAGGCCGGCCTCAGCGAGCGCGTGAGCGACGTTCACCGTGGCGAACCCGTTGGACCAGCACGCGAGCAAAGTTGCGGCGCGCAGATCCGTGTCGGTTTCCTTCAACCCCGAAATGTCGTAGACCACGGGGCGATCGCGCACCATCGGGTTTGTGGTGTGCCTGGCGAACGTCTCACCCAGACGACCGCCACGGGTCAGGCTGATGAGCGACGCTTCGAGGCCGCGGGTGATCTTCTGGTACTCGGCCCAGTCGCCACGGTCGACGGCGACTTCGCGCAGCTCGGCCGGCCCCTCTTGCACCACGGCGAGAAGATCCGCGAGCACGGGCACAGTGTCGGTGAATTTCTGGTCCAGGACGCGCAGCGCGGCGTCGATGATCGACTCTTCGACGTCGGAAGGCGACTGCTTGCGGAGGATCGACAGGAGCGCCGACACCATCGTGAGCCGTCGCCCGTGGGCGTCGGCTTCGACTTCCTCGGCCTCTTTCACGAAGCCGGCAGCTCGCAGCGCATTCGCTGCGTCGGTCGACTCGCCGGGATCGAGCACGTTCAGGTATCCGCGGCCGCGGCCGAGCCGAATCACCTGCCCGCCCAGCGCCTCGATGAGGTCGACGTAATCGGGTTTCAGGTCGCCGAGAATGAACGGGATCGACCCGTACCCGGCAAGGCCGGCCGCCATGCGTCGAACCGTCGTCGACTTTCCCAGCGCCGGCAGGCCGAGCACGAAGCAGCTCGGGTTGCTGATGAGCTTCGCGCGCTGGAACCACGAGATGGGATCGGCGCACACCGTGGAGCCGGTGAACAGGTGCCGGCCGAGCGGTACGCCGATCATCGGCGTACCCGTGCCGACCGAGTACGGCCACAGGCCGCACACCTGCACCGTTGTGCCGCGCCACTCGTCGGCCTGCTGCACGTATGCGGATTGGCCGCGGCCGCGCCCCAGCCACCCGCGCATCGGCGGGCGGCTGGGGCGGACCTCGGCCTGTTCCTTGGTGGTCTGCGCAGCGCGCTTGGCTCGCCGCGGTGACTCGTGCTTCTTCGGGCTCTTCTTGCTCACAGCTTCTCCCTCAGCTCGGCGGGCACCTTCAAGTGCTTCGGCAGCACCAGGCCCAAAGGCAGGGCGGCCGCGAACGCGCTGTCCTGCGATCCGTAGACGGGGCGCACGCGCAGGCGTGCGCCGGCCGCCAGGCTGTCGATCGCAGCCTTGGCGTCTTCGTACTTGTCGGGATCGGTGACGGTCGCGGTGATGAGCATGCCGAACTGGACCAAGCCGGCTCCGCTCGCCTCTTCCGTCGCGGTCGCGGCCGCGGCCCGCACAGCCAGGCTGTCACGGGCGGCCGGCTTATTCGTCGACGTCAACCGGAACTCGGCAGCGCGCAGATCCGCTTCAACGATCGCCGCGGCGCGCGCCGATTCGAGCGGACGGTACAGGATCGACACCCGCTTACGGGCAATCTCTTGGTGCGGTGCGAGCAGTTCGCGCAGCACCCCCGACTGGACATTGCCGCGCGGTGCACCCGTCATCGCCCAGGTGCAGGAGAACGCCGAATCGTGGCGGTAGCCCGACCACGACGCCTCGGCCGCCGACGGGCCGACGTCCGGCCAGGTCAGCTCCGGCGTCTCGCCCTCGGCGTGCGCCTCGTCGATCAGCACCGCGGCGGCAGGATCGTAGGCAATACGGATCGCCTCGCACAGCGATTGCGCCGAGAGCGGGTTCGCAGCACCCGCCCCGGTTGCTTGGAGACTGCCGGTAAGACCGGGCAGACGGGCGGCCAGCTCGTGCCCCATTTCGTCGTGCTTGCGCTTCTTTCCGCCGGCCCGCTGCGCCGCGCTCCACGTGAGCGTCACGTACGCTTTCACCGTCGACGAGCCCGACGGGTACGTGGCGATCACCTGGTGCAGCATCTCCCGTGCGAAAGCCGGAGCGTCGTCGTCGAGGTTCGTCAGAACCTCGCGACGAAGCCGGGTGCCCGAGTCAGGGGCCGTTTCGATCGTCACGGATGCCGCCTCGATCCCAGGCGTATCGCCCAGGTTCGACAGCCAGTGCCCCCAGTCGGCTACCCATGCGTCGATTTGCTCCTGGTCGACGAGCGCGGCCCCGTCGGGCTCAGTGCCGATGACCACCGAGTATGAGCCCGTGGCAGGCGTGTAGAGCAGCGCGAACGGGCGACCGTACGAATCGGTGTACTCGTACAGCCGAGTAGCGGCCGCGAGGCCGGGGAGCTGATACGTGCCCCACAGCGCACGGCCGAGCGGCCCGCTGCGGTAGATGTTCGAGCCGTTCGACCGGGCGGCCCACCAGCCCACGCGCGCAGAGCCACGAGAAAGCGTGCTCTTGCCATGCGCGTCCTTGACAACCACCATCAGCATGACGACCGCCAGCACCGCAAAGGTTATGACGCCTTCCAGGAGGCCGGCCGTCATGACGACGATGACAACGAGCATCAGGCCGCCGAGCAGGATCACCGTACCGACAGAGCCCAGCCCCAAGATGCCGGCACTGGTCGGCTTGCGCCAGTTGCCGTAGGTCCGCGGACCTCGATTCACTTCTGCGGTAGTCACGAACCGCTCCCTTCTGCAGTTGCTTGTTCGCCCAGATCCTTAGCTGCACCGGATGCAGCCTGACCAGCTTGTTTCGCGGCACCGAGTGCGGCACCTGCGGCCATACCCCAGGGGCCGCCTGCGGCTCCTGCCGATGCGCCGGCAGCAACTCCACCGCCGGCTGCTGCACCGCCGGCCGCTGCGCCGCCTGCGGCCGCGCCTCCGCCTGCGGCGGCTGCGCCACCACCCGCCGCGGCAGCGCCGCCACCGGCTCCACCGCCTGCGGCTGCTGCACCGCCACCGCTTTTCGCGGCCGCGGTGCCGGCACCTTGGCCACCGGTCGACGGCTGAGGCGCGGACTGCGCCGCTCCCGTCGACATAGAGCTGCTACCCGTTGCACCCTGTGCGCCGTCTTCGCCCTTCGAGCTGGCGAGCCGGCCGAGCTGCGCGGCACCCGTTGGAAGAGCCGCTGCGCCGCCCGCGAGAGCGGCAGCGCCCATACCGGCACCGCCGGCCGCCATCGCGCCCACCATAGGCGTTACGAAGCGCATCAGTGCGGGCATCGCGAACAGCGCGAGCACCATCAGAATCATGCCTGTCAGGATCGACAACAAGCCGGTGCCGTCGTCCTTGAAAACGTCCGTTCCGGTCAGGTAGAACGCCGTGGCATAGATGATCGCTGCGGCAGGTTTGTAGAGGATGAACGCGGCCAGCCATGCGATGCACTTCTTGAACCAGGTCTTACCCGATTCGGTGTTCGTGATCGAGGCCGCCAGTGGCAAGATCCCCGACAGGATCACGAGCATGCCGCCTCGCGCGATCATCAGAATGATCTGCGTGATGGCGGCGAAGATCGCGATAAGGCCCAGCAGGATAATGAGGATCGCGCCAAGCCCGGACCCTCCACCGAAGGCGAGCAGCGTTGTGACGCTGCGGCCGAAGCATGCTCCATCCTCAGCAACGCTGCAATCCAGCGACTTGTCGATAAGCCAGATAGAGAAACCATCGGCGGCCGCCACGAGTATGGCTGTGATAGTCACGCCCGCACCAGCAACAACGACGAGGGTAAGCAGGCTCCGCACCGTATCTTTGCCCGGTTCGGCGCGCTGCTCCCACACCATGCGGATGCCGCCCAGGATGACCGACAGAACCGCGAAAGCTCCGGTGTAGTACCAGAGCGCGGATTGTAGGAACATCACCGCGCCGCCGGCATTCGTTGGGCCATTCGGCAGCAAGCCCGCGACGATCGACGATGCGGCCGACATGAGGACCACCGCACCCAGGATCAGCCCGAGCTTGCCGAGCGACGCAAACCCTTCACCACGGCGCTGCTTGACCGTAATGAGTGCACCAAGAGCGAATAGCGAGAGGACCGCGACCACGAGGCCGATCCAGAACACATACCCCATCACGAGCGTTAGGTGGGCAGCTCCTCCGCCGGCTTCACCTGCCTGCACAGGCGAGGAATCGCCTTCGTTGAACGTCAGAATCGGTGTACCGACGTTCACCCACATAGTGCCGAGCGAAGCGACTACTTTACCGACGCCCTCCATGACAGCCGCGGCCAAGTTTTCAATTGCGTCTCCAAGTGCAGACTCGGCGACCTCACCGGCCTTGCAACCTAAGTCCCACCATTCGCAGGCCGACATCTTGGTTCACTCCCCCCAGGCGACGTATCCCGCAATATTCGGGATAGCTACTACTTCAATCGGATCTTCCTTTGCGGAGCTGAGCTTCCAGTCGCCGTCTTCCCAAAGCAGGTCGTAGATCGTTGACACAGTGACGGCCTGGCCATTGGCGTTAGTTGTCACTGCCATATCAACTCGGGCGCTGTCGCCGTCGTACTGCAGAAGCCGGAAGCCGGCAATCTGCATTCGAGGCGGAGACGCAGACGTCGCGCCGGACGGGGATTCGTCCAGTTCGCTCAGGAGCTGTTCGCTGAACGGCCCATCAGCCAGGAAGTACTTCATCCACTGAGGCGCGAGAACGGTGTCTGTGCCCAGAGCAACCGCATTTGCGGCCGCATACACAGCACCTTCGGGTGAGCGCTGGAAGCAGTAATAGAAACCGCTCTCGTCGGTTTCGCCAGGCCCATATTCCTTCGAAATGGGATGTGAAGTAGTGCCGATGTACCCCCACTCGTCAACGGTCGGAGCTTTGCTTAGGCGTGCCTGTTCGAGCACGTCTCCGTCGAGGCCGCAAACGCTACTGCCGCTCCCCTCTCCCTCATCGGGAGTGGGAGCGGCAGTAGTCGCCGGCTTCGAGGGGTTCGAGTCAGCATCATCGTTACCACCCAGCGCGAAGATGATCGAGAGCACGACGCCCGCGATCACCAGGAGCATCACCAGCGCACCGGCCATCAGGAAGCCCGGTCGCGTCCAGGGGCTCTGCTGATGCTGAGTTTCCTCGTTAGCCATGAGTCACGCCCTCCGCTCAGGCACCCGAGAGGAAGCCGACGATGGCAACGGCAGCTGAGATGACGACGACGCCACCGAGCACCATGCCGATCTTGCCGACGTGCTCGCCGCCCTCGCCGCGACGGGAGTTGATGCCCATCATGGCTCCGGCTGCGAACAGCGCGAGGATCGCCACGGCGAGGGCTACCCACTTGGCCCAGCCCATGATCGCGGTGAACCCGTCGGTGCCGGGAGGCTGCACGGGATCGGGGTTCGGCAGATCCGCCGGCAGCACTGCTGCGACTTCCACCGCCGTCTGAATGGCGGCCACAAGAACGCTCATCGTTATTCCTCTCAATCAGTGGTGCCGACGGCACCGGTTTGGGTAAGTGTGTTCAGCTCGTCGACCATGCGGCGAACCTCCCGCGGAGCGTCAGGGAGTGAAATGGGTTCCCCCAGACGCCACGATTCGATCCACGGCACCGACCAGGTGCGCGGTACGCCCCCGCCGACCAGACGCGCGAAGTCGCGCAGGGGTCGCGGGAGCCGGCCCGGTGCGTCGGCGACGATCGCCAGGCCGAGGACTTCGACATTCGGCACCAAGCCGGCGGCCCATTGGGTCGCTGCTGCTTGCGCCGCTTGCAGGCCACTCATCGACGAGCGAGCCACCAGCACGACACGAGTAGGCGTCGGGGATGCCGCGTGCGGCCACATATGGCCGGCAGCGGGCCAGTTTGGTACGAGCTGCGACAGGCTCGACTCCCCCGCTCCCCCGTGGACCCCCAGCCAGCACAGCGTGGCCAGCGGTGCGCGGTCGACGACGGGGAGCTGCACGGACGGCGCGGGGATGCCGCGCTGCGGTGCCGTCGGGCCCGATGGCTGCTGCACCGGCTCTACGGCAACATGCGTAGCCGTAGGCTCAGGGTTCGCGGGCCGCGATACCCACGGGTTTGCTCCATCAGTCAAGACAACTCCTTGGATAATGGTATTGAGATCATTCTCAAGTCTACCATGATATAGGGCAAATTGGGGTAAGTATGTATAACAGAGTGCAAGACTATACGGTTTATCGAACTTGGTGTAATCTGGTTGCATGCACAGAAGGTGGGCAGCGATGAACGCGGCGGCAAGCGACGCGCTCGATGCGCTGTTCGCCGGCTACCCGGAAACGCTGACCGTTGGCGAGGTGTCGACCTTGCTGCGCAAGACGACGACAGGGATCTACGGCATGTGCAAGGCCGGCAAGCTCCCGGCTTACCAGGTCGCCGGCCACTGGCTGATCCTCCGTGACGCGCTCAAAGAGCAGATGCGCCAAGGAGCCTCGATCGGCCAGGCGGACGTAGAAGAGGAACCCTAAGAACAGGAGACAGTATGCGGCGGAGTTTACTTGTGACGGCGCTGACGCTTTGCGCCGTTCTCGTGACAGGATGCGCGGGCGACCCTGAGCCCACCGACACCGCTCCGTCGCCGACTGCAGACGCGCACGCACACGAGCATTTCGAAGACGATTACGGGCCGATTCCCTCGCCCTCATGGGAGGACTCGGACCGGGCCGCTGCGATCACCGCGGCAGAAACCGCGATGCGCGCGTATGCACGGCCCACCATCACTCAGGAGGAGTGGTGGGCCGACATGGAGCCGCTGCTGAACCAGCAAGCCAGCATCGACTATGCCTGGGTGCAGCCTCAGTCGATCCCGGCAACCAAGGTGACCGGGCCTGGCTCCATCACCGATGACGAAAGCGCCCTCGTCGTTTTCGTCGACGTGCCCACGGACGCCGGCACGTACAACATCATCTTGAACCGCGACGGCGCAGGGGAACCGTGGCTCGTCGCCCGGTTCGTTCCGCCGGAGACAGCGGGCAACTAATGGCCGGCGACAGTCAGAAGAAGCTCGGCCCTATCGCCATTCTCACGGTGCCGCTTTTCATCGTGGCACTTGTGTTCACCGTCGTACTGACGGCCAGTACCGCCAATTGCGGCTCCTCATCGGGATCAGGCGGCAGCGTCTCAGTCGACCCAGACAGCGTGCCCGACATCAACATCGGCGGCTACGGTCACGAACAGCTCGTCAACGCCGCGCACATCATCACGGCCGGCGAAGACCTCGGCCTGAGCGCCCGAGACCAGACCATCGGCGTCATGACCGCGATGGGCGAATCATCCCTCAAAGTGCTGGACTACGGCGATGCCGTCGGCCCTGATTCCCGCGGCCTGTTCCAGCAGCGCGACAACTGGGGGCCGATCGAAGACCGGATGGACCCCTACAAGAGCGCCACCATGTTCTTTGAAGCGATGGTCAGGAACGTGCCCGATGCGGAACGTGAAAGCCTCGCACCGACGCTCGTTGCTCACCGAACGCAGATCAACGCTGACCCGTACCACTACGAAAAATACTGGGATACGGCCGTGCAGATCGTCGAGGAGCTGTCCGGCAAGACCACCCAGCTCGGCGCTGGCGGCGCAACCTGCAAGGACGACACCACACCCGGACACGTCGGCAAAGACGGCTGGGCAAGCCCCGGAGACGGGCCGATCACCGACCGCTACGGCCCTCGCGCAGCGATCCCCGGCGTCATCGGCGCGCAGTTCCACACCGGCCTCGATCTTCAAGCAGGCGGCTGCTACGGCCCCATCTGGGCGGCCCACGATGGCACCGTCAGCAACGTGTTCATCGACTCGTTGGGTAACTGGTTCCTCGTCGTTGACCACGGCGGAGGCGTTATCACGCACTACGTGCATATGTATGCCGATGGGCTGATCGCGAAGACCGGCGACAAGGTAAAGGCCGGCGAGCAGATCGCCCGCACCGGTTCGAGCGGGGCCAGCACAGGATGCCACCTGCACTTCGAGGTGCAGATCGACGGCGAATTCACGAACCCCGAACCGTTCCTCGCCGAACGCGGAATCACTTACTAGGAGAAGGAGCGACACCATGAGCACAGACACCACGGCCGCCTGGCCGCGCGTCGCTGCCGTCATCAAGGACGACGGCAGCGGAGAGGTCAACATCAGCGGGAAAACTCACCCCGTGCAGGCCGAAGACCTCCCCGGAGCTCGAGCTGCGGTCGTCGAGCTCGTCGCTGACACGGCCGACAAGCTCGGCCGTAGCGTACGCGCTACGATGACCGACCCCGAGGGCGATTGGCCGCTCATCATCGCGGCAGACGGCACCGTGGAGGCTGACGACAGCACCCCCGCACGGCCGCGTGAGCGCGACGCTGAGGACAACGAAACCCCGTCGGCCGAAGAGCCCGCGATCGCCACAGACTCCCCCGCGGCCGCCACTGTCGGTCCGGCACCCGAGCATGCCGCGGTTCCGGCGATCGCCACGGAGCCGAAAGCGCCGGCCACCAGGCGCGAGGCCCGACAGTCGTTCCTCACCCAGGAGCAGACCGAGGAGCCTGCGACCCGTGGATGGCGCGGTGCCCTTTCCCGCGTCGGGCTCCGAGTGAGCCCGAGCGACGCCGAGCGCTCGGAGCGCGCCGACGTCCACGAGGTAAGCCAGCACTGGCCCGGACCCCGCACTATCGCCATCGTCAACGGGAAGGGGGGCGCGAGCAAGACTCCGACAACGGTTCTTCTCGCCGCGGTATTCGCCCGTTACGGCGGTGCCGGCGTCCTCACCTGGGATAACAACCAGACGAGGGGCACGCTCGGATGGAGGACCGAGCAGGGGCCGCACGATGCCACCCTGCTTGACCTCCTCCCTCAGACAGACCGGCTGCTGAGCACGGGTGCTCAGTCGGCCGACCTTGCCCATTTCGTGCACCACCAGACGCGCGATCGCTACGACGTGCTGCGCTCCAAGCCGATGGAACTGGCCAGCGCTCAGCGCGTCGACGCCGCCGACGTCGACGCCATCCACCAGGTGGCCAGCAAGTATTACCGGCTGATCTTCATCGACAGCGGCAACGATGAGTCCGACCCGATGTGGCAGCGCATGATCGACCACACCGACCAGCTCGTGGTCGCGACCACGACCCGCGACGACCACGCCGAAGCCGGCGCGCTTCTCCTCGAAGCGCTCGCCGAGCGCGACGAGCGCACCGCCCAGCTCGCAGCACAAGCCGTCGTCGTCGTGAACCAGGCCGATCCCAAGGCAAACAACGTCGGCCGCGTCGCAGACGGCTACCGCGCGATCGCACGCGACGCCATCACGATCCCCCACGACCCCGCAATGGTCGATGGAGTGCTGCGGTACGGCTCCCTCCGACCCGCGACACAGCGCGCCTGGCTCGCCGCCGGCGCTGCCGTCGCACGCGGACTATGACCACCCCCGACAAGACCCACCGGGTAGCGGACTGGCCGCGCATCAGCGCGACAGTCCGCCCCGATGGGTCCGGGGTGCTCACCATCAACAAGACCGATCGACTCTGCCACGCAGCCAGCGTCGACGAGCTGCGCACCGGCATGATCGCTCGCTGCGCAGTGATCGCCCAGCAGCTCCGCCGCCCCGTACGGTTCGAGGTCACCGACGATGCCGGCACCTGGCAGCTCGCCATCCGGCCCGAAGGCTACGTGCAGCTCATCGACGACGCCGGCAAGATCCCGCCAGCAGAAGGCCTCACCGTCCACGACGGCCCCTGCCGAGTCTGCCGGCACATTCAGCCCATCACCGCGGCGACATGCGAGCAGTGCGGCATCGCCGGCCCACATCGCGTCGACGTCCAGGTAGTCGGCCCGCCGGCAGAGCACGCGATCGAGCGCACGCCGCCCTCTGATACGCCGGCCCCGGCCACGCGGCCGACGCTCCGCCTCTTCCTCAGCACGGCTCACGAGCCCGTCGACGTCGACAGCGCCGCAATCGGCCGCCGGCCCGAGCCCGTCGACGGCCGCCGGCCCATCGCCGTACACAGCCCCGGCCGCATGCTCTCGCGCACTCACGCACTCGTCGACGTCGACGACGCCGGCCAGATCCTCGTCACCGACCACCACAGCGGCAACGGCGTAGAGACGGCGACCGAGCCGCCCATGACCTTCCAGCCAGGCCGCCCCTACGTCGTTCAGCCAGGAACCACACTCCGCCTCGGCGACGTCACATGCCGCATCGAACTTCGTAGCGTGTCGCTGAGTTAATCCTAGGAACAGTGCTATCGTTTCGAGCATGGCAGTTCGTCGACGGCCCCGCGGCTCAATGGTCGACCCGGTTTCGATCGGGTACGTCATCGAGCGCTCGGCCAAAGAACGGCTCGACCGTATCGCTGAACACTCCAACGTGTCATCAGCAGTGATGTTCGAGCAGATGGTCGCGAACACGCCGCTTACTGATCGTGGGGTGCCGGTTTGGTGGCCCGAACCAGAGCTGAAAGACGGGGAGTTACCTATCGACACCGCGTAAATGAGTGATCCCCCCACTCCGGGGAGTGGGGGGATCGGAAGTCAGTACCTGAGCCGCGAAAGTTTGGCGACCGAACGGTTCAGGTGAATCAAAAGCCCCGAGGGGTTTTTGCCTGCCTTGAAGGAGGTGGCACCATCGTACCATCAGAACCGCTTAGTCCTATATGTACGTCTATCGGCGTGGCGTGGGCGCTCACCGCTGAGCTGAGCCCACGGCCGCGCGTGCGCGTCGCGCTCGAAGACGTCGAGGGCACAACGCTGAACCTCTACGGCTCCACCGCGCCCGTCGCCGGCCCCGCCCCCGATGCGCCGTGGGCGGTCATGCTCGCCGACCGTGACGGCAGATTCCACCTGATCGCGTTCGACCTCGATGCGAAAGAAGGCTCGGCCGCGGCCGCCGAAGACGCCCGCACCATCTCCGCCTACCTCGCGCGGTTCGGCATTGCGCACGTCATCTGCGAGTCCGGGCCGACCGGCGGCCGCCACGTATGGATCGCGCTCGCCGAGCCCGCAGACGCGCAGCTCGTGAAAGACCTCGGCATCGCCGTGAAGCGCGCCTGCCCGAGCCTTGACCGCACCCCCATCAGCAACCCGTCGACGGGTTGCGTGCGGCCCCCAGGAGCACCCCACCGACTCGGCGGCCACTCGCGCGTGCTCAGTGGCGACGTCGCCGCCCTCACCACGCCCACCACCACCACGGCGCAGCTCGTGCAGCTCGCCTCACAGCTCAACACCGACTACCCGGTAGACAGCAGCGCTACCGCCCGCTCTGAGGCCGGCCCGCTGCCCGTCGACGAGACCGGGCAGGTGTACCTCCCCGGCCCACGCCGGCCCCTGCCGGCCGGGAGCGACGAAGCCCTGCACCAGGACGTCACCCGCGACACCGACGCCTCAGCGGTGCTCTGGCGCGTGCTCATCGGTGCCGCGGCCGCACGCTGGCGCTACGCCGAAGTCGCAGCGCTGCTCCCCACGGCTCCCGGCCTAGAACACGCCCGCACCGAGCGCCGCAGCAAGGGCTCCGCGCAGCGCCGGCCGCGCCCCGCGCACGGCTCGCACTCCTCACAGGGCGTTCTCCGCGCACAGTGGACTCGCGCAGTGAAGCGCGTGGCCACGACCCCCCGCCAAGTCGGAGAAGACCCCACGTTCGAGCCCCGCGCCGCGGCGATCGCCGAGCACGTCGACCAGGTGCAGACCCGCGCCGACGCCTCCGTAGGCCGCTGGACGCGCGGTGGCGGCCCCTCAGACCGCCGCATCCTCGATACCCTCTGCCTCCTCGCGCTACAGGCCGTCAGCGCCTCTGTGGAGGCCGATACCCGCCGCCTCGCTGTCCTGGCAGGGGTCGGCCGGGAAACCGCGCGTACGGCGCTCCTACGCCTCGCCGAAAGCGGATGGATCACCCGCACCCTCGGCGCCGATGGCCCCAATGGAGCGCACTGGACCATCGACCCCCAAGAAGCTATCCACAACCACCTAGACACTGCCCGGTCACAAGCGGGCGCTCGCCCCGCAGGGGCGGCGGCCGCCCACCGGGATCTACTCATCAACACCCTGACTACCCGACTGCAGCAAGCCCGCCACGACGTATTCACCTGCACTCGGGCTCTCGGACTCCACGCTGGAAACACCTATGCTCGGCTCTCCTCCCCCCTCCCTCTCGAAGACGTCGCCGCGGCAACCGCTCAGACGATGGGAAGCGCCCTGCACGTACTTCACCGCCTCGCATCGCACGGGCTCGCCCGACTCACCCGTGCCGGCTGGACGTCGACGCACCCCGACGAACGCGACCGCGCGGCCGCGCAGCTCGGCGTCGACGGCCGCCTAGCCGCACGCGAAGACGCCTACACCGTCGAGCGCGTGCATTGGGGATGGTGGCAAGCCGAAGTGCTCCGACTCAGCAGCCCTGGCAGGAACGGCAACAAACGCGCAGCTCGACACGAACAGCAAGCATTCGTACTCGGCCGCGCATGGGATCGCTACCCCGCCTACCCCCGCACCTTCGACGGCCGCCCCGATCATCACGCAGCCCGCGATGCCATCCGAACCGGACTCCTCCCCCAGTTCTACGAACTCGCCGCATAACCCCGCCCTCAGCAGCTCCACCGCAACCAAACCCCATTTGAGGGCAAGTGATCGCTTGCGATCGCGCGGCAGCCCCACCGCACCCGTTGTCGTGCGCCAACACGTGGACGGCTGCAAGCACCCGACCACCTGGTGACGACGACTGTTCGGCTCGCCCGCCCCACAGTGGGCACAGCTCAGCTATCGCAGGGCTGACCTGCACCCAATGTGGACGGCCGAGCATCGTCATGGTCGGCCGCAGGCCTCCCGCAGCAGCTCGGAGAGCTGAGCCGGCCGCATCCGCGGCCGACGGCCGGCGACCGAGGCCGGCCTACTTCGAGCAGGCCGCTGCGCGGCCGCACTCCCCCGCGCTGACGCGCTCATTCATTTGCCGTTGATGCCTTCGGCAGCATAGCGAGCGCTCTGCTTCTCGCATCCGTCCGGTCACCCGCTGCGCGGCCTCCCTTGACGCGACACCCTCGCCCGTCTCTCGCTGCGCTCGGCCGTGCGGGGCCGTCACTACGGCTGCGCTCCGCGGCCGCGCTCGCGCTGGCACAGGGTGCCATCAACGGCAAAAAGAAATCGAGGGGAACCAGAGAAGCCCACCAAATAGAGGCATTATCCCCAATAGAGACAATGGAGACACGGACATGCTGACCATCACCCACACGCACGAGGCCGGAACGATCATCGAGGGCACCGAGCGCGGCGACGGCACCGCCCCGATCCTCAAAGCGAACGGATGGCGCTGGGGCCGCAGCATCGCCGCATGGTACGTGCCGCACACGCGCGATCGCCTCCCCAAGGATTACGTCATCACCCGCACCGCCTCAGCGCTCGAAACCGCCGGCTTCGAGCTGGCCCTCGAAATCGACCGCACCACCCGCAGCACGGGCGAGGTCGAGGCGGCCAAGGCCATGCGCCAGGCCAACCGTGTTGACGCGCTCGAATCGAAGGCGCTGCGCAAGAACGCGACCGCACAGCAGGCATGGAACCGCGCAGACGCCGCCGGTAACGCGCTCCCCGAGGGCGGCGAGCCCATCAAGATCGGCCACCACTCCGAGCAGCGCCACCGCAACGCGATCGAGAAGGCGCACCGCCGCATGGGGCAGGCGATCGCCGCCGACGCCGAGGCCGAGGAAGCCGCACGGCGCGCCCGCGTCGCGGCCGCCACCACGAGCGCCCGCTACAACCCCGTGACCGTCGCGAACCGCATCGAGAAAATCGCCGCCGAAATTCGCCGAGTAGAGCGCAGCATCGTCGCCGACGTCTACGACCGCGAAAAGGGCTACGTGCCCGCCACGAAGGAGCAGCAGGCCAAGCGCGCCGAGCACTACGCGCCGCAGCTCGACGAGCTGCGCGACCAGCTCGCCTACTGGGAGCAGATCCGCGCCGACCAGATCGCCACCGGCCAGGCCACCAACTACAGCCGCGAGACCGTCAAGAAGGGTGACGCCGTGAAGATCCGCGGCACCTGGTCACTCGTGCAGCGCGCCAACCCCAAGACCGTGCGCATTCAGGTGCAGCCCGGATGGGATCTCAGCTACGCGTGGGCCGAGGTCCAGGACCACAAGCCCACCGCCGAATAGAGGCATTATCCCCAATAGAGGTAAAAGGGGTAGAGGGGCCGCGCGCGAGTGCGGCCCCAGCCGCGCCCCGCGCGGCGCGAGGGTGCGACCCCCTCGCATTCCCCCAGCTCGAACCGACGGAGCGGCCCGAGCAAAACGACGGCCGGCAAGCCGGCCGCAGCAGGCGCAAGCGCCCCATTTATTGCCGTGATGCCTTCGGCACTGTAGCAACCGCTCTGCTCCACGCATCCGTCCGGGCGGCCGCTGCGCGGCCTTCCTTGACGTGCTGGCCTCGCCCGTCTCTCGCTGCGCTCGGCCGTGCGGGGCCAGCACTACTCCTGCGCTCCGCTGCCGCGCTCGCTGTGGCACTACGTGCCATCAACGGCAAAAAAATTGAGAGGGAGAGAACCCGTGCAGAGCATCACCACCATCACCACGTTCGTGCCCGTCGTCGACGACACCGAGATTCAGCGCCAGCTCCGCAAGCTCGGCGAGCGCGAAGAAGACCTCGCCCAGCACGCCCGAGCCGGATACACGCTCGCGCACACCGCGACGATCACCGGCCCCGACTTCACCACGTTCGTTGACACGCTCACCCGCGACAACGAGAACAGCAACTAATAGAGGCATTATCCCCAATAGAGACAATGGAGGCATTAGAGATGACGAACACCGACCAGCAGCAGGCCATCGAACGCTTTATCGCCTACTGGGATGAGGGCATGGCCGCGGACCTCGCACCCAGGCTCACATGCGGCGAAACCGAGGCGATCGCGGACCTGTTCACCGCGCACAAGCGCCGCGACCTCGCGGCCGAGTGGATCAACCAGCACAGCTACACCGACGACTCAGGCGACAGCCACCACCGCAGCGCAGGCCAGGGCATCCGCTACGAGCTGGCAACCATCACCGAATCAATCGCCGTGGTCGAGCTGGCCGAGGAAGATCCCAGCGCCTTCGGCGCAGGGCACCTGGTGCTCTACCGCAGCGACGACAAAACCCGCCGGTTCGCGATCACCGAACGCACCGACAAGCCCGAGGACGACGACACCCGCGAAGTGATCGGCTGGCACTGGTGCGCCGAGCGCTACCAAGCCGGAGGCTGGACCACCGACGCCGAGGGCGAAGTCACCGACGACGACCTATCCGCACTCGTCGAGGCCGCCTGGACCTGGGCCACCCGGTGAGCTGCAACCGCGCCCCTCACGGGGCGCGGTGCGAGGGTGCGACCCCCTCGCACTCCCCCAGCTCGGGCCGACGGAGCGGCCCGAGCATTACGACGGCCGGCAAGCCGGCCGCAGCAGGCGCAAGCGCCCAATTTATTGCCGTTGATGCCTTCGGCAGCATAGCGAGCGCTCTGCTTCTCGCATCCGTCCGGTCACCCGCTGCGCGGCCTCCCTTGACGCGACACCCTCGCCCGTCTCTCGCTGCGCTCGGCCGTGCGGGGCCGTCACTACGGCTGCGCTCCGCGGCCGCGCTCGCGCTGGCACAGGGTGCCATCAACGGCAAAAAAATATGAGGGGTGAAGAGAGAATGAGCACCATGAACACCGAGAGCCTGACGGTCTACACCAAGCCCGGATGCGTGCAGTGCACCGCGACGTATCGCGCACTCGACGCAAAGGGCATCCCGTACGACGTCGTTGACCTCAGCGAAAACGACGACGCCCTGGAATACGTGAAGCAGCTCGGCTACCTCAGCGCCCCCGTTGTCGTCGTCGACGATCAGGAACACTGGGGCGGATTCCGCATCGACCTAATCGACCAGCTCGCCGCACGCCTCGCCGAGTAACCCAGCCCCTAATAGAGGCATTATCCCCAATAGAGACAATGGAGACACCATGACTGCACACGAAACCTTCGGCCCGATCGTCGCCAGCTACACCCGAGCCCAGGCGCTCGATGACGGAGCGCTCGTCGACGTTACCGAGATGGCACAAGACGCACGATTCCGCGTACCCGTCGCGCTCACGCGAGATGCGTGGGCCGAGGCGGTCGCGTGGGATGACGACAGGCCCGAGCCGCAGGACGAAAGCGGCCGGCTCTGGGATGTTCTCTACCTCGCAGGCCATGCAGCATCGAGAACAGCCGGCAGCAACCGTGTCACCTTCCGCGTGCTGCGCGTACCCAACGAGAACCGCGGGCACGACTGGAACCAGCCCGAGCCGATCGAGCTTGCCCTGCACATCGGACCCGGCGACAACGCAGAACCCGTCATCACCATCATGCTCCCGGACGAATCGTGAAACACTAATGCCTCTATTGTCCCTAATAGAGGCATTAGGTATAATAGAACTACATCGACCCTTACCTGCACACGAAAGGAATGGCAATGAGCTACATCACCCGCACCGGAAACCTCGTCGAAGCCCCGACCCTTCGCCGCAACGACAAGGACACGCCGTACACCTACGCCCGCGTCGCCGTTTCCGACCGACTCAGGGATAAGGACACCGGCGAATGGTACGACGGCCCCACGATCTTCTACTCGGTGAACGTGACCGGCCAGCAGGCAGAACAGCTCGTCGAGGCAGCCGAGATCTCCGGCAATATCCGCGTCACCTTCTCCGGCGATTACCGCGTCACCTCGTACAAGCCCGAGGGCGGCGAGGAGCGCGTGCAGCACGAGGTGCGCGCAGATGAGGTGGGCGTCAGCCTCCGAAACCAGCGCGTCACCGTTTCGAAGATCCGCCAGGGCGATTGACGATCGCACCCAGGGAGGGCCGCAACCGGCGGCCCTCCCAATAAATGGGTCTAATAGAGGCATTAGACCCATTAGGTACAATAGAGGCATTAGAGATAGAGAGTTGGACACCATGACCGCAACCCGTGAGGCCGTCATCCTGACCGCCTGCAACCAGAAAGGCGGCGTGGGCAAGTCGACCACGCTGTACCACCTCACGCGCGCCGCGGTGATCGCCGGCCTGCGCGTGCTCGTCGTCGACGCCGACCCCCAGGGCAACATCACCCAAGTGCTCACCGAGGGAGTAGGGGAGGAAGAACCCGGCCTCGCAGACGTGCTCAGCGACTACGCCAGCGAAACCCTCGAAGAGGTCATCGTGCCGGCGATCTGGGAGAACGTCGACGTCGTACCCACCACAGGCGAAACGCTCGGTGTCGTCCGCGACCAGCTCGTGGTGGCCGGCGCCGGCCGCGAGGCCCGCATGCGCAAGGTGCTAGAGCCCGTGCGCAGCCGCTACGACCTGATCTTGATTGACTGTGGCCCGAACCTCGATCAGCTCGTCATCAACGCTCTGACGGCCGCTGACGGCGCTCTCGTGGTCACTCAGACCAAGCTCTGGTCGGCAAACGGCCTCGCAAAGCTGCTCGATACCGTCACCGCAGTCACCCAGAGCTACAACCCCCGCTTGCGCGTCGCCGGAATCGTGCTCAACCAGCACGAGGCGCGCACCATCGGCGGCGGACACTGGGCCGAGGAAATCACGGCCGCAGCCGAAGCCCGAAACCTCCCGCTGCTTGCGCCCCCAGTTCCCAAGCGCCAGGCGATCGCCGACGCCACCGAAGAATCACGCGGCCTCGACGAAGGCGACGCCGACGCACGCGAACTCGCCAAGATCTACGCCGGCTACCTGGCCGAGCTGACCGGAAGGAACGAACGATGAGTACCGAACGCAAGAGGCGCACATCGAGCCTGGCAGGGCTCACGCCTGTAACCGCACCGCCGACGCCAGAGCCGGCGGCCGAGGCTCCTGCAGTCCATGCACCCGCTGCACCCGCAGCACCCCGCACGCGGCCGCAGGCGAAGCCCTCGAAGGGAAGCCGCAAGATGAACTACTACGCGGATGAAGACCAGCAGGGCCGCATCCGCGCCGCCTACTACGCCGGCCGCGACACGTACGGGTGGCAGACCCTCACCGACATGCAGAACCAGATCATCATGCAGCGCGTCGAAGAACTAGAGCGCGAGTTCAACGGGGGAGCGCCGTTCGAGCCCGTGCACCCCGGCTCCATCTCCCGCGGTCGCCCCCTCGAATAACGCCCCATGTCCGAGGTTCGCGAAAGGATGACGCGATGAACACCGATACCGACTTCGAGGCGCGCTGGCCGGAACTGTTCGAACCGCTCACACCGCAGCAGCGAGAGCAAGCCATCGGAGCGTCCTGGTACGTCCTCAAAGACGGATTCCCGCTCACCAGGGAGGCCGCGGAGCGCATCACCAGAATGCTCGTCGACGACCCCCAGCAATTCGCGATCCTCTACGCCCCATACACCGAGGCAGAGGACACGACGTATGAGGATCTGGCCGAGCGCGCGGAGCGCGGCGACCTCACGGCGATACCAGGCACGGCACGGCGCGGGCCGGAAGTTGCCGAGGAAGCGCAGCGGCTCCTGAAAGAAGCCGGCTACGACCCCGAAGAGAAGGATTGACAGACGAATGGCTATCAACGAAGAAACCCGACAGCTCGAAATAGCGCGAGAGGTCGAGGAACTGACCCGCACCCTGGCACACTCGACGCGCACCGTTCCCCACCCGAACGAGTCGTACAACCTGATCGCCGAGCTGGGCCTGATCGTTGACCACGTGCAGCAGGTCTCAAAGCAGCTCGCACAGTGGCACCAGGGCGTCGTCGACGGCACCCACTACAACGGCCTCGAAGGGGAAAAGTACGCCCCTGAAAACGTCGTGCCGTTCCTGCACAGCGCCGTGAACGCGCTAGGAGAAGCATCCGGGGCGCTCGGCTCGGCGCACTCGATCAACAGCGGCATCCGCTGGTATGAGGAAGCCCAGGAGCGCGCGAATGAAGGCGAACGATGAAGAACGCTCAGAGAGCCGGGAGGCCGCGGTAATGGGATTGGACGTGAAATTCTTCATCCTCGCGAAAACCGAGGAAGGCTGCACCGTCGAGGCGAAATCTTCGCTTGCACGCTACATCTATGTTGCTGACGAAAGCGATCCTCGATGGGGCTACTGGCCGATGATCGAGAACGAAGCCCGAGAATTGCGGGAGCATCATTTGCCGGCAGACGGTGAGTTGTGGCTGAGCCACGAGGAAGTTTACGACGTCGCCGGTCTGCGCGAATCAGCTTCTCGCGGTGAGTCATGGCGACTTGACGATGCTGGTCTTGAGGATCTGCGCAAACGATATGAGGCAGCCCAGGAGCGCTCAGGCGCGGACGGTAGCTAGTTCAGCCCAGTGCGTCGTCGCCCGCGGGGTGAGCATGTCGCGCTTCATCGTCCAAGACGGCCCCGGCCGGATGCCTCCGTATCCGAGCCCGATCAGCTCGCGGCCGCCCGTCTTCTTCTGCACCGCATCAATTAGCGTGGCGATGCTTGCATCCTCGTGCGACGCCCGGAAAAGCTCGAGCGATAGGTGCGTGTCGGCCGGCAGCAGATCCGTGAGCATCAGGCCGGCCCGGGCGTAGCGGGTGCCGTCCTGAATCTGGGGGAGGAGCTGGTGAGCTGCGCGCGTGAGCTCGACTGGATCGGCCGTCGGAAACGGGAGCCGCAGCCGTACGCTCGGGTAGTGCTTCTGCTCGTGCCAGTGGCTCGTGCCGGCGAATGCGGTGAGCGACCGAGCGACCTGTGAATGCTTCACCAGGCGCGTAGCCGCCTGTTGCGCGTAGATCGACAGAGCTTGCCGCATGCCCGCTACCGTGGTCACCTTCTCGCTGAAACTGCGCGAGACGATGAGCTGATCCTTCTTGCCCGTGCGATCCTCCTCAGGCCCGATCACAGCGACGCCGCGCAGCTCCAACGCGGTGCGCTGCACAACCACGTTGAACCACTTGCGGATCTGCGCCGCATCCACCGTCGCAAGATCCCATACCGACGTCACCCCGTAGCCGGCTAACCGCCGTTCGAGGCGAGAAGCGATACCCCATACCTCAGACACCGGCAGACGCTCCATGAGCTGCCGCCGCCAGCTCTCCCGCGTCGCCGGCCACACGCACACGCCATCGAACGCCGGCACCTTCTTAGCTGCTCGGTTCGCGAGCTTCGCCAGCGTCCGAGTCTCCGCGATCCCGACACAGACGGGCACGCCGATGAGTCGGTGCAGCTCGTCCTTGATCGACCGGCCGAGCCGCGCCATAGCTTCGGGATCGGCCGCCGTGCGGCGATCGACCGTCAAGAATGCCTCGTCGATCGAGTACACATCGAGGTCATGCGTGAAACGCTCTAGCACCTCTACTGGTAGGTCCGATTGTCGAAGAGTGCACTTTTCGGCACGGCTAGGCGACGATGCGAGCTCGCATGCGAAGGATGTGGGCAGGCAGCGCCCGACCACGGTAGGTGAACATCCGGCGACGAAGCCTGCAACCGGGCAAGTGGTACGAGGACTGAAAGCCCGAGTGCCCAGTGGGTCAGGGCCTCGAGTCGGTGCGCCCGATCCCGCTACGAGATCAGGGGCCGCATCGACACGCTCCTCGCCGAGCTGATCGACGATCGGGCGTGACCAGAGCGGAGCTCGGGCTGGTGCGGGAAGATTGAGAGCATGGACGTTCAGGTGTTGTGCATCGACGACTGTCCCAACTCGGAGACGGCGGTCGCGCTGATGCGCCGCGCACTGGACTCGGTCGGGCTCGTCGATACGCCAATCGAAGGCCGGGTGATCAGCTCTGAAGCCGAGGCGGTCGGGGCTGCTTTCGGGGGGTCCCCCACATTTCTGATCGACGGAGCAGATCCCTTCCCAGGCCGCCGCACTCGCACCCTGGCCTGCCGGATCTACGCCACCGAGAACGGGCTTGCCGGCACCCCGACCCAGACCGACCTCGAGCAGGCCATCCAGAGGAACCAGCAATCGGACGGGTGAGAGAGCGCGGCGACACCCACCCATTCAGAACGGCTAGATAGCGGTCCCCGTGATGCCTTGGGCGGACTAACTCGTGATGTGGTCGCCCAGCAGGCCGATGAACTCGTCCGCGGCGGCGAGCTGCTTCTCGAGCTTCGCCCGTCGCTGCTCGGCGTCAGCAAGGAACTCGGCGAGCAGCTGCTTGGCCTCGGCCCCGGAAGAGTGCTCGGACTGGGTCATTTCCAGTGCGCGCAGCAGGTCGCCCATCTGCTCCAGTGAATACCCGAGCGGCTTCATCCGGCGGATGAGCATGAGCCGTTCGTAGTCGCCCTCGGTGTAGAGGCGAAAACCGCCCTCGGACCTGCCGGAAGGCTCCAAGAGGCCGATCTCGTCGTAGTGGCGCAACGTCCTCAAGGACAGCTCCGTGCGCTCAGCCAGTTCGCCGATCTGCATCATTCCAGTTCCAGGCATGGCACGGCTCCTTCCAGTTCGCTTCCAACACTCACGTTACGTTAGGGTTGGTTTTCGTGCCCGCATGTTCTTGCGGGTTTCATCCCGACTTCCGGCCCCTACCGGGGCGCTGTCGGGCGCGCGCAGACGCGCACTCACACTTTCGATGGTGTCACATCGACCCATCTCGACCCCTGGGAGGCCTGCCTCATGACGACTATGACCGACGACAAGACGCGGTATCGGCCCGAGCCCTCGGTGCTGACTGCGCTGAAGAGCCCGCGGATCCTCACGCGCGAAGTCCTCGCCGGACTCGTCGTGGCCCTGGCGCTCATCCCGGAGGCGATCTCCTTCTCGATCATCGCCGGAGTCGATCCGAAGGTCGGGCTGTTCTCGTCGTTCATCATGGCGGTCACGATCGCGTTCGTCGGCGGACGCCCCGCCATGATCACGGCTGCGACCGGTGCGATCGCGCTGGTCATCGCGCCCGTGGCGCGCGAGTACGGCATGGACTACTTCATCGCGACGGTGCTGCTCGCGGGCGTGCTGCAGATCGTGCTCGCGGTGCTCGGCGTCGCGAAGCTCATGCGATTCATCCCGCGCAGCGTCATGGTCGGCTTCGTGAACGCCCTGGCGATCCTGATCTTCATGGCTCAGGTGCCCGAGCTCGTGGGGGTGCCATGGATGGTGTACCCGCTCGTCGCGGTTGGACTGGCGATCATGGTCCTCATGCCGAAGATCACCAAGGTCATCCCCGCACCCCTGGTGTCGATCGTGCTCGTCACCGCCGCGGTCGTGGTCTTCGCAATCAACGTGCCCGCCGTCGGCGATAAGGGCGAACTGCCTCGCAGCCTGCCCGAGCTGTTCATCCCGAACGTGCCGCTCACCTGGGAGACGCTGACGATCATCGCCCCGTACGCGCTGGCGATGGCGCTGGTCGGCCTCATGGAGTCCCTGATGACGGCGAAGCTCGTCGACGACGTCACCGACACTCACTCAAACAAGACGCGTGAAGGCTGGGGCCAGGGCGTGGCGAACATCGCGTCGGGCTTCTTCGGCGGCATGGGCGGCTGCGCGATGATCGGTCAGACCATGATCAACGTCAAGGCGTCCGGTGCCCGCACCCGCATCTCGACCTTCCTGGCAGGCGTCTTCCTGCTCATCCTCATCGTCGTCCTCGGCGACGTGGTCGCCATCATCCCGATGGCTGCGCTGGTCGCAGTGATGATCATGGTGTCGGTCGGCACCTTCGACTGGCACTCCATCAAACCTTCTACCCTCAAGCGGATGCCGAAGAGCGAAACGGCCGTCATGGTCATCACCGTCGCCGTGGTCGTCGCGACCCACAACCTCGCGATCGGCGTGATCGTCGGCGTCTTCGTCGCCGCGATCATGTTCGTGCGCCGAGTCGCGCACCTCGTCGACGTCACCCGCGAGGTCACCGAACGGGACGGCGCTCAGGTCGCGCACTACACGGTCGAGGGTCAGCTGCTGTTCGCGTCCAGCAACGACCTGACCACGATGTTCGAGTACGCGACCGACCCCGAACGGGTGGTCATCGACCTCTCGAAGTCGCACGTATGGGACGCGTCGACCGTCGCCGCGCTCGATGCGATCCAGACGAAGTACGAGCATCATGGCAAGACCGTCGAGTTCGTCGGCATGAACGACTACACGACGGCGTTCCACGCTCGGCTCACCGGCGGGCTCGGGAACGGTCACTGACCTGCAGGAGGCAATGACGGTCGGAGCTCAATCAGGGTTCTGCCCGGAGCTTTGGATAGTCCGTCCAGTCGCCACTGGCAAGGCGCGACCACGCGGCTGCTGACGCTGCCGTGATGCCGAGGAGATCGGAGACGATTCGTGGGTGCATCTGCCGGGTCAGTTCGATCAGCGCGGTCGTTCGAGCGCTTCCTGAACGCAGCCCCTGCTGGCGCAGGCGTCGGCTGAGTGGGCCTGGTGTGAGATGCAACCCCGGATTCCTGCCAGGAAAGAGCCATCCCTCGGGCCGGTGTCTCGATGTGTCAGCGAGCTCGGCGATCGCATTCCCGAGGACCTCGGGCAGTTCGATTGGCTCGGCTCCGATGGTGAGTTTCACCGGTCGCGATGTCACGTCGACCTGATCACGGGTGAGCGCGACGATGCGAGTGAGGTGGAGGCCGTAGAGGAGCACGAGCAACCCAGCGGCACGCGTCTTGGGATCCATGTCGAGGTCCGAGAGGAACCTACGAGCCATCTGCCACCGATGGTCGGATTCGTAGTGCCGGCCCTCGAGGTGGCTCGTGCGGAACTCGACGTGGAGTGTGCTGAGCCGGTGCCGTCGCAGCCAGCGTGTGAACGGGGCGAGGGCGTCGCGCTGGCTCGGTGAGCCCGTGAGAAATGCGTCGAGTCCGCGCTGCGAGAAGGTGGCCAGTGTCTCGTGCTGCGATCGGATCTCGTGCAGGAGCGCGGCGCAATGCTTGAGTGCTGCTCGCTGTCTCTGGAAGCCGGCCGCGGGGCTTGAGAGGCCCTGAGACACGGCCCGGAACGCTCTGGTGGACCGGAGAAGCTCCCAGGTGCAGTATCGACGCAGGATCAGCCGATCATCGGCAGCTTCGATGGTCGCCAACCATTCTTCAAACCAGTGATCGAAACGCACGGTCTCGACGTCGAGTTCTGGCAGCACGTTGGAGCGGACCAGCAATGAGAGAAGGAAGGCGACCGACTGGCCAGACCGGGCTCTCGTGATGATCGCGTCCGCAGTGAGAGGCAGGGTTCCTTCTGCGAGTTCACGGAGCACAGCGGCGCATTTGCTCTTGTGCTGCCACCGCTCGAGAGAATTCGCCTTGCCGTGATGTGTGAGGAGGTAATCCGCAAGCGGCTGGAGCTCGGGACGGACATTGCCTGTGTCATCGCAGAGGAGCCGCTGGATGGTGATCGGTCGTCGACACTCAGCGCAGAGGCGGTGCTTGCGCACTTCCTCGATCGATCCGCAGCTGGGGCATGCCATCGTGATCGGCGAGCCAGCGCAATCGGCGCAGACCTTCTGCCCATTCATGAACCCGGTGAGGAACACCTTGCGTCCGCACTCAGGGCAGCGTTGCGGGGTGCGCATCGCGTAGTAGCAACGAGCGCATACTCGCCGCCCGTCGAGATGGGAAGCGACACGTCCCGGTTCGCCGCAGAGCCCGCAGGTCTTGATCGGTGCGGTGTAGCAGTTCAGGCAGACGAGCTCGGGACGGCGGACGACGATAGTCGCGTGCAGACCGCACCGGGAGCAGAGACCGAACGATCGACGATCAGCTCGCCAACATTCGCGGCAGTACCGCTTCCCGTCGATGGTGCGCTGCACCGGCCTGACCCGCCCGCAGGTCGCGCAGGCGACCGATCTGGCGTTCCGCTCGCAGCGTGAGCAATGCCGCCCGCCGTTCGGGGTCTTATGCGGCATCCGGACTGCTCGCCCACATGACTCGCACGTCGGCAGCACCACCCGGCTCGCTCCTTCCGCGACGAGTGCGTGGGCCAGGTCTTGGACGGTTACCGGCACGTTCCGGTGCTGGCCCTCCAACACCCCGGGCTGCTTCAGCAGTGCGAGTTCGAGAAGCCGTTGCGTGAGGGGGACCGGGGCGACCGAATGCACGATCTCGGCCAGTTGCTCGGGTGAGATCTCAGGAACGAGGGGACGGACGAGAGCGATGACCTCCGCGACCCTCGGCTCCTGCGGAGGCTTCGCCGCCACGGCTACTTCGTGCGCGGCCGGCGGATGGCGGCGCGGACCGGCCGGAGGTCGCCGATGGATCCCCGCGTCGCCTCCTCGCCCACGGCGATCGGGACCGCGGCCTCACGGCGCGTGACTGTGACGAGATCGTCGAGCGAACATTCCAACGCATCGCAGAGCGCTGCGAGGACATCGAGGCGGACCCGTTGTGGTGGCTGCGTCACAAGTCGATACACCTGCTCCCGCGACAGGTCGATGCCGCGCTCCTCGAGCAGCGGCTTCAGCTTCGACGTCTGGAAGATCCCGCGTGATGCCATCACGCTGCGCAAGTTCCAGCCGGTCTCGAGTTCAATGGCCATCAGCTTCTCCTTCGATCAGGGCCTTCAACGCCTCCGCGAGCACCCGGTTCTTATAGTCCGAACTGACAGAGGCGTAGATGGAAGTCGTCGACGCGTGCATGTGCCCCACCTGCTCCTGGACAAACCGCTCCGCGTAGCCGAACTCCAGGAGGTGCGTGACGTACGAATGCCGGAGGCTATGCAACGTCAGATCCTTCGACAGGCCGGCCTCGTCGCGCAGTTCCGCGAATCTCCGGTCGAGATACCCGGCGGACAGGCGCGTGCGCCGCTCAGTCACCCAGAGCGCATCGAGGTCGGCACCCGGGGCGAAACGCTCCCTCGCCTGCTCGAGCCACTGCTGCATACCTGGCACCCACCAGTCGAACTCCGGCACCAGCAGCACCGTCCGACGACGAGGCGCACCACCTCCCGCCGCCTTTGCCCATCGCACATGGATCGCGCCGAAGCGTCCCCATTGGCGCATCTTGGAGTTGTGATGCAAGTCAACGGTGTCGAGCATCACTGCCTCGGTGCGGCGCAACCCGAACGCGTACACGGTCTTCAGCAGCTGCGCGTCCCTCAGGGCTCCGAGCGCGCCCTTCCGCCCGGAACTGGCCAGCAGTTCGACACGGGCATCGGCCGTGTCGAACAGGCGCTCGACCTCGTCATACGTGAACGGACGACGCTTCCCGTCACCTTCGAACTCAAACCGGTGGGCGACCGTGTTCCACGGCAAGCACACCTGCGACGGGACCTCACCGAACTCCCGATCGCAGATCTCCATCCAGTCGTACAACGGGCTCGTGAGATAGTCGCAGAAGCCTCGGATCGAGCCATGATTCGCACGCATCGTTGACAGCGTGCGAGTGCGACCGCCGGATTCTGCGGTGAACTCGTCGACATCCGCGACGCTCCACTTCCACGGCGGTTTGTCCACAAAATCACGGAACCGCACCACTGTCGCTACCCGATTCCGGATGGTCTGCTCACGGAGCCCTCGCGACAACTGCTGATTCCGCCAGCCCTCGATCATCGCATCGAAGACCTGCTGCTCCGGGTTCGCCAACACGATGTTCGACGACGAAGTGATCAGCCGAAGCGCGGCAGGAGAGGCCCCAAAATCTTGCATCAGATGCAACAAAGTACGGGAAGGTGCATCACCATGTCAACCCGGATCCCAGCATCAGCGAGATCACGCTGATATGGTCGGAGCGGGTTCGCACTGGTGCGACCAATAGACGAGCTTTGCAAGCGTGAACAGTTGCATCTGTTGCAACACGCGACGGTTCATCACGCGCCGGCTCATATCGCCGTACAGCTCATAGTTCGAGGACACCGCGACCAGGCCCATTTCCCCGCGGTATTGCATCAGATGCGAGATCCGAACGGGCGTCTGCGTCAGAAAGGCTATCGGTCGTTTCGATAGCCCCGCGATTTTCCGCGCGACGAGGTCTGACGGGCTGATAGATTCGCATCTAATGCACGATTAGCGCGTTATGTGGATGGATTGGGTGGTTGATGGGACGAGTTCCACACGGTGCGTCGTCACTGTATCTTGCGGGCGGGGTGTCGTTCCTCAACGCTCATGAGGCCGTGTTTGAGGCGATGATCGAGGGCTGGCGGATGCAGCAGATCGGTGGCCGACATCTCAAGGAGGATTCGGTGTCGCGCGCTTTGGGCGTGGTCCGGAGGTTCGAGTCGTACGCGGGCAAGAAGCCGTGGGAGTGGTCCGCGGGCGACTTTGACGAGTGGATGGCGCTGCTGGTGTCGCAACGGGGTCTGCTGAAGGTTTGATTGACTCTTGTCCACTTCGTGCGAGCGGGTGGGGAACAGGAGAATAGTTACACGATGAGGTATTCAGAAGAATTC
>NZ_JBIBVH010000011.1:50466-73165 GCF_043080205.1 Leucobacter sp. NPDC015123 | reverse complement strand
GTCAGTGATGACGAGTTAGCGGAAATGCAGCGGATGTTGAATGATCGTCCACGGGAAACGTTGGGGTGGGCGACGCCTCGTGAGAAACTGAACGAACTATTGGCTGGTGTTGCACTAACACCCTGAAACCGCCGTCGTGTGCTTCTGTGGGAACCGTGTACAGCCGGGTCTGGCTCGCTGCAAGGGCCGGGATGGACCGGGTGGAGGATCGGGTCTGACCTGGTCTGGTCTGGTCGGGTCTGGCGGAGGGTCGGCTCGGACGGGTCCGCTGCAAGGGCCGAGCTGGGCGGAGGATCGGGTCGGGCCGGCTGCAAGGGCCGCGCCGGGCTTCGCTGACTAAGGTAGGCCCTGCAAGAACGCGGTTACGCGCGGACCCCAGCGCTCGTTCGGCTCCCCAGGCACCCGCACCCCGTGCGCTGCCAAGAGTGCTCCGAAGCGCTCACGGGAGAACGCCTCGGCGGAGCCCCACCGGATGGGGCGCAAACCGGTGGTGCCCGAGATCCAGTCGGTGCGGCGTTTCTCGGCGAGGACGATCTCTGCCGGGGTCTGTCCGCGGAGCATTGCAGTGTCCAAGTATTTCTGTTTGCCGTCTGCTTCTCCCCAGAAGCCCGTACCTGTCAGCCGGAAATCGAGAAAGACCTCGCCCCGACCTCCACCGCGCACCCCGACCTGCAGGTCAACGTCGACGCCGAGCTCCACGAACCGTAGCCGCGAGAGGCTTTCAAGCGGCGAGTCTGCTCGCGGATCAGCCAACACGGCGACGGCTTCAACGGCCCGACTGCCTGGCCTGCCGCGCAGCGACTCGGACCGCCGAAGCATCCCATCGCGCCAGGCGTGCACCGTGGCGGCATCTATCAGCCGCCCGACCCGCGCCATCTCACTGAGGTGCGTGTCTGCGCTTGCGAGCGCGATCGTGAACGGGCCTGAACGTGCGAGGTCAGCGATTGTTCGGTCGGCCGTCGTCCGTCGAAACCTTTCGCAGCTGTCGACGTCGCTCGCCGCAAGCTCGGCGCGATGGCGAACGACCGTGGAGCTCGGCGATGAGGGGCGCGTACGGGACACAGTGACGTCCACGACCCGCGAGTTCGAGCCTGGACCCGCAGACGTCTGCCGACGTCCCGCGTCACGCAGCCACCGCGACAGCGCCGGGAACCCATGGAGCACGGCAGCACTGCCATGGGAGAACACCGGGGGCCTCTGAGCGCTGCCGTGCGCGGCGAGCAGTGCCGCCAGATGTCGCGTCTCAGCCGACGCTGACTCCCAGAAGCTGCCAGAAATATACCAGCCTTGGCGCAGCCGAACGAGTGACGAATTTCGAGTGGCGGCCGCGATGTCGCGCTCACTGACACCCGAGCGTCGCAGCTCAGCGGCACGGAGCAACTGGCCTGCGACGGCTTCGATCTGTCGAGAGGATGGCACTCGGATAGTCTGACCGAGTTATCGGCCCTCCGAGGGGATACCCACAGGCGGCGCGCGATGCCGGGGAAGTTGGGGTGGTGTTGACGAGGCTGCGATGCCGGGGAAGCTGGGGTGGTGTTGACGAGGCTGCGATGCCGGGGAAGCTGGGGTGGTGTTGACGAGGCTGCGATGCCGGGGAAGTGGGGGTGCTGTTGACGAAGCCCCAATGCCATGGGCTGCGGTGTGGCGGACGACGTCAGTGACGCCGGGATGACCGATGAAGCCCCGAGGCCAGACAGGCGCCGGGGCTTCATCGACGAGGGGCGGGTTACAGCCCCAACTTGGCCTTCACGTCGTTCAGCGAGGGGTTTGTTGCGGTCGTACCGTCGGGGTAGACAACCGTTGGAACTGTCTGGTTGCCGCCGTTGACCTGCTCGACGAGCTCTGGCGTTCCCGGGGTGTTCTCGATATCAACCTCGGTGAAGCCGATGCCGGTGGCCGAGAGCATCGTCTTGAGGCGCTTGCAGTACCCACACCACTCGGTCGAGAACATCGTGATGGCCCCCGCCTCGGGGGTGAAATCTGAAATCTGTGCGGTGCTCATTGCACGCTCCTCACTCTGGTTGCCAGCGGCTTCGCCTGTCCACTCCAACATACGCTGCTGACGCGATATTCCTGCGGTGAGAGCGCGAAGATGAACGAAAGGTGAACGACCAGGGTCTAGCTTGACCGAACCATTGCGAGGTGCCAACATTTAGTTAGCGCGCGCGTGAACGGCACGTAAACCGTTGTGAGCGAGCACGCGATGAAACTCATCAATTTCTAACGCCGAACGGAAGGCGCCGGTGGAATTCACCCTCATCGTGCTGCTAGTTATTGCGCTGGCACTCTTCTTTGACTTTACGAACGGCTTTCACGACACAGCCAATGCGATGGCAACTCCCATCGCCACTGGTGCGCTCAAGCCGAAGACCGCCGTGCTACTTGCGGCAGTTCTCAACCTCATCGGGGCATTCCTGTCGACGGAGGTCGCCAAGACGATCTCTGGCGGTCTGATCCGCGAGGGCTCTGATGGCGGGGTACTGATCAGCCCCGAGATGGTTTTCGCCGGCCTCATTGGCGCGATCGTCTGGAACCTTGTGACGTGGCTCTACGGCCTTCCGTCGAGTTCGTCTCACGCCCTGTTCGGTGGCCTCATTGGTGCCGCGGTTGTTGGTGCGGGTTTCTCGGCGATTGATGGCGGCGTCTTCATGTCGAAGATTCTGCTGCCTGCCCTCGCGGCTCCACTCACCGCAGGCCTTGTCGCGTTCGCCGCCACTCGAGTCGCCTACGCGATCACCCGCCGCCATGACGGCCGCAAGGACGGCCGCGGCCGGTTCAGGTACGCCCAGATCGCGTCGTCGTCGCTGATCGCTCTCGCGCACGGTACGAACGACGCACAGAAGACGATGGGCGTCATCACGCTCACCCTTGTCGCCGCCGGTTTGCAGGATCCCGGTACGGGGCCGCACTTCTGGGTCATCGCAACGTGTGCGATTGCGATCGCGCTCGGCACCTACTCGGGCGGTTGGCGAATCATCCGCACCCTTGGCGCGGGCCTCACCGACGTGAAGCCTGCGCAGGGCTTCGCGGCTGAGACGTCGACGGCTGCAACCATCCTCGCGTCCAGCCACCTCGGGTTCGCGCTCTCCACGACCCAGGTCGCATCGGGCTCCGTCATTGGTTCGGGTCTCGGGCGCAAGGGGTCGACGGTCCGCTGGCGGACTGTGGGTCGTATCGCTTCGGGCTGGCTCTTTACGCTTCCTGCAGCCGCGATCGTTGGTGCGGTCGCCGCCCTGATCGCACACCTCGGCACCTGGGGCATCATTCTTGACGCTGTGCTGGGCCTGTTCTTCATTCTGTTCATCTTCTGGCGTTCGCGCCGCAACAAGGTTGACGCGGGCAACGCGATCGCCGTGCCCGACGTCGCCGAGTCTGGTTATGCCGTGCGCATGGGCAAGGGCCGTGTCAAGAAGGTTCCGACGAAGACCGGCACTGTTCCGCCGCTCACGCCTGTCGCGCAGTCGGCGGTGCGCTCTGACAAGGCGAAGCGCGCGGCCGAGAAGGCAAGGCGCGAGGCCGAGAAGGCTGCTCGGAAGGCAGCAAAGAAGGCCGCGGCTCAGAAGCAGCGCGAGGGAGGCAACGCATGAGTGATATCAACTGGTTGGCGTTTCTCACGGTGTTCGGCGCCGCGCTGTTTTCGGCAGTGTTCGTTGTCGCCCTGTACTCGCTTGGTATTCGCTTCTTGGCGACGCCTCCCAAGCCAGCGCGCAGGCCTGACGGATCGATCGAGCCCGTCGGCCCGGACCGCGACGACGAGGACGACGACATTGACGAGGAGGCTGGCCGTCCGCTGTGGGCGACAATCGCCGCCAACACGTGCTTCGCTCTGTCGGTCGTCGCTGTGCTCGTCGGCATCTACCTGATTGTGCCCGCGCTTCACGGCTAGCCGCACACAGCGAACTGCGCCCCTGGTCCTGTCGAAGGCCCAGGGGCGCAGACTATTCTGGGCGCATGAGCTTTACCGCAATTGATCGCATCCCAGGGATCGTGGCTGGTCTTCGCTACACGTTCGACCAGGGGGTGACGCGCCCCGAGTCGTGGCGGCGCGAGCAACTGACGCGGCTGCGCGACCTGCTGCTCGAGCGCGGCGCCGACTTTGAGCGTGCACTTTTCGAAGATCTTGGCAAGGCAGGCACCGAGGCGCAGCTCACGGAGATCGGGTTCTTAGTTGCAGAGATCGATCATGCGCTCTCGCACCTGGGGAGGTGGATCCGGCCGCGCCGTGTTGGGCTCCCGTTGGCGCTGCAGCCCGCTCTGGGAAAGGTGGTTCCAGAGCCGCTCGGCGTCGTGCTGGTGATTGCGCCGTGGAACTACCCGCTCATGCTCGCGTTGTCACCGGTGATTGGTGCACTCGCCGCGGGCAACTCGGTCGTGATTAAGCCGAGCGAGCTCGCGCCCGCGACGGCCGAACTCATCTCCCGGGTTATCCCAGACACGCTCGACAAGCGCGCGGTTGCGGTTGTCGAGGGGGCGGTGCCCGAGACCACAGCGCTCCTCGCCGAGCGATTCGATCACATCTTTTACACGGGCAACGGCAATGTCGGCAGGATCGTCGCCCGCGCTGCCGCAGAGAACCTCACCCCCGTCACGCTCGAGCTCGGCGGGAAGTCGCCCGCCTACGTCGATGATTCGGTCCCGCTCGATGAGGCGGCGAAGCGTCTCGTGTGGGGCAAGTTCATGAACGTCGGGCAGACCTGCGTCGCCCCCGACTACGTGATCGGTTCACGTGAGGTGCTTGCGAGGCTCGCGCCGCTGCTCGCCGACGCCATTCACGAGTTGTATGGATCGGCGGCACAGCAGAACCCCGACTACGGGCGGGTCGTGAACCGTGCCCAGTTCGACAGGCTTGTCGGTTACCTCGCTGATGGTGAGGCAGCCGTCGGCGGTCACTACGACGCTGAAGCGCTGCACATCGACCCGACGGTGCTCACCGGTGTTTCACGTGAAGCGCGAGTGATGCAGGAGGAGATCTTCGGGCCGATCCTTCCGCTCGTCGAGGTTTCCGATCTCGACGATGCACTTGCCTTCGTCACGGGTAGGGACAAGCCGCTCGCCGCCTACGTCTTCAGCGATGATTCAGACGTTCGCAGGCGGTGGGAGCGCGAGACGAGTTCTGGCGCCCTCGCGTTCGGCGTTCCGGTGATGCACCTCACCGCTCCCGAACTGCCGTTCGGCGGGGTCGGCGAGAGCGGTATGGGCGCCTATCACGGTGAGCTCTCGTTCCGAGTGTTCAGCCACGAGAAGGCTGTGCTCGCGAAGCCGCTGCGGCCCGACACTCTCGCGGCGACTGTCATGCCCCCATATACCGCCGCGAAGGATGGCGTCGCGCGGAAGTGGCTGCGGAAGCTCCTCTAGTGGGTGCGAGGGGTTCCTGGCCGCTCACCCACGTACGTGCATATGGCGCTCAGTAGACTGTGCACGTGGAAGAGCCAAACAAGACCCCGGACGCGGTGTCGCCGACTGAGCGTGCCGAACAGGAGCTGCCGCTTGGCATCCGGGTCGCCGCCGCGTGGTCCTGGCGCCTCATCATTATTGTTGTTGCCGCCGGCGCCCTGATCTGGGGCATCGTGCAGGTGCGGATCATTGTGATTCCGCTGCTCATTGCGATCCTCCTCACTGCGCTACTCAACCCCGTTGTTGACTGGTTCATCAGGCGCGGGCTTCCCCGCTGGTCTGGCGTTGTCGGCGCGCTTGGCGTGTTCATCGCGGCGCTGTGGGTGCTCATCTGGCTCATCGTGACGCAGCTGCGCGACGGCTTCGGGGATTTCTCGAAGCGCTCGGTGGAGGTGTGGAACGAGATCCTTGATTGGGTGCAGCACAACACTCTCGGGATCCCTGTCGATCAGCTCGACGACCTGATGAACCAGGCGCTGCAACTGCTCGAGAACAACCAGGGCACACTGTGGACGGGCGCGCTCGGCGTTGCAACGACCGCAACCCAGGTCGCCACGGGCCTGCTGCTCACGATCTTCTCACTCATCTTCCTGCTGATTGATGGCAAACGCATTTGGTATTGGGTTGTCGGCTTCGCCCCTGCCCGAGCGCACGCGGCGTTTGACGCCGCTGGCCGCGCCGGCTGGGTGTCTGTCGGGCAGTACGTGCGCGTGCAGATCTTTGTCGCCTTCGTCGATGCTGTCGGTATCGGGCTCGGGGCGACGATCCTGGGAGTGCCGTTTGCGATCCCTGTCGCGATCCTCGTCTTCCTTGGTTCGTTCATTCCGTTCCTCGGCGCGATCGTGACTGGCGCGCTTGCCGTGTTCATCGCGCTTGTCTACAACGGCCCTGTGACCGCGCTCATCATGCTTGGCGTCGTCGTGCTCGTGAACCAGATCGAGGGCCACGTGCTGCAGCCGCTGGTGATGGGCAACGCGGTTCGGGTGCACCCGCTCGGCGTCGTACTTGCCGTGACGACGGGTACCCTGCTCGCCGGTATCCCTGGCGCACTGTTCGCGGTGCCGATCGCGGCCGCGGCGAACACGATAGTGAGCGTGCTCGTGAAGCGGCAGTGGGAGTCAGGTACGGACCCGGCGGCAGAGTTCCATCGAAAAGACCAGGTCCATCGCGTCGCGAGAGCGCGCGCAAAAGAAGCAGCGAAACACGCGCGGAAAGGAAACATCGCATGAGCGACGCCTACACGGCCCCAACGCTTGAAGACTTTGAGCGAGCCCTTGAGCGGGTGCATCGAATTACGCAGCGCACGCCGCTTGAGACGTCGCGATTCCTTGCTGGGATCAGTGGTGCGCCGCAGGTGTACCTGAAGTGCGAGAACCTGCAGCGCACCGGAGCGTACAAGCTTCGTGGCGCGTACAACCGCCTGCTGCAGCTCACAGAGGAGGAGCGGGCGCGCGGCGTCGTCGCGGCCTCGGCCGGCAACCACGCTCAGGGTGTCGCGTTCGCCGCACGCGAGCTCGGGATCAAGGCAACCATTTTCATGCCGAAGGGCGTCGCCCTGCCCAAGCTGCAGGCGACCCGCAACTATGGCGCAGAGGTGCAGCTTGCGGGTGACATCTTTGACGAGACAGCGGTGGCCGCTCAGGAGTTCGTCCGGGAGACTGGCGCTGTCTTTATCGCGCCGTTTGACGATCATGCTGTGATCGAGGGGCAGGGGACTGTCGCGCTCGAGATTCTCGAGACGGCTCCCGAAGTCGAGACAATTATCGTGCCGATCGGTGGTGGCGGCCTGATCTCTGGCGTTGCCGCCGCCGCAAAGCAGTGGGCAGCGAAGCACGGCAGACCGATGCGCATCATCGGTGTGCAGGCCGAGAACGCTGCGCCGTTCCCGGTCTCGCTTGCGGCTGGCGAGCCCGTCACCGTGAAGACGTCGCCGACGATCGCGGACGGTATCGCAGTCGCGAGACCAGGATCGCGGAACTTTGAGGCGGTGCGCGAGTACGTCGACGAGATCGTCACTGTGAGCGATGACGACATCGCCCGCGCGATCGTGCTGCTGCTCGAACGTGCGAAGCTCGTCGTTGAGCCAGCAGGCGCCTCGGGTGTCGCGGCGATCATCGCCGACAAGGTGCAACTCACTGGCCCGACCTCGGTGATCCTGTCTGGCGGCAACATCGACCCGCTGCTGCTGCAGCGCGTTATCGGCCACGGCCTTGCCGCCTCGGCGCGCTACACGAAGTTGCGCATTCTCTTGCCCGACGTTCCCGGGCAGCTCGTGCGGACTGCCTCGATCGTTGCCGAACAGAACGCCAACGTTGTCGAGGTCATTCACACGCGCCACGCGACCGAGCTCCCTGTCAGCGAAGTCGAACTTGAGCTGCACATTGAGACCCGCGGCGCGGAGCACGGCGAGGCTGTCGCTCAGGCGCTCCGCGATCAGGGCTACCAGGTGCGAGTCGGCGAACGCTACTGACACGAGGTATAAACGTCAGTGCCCGGGAGCTGGATAGCTCCCGGGCACTGACGTTTATGTGGACTGTGCGTGTTACGCGTAAGTGTCGACTGCGAGCACCTTCACGGGAATCTCCTTGCCGTTGGGTGCCGTGTAGCTCGCCTCTTCGCCGACCTTCAGCCCGAGAATGGCAGCGCCGAGCGGGCTCTCAGCACTGTACACGTCGAGGTCGGAGCCGTCTGCGAGGTTGCGGTTTCCGAGGAGGAACCGCTCTTCGTCACCAAACACTTCTGCGGTCACGACCGTTCCGACAACGACGACGCCGTTGGCCTCTGGAGCCTCGCCGACCGTCGCGTGCTTGAGCAGCTCGGTAAGGTCGCGAATGCGAGCTTCCATCTTGCCCTGCTCGTCTTTGGCGGCGTGGTAGCCGCCGTTCTCCTTGAGATCCCCCTCCTCGCGGGCTGCCTCGATGCGAGCCGCGATGTCTTTTCGGCCCGCGCCAGAGAGTGCGTCGAGCTCAGACTGCAGGCGGTCGAATGCCTCCTGCGTGAGCCAGGTCTGCGTGGTCTCGGCCATGGTGTCCTCGTTCCTTGGGGGAAGGTCCGCCCACCGAGGGAGAGCGAACCCGCTGATCTATGACGAACGCCCCGTCGAGCAGGGCGTACGGCACAAGGGTATCAGTGTAGGTTGTGCTGGCTAGCGTTCAACAGGCCAGCACGCCTTCGCGTGGGCCGCCGTCGCCGGCCCCAGCGTGACGATGTCAACGCTGACGGTCTGGGAGCGGCCATCGATAACAGGAAGGTCTACGATCTTCCACCCGACGGTTGCTTTCGACGTGTTGAGCGCCTCGACGGCGCAGCTGACGGCAACACCAGGGTCGGCGTTCACTTCGAACTTGGTGCTCGCGCTGAAGGTGTCGCCTGGGCCACCCTCGTTGTGGAGTGTGAAACCGATGTTCTGGAACTCGGTGGTGCTCTGCCGCCAGTTCCCGAAGACGACGACGAAGAGCCCGACCAGAATTGCAACCGAGGCGAGCGACCAGCCGATACGCCGATCCCACCGCTTGGAGCGGCTCGCGCCGTAGCGGTCGGCTACGGTGTCGCTGGCGGTTTCGGTCACGGGGAACCTCCGGTGTGTGCTGGCTAGACTAGTCCCGTGCCAGCGTATCGGGATCGCATGATCGCTGCATGTGAAAGGACGCCCATGACGCTCAGATTGATCGCCGTACACGCGCATCCCGACGACGAATCGAGCAAGGGAGCAGGCACCTACGCCCACTACCTTGACCGCGGCGTCGAGGTGCTGATCGTGAGCTGCACGGGTGGAGAGCGCGGCGACGTGCTCAACGAGCTAGCAGCCCGAGACCCGCGGAGCCGCCGCGATCTTGCCGGCCTGCGACGCAGCGAGATGGCCCGCGCGCAGGAGATTATCGGCTTCGAGCACACGTGGCTCGGCTACGAGGATTCGGGGCTTCCAGGCGAGGGGGAGGATATCCCCTCAGGATCGTTCGCCGACGTGCCGAAGGAAGTGTCGGCCGAGGCACTCGTGCGCGTGGTTCGCGCGTTCAAGCCGCACGTGATGATCACCTACAACGAACAGGGCGGATACCCGCACCCAGACCACATCCGCACCCACGAGATCAGCATGATTGCGTGGGAGCGTTCGGGAGACGCGAGCGCGTACCCGGATGCCGGCGAGCCGTGGGAGATCGGAAAGATGTACTACGAAGACATCTTCAACTCTGAGCGGGTGAAAGCGATCCGTGCGTGGCTCGTGGAGAACGACCCGGAATCCCCGGTACTTACGCGCATCGATGAGATGAGCGAATGGCTGCTGCGGCGTGGCTACACCGGAACCGCTCGCGTGAATGTTGGCCCGTTCCTCGACAAGCGCGACGACGCGCTCCGAGCGCACGCGAGCCAGGTGTCGCCCGACAGCTCGTTCTTCTTCTGGCCGAACGAGGTTCAGCTGCAGGCGTGGCCGTTTGAGGATTACAGGCTGGCGGGCTCAAGAGTCGAGACCAGCGAGTTTGAAGCAGATCTGTTTGAAGGAATTGAGGAGAACGCACGATGAGTGTTGTTTCGAGCGTGGCGCTTGCCGCTCAGTCATTTGTTGCCGAGGCTGTCATCGCGATCGCCGCGAAAGACGGCGAGACGTTTGACCCAGACAAGGTCACGCCGGGCCCCGAGGGGTTCATTGCGACCGCAGTATTCGCCGCCGCCGTTATCGCGCTCGGATTCCTGCTTGTGAAGCGCCTGCGCCGCAACACCTACCGCCACGAGATCCGCGAGGACATCGCGGCGGAGCTCGCCGAGAGTGGGAACGCTGATGGTGCGGGGTCCGAGAACAACGCACGCGGTGATGGGAACGACGGATCCCGCGGCACTGGAGCCTAGCTGCATGACGGGCGTTGTGCGCGACCCCCAGGAGATCCTTTCGGGGGTCTTTGGGTACAGCGAGTTCCGCGGCGAGCAGGAGGCGATCATTCGTCACGTTGTTGCTGGCGGGGACGCGGTCGTGCTCATGCCAACTGGCGGCGGCAAGTCGCTGTGCTACCAGATCCCGGCGATCGCCCGCGCGGGCACCGGCATTGTGCTGTCGCCGCTCGTGGCCCTTATGCACGATCAGGTGATGGCGCTGCGGCTCGCTGGGGTGCGCGCCGCGGCGCTGAACTCGTCGCTCGCGCAGGAGGAGCGGCGGGCCGTCGAAGCCGCCTACCTCAACGGCGAGCTCGACGTGCTCTATCTCGCGCCCGAGCAGCTTGCGGTGCCAGGCACCGTCGAATTTCTGAAGCGGGGAACTGTCGCCCTGTTCGCGATCGACGAGGCACACTGCGTATCGCAGTGGGGCCACGACTTTCGGCCCGACTACCTGCGGCTCGGCGCCCTCGCAACTGAATGGCCAGACGTGCCCCGGATCGCGCTCACGGCTACCGCGACGCCCGAGACTCACCGGGAGATCACTGAGCGGTTGTTCCTCGCGGACGCCCGCCACTTCGTGTCGAGCTTTGACCGCGCGAACATCCGCTACCAGATCGTGCCGAAGCAAAATGTGCGCTCGCAGCTGCTTGCGTTTATTCGAGCGGAGCACCAGGGCGAAGCCGGAATCGTGTACGCGCTGAGCCGCAAACGGGTCGAGCAGACGGCGGCCGCATTGCGGGATGCCGGAATCGACGCCGTTGCGTATCACGCTGGTTTGCCCGCAGACGTGCGACTCGATGCTCAGACCCGGTTCCTTCGCGAGGACGGCGTGGTTGTAGTCGCGACGATCGCATTTGGGATGGGCATCGACAAGCCCGATGTTCGGTTTGTCGCACACATCGATCTACCGAAGTCCGTCGAGGGCTATTACCAGGAGACTGGCCGAGCCGGGCGTGACGGAGCGCCCTCTGAGGCCTGGCTCGCGTACGGGCTCGCCGACGTCGTGCAGCAGCGCCAGTTCATTGATTCGGGTGACGGAGACCAGGCGACCCGGGCCAATCAGACCCGCCATCTCGATCACATGCTCGCGCTGTGCGAGAGCGTCACCTGCAGGCGCAGGTATCTGCTCGGCTACTTCGGCGAGCTCGACGCCCCCAAAAACTGCGGCAACTGTGACGTCTGCCTGGACCCGCCGAAGCTCTGGGACGCGACGGTTCCCTCGCAAATGCTGCTGTCGACGATCATCCGTACGCAGAACGAGCGCGGGCGCACATACGCAGCCGGTCAGCATATCGACGTCCTTCGCGGAGTGGGGTCCGAGCGCGTCAGCCAGATGCGGCTTGACGAGCTCTCAACCTGGGGCATTGGAACCGAGTGGACAGTTGCACAGTGGCGCGGCGTCGTGCGTCACCTTGTCGCAATTGGGCTGCTCGAAGCTCGGGGCGAATGGGGAGTGCTCTGGCCGAGCGAGGCAGCGAAGCCGGTGCTTCGCGGGGAAGAACAGGTGCTGATGCGCGAGGAGGTTATCGCGCGCGCGACATCGTCGCGGCCAGGCGGCGGGGCGAAGCGTTCGGCAGCCGCAGCGGATCTCACGGCCGAGCAGGCCGAGGTGTTCGAGCGGCTACGGGCGTGGCGTGCCGCCGAGGCGAAGGAGCAGGGCGTGCCTGGGTATGTCGTGTTTGGGGATGTGACGCTCGCGGCGCTCGCCACCCATCAGCCAACAACTGACGAGGGGTTGCTCGCAATCTCAGGCATCGGGCAGGTCAAGCTTGAACGCTATGGAGATGCGGTGCTCAGGGTGCTCGCCGGCGAGTAGCTGTCGGCTGCGCCCTGGCGCTACTGCAGATAGATGGGGTCGAGCGCGAGCAGCAGTGCTGCTGTCCAGTGACACAGAAATGCGATCACCGTGAGCGAGTGGAAGATTTCGTGGAACCCGAACACCCCAGGCGCCGGGTTGGGCTTCTTGAATCCGTAGACGACTGAGCCCGCTGTGTAGAGCAGGCCGCCAACGATCACGAGTACCATCGCGGCGAGGTTCGCGTGCGCGATGTCGACGATGTACATCATTGCCGCCCAGCCGAGCAGCAGGTAGAGCGGAACGTACATCCAGCGCGGCGCGCCGATCCAGAACACCCTGAAGCCGATTCCGAGGAGCGCTCCCGCCCATACGAGCACGAGCAGCAGGATCCCCTTCTCAGGGGGAAGCGCGAGCAGCGCGATCGGGGTGTACGTGCCAGCGATGAGCATGAAGATGTTCGCGTGGTCGAGCCTACGGAACAGCTGCTTCGTCGTGGGCTTCCAGTTGATGCGGTGGTAGAGCGCAGAGACGCCGAAGAGCAGCATGCTTGTGAGCATGAAGACAGCCGATGCCCACTTCGCGAGTGCGCCGTGCGCGAGCGAGATGAGCACGATGCCTCCCGCGACGGCGATGGGAAACGTGCCAGCGTGGATCCAGCCGCGCCAGCGTGGCTTTACCTCGTCGGTAGACGCCTCGTCGTCGCCGCCGTGCTCGGCTTCGTGTTCGAGTGCGTCGTCGAGGAGCGGCAGGGCGAACCTGTCGGTGCCCTGGTCAGCCTCACTCTCGGGCACAGGTGAGGCGGTGTCTCGGGGATCTAGCGGCGCGCCCACCGCATCCTCTGCATCGGAAACGGTCATGCCCTGAGTGTATGGTCCCAACAGATCTCGCGGGGTATATATGTAGGCTACCCCCACTCGTCGCGCGGCTGGGCTGATGAAACACCCGGGCCCAGGCGGCGGCACATCGCTAGACTACCCAGGTGACCCCCCAGCCCAAACCGCCGCGCACCGGCCTGCTGTACCGCCTGTACCAGCAGCGTCTGCGGCGTGAGATCGTCGACGCGCGCGTGCCGCACCACGTTGCTGTCATCGTCGACGGGAATCGGCGCTGGGCGAAGCAGCGGCTGCAAGAGCGTGCGGCGTTTGGGCATCGAGCTGGCGCCCGCAAGGTTCCCGAGTTTCTCGGCTGGTGCGGGAACGCGGGCGTGAAGGTCGTGACGCTCTACCTGCTCTCAGCCGACAACCTGAATGCCAGGGGCAGCGACGAGCTCGAGGATCTCTTTGGGATCATTGCCGAACTTGCCACCGAGCTCGCCCGCAACCCTGCCTGGCGGGTGCAGCATGTCGGCTCGTGTGAAGGGCTCGCCCCGGAGCTCGCGACGGCTCTGGCTGTTGCGGAGGAACGCACGCGGGGAAACACTGGCCTGCACGTCAACCTGGCAGTTGGTTACGGTGGCCGCAGTGAGATCGCGGCGGCGGTGCGCAGCGTCATCGAGGCGCATCAGGAGGATGGCGGTACCCTCGAGAACCTTGCCGAGACCCTGACCCCCGACAAGATCGGTGAGCACCTGTGGACGCGGGGACAGGCCGATCCGGATCTCGTTATTCGCACCTCGGGCGAACAGCGCATCTCGGATTTCATGATTTGGCAGTCGGCGCACTCTGAGTTCTACTTCGTCGAGGCGCTGTACCCCGACCTGCGCGAGGTCGACTTCCTGCGCGCGTTGCGCGACTACTCTGCTCGCCAGCGCAGGCTTGGCGGCTAGCCCACTGCCACAGACCTGCCGCGCCCGGTAGCCTTGGCGCATGACGACTGAGACAGTGCTTCGCGCCGACTCCATGCTCACGCCGGCCGGGACGGTGGCCCCCGCTGAGCTCGCCTTCGATGAGACGGGGCGCATCAGCTACGCCGGGCCGCCGCGCGCCGAAAGCGTTGTGACACATGACCTCGCGGGCCACGCGCTCATGCCGGGGCTCACCAACGGTCATACCCACTCGGCCATGACCCTCCAGCGAGGGGTATCAGATGACGAGAGCTTCATGCAGTGGCTCGCCACGGTGCAGGGCATCGAGCAGCGGCTCACCCACGACGATCTCGTCGCGGGGCTCGAGCTTGCGCTGCTCGAGATGATTGAGACAGGGACTGTCGCGTTCGCTGACATGTATTACTGGGATGAGGCGCTCATCGAGCGAGTTCGCGCTGCCGGCATGCGCGTGTTTGCGGCGCTAGCGTGTAGTGCGAGCGACCACGTTGCCTACCCAACTGTCTCTCCGATGACGGGGGCCGAGGTGCTCGACGAGGTCGAACGGCTCGCAGACCGCTACCGCGAGGACCCGCTCGTGCGGGTGGGCTTCGGGCCCCACGCCCCGTACACGTGCACGCCCGAGTTTCTGCGCGAGGTGCGGGAGCGGGCGGTCGCAGGCAACATTCCGATTCACACTCACGTCTCGGAGTCGGCTGCCGAGGTCGCGCAGATTCGAGAGCAGTACGGGAAAACGCCTGGAGATCATCTCGCATCGCTCGACTTCTTCGACGCTGAGGTCCACGCCGCGCACTGCGTGCACCTCACCGAGGGCGAGATCTCGACGTTTGCCGAGACCGGTACTTCTATCAGCCACAACCCTGTCTCGAACCTCAAGCTTGGCAACGGTATCGCCCCGTTTCCCGAGATGATCGGCGCTGGCCTCGCGCTCGCGATCGGCACTGACTCGGTCGCGAGTAACAACTCGCTTGACCTGTTCGAGGAGTTGAAGCACGCAACGATTCTGCACCGGGGGGCTCGCCAGGACGCGGCGGCAGTGCTCGGGCCGCAGGTGCTCGACATTGCGACGAGGGGTGGCGCCGCTGCAATCGGGTTCGCTGATTCGGGGGTACTCGAAGCAGGCAAGTTCGCCGATGTCGTCGCGGTCGATCTTCGCGGCACAGCGGCTGCGCCACTCGCGCCAGAGTCCCTCGTGGCGCATCTCGTCTATGGTGCGACCGGAAGGGACGTGCGGCATGTCTTCATCGGAGGCCGTCACGTCTATGCAGACGGGGAGCACCTCACGCTTGATGCCGAGGGTGTACGCGAGCGCGCGCGGGTCGCGCGAGCCCGGCTCGTGTCGTAGCTAGCAGTCGGCAGTTCGAATCGTAGAAAGCTCCCTCGCCAAGGCGGGGGAGCTTTCGCGTTACTCACTCCAAGCGGCTGAGTAGCGACTGAGTATCAGGGGGTCACCGTGCGGTGATGAACGATTGATGATTTTTCTTCACGCCTGAGAATTTCGTGTATAGAATCCCAATTAACTTGCTGTTTGTTGCCTTGCTATTTCGCTTGCGGTCGCCGTGAGTGACTGCGGTTTCCGCGAATCTGCTGTGGCTACATGAGCAGATTGGATGGGGGACATGACCGCAACGAAGCATCATAGCCACGGCGTTGCCGAAGCTGACGATTCACCGGGCGTCGTCGACGAGGCGCGTCCCGAGAGCATCGACGCTGGCACGCAGTCTGACGACTCGACTGCGACCGGTACTCAGCGCCGCACCAGGCGAGCAGTCATAGCGGGCGCCCTCGGGATCGGGCTCGTCGCGGGCGGTGGGATCTGGCTCGCCCTCCCACACGGAACGGCCGATCCCCGCCTGCCAGCTGGATTTCCGACAACACAAGAGGTGCCAATCGCCGCGGGCGAGGTGACCACCTCGACACTCATCGGCTCGCAATGGCAGGTCGATTTGCATGTCGATGACTATGAGGCGCAGCTCGCAGCCATCGAAGACCTGCAAGGAGCCGGTTTTGCGCTCAAGGGCCAGCAAGGCTCGGGGCCAATCGGAACTGTGAGCGCGTTGAGTAGCGAAAGCCACTCAGCGCGCGTTGAGTTTGGACAAGACAACGACGGCAACTTCACAGTGAAGTACGTCGTCTCGGAGAGCCAGGGCGCTCCCCAGAACGAAGGGAACGCGAAGTGAAGATCACACATTCGGCAGGCACCCAGAGCTCTGGGCACCCGCCTCGACGCCGAGAACAGCGAGCGCGCACCAGGCGGCAGCGGGTGGCCGGGGTCATCGTCGCGGCGCTTCTCGGCACCTCCGCCGCGGCGTTCGGACCGCTCGCGGTAGCGAGCCCGGCGCTCGCCGCAGGTACACCCCACGGTGAGGTCGTCGGCATCGTCGAGTGGCCCGCAGACGCTGACCTTCACGCAGGTGGTGTGTGGGGCGGCGGCGACTTCAACCTGATTGTCGGAACGACAGGCACTCCGACCACGGCGATCAAGCGGTTCAACGTGAACGCCGCTGGAGGCCCGACAGGGACACGCAACTCGTACAACCTTGGAGTCAGCGCGCACGCGGTGAACCCGGGCATCTATGCGACTGCGGGGTTGAACCTCGGCGGACGCTCAGCGGCATCGCCTGAGGCGCTCGCCCACTACGGCTTTGCGAACACGGTCTGGGTGGACTGGAGTCCGTCGACTGACAACGGCTCTGGCGAGAAGGGGAAGACATACTCGATCGAGATCCCGTCTCCCACGGTTGCCGAGGCCAACGCGGCCGGAAAACCGATTCACCGTGACTTCACCAACTCCTCGTGCGGTATGGAAGTGAACCCGTACACGAGTGAGCTCGTCATTCTGAACAACTGTACGGCGAACGAAAACCGTGTGCAGTACCTCGTGCTGAACCCCGGGCCAGACGGCGATCCGTTGACGATGGAAGACAACAGCTTCGATTGGTTTATCGCCAACCCCCTCACCGCCAACGGCGGCGCGGTCAGCGACATGACGATCGATGCGCTCGGCAACGTCTACAACTTCCTCTCGCCAACCGACAACCGGGGAACGATTGTGCGCACGGATGCCCAGACCGGGCTCGTGACGACAGTCGGAGAGTGGAACCAGGGGCCGGGCGAGCCGACAGGCCGATACGAGTGGGTCTCCCTCGCGTTTCTCGACGGGAAAATGGTCGTACCGACGGCCAATATCAACTCAGGCCAGAAGCTGTTCGCCGTTGACCCGCTCACGGGCAAGGCCGAGGCGATCCCTGGCTACACGCCCGGACTTCTCAACCGCAACTACGTGAATTACGACGGAGCTGGTGTCGAGGGCGCCGTCGGCCTGCAGGGCAAGGTCGTAGACGTGAACGGGACCGGGCTCGAGAACCAGACGGTGGCGATTTACCAAGACAACGGCGATGGAACCGCGACACTACAGGGGTCCCGGCCAACTGACGCGAACGGCGAGTATGCAGCGCTGCTGAACTGGTCAAACGGCGTTGGCTACGTGCGCGTCGTGCAGCCGCAGCTCACGACTGGCGCCGGCGCAGCTGCTGAGGTCAAGAACGGTGAGGTCGTTGCCGCAGAGGTCGCAACCCTCGTGAACGACAACACGAACTCGATCGAAGTGTTGAACGAGGGCAACAACGGCGTGAACCCGCCGCTCGGAACCCCGCTCACCACAACGATCAGCGTTGCTGACACCGACGACCTCGTGAAGATTACGGGCAACAACGCGTCGGTGTTCTACACCGCAGACTTCACCGTCGCATTCGCTGGGTCGACCGCTGATCTCTCCCGGAACAGCCTGCTCGGCACAGACGCCACCGCGGGCAACGGGCCTCAGCACCTCAACGTTGCAGGGGATTCGAGCGGGGACCTGAGGCTCGGCGCAACGAACGGCGAATACACTGTCGGCGCGACAGACAACAGCCACGCGAGCGATGATGGTGTGTTCTTGAACCTCGCGGGCGACACTCCGCTCGCGAAAGACCAGCTGTTCGCCAGCGGCCAGACCTACCCGATGCGTGCGGTGAGCGAGGGCGCGCAGGCGGCGAACGCGAAGGTAGGGGCGTGGCTCTCCGCCGCGGGCGCCCAGAACGCGAACCCGCGAGGTGCGTTCGGCGACGGAGTGTTCGGGACAGGAGCGACAGTCGATTTTGACCTCGTCTTCCCGTCGACTGCGGGGTTCTCGACGCTGCGCGTCAACTCCTCGCTCGCAGACGTCACGAAGCCAGACAACACGCTCGGCGAGTACGCGGCGACGGCCGCCACCTCAGGTACTAAGCCGTGGACGACGCCTGGCGAGGTCGAAGACTACGACGTCAAGACGGTCTCCTCGGTCGTTCGTGTGTCAGCCGAGAGCAGCGTCACAGGGTCGTACGCCTACACGCTGACGGGCGTGTCTACGACTGCGCCCTCGACGACAACTGCTGAGGTCGTCGTGAGTGACGCGGGTGAGATCACACCGTCGAGCACGGTGCACGAAGGCACTGTCGGCACCGACGTCGTTGTCAGCCCGACAGCGACACCGGCCGGAACTGTGCTCAAATCGGCAAAGATCATCGATGCGCTCACGGGCGACGAGATCGCAGACGCGACATTCACCTCGGCTGGTGTCGTGACGATTCCCGGAACTGCAGTCACGATGGGCTCCGACATCCGCGTGGTCCTCACCTACAGCGAGGATCCCTCCGCCGAGGACTCGTCCCTCGAGCTTGCGCCCGCGACCGCCGAGGCAAACGGCACGAGTTCGATCACCGCAACCGTGACAGTTGTTGGGGGTGTCTCAGGTGAGCCGCTCGCGGGCCAGGTCGTGAAGATCGTTGCGGACCCGGCGAACGCCGACGTGACAGTGTCGAACGTCACCGACAACGGGGACGGGACCTACACAGCGACGATTACAAGCTCGGTGCCAGGCACGTATCCGATCGCCGCGACTGTTGAGATCGCCGGAAGCGACGAAGCGGTCTCGGGCTCGCCCGCAGACGCGGTCTTCATCGCCGGTGCACCGAGCGCAACCGAATCGGTATGGGAGATCGACAAGACGGGCCCCCTTCAGGCGGGGAGCGGCGCGGGCAGCACCTACACCGCAACCGCGACGGTGAAGGACGCAACCGGAAACGCTGTCGGTGCGGGTGTCGACGTGAGCTTCACCGTGCCCGCTGGGGTCAACGGGTTCACGGAAGAAACCGTTGTCGTCGTTCCGACTGACGCGAGCGGGGTCGCAAGCCTCGCGCTTGTCAGTTCTGTAGCTGGCGAGTATGTCTTCACTGCCGGACTCGGAGCTGAGCAGATCGGTGCAAGCGAGACGCGGGCATGGACCGCGGCGGCAGCTGATACTGCGCATTCCGAGTTCTCGGTGACGAGCGGGGTGAAGACTGCTGATGGGACCGCGCAGCACGTGTTGACTGCCGCGGTCGCGGATGAGTTTGACAACCCGGTTTCGGGTGAAGAGGTGACGTTCACGCTCCCTGCGGGGGCTGAGTACGCGGGAACGACCGCGGGCACCTGGGTGTCAGGAACGACCGGAACGATTGTTGTTGCGACCGACGCTGCGGGTGCCGCGGCGATCGGGGTGACCTCGACGGTGGCAGCCACGTATTCGGTTGCCGGTGCGATCGGGGCCGGAACGCTTCCGGGTTCGCCAGCGGATATCGAGTTCGGTGCTGGTGAGGTTGATGCTTCGGCTTCGAGCTGGGAGATCACGCCGGCTGGTCCGATTGCGGCTGGTGGAACGTACACGGTCACGGTGATTGCGAAGGATAGCTCGGGTAATCCTGTTGCCGGGGCTGATGTCGCGCTCGCTCTTCCGGCTGATGTCACAATCGTTGGTGGCGGTGCTGCGACTGGAACTTCTGGTGCTGACGGCACTGTCGTTTTCGAGATCACGTCGACTGTGAAGGGCAGTCACGATGTTTCTGCAACGATCGGTGGTGACCCGGTTGGTGGGGCAGGGGCTGGTACCAAGTCTGTCGAGTTCACCGCGGCGGCAGCTGATACTGCGCATTCCGAGTTCTCGGTGACGAGCGGGGTGAAGACTGCTGATGGGACCGCGCAGCACGTGTTGACTGCCGCGGTCGCGGATGAGTTTGACAACCCGGTTTCGGGTGAAGAGGTGACGTTCACGCTCCCTGCGGGGGCTGAGTACGCGGGAACGACCGCGGGCACCTGGGTGTCAGGAACGACCGGAACGATTGTTGTTGCGACCGACGCTGCGGGTGCCGCGGCGATCGGGGTGACCTCGACGGTGGCAGCCACGTATTCGGTTGCCGGTGCGATCGGGGCCGGAACGCTTCCGGGTTCGCCAGCGGATATCGAGTTCGGTGCTGGTGAGGTTGATGCTTCGGCTTCGAGCTGGGAGATCACGCCGGCTGGTCCGATTGCGGCTGGTGGAACGTACACGGTCACGGTGATTGCGAAGGATAGCTCGGGTAATCCTGTTGCCGGGGCTGATGTCGCGCTCGCTCTTCCGGCTGATGTCACAATCGTTGGTGGCGGTGCTGCGACTGGAACTTCTGGTGCTGACGGCACTGTCGTTTTCGAGATCACGTCGACTGTGAAGGGCAGTCACGATGTTTCTGCAACGATCGGTGGTGACCCGGTTGGTGGGGCAGGGGCTGGTACCAAGTCTGTCGAGTTCACCGCGGCGGCACCTGACGCTTCTCAGTCAGCCATGACCGCAACTACTGGTGTCGTTACCGCGGATGGTACCGCGAGTCACAAGGCGACAGCGAAAGTCAAGGACAGCTACGGAAATACTGTCGGAGCCGGTGTCACGGTGACGTTCACCTTCCCGGCGGACGTTGTGGGGGCCGGTGGCGCCTCGCCGCAGACAGTCGTCACGGACACCGACGGAAAAGCAGCGCTTCAGCTGACCTCTGTGGTCGCCGGCACCTACGAGGTCGCGGCCACGATCGACGTTGCCGGCACGGCGACAGCGATCTCAGGATCGCCGGTGTCAGTTGAGTTCGGATCAGGCGGGGCTTCGGCAGCGAACTCCACCTGGGAGATCACTCCGGCCTACGGAACTGTGGCAGCCGGCGGCACCTACACCGCCAAAGTGACTGTGCGCGACGCGACTGACAACCTCGTCGAGGGTGAAGTTGTCACGTTTGAATTCCCCTCAGGCGTGAACGGGACTGGCGTGACGAGCGGGACAGCGACAACAGGCGCAGACGGTGTAGCCTCGTTCGAGCTCACCTCTGAGACAGCATGGGTTGACTTCCCAATCGCTGCTCTCGTCGCAGGAACTGCTGTAGACCCAGCGACGATCCCGATCCAGTTCACTGCTGGCTCAGCGAGCCTCGAGACCTCGACGATTGTGGTCGATCCCACAACCATTGACGTCGGGTCTGAGCCGCCGGGGACCGCAACGGTCACCGTGCAGCTCAAGGATGCCTTCGGCAACGATGTCCACGACAACACTGCGACTGTCGTCATCGAGACGAGCGTAGGTACGATCACCGCGACGGCTGCTGCCGGGTCTGACACGGGCAGCTACACGGCTGAACTCTCGGGCACGACGGCTGACCTGGTAGACGGTCAGGCAACCACTGCTGATCTCTCGTTCACGGTTGACGGAGCGGAAGCAACTGCAACCGCAAGTGCGAAGCTCATCGACGATACGGCCCCGCTCGCGCCCACGGTCGACTCGACCGATGGTGGCGTGGTGACCGGTACCGCCGAACCCGGATCGACGGTTGTCATTCGTGACCCAGATACGGGCGACGTGCTGTGCGAGACGACGGCCGACCCGACAACTGGTGCCTTTGCGTGTGGCTCGGCAGACCAGCCGCTTCAACCAGGCAAGCACGAGGTTGTCGCAGTGGACCCGGGAGGCAACGAATCTCCGTCAACGCCCATTACAGTGGCAAAGCCCCCCGTCGTCGATTCGACTGATGGTGGTGTCGTGACTGGTGAGGGTGAGCCTGGTGACACGATCGAGGTGCGCGATCCGGATACGGGCGAGGTGCTGTGCTCCACCGTTGTGAAGCCTGACGGCACGTTCGAGTGTGGTCCGATTGAGGGCGGCGGCGACCTGGAGGTTGTGCAGATCGACCCCGATGGGAACGAGTCGGCGCCGATTGAGATCACGGTGACGAAGCCACCTGTCGTGGATTCGACCGATGGCGGTGTGATCACCGGTGAGGGTGAGCCCGGTGACACGATCGAGGTCCGCGATCCGGATACGGGTGACGTGCTGTGTTCCACGACGGTGAAGCCTGACGGCACGTTCGAGTGTGGCCCGATTGAGGGCGGCGGAGACCTGGAGGTCGTGCAGATCGACCCCGATGGGAACGAGTCCGCTCCGATCGAGATCACGGTGACGAAGCCGCCGAAGGTTGACTCCACCGACGGTGGTGTGATCACCGGTGAGGGTGAGTCTGGTGACACGATCGAGGTGCGCGATCCGGATACGGGCGAGGTGCTGTGCTCCACCGTTGTGAAGCCTGACGGGTCGTTCGAGTGTGGTCCGATTGAGGGCGGCGGCGACCTGGAGGTTGTGCAGATCGACCCCGATGGGAACGAGTCGGCGCCGATTGAGATCACGGTGACGAAGCCACCTGTCGTGGATTCGACCGATGGCGGTGTGATCACCGGTGAGGGTGAGCCTGGTGACACGATCGAGGTGCGCGATCCCGATACTGGCGAGGTGCTCTGCTCCACCGTTGTGAAGCCTGACGGCACGTTCGAGTGTGGTCCGATTGAGGGCGGCGGCGACCTGGAGGTCGTGCAGATCGACCCGGATGGGAACGAGTCGGCCCCGATTGAGATCACGGTGACGAAGCCGCCGAAGGTTGACTCCACCGACGGTGGTGTGATCACCGGTGAGGGTGAGCCTGGTGACACGATCGAGGTCCGCGATCCGGATACGGGTGAGGTGCTCTGCTCCA
>NZ_JBIBVH010000011.1:0-50368 GCF_043080205.1 Leucobacter sp. NPDC015123 | reverse complement strand
CACCGTTGTGAAGCCTGACGGCACGTTCGAGTGTGGTCCGATTGAGGGCGGCGGCGACCTGGAGGTTGTGCAGATCGATCCGGAGGGGAACGAGTCCGCTCCGATCGAGATCACGGTGACGAAGCCGCCGAAGGTTGACTCCACCGATGGCGGTGTCGTCACCGGTGAGGGTGAGCCTGGTGACACGATCGAGGTCCGCGATCCGGATACGGGTGAGGTGCTGTGCTCCACCGTTGTGAAGCCTGACGGCACGTTCGAGTGTGGTCCGATTGAGGGCGGCGGCGACCTGGAGGTTGTGCAGATCGATCCGGAGGGGAACGAGTCGGCCCCGATTGAGATCACGGTGACGAAGCCGCCGAAGGTTGACTCCACCGACGGTGGCGTCGTCACCGGTGAGGGTGAGCCCGGCGACACGATCGAGGTCCGCGATCCGGACACGGGCGAGGTGCTCTGCTCCACCGTTGTGAAGCCTGACGGCACATTCGAGTGCGGCCCGATTGAGGGCGGCGGCGACCTGGAGGTCGTGCAGATCGATCCGGAGGGGAACGAGTCGGCCCCGATTGAGATCACGGTGACGAAGCCGCCGAAGGTTGACTCCACCGACGGTGGCGTCGTCACCGGTGAGGGTGAGCCCGGCGACACGATCGAGGTCCGCGATCCGGACACGGGCGAGGTGCTGTGCTCCACCGTTGTGAAGCCTGACGGCACGTTCGAGTGTGGCCCGATCGGTGACGGCTCCTTTGAAGTTGTGCAGATCGATCCAGACGGCAACGAGTCGGCCCCGGTGCAGGTCATCGTGGATACGACTCCGCCGGCGCCCCCAGTTGTCAACCCGACTGACGGCAAGACTGTCGGCGGCACCGCTGAGCCGGGGTCAACAGTGACAGTGAAGGATAAGGACGGCAACGTCGTCTGTGAGACTGTCGCAGCGGCAGATGGCAAGTGGAGCTGCACGCTCGAGCCACCTGTGCAGCCGGGCACGTCACTGTCAGTCACCGCTACGGATTCGCACGGCAACGTTTCGGAGCCGACAGTGATCCAGGTCGGCAGCCCCTGGATGGAGCTGTCAGCCAAGACGCTGAAGCGCGGCGAGACTCTCGTCATCACTGGCCACTGGTTCGCGCCTGGCGAGAGTGTCGCGGGGTCGATCAAATCTGAAACCGTCGAGCTCGGTACTCAGGTCGCGAACGAGAACGGCGAGGTTGTGTTCGAATTCAAGATCCCAGCTGACTTCGAACTCGGCGACCACACCGCGTTCCTTGACGGGGCAGACTCCGAGCTCCTGCAGCTCCCGTTCGAGGTTGTCGCAGTGACGCCGCCGAAGCCTGACCCGGGCCTGCCGGGCACTGGCGGACAGCTGCCGTTCATCGGCGGCGCGGCGGCACTCCTGCTTCTCGCAGGCGGCGCGACTGCTCTCATCCTCCGGAGGCGGTCGGGTGTACGGGAATCGGCCTAAGAAGTAAGATGCGCAGCGTCGGAACACTGTTCCGGCGCTGCGCATCTTGCTGCCAATGGGGGAGCGGGTCGCCACTCACCGCGGCCGCGCGCGTGCTGGTTACGCGATGACGCTGCGGTCGAACGCGTCGACGCTGATGCCCTGTTCGAGCACCTGCTTCGACCATTCCTTGGCAGAGTGCAGGCTGTGATCTCGGTAGTTGCCGCAGCTCTCGGCGGTGGTGCCAGGCACGTCTTCCCACTCGACCTTCTCGACGAGGTCGGTCAGCGAGGTCTTGATAGCCGACGCGACCTCCGCTGAGCTTGGCTCACCCCACACGATCATGTGGAAGCCCGTCCGGCAGCCGAAGGGCGAAATGTCGATGAGGCCGTCGAACCGTGTGCGCAGGAGCGCGGCGATTGTGTGCTCGATGGTGTGGAGACCGGCTGTCGGGATCTCGCCGGCGTTTGGCTGCACGAGGCGAATGTCAAAGTTCGAGATCGCGTCACCCTTCGGGCCGCGTTCGACGCCGATGAGTCTGACGTACGGCGCGAGCACCTTCGTGTGGTCAAGGGCGAAACTCTCTACTGCGGCAAGCTCAACGTCACTCATGCCGCAAGTGTAGCCTCGCGGGTGGGGCGCGCAGCCGAATGTGACGCGCAGCTACGGGGCGACCGGAGCAGCACCCAGGAGGTGGGAACGCACATGCCCCGCCGATCCGGTCAGGATCGACGGGGCATTTCAAGCGGTTGCGCGGCTACGCGGCTGCGTCGCTACACGACCAGTGGTTGATCGGCTCGACTACGCGGCGCGGCTGAGCGCGATGCGCGCGTTGGTGCCGGCTGCTTCGACAGCGACGTCCCAGCCTGCCTTGTCCAGTCGGACGAGGTCACGGCGGGCGTCTGCGAGTGTGTCGGTCTCGACAACGTAGAGCGTGCGGCCCGCGCTGCGGTACACGGAGCGGTGTTGTGCCCACGCGGGAATCCGCATCTTTGCGCCTTCGCCGAGCGAGTGGTACGGAGTACGCGGCGCTGGGCGGATGGGGGTGATGTTCTGCGTATGCATAGTGATAGGTCCTTTCGAAGCCGCGTCGTCGTCATGACGAGCGGCGGTAATGAGCACGCTGTGCTGAGTGCAGACACATGTGCGTGCTTGGCCTCGATTGAGGCGGTCGATCCATGCGGATCTTGGTGAGCTGCTGCGCACTTCGCTGGAATGAAGACTGGCCCTGCACTGGACGAAATCGCGGTCGCTTGCAAGCTCTGTTGAATATCTTAGAACAAGTCTTCGAAAAACACCAGTGATGATTTCGCTTCGCTTGCGCAGCCCGCGCAAATCAGCGGCTGACTTTGCGCGATAGCCTTGGTTTCCGGGGCTTGCGATCGCGCCTGAGAGAACCGCTCGAAGCCCCCGCGCTGCAGCGTTTCGCCGCTTTGACTATGAGGAGACTTCATGACAGCCAACCGTACCTTGCTCGTGTTTGCTCACGGTGACGAGGCGTCTGCCTTCGCTGACGTGCCGCACCTGGTGACCGGCGTCGGCAAGATCAATGCTGCTGTGTCGCTCGCCAAGGAGCTCAGCGTCGGCGACGTGGGGCGCGTCGTCGTGCTCGGAACCGCAGGCGTCGTTGGGGAGGGCACAGATCGGCTATCTCTCGACACTGTGTACCAGGTGACTGCGCTCGTGCAGCACGACTTTTCGTTGCCGTCTGAGACTCTCATTCCGGGTGGGACTGTGCTGCTTGAGGAGACCGCCACCATGGCGACTGGGGACCAGTTTGTGAAGGATGATGCGCAGCGTGCCCACATTGCCGGCCTCGGTGCTCAACTCGTCGACATGGAGGGGTACGCCTACGGGGCACTGTGCGCCCGGTTTGAGGTGCCGCTGCAGGTGTTTAAGGTTCCGTCCGACTTTGCTGACAGCTCGACTACCGACGAGGAGTGGGACGAGATTGTTTTCACGAAGAGCCGCCAGCTGCGCGCGTTCTGGGAGGACCGTCTGCGCTAGGCGCCAAACCACACGCCCATATGCGGGTTCCACGGCTGCCTGGTCTGCGAGGGCTGGCACCCGGTCAAGCGGTCATGCGTGCAACCGGCTGGGGGCGAGTGGGCGCAGTTCGACCCGATGCGCGCCGCAGCGAGCGCAGCGCACGTAGCGCACGATGCCCTCTGACGTCGAATGGTGCGACTCCGTTCGCCACGAGTGTTCGTGTGCGCGGCGGGCTTGTTCGGCTGTGTGCGAGGTCTGTGGGGCGCCTGAGCCGTTGGCGACAGGTTGCGTGCCAGGTTCGGCGGAAGTCGCGTGCGGGGTGGTGCCGGGCTGGCTAGTGGTTGGTGCGGTGGTGCTCATGAGACAAGCGTGATGTAATGCCCTTATGCATCTCAACCCTTACGGCACCTACGCTGTGCTGCTCGCGGCTTCGCTCGCCAACGACTGGCCGGTGGATCGCTCAGGGGTCGAGGAGCGAACGCGCGAGTTCGGCATGACGATGCGCTTCGCCGTGGATGACGGAGACCATGCAGCGGTACGTGCCGTGATCGATGAATGGCTCAGAGTTGTCGACGCCGAGAACCCAGAGCGCCGCGCCGAGATTCTCAATCGGCAGATGGCCGACGCGGCCGCGTTTCCGCAGCTCGTGAACCACGACGGCGAGGGCTGGCACCTCCACTACCGCGACGACAGGCAATCACTCCCAGGGGTACTGCGCTCAGTGATCCCTGTCGGAACGGCCCTGCATCTCACGACGCGCGGAGTCACCCGACTCGGACGATGCGCGGCGGAACCGTGCACCCACGTGGTCGTCGATGTGACCCGCAATGGCAGGCAGCGCTACTGCTCGGTGCGGTGCGCAAACCGCGCGGCGGTTCGGCGGCATCGCGCCCGCGGCTAAACCCGGCGCACGTAGCTAGCGAAGGATCTGCCGATGGCACGCCGTGCTCCGGCCGCAGCTAGTCGGCGGGTGGTCTACCGGATTCGGCGGTGAGGTTGTCGCCAGAAAGCCAGCGCAGCCACCCCATGTTCGGGTCGCGCTCAAGGATGAGCGCGCGGACGAGGAGCGTCAGCGGGATCGCAAGGATGGCGCCGAGTGGTCCGATGATGAACGTCCAGAAGAGCACTGACACAAAGCTGAGCGTCAGGCTCAAGCTCACGGCGTCGCTGACGAACTTGGGCTGGATAAGCACCTGGAGCAGCACGTTCGCGACTGCATAGACCGCGACCACCGCGAGCATCAGCGGCCACCCGCCGACAACGAGCGCGAGAATTGCGGGCGGCACGAGGCCGAGCACGAAGCCGATGTTCGGAACGAAGTTCGTAACGAACGAGAGGATGGCCCACACGAGGGGAGCTGGGATGCCGAGTGCCCAGAGGGCGAGACCATCGACGACCGCGACGAGGAGACCGAACGCCGCGTTCACGACGTAGTAGCGGCGCACGTTGCTGTTGAAGTTTGCGAAGCGCCGCACGCGAGGGCCGGCCGAGGGCCCAAACTCTCGCGTGGCCCGTGCGAAGCGGCCGGCGTCGGCAGCCATGAATATCGCGTAGGCGAAGATGAAGAACAGCGCCGTCAGCACGCCAAGGATACTGCTACCAAGCGACGTCGCGTACTGGACAATCGTTGACGGCGTGAGCACCGAGGTGATGGCGTCGGTGAACTGATCGCTCAGGCCCAGCGAGGTGAAAAACTCGAAGAGCGCGTCGGCAGTTGCCCGCAGGTCTGCGCTGTAGGCGATGACGAGCTGCGTGAACTCGGCAGTCGCGAACGCAAGCATGGCGGCGAGCACAAGCAGGATCGCCCATGAGAGCGCAACGACGACCGATGTCGACACCCAGCTCGGCACGCCGCGGCGGTCGAGCGGGCGCCGCACCGGTGAACAGATGATGACGATCACCGCTGCGAGGGCGAGCGGGCCAATCACCTCGCGCGCAAACGACACCCCAGCGAGCACGATGACGGCTGCCGCGAGACCGAGCAGCACGGTGAGCGACGGGGGTATGCCAGTCTGTGTGCGTACCGGCGCCAGGGAGGCTGGCGTCTCCGCGTGTGCGGGCGAGGCGCTGGGATGAGGCTGGTGCGCAGCGTCGTTCATGCACTCAGCGTAATGGAAGTTACGCCGGCTGCGTCAGGAAAGCGGCTACTCGACGAGATGAGAAATTGCGGCTACGACCACTTGGGTCGCGGTGGCTGCCACTCGCCGATCTTCGCGAAGAGCTCGGCCGGCTCGGTCGCGACGATCAGTGCGCCCCTTGCCTCAGGCTTCGAGAACCCAGCGTCGACCATCGCGTCGATCGCGCCGATGAGCGGCTGCCAGTACCCCTCGATGTCGTAGAGCGCCACAGGCTTCGTGTGGATGCCGAGCGTCACCCACGTCCACACCTCGAAGATCTCCTCGAGGGTTCCCGGGCCACCCGGAAGCGCGACGAAGGCATCGGTGAGTTCAGCCATTCGGCGCTTGCGATCTGGCATCGACGCAACGACCTCAAGACGGGTGAGCCCCGTGTGTCCGGTCTCGCCGTTGAGCAGCGCTTCCGTGATGACGCCGAACGCGCTGCCTCCTGCGTCGAGCACGGCGTTGGCGACAGTGCCCATGAGGCCGACCTTGCCGCCACCGTAAACGAGTTCGATGCCCGCTCGCGCCATCGCACCGCCGAATTCGCGCGCACCAGCGGCGAAGGCGTCGGAGTTACCGAACGCCGACCCTGTGAACACCGCAAGGCGCTGCGCTGGGCGTTCGGGTCGGGCGAGGGCTGGGAAGACGTGCTCGATGTTGAGCGGCGCCATCGCGGGGTTCTCTTCGTGTGGGTCTGCCCATTCGAGATGTTCAATCTCGGCGAGTGGGCGGTCGACCGCGACGTAGGGATGCTCGAACACGTGCGCGATGACGTCGCGCTCGGGCTCGTTGGCGGCTGGGGAGCGGAACTGCCCGAGGCCGCGAAGACGGAGCGGATCGAGTTCCACTCCGAGTTCCTCTCGGAACTCGCGGATTGCGGTGTCTCGGGGATCCTCGCCGGTCTCCGGTTTTCCGCCGGGAAGCATGAGCGAATCGGTTCCGCGCTTTCTGACGTTGAGGACCCTGCCCTCAGCGTCGCGAATGACGACAGCGCTGACCCGAATGGGCTCGGCTAGGTGTTCGGCCAATCGACGATCTCCTCGTACTCGGGGTGCTTCTTCAGCCACGCCGACACGTAGGGGCAATACGGAACGATGCGCATTCCAGCGGCGCGCGTGTCAGCCATGGCTTCAGTGACAAGCGTACCGGCGAGGCCGCGGCCGCCGAACTCGGGGCTGACCTCGGTGTGAACGAACGCGCGGGCGTTGCCGCGAGCTGGCACCCGGTACTCAGTGAAGCCCGCCAGGGCCTGTTCGACGTAGATTGCGTATCTTGAGGAGTCTGGCTCGTGGGCGACTCGGATGTGTTCTGCTGCATCAGACATGGGGGCCTCCTTGGAAGACGAGTGCGAAGTTGAAGCGTCGCGACCTGCCGTGGCGAGCGTTCCCGTCGCTGGCGGGAGCGGGCCGAGCTTACTGCGGGGCAGAAGTCGCGCTGTCGGCAGTTCTGGGGCTGGGAGTGGCGGCTCAGGCTCGTTGTCTGGTAATCCGAATCGGTCGGAGTCGGCGGGCTCGGAGCTGTTGATCGTTGCCTGCCACGCGTCGCGGGCGGCGGCGACCTCCTCGTGGGAGCCGCCGATGAAGTTCCACCACATCACGAGCTCGTCCTCGAATGGCGCGCCACCGATGAGGAGGAGGTGTGCGCCGTCTGCTCCAGCGGTGATCGTGAGCTCAGCGCACCCGGCAGCGGCAAAGCCGAGGTCGTTTGCGCGGAGCGATGTACCTTCGGCCTTGTCAGGTGAGAGCGTTGCCGAGCCGGTGTCAACGAGCAGACCGTGCTCGTGGGTCGGGTCAACTTCGAGAGTGAGGCTCGTTCCCGCCTCGAGGGTGAGTTCGGCCCCAACGAGCGGCGTGTGTGTCTCGACGGGGGAGTGCTGCCCGAGCAGCGAGCCGAGGAACACCTGGGCCGTGTAGCCGTCGCCGGTGAGAAGCGGTGGCACGTAGTGGTCGAACCGCTTTGCGATGCCGCGCGCGTGTGCGGGGAGCGCGATCCAGAGCTGTGCGCCGTGCAGCAGCGTGGTGTCGGGGGTTGACCGCTCGGAGTGGCTGATTCCTGAGCCAGCGGTCATGAGATTCAGCTCGCCGGGGCGAACCATCGCGTGGTTGCCCGCGCTGTCGCGGTGCTCGATGGTGCCCGAAAAGAGCCAACTCGCGGTCTGCAGTCCCGTGTGGGGATGTGCGCGAACCTGCATGCCGCCTGACTCTGCGACATCATCGGGGCCGTAGTGGTCGAGAAAGCACCAGGCGCCGATGAGGCTGCGACCCCGCTGGGGGAGTGTGCGGCGCACCGGCATGCCTCGGAGGCCGCCAAGCGGCACCTCCCTCGGTTCAAGTACCTCTACAGCGCCCGCGGTGCCTGGGCCTGCAGCGCAGACAGTTTCTTCGGGCTGTGCCTCAAGATTGCTCATGATTGTGCTCCTTTTGGAGATCCTAACCCTTGGGCACCGGGGGGCCCAACCAGAGGAGTACACGGAACACAATCACGACGAGGATCGCGATCAGGCCGATCGAGAGGATCGGTCGACGCAGGATCCACGCCTGGACATGCTCAACGAAGCCGCTTGGGGCTTCGCCGCCGGGGGCGAGGCGCCAAGGGCCGGCAAGGAGGCCGCGCTTGTCGACGGCGCGTTCGAACGGGTAGGTCGCAAATGGCACGATGGCAAGGAGCAGGCCGGTGACGCCGAGACCGGGCTTCCAGCGCTGGTTGATCCACACAAACACTGTCGAGACACAGTAGGCGAGAAATACGAAGCCGTGAATGCCGCCGGCGATCGGGACCGCGCCGGCGGTGATGCCAGTCGCCCTGAGGATGAGCGCGGCGATCAGGCCGGCCCAGGTGATGACCTCCGCGGTCGCGAACAGGCGGAACAGATTTCTTGGGCTCATAGTGCTCCTCATCTTGCCCGATCGGGGTTGGGAACTTCCTCGATTCGCCATTGGTAACGATCTTGACACGCCGACCACTTCCGTAGAGACTTCAGAGGCGAGTTCTGCTGGGCGGAATGAATGAACTGAACCCAGAAGTTCCGGGCTACGGAACTGCTTGTGTGTGGATAGAAACCCCAGTTCATAATGGGTTTCAATGGACACCTCCCGCCTATATCGGTGAGTATGAAAGACATGTGTCACGATTACCAATCATCGATTGTTCACTCACAAGGCGGAATCATCGGACTTGATTTTGTGAATCCTGACGCTTATCGTCAACGAGTACGCTATGGGTTCTCTGGGGCCCAACGATTACTGCAGCATCATTGGGGATGGGGAATTCGCATGTCACGACGGGGTCAGCAATTTCGATTGGCGGGAGCGTCTGCCAGAGCGCGAAGGCGGAGCATTGGTCGCCTGGTTGCGATGGTCCTCGCGGGCGCGGTGATTTACACGGGTCTGCCGACAGCGGCCTACGCCGTGACAACGCCCCCCGCTGATCAGCCAACAGTCGAGACAACCGGGCCGGAAACGACGGAGGCGCCGGAGACCGACCCAGGAACTGACTCGGGAAGCGAGACAGGCGAGACACCGCCCGCAGCTCCCGTTGCTCCAAGCGACGAGGAAAGCACGCCGGAACCCCAGGCGGAGGCGCCGAGCGAAGACGGTTCCACGGGAGGCGAAGCCAAGGCGGCTGCCCCGCGAGCGGCAGCGGCAGACGTCGCACCGGCTGCGGTTCCGACACTCAACGGCGGCCCTGGAACGGGAACGCCGCCCGGGGCCTCGGAGTGGCTGATCCAGATCGCCGCGACAGGCGACAGGAACGGACTGAACAGCCGTGAAAACCTTGCAGGGGTCGCCTTCAGCGCATTCCAGGCGACAAGCCTCACGAACGTGACGAACCAGACTGCCGTAGCGACATGTACGACCGACGCGACTGGCCAGTGCTGGATGAAGGTGCCAACACGGGGATCTGGATCGAGTTCCCCCGGGTACCTCGTGAGGTCAGTCGAAGCGCCTGGCGGCTGGTCGATTCTCTCGACGATGAACACCTCATCAAATGGCCTCTCAGTCGGCACGGCAGAGCCCTACAGCTTCTACACCGGGGCGGCGCGCAGCGGCGGCTCGGCCGCCGACCGGACCTTCAGGCCCCCGACAGGCTCGAGCCTCCGTGCGAGCTCCGGTACCTGGTCGAGCGTGCGCAACAACCCGTCGATCCCCGCCGAGTGCGGCATCGACGTTGCCCTGCTCGTCGACCTCTCGACATCGGTCTCACAGACGAGTGGTGCGCTCCAGCAGATCCGTAACGCGTCCTCGGCAGTCGTGAGTGCGCTCACAGGCACCCCATCGCGAGTCGCCCTCCACACCTTCGGAACCGTGTCTCCGGCGCCAGGGGCAAACAACAGCTTCTTGGGCCTCACGAGCGTCGCGACTGCGGCCCAGGCCCAAACCGTGAAGGACAAGGCAAACGGCCTCACAATCAGCAGCTCGACCCAGTACACGAACTGGGACGCGGGCCTCTGGTCGCTGAACACGATGGCGCCACAACTCGACGCCGTCATCATGATCACCGACGGTCTTCCCACCGTGTACGGTCAGAATGGCGACGGCGCACGGGCGACGCGTTTCTTCGAGATGGAGAACGCGATCGCGTCAGCGAACGCCATCAAGGCCCAGAACGTGAAGATTATGGCCGTCGGAGTGGGCCTCGGGGTCTCTGGAGACTCGTACAACCTTCAGGCAATCTCAGGCCCGACGGCCAACTCTGACTACTACCAAGTGAGCAACTGGAACAACCTCGAGGCCCAGCTCCGGGCACTTGCCTCCGCAAACTGTGACGGCACCGTGAACGTCGTCAAGCAGGTCATTCCAGTTGGCGGGACCGTTGCCAATGCGCAGCCCAAGAACAACTGGGGGTTCACCGCACAGACAGGCGCCGCGGCGGTTCGCATCGACGAGGTCGGAACGACGTTCGCGACGACTGCTTCCGGGCTGACGGGGGCGACCGGTGTGCTCGGCTTCCGCTCGAACTTTGAAGGTACGACTCAAGCCAACCGGCGCATGAGCGTGACCGAGACACTTGGCCTCGAGCACACGCTCGCGCCGCAGAACGGCAAGAACGCAGTCTGTACGCGAACCGACACTGGCGCGAGCGTGGCAGTCACAAACATTGACAGTCCGACGAATCCAGGCTTCAGCGTCGACCCGATCCAGAACGCAACGGTGACCTGCACGATCTACAACCAGGCGCAGGACAGGTCTGCGCAGCTGCGCGTGGACAAAGTGTGGAAGATCGACGCTGACGGAGACGGCACCTTCGAAGAAGTGACCGACCCGAACGTTGCTCCCACGGCAATCCCCGGGCTCAGCGCAGGCCTGCAGCTCAGCGACAACACCAGGCTTCCAGGCGGAGTCGTGAACTTCGGCCAGACAGTCTCAAACCTTGCGCTCGACTCGACAGTTGCGGTCACTGAGACAGTGAACGGACTGCCGCCGCTCTGCACGAACACTGCAACGTTCACTCCCGAGCTCCCAGGCGGCAAGGTGAAACTCACGCTCGCGAGCGACCAAGGCGTGAACGCCGTCACCATCACCAACACAGTGACGTGTGAGACGAAGCTCACTCTCGAAAAGTCGGTTGCCGACGGCAAGACCCCCGCAACCGACTGGAACCTCGACGCGATCGCCCCAGGCGGTGCGGCCACTGGCCCCTCGGGAGTCTCGGGCTCAGGCGCTGCGACGGCGGCAGTGACCCCCGGCGTTGTCTACCCGCTTGCGGAGGAGGCGCTGACGCCGGCCGCGAAGAAGTACACGCAGCAGTGGCGCCCGACGCTACAGAACCAGTGGGGCCCGAACCACGGCGCCGGTTCGACAGGCTCGTGGGTCTGCGTCGCGGCAACCTCAGTTGTCGACGGAAACCCGGTGTGGGCAAGCAACCAGAGCGACGGCCGTAACGGCGGCGTGACCGTGCAGCCCGGTGGCTGGATGAAGTGCACCGCAGTGAACGAGCCGAAGCCAACACTGCAGCTCGTCAAGCAGGTGCAGATCGACGACGAAGTCGAGATCGTGCCTGTCGGCGACGAGCGCTGGACGCTCGGCGCGAGCTGGACCGCACCCGTCGCAACCGGTAACGACGGAAGCGCGATCACACCGTACCCGGCAACCCAGGAGGCGCTCTCCGGCGCGGGCGGCTTCGCCGCGACCGAGGTGTTGCCAGGCGAGTACTCGCTGACTGAGTCTGCGGCGACCGCCGGGTTCGAGAACGGCACTGCCTTCTCGTGCGTCGTGAACGGCGACGAGCCGAAGCTCATCGACGTCGACTCAGACGACACGCTCCACCTCGGGGCAGGTGACAATGCAGTCTGCACGATCGTGAATACGGCGCTTCCATCGCCGCTCACAATCGAGAAGAGCGACGGCACCGTCGCGCAGCTCGCCACCGGCGACTGGCAAATTGACTACACAATCGCGGTGAAGAACCCCGGCCAGGTCGCGAGCACCTACACGCTCACTGACACCCCGGATCTGGGGGCAGGATTCACAGTTGTGTCGGGGAACTGGGTGGGCGCACCTGCGCCCGTCGCCGACAAGCCGATTGCGGCCGGCGCGACGCACGAGTACACGTACCGAGTGATCGCGAGCTTTGACAGCTCGACCGAAGAACCGTCGCTGACATGCGATCCTGAGCAGGGCGGTGCGTTCTTCAACACCGCCACGATCGCATTCCCCGGCGGCGAGGCAAGCGACTCCGGTTGTGGCGAACCTGCCACACCGACCGTTGAGAAGACCGCAGCTCAGCCAGTGCAGAACGCAGACGGGTCCTGGACGATCAACTACAAGATCGTGGTGACGAATCCGTCAGACATCCCCCTGGGTATCGACCTTGCTGACACGCTTGGCGAGCTTCCCGATGGTGCGACGTTCGAAGTGCAGAGCGTGAGCAGCACTGGCGGAACCCTGACGTCCGCCTGGAACGGCAGTGGTGCCCTCGTTACCGACGCTCTCGTCCCGCCGAAGGGCGCACTCACCGCGACCGTGACGGTCAAGTTCATCTTCCCGGCAAGCACAGACGCCGCCGCGCTGGTGTGCGATCAGGGCGGTGAAACGGGGCTCTGGAACACCGCCGTCGTTGATAACGGCATCGGCACTGACGAGTCGACTGTCTGTTCGGAGATCCCGTCGGGTAGTGCAGACATCACGAAGACGGTGAACCGTGTGTCGCAGCTTGCAGACGGCACGTGGGAGATCGTCTACGACGTGACCGCGAGCAACCTGCTCAGCCCGGTGACTGCGACCTACTCCCTTGCTGACACGCTGAAGTTTGGCGGCGACATCACCGTGAACACAGCGACATGGGCTGGCCCTGCAGGAACGACAGGTGCGTTTGATACAGCCGGTACCGCCACGCTTGCCACGAACCGCGCGCTTGCCGCAGGTGCGCAAGATAAGTACACGGTCTCTGTAATCGCGAGCATCGACCCGGCTGCGTGGACGGCCGAGGAATCGACACTCACCTGCGAGTCAGACGGATCAGCCTCGGGCTTCCTGAACACTGCAACGCTCACCGTTGGCGGAAAGACGACAGACGTGCGTGCGTGCGCTGAGCCAGACCTGCCGACAGTGGCGAAGACCGCGGTCGGCGCCGAGCAGGATGCGACCGACCCTGAACTGTGGCACGTGAGCTACACGCTCACAGTCACGCCAGGATCAGCTGACTCCTTCTACTCGCTCACTGATACGCCGGCGTTCGCTGACGGGGTGACACTCGGAGCTGGAACGGCGCAGCGGACAGACACCGACCCTGCCGGCGCCGCGGTGGGCATCACGAGTGGTGAAAAGTTCACCGCCGACCCGGTGGCGATCGCCGCAACCGACGAGCCGCACACGTGGCTCGTGAGCTGGGAAGCACGTCTTGGTGACGTCGCCACCGCAGACGCAGCGTGCGGCGAGCCAGAGTCGGGCTTCTTCAACTCGGCTGCACTCGTGCAAGGCGACGACGTCGTGAGCGAGAGCGACGCGTGCATCCCCGTGCCGAAGCCAGCCGACCCGACAGTCACGAAGAACGTCACGTCGGCGAGCCAGGAGCCGAACGGCGACTGGACAGTCACCTACGACCTCACCGTGACGCTCCCCGCCAAGGGCGAGTTGAACCGCGACGGTCTTTCGGCAAAGTACAACCTCAGCGACACACTCGCGTACGGTGCCGGCATCACCGTGCAGTCGGCTGCGTGGACCGGGCCGGCGGGCGCCGAGGGCGACTTCGATGACACGACGTGGTCGGCGAACCTCGCAACCGGGGCGACAATCGCCGCGGGCGAGGCGCTCACATACACTGTGACAGCCGTCGCACGGGTCACCGGCGAGGCTGTAGAGAACGGTACGACCGAGTGCGTCACCGAGGGTGACTCAGGTGGCTTCCTCAACACTGCAAAACTCGTCTCCGGTGGGAAGACAACCCCTGTGGAGGCCTGTGCAGAGCCTGAGCTGCCAACACTCACGAAGACCGCGGTTGGCGCAGTGCAAGACGAAGCCGATCCTGATCTCTGGCGCGTGAGCTACCTGCTCACCGTGACCCCGAGCGGCTTTGACGCCTCCTACACGCTGACGGATACCCCCGACTTCGCGGCGGGCATCCAGCTCGGCGATGGAACCGCCCAGCGCACTGACACCGACCCTGCGCAGGACGCGTTCGCGATCTCCTCGGGCCAGCCGTTCAGCGTTGGACCGACAGCGATCGGCGCCGGCGACGCACCCCACACGTGGCTAGTCACGTGGGAGGCGCGAGTCGGAACGGACGTCTCAGGCGAGCTCAACGAGTGCGAGGGCCCAGGAACCGGGTTCTTCAACATCGCAGAGCTCACGCAGGGAGAGACAGTCATCGACGACGACAGCGCGTGCGCGCCAGTCGAAGATCGGGTCTACCCGCAGGTCTCGAAGACGGTGACGCAGACCGCGCAGCAGCCAGACGGGAGCTGGACGATCGACTACGATCTCGTCGTGACCCTCGCACCAAAGGGCGAAGCGAACCCGGCAGGCCTGTCGGCAAAGTACGACCTCACCGACGTTCTCGCCTACGGCGCCGGCATCGACGTGAAGTCGGCATCGTGGACGGGTCCAGCCGACGCCTCGGGCGACTTCGACGCGGCCGGCTGGAGCGCGAGCATCGCGACAGGCAAGGGAATCAAGGCGGGAAGCACGCACACCTACAAGGTGAGCGTCGCGGCTGAGGTACCAGTCGGCGCCCTCGAGGAAGGCGCGGGTGAGTGCCTCACCGGCGGCGAAGCTGGCGGATTCTTGAATACCGCGAAGCTCGTCTCTGGCGCTGTGACGACACCTGTCGAGGCCTGCGCAGAGCCTGACCTGCCAACGATCACGAAGATCGCGGTTGGGGCTGAACAGGACGCGATGGATCCTGAGCTGTGGCGCGTGAGCTACACGCTCACCGTCACCCCGAGCGACTACGACTCGTCGTACACGCTCAGCGATACCCCTGAGTTCTCGGGTGGCGTCACCCTCGGTGACGGCACCGCGCAGCGCACCGACACCGACCCGGCAGGGGCGGAGCTCGGGATCGCCGCTGGCGCGCCATTCAGCGACGAGCCCACTCCAATCGGTGCCGGCGATGCACCCCACACGTGGCTCGTCACGTGGGAGGCGCGCGTCGGGGAAACGACCGTTGCGGCCTGTGAGGGCCCCGGAACCGGGTTCTTCAACACCGCGGCGCTCTCCCAGGGCGACACAGTCATCGGTGACGACACCGCATGCCTGCCTGTTCCAGACGCTGTGACGCCGCAGGTCTCCAAGACTGTGGCGGGGGCGATCCAGAATGCTGACGGCACGTGGAGGATCGACTACAACCTCGTGGTCGCGCTCGCCGCGAAGGGCCAGGACAACCCTGACGGGCTCGCCTCGAAGTACGACCTCAGCGACGTGCTCGCCTTCGGAGACGGGATCGACGTGAAGTCGGCCTCGTGGACAGGGCCAGCGGGCGCGCGAGGAGACTTCGCTGAGGCGACTTGGAGCGCAGACATCGCGAAGGGTGCAGCAATCGCGCCGGGCGCGACCCACGAGTACAGGGTCTCCGTCGTCGCCGATGTGACTGCCGCAGCAATCGAGTTCGGCTCCACTGCGTGCGCGACCGAGGGCGGGGACGGCGGGTTCCTGAACACCGCCGAGCTCACCTCCGGCGGCGACACGACGCCAGTCACGGCCTGTGCAGAACCGATCTTCCCGACAATCGAGAAGACTGGCGCATCATCGGTCGACAATGGCGACGGAACGTTCGACATCGCCTACAACGTTTCGGTGACATACCCGGAGATCGAATCGGGCTACCCGCTTGGCGTGAGCTTCTCGCTCGCCGACGAACCGCAGCTCCCAGCTGGCGTCGAGACCGTCGGCGGCTGGTCCGCAGCAGCGGCGAACAGCCAGACCCCAGCTCCGCAGAACCCGCGCCGGCCGGCGACTGGCGAGTGGAGACTCGTGGACGGAGCACAGTTCGTCAAGGAGAACGGCGAGTCATCGATTCCAGAGTTCGACTACCTCGTCTCGGCTACCGTCAAGGTTGTTCCCGGTGAGCTCGGTGAGCCAGGTGTCTGCGAAGACACCGAGGGTACCGGGATCGTTGTTCCGAACTTCGGAATCGCCACCTCTGGCGGATTCTCAGCCGAGGATGGCGGTTGCGTGACTGTGAACTTCAGGGACGTGGGAATCGAGAAGACTGCGGTGCTCGCAGAGGGTGAAACCTCGGTGCAGCCAGGCGACTCGTTCGACTACGTGCTCACTGTCACGAACCACGGCACCGCCCCGGCGACTGACGTCAAGGTGACAGACTCCGACATCAACGAGCGGCTGAGGATCACGGGTCTCACAGTCGACCCCGACGTCGCGTGGACGGAGGCCCCCGGATACGACGGCAACGATGTCGAGCTCACGATCGGCGAGATCGGTGTCGGCGAATCAGTCGACGTGCGCATCAGTGTCGAGTTCCTCCCAGCAGCGAACCTGCAGACGGAACCGATCCTGCAAGGTTCGCCGGCTCCCGCCGCGCCCGCGGCGCTCGACGAACTCACAAACACGGCGTGCGTCGAGATGGCAGGCGACTCGAATGCAAACAACAACTGCGACGAGGCAGAGGTTCCCGTACGGGATCTCACAGCAACCGTCTACACGCTCTGCGTGGCTGACGCGCCGATGCTTGGCTGGTCGGTTTCGAAGTCAGCGCTGCTTGAGGACAAGCCGGTGAACTTCCGGTGGACTCCAGACGGGGCGACTGCAGAAACGGTACCGGCTGAGGTGACGCTCACCGAGCCCGGTGGAAGCACGAGCTGGACCTCCACACAGGCATGGCCTGGATCGGCATTCACACCGTCAGGTGTCAGCATCGACTACCCAGGATGGCGTGCACTCAAGGCGTCCGACTTCGCCGCAGGCGGTGGCTACCTGCTGCCAGGCACCTCGACAGTCATGACTCCGGCGCAACAGGCAGAGTTCGTATTCAACGGGTTGATCCTCGACCCGAGCGAGCTTGACTTCTCCTGGCGCGGTGACACGACGATTCAGTTCTCGGTCAACCCCGAGCTGACGTTCAACGCGAGCTACCCACCGGCAACCGCTGGCTGTGGCGTCGCGCGCCACTCGCAGGTCGAGATTGAGAAGGACGCGAGCGTCACACGCACGCAGCCGGGCAAGTCGTTCGACTACACCCTCGCGGTGAAGAACGTGAGCGATGACAGCGCCGCCGAGGGTGTCGTCGTCACCGACAAGATCCCAGCCGATCTGAGGGTCGACTCGGTCGAGTGGGCAGGCAAGGGCAACGCCGACACCTTCCCGAACTGGAGCGAGTGCGATGTGACTGGCAAGGACCAGCGAGGCTACGGTGGAACGCTCCGCTGCGAGCTCTTCGGTCCGCTGCAGCCGAAGGGATCTGCCGAGGGAGCCTCCGAGGCACCCGAGATCACACTCGGTGTGACAGTTAACGCCGGATCGAATCGAACCGACGTCACGAACACCGCGACGGTGGATTACCACACGTTCGGTGACCCGGATGACTCGGGCCGGGACTCAGACAGCGCCACAGTGCTGCTGTGGGGCCTGCCCGTCACTGGTGCGCAGCTCGGGAGCATTGGCGGAGTTGCGGGCGGACTTCTCGTGCTCGGCGGAGCACTGCTGCTCTGGCGGAAGAAGCGCGGCGTGACACCCTAGCCACCTGACCCGCAGCGCGGACGTCGAGGCTTCCCCCAAGAATCCATTCGACGTATGCCCCATGTATCCCCGCTGCGACGCAAGAAGGGCCGGGCAGAAGCTCAAGCTTCTGCCCGGCCCTTCGACGCGCGGTGACGCGGGTTCGCGCTAGCGAATGCCGCCCATGAGTCGCAGCACGGGCTTACGCAGCAGGAAGAGGATCGCGCCTACCGCGATCGACGCGCCACCGAGCGCGAGGAAGTACGGGACCTCGTTCTCGGGAGTGTAGAAGCGCGACAGCGATCCGGAGGCGGCGGAACCGAGCGAGATCGACAGGAAGAACAGCGCAACCATCTGCGAATGGAACGCTCGGGGCGCGAGCTTCGTCGCGAGCGACTGCCCGACGGGGGAGATGCTGAGCTCCGCGAGCGTGAGCAGCAGAATGATCACCACGTAGGCGAGGAAGGGAACGGTGCCGTTTGCGCCGCCCGCAAATGGAATGAAGCACAGGAAAGCGACGCCCATGAGGGCAGTACCGATCGCAAACTTCACCGGTGTGCTTGGCTGCTTGTCGCCAAGCTTCACCCACATCGCTGCGAAGACTCCCGCAAGAATAATGATGAAGATCGGGTTGATCGACTGCACCATGCTTGGGGGCATCTCCCAACCAAAGATGTTGCGGTTCAGGCGCTGGTCTGCATAGATCGCGAGCACCGTGAACTGCTGCTGCGACAGCGACCAGAAGACCGCCGATGCGAGAAACAGGGGAATGAACGAGAACACCTGACGGCGCTCGGGGGCGGAGACCTGGCGGCTTGAAAGAATCACGGTGAACAGCACAACAACAGCGATCACGATGAGCACAACAACAACCGTCGAGAGGTTCTCTGCGGTGATCACGCCAAGCGAGAGCGCGAGAGCGATGAGCGCGATGGCGACACCGAAGATGACCGACCACACACGCTTCTGAGCCGGAGACAGTGGGTTCGCCGGCTTCCTGCTCGACTCGCTCACCGTGTGCTTGCGCATCGCGACATACTGCACGAGGCCAATCGCCATGCCGATGGCTGCGAGACCGAAGCCCCAGTGGAAGCCCTTCCAGCCCCACAGCGCGCTCGTAAGCAGCGGGCCAGCGAACCCGCCAATGTTTACGCCCATGTAGTAGATCGAGAACGCGGCGTCGCGTCGCTGGTCGCCCTTGTCGTACAGGTCGCCGAGTACCGTCGAGGTCGTCGTCTTCAACGAGCCGGAGCCGAGCGCAACGCCAACAAGGCCGATAGCGAGACCGAGCACGCCCGGGACGAGCGCGAGTGCGAGGTGGCCTCCCATGATGAGGCATGCGGCCGTGAGCAGGGTGCGCTCGGCGCCGAGCACGCGGTCAGCGACCCAGCCACCAAGCACAGCAGAGAGGTAGACGAGGCCTCCGTACGCGCCAACGATCGACGTCGCGGCGGCCTGAGACATTCCCAGGCCGCCGTCGGTGACGGAGTAGTAAATGTAGAAGGCGAGGAGCGCCTGCATGCCGTAGAAGCTGAACCGCTCCCACATCTCAACGCCGGCGAGGTTGGCAAGTCCCCACGGGTGGCCGAAGAAGCCACCCTTGCGCGGCTGTGACTGACTCGCCGGCGCCGTATTATCGGGCTGCGTAGTGGGTGATGACACGGGTTCTCCCCTGGGGTATACCGCGTGCGATGGCCCTCGCAGCGCTGGCGAGGGGCGCACCGCTGCGGAAAATCAAAAACATGAAAAAGACCCCGCCGGTGCGCTCCGTACCCCGGCGACCAGTGCCGTTCGTACCGCGCTCCAGTGTGCGGGGCCAGTGAAAACCGTATCACTGTCTGAGATTTCGGGCGCGTCGCGGGCGCGGAATGTGGTCTGGGGCGAGCTGGATCCCTGCCCGTGGTGCGCGACGGCTAGCTGCTAGGCGTCGCCGCCCTCGGACCCAGCGGCATTGCGGCGGTCGATCCGGCGATTGTGCAGTGAGAAGCCCAGGACTGCGGCAATGACAGCGGCAAAGAGAAGCACGAAGTTCCACGGGCCGACGTCGCGAGAAATGAGGAGCCCACTCGACACCGTGAGGACGAGGCCGACGGTGTAGGTCCACTCTGCGTGAGGCGGCATCGGATCGAGCTGCCCGGTGAGCGGGATGTGCTCGTGGGGGTGCGAGCGCAACACGATCCTTATGGAGATGAAGAGCAGGGCCAATCCCGCACACGTGACAGCCCATGCGAGGAGAACCATGCCCCTAGTCCACAGCAGGTGCGCGGCGACGTCAACCAGTGCAGGTAGTCGTGGCCAAGCGTGATGTGCGATGTGTGCACGTCTGGTCAGCCGGCGATGAGGTCATCGAGGTGCGCGGCGCCATACTGTTCCGGGGCGATGCGCTGCATGCCTGCGAGCGCGACGCCGAGGAGCACCGTGCGCTCAGCGGCGAGTTCAGAGACCGCAGGGGCTGCGCTTCGGAGGGCCGCGGTCAGCTGGCCGAGGGTCTCGGCGTAGACGGGTCCGAACTCGGGGGAGCGGAGCGCGTAGGCCCAGGCGCTCACCCACAGGCTGACCTCTGCCGCACGCTCGGGGTCGACATGGTTGCCGAAGAACTCGCGAATGGGGTCTTTGCCGTCAGTGACGACAGCCTGGTCATACTCGGTGAGGCTGTCGGCGACGAACTTCTTCCAGGCGCTCGCGATGAGCTCGGGGACGCTCTCGAAGTGCTGGTGGATGAGGCCGGGCGATCCTTCGACTGCTGTCGCGATGGAACGCGCAGATACGCCCTCGAGGCCGTCCGCGAGCATGACGCGGACGGTCGCCTCGATGATCGCCGCGCGGCGCTCTTCCCGGGGCAGATAGGCCATTGATCCTCATTTCTCGCGAACTCCGTGTAGTCTATCTGCGTAATCTGTACGTGTGTACAAATTGCTTGAGATTGCGATTCACGAAGGAGAAATCATGCGCCCCCACGCGCTCACAACCCTGCGCAATGCACTGGGTAATGTCGACGCGTCGACCCGGAGGACCGCCAGAATGCCGCGGGACGGCTTCACCCCTGTAGTGGAGGATCGCGACTATCTCGGCTGGCGAGACCCAAGCGCCCCGCAACGCGGCTACCTCTTCATCGAGGGTGAGCACGGCCTGCAGGGTGTGATGCTCACAACCACTCGCACGCGGAACTCGGTGCGGCGGGCCGTGATGTGTGAATTCTGTCGCATCCCGCGACGGTTCGACCAGGTGGTGCTGTTCACCGCGCCCACGTCGCCGAAGCACAAAGACAGCTCGACGTTCGGGACCTACCTGTGCATCGACCTCGACTGCAATGCGAGGGTGAATGCGCTCAGGCCAATGGGGCCGCTCGACCCGCCGGCCGATGTGATGGTGGCCGCGCATCGGGCCCAGCTCACGGAGCGCGTGACGGCCTTCGTGACAGAGGTGTTGGAGCGCGCGGAACTGCCGGCTACGCGACGAACAGGCTCTGCATTGCGGTGAAAGTGGTCTAAGCCTCGGGACTTTGACTCGGGCTTGCCCGGAGGTCGGGGTCCGCCCGGTAGCCTGGGCCCTTTACGGGCCGCCGGATAGTCCGTTTTCTGCAAGTGAGTACCTAGCCAACGGGATGCAGGGGGCTGTCTTGCGGGGAAGGGGCTGTCTTGCGAAGGGTGGGCCCGTCCCGCTGGCCAGAATGCGGAAAACCCCCGCGATCAGAATGTTTCCATTCGATCTAACGGGGGTTTTCACTGTGGCGGTGACGGCGGGATTTGAACCCGCGGTAGGGGTTGCCTACACAACATTTCGAGTGTTGCACCTTCGGCCGCTCGGACACGTCACCGCGGAAAAGTTTACGGGAAAGTGTCTGCAGAACCTAATCGGGGTAAAAGGTGTGAGCGCGCCGGAGTGTCGGAGGTCGCCGCTAGTCTCGACACATGGCGAAAACGAGTAGCGCGTATGCCTGCAGCGAGTGTGGCTGGCAGGCTGCGAAATGGGTTGGTCGCTGCGGTGAATGCCAGCAGTGGGGCACCGTCGAGTTGCGTGGTGCGGCCAAGGCCTCGCTCGCGCGTACAACCAAGGCAACCGCGCCAGAAGCTGGGCGTGAGGCTCGGCCGATCACCGAACTCTCTGGCGCCTCCGTCAAGCACAGGCAGACGGGCATCACTGAGCTTGACCGCGTGCTGGGAGGTGGCATCGTACCGGGCGCCGCGATTCTCTTCTCAGGTGAGCCTGGCGTGGGCAAGTCAACGTTGCTGCTCGATGTCGCCTCGCGCATCGCCCGCCACGGTGCCCGTGTGCTGTACGTGAGCGGAGAGGAATCGACGGGCCAGATCCGTATGCGGGCCGAGCGTACCGACGCGCTCGTTGACACCCTGTATCTCGCCGCCGAGACTGACCTGGGTTCGGTACTTGGGCACATCGAGCTTGTCGATCCGGGGCTCATCATCATCGACTCAGTGCAGACCCTCGCGAGCGACCAGGTCGAGGGCATCGCGGGCGGCCCATCGCAGGTGCGCGAGGTTGCGGCCGCTCTCATTCGGGTGGCGAAGGATCGCGGGACGCCAGTGATCCTCGTCGGTCACGTCACGAAAGACGGGTCTGTTGCCGGGCCGCGACTCCTCGAACACCTCGTCGACGTGGTGTGTCACTTTGAAGGCGACCGCAACACCGCACTGCGGTTCCTGCGTACGCTGAAGAACCGCTTTGGGCCGACCGACGAGGTCGGTTGCTTCGAGATGACTGGCGGCGGTATCGCCGAAGTGAGTGACCCCAGCGGGCTGTTTCTCAGTCGAGGGAGTGTGCCCGTGAGCGGCACATGCGCGACTGTTGCGATGGAGGGGCGGCGCGCGTTGCCAGTCGAGATCCAGGCGCTCGTGGCGTCGAGTGCGACGCCGAACCCGCGACGCGTGACGAGCGGAGTCGATCCTTCGCGAGTGGCGATGATTCTCGCGGTGCTTGAGCGCCGTGCGCGCGTCAGGCTCCACGACCAAGACGTCTATGTATCGACAGTCGGCGGGGTGAAACTCACCGAACCCGCCGCAGACCTGGCAATCGCGCTTGCAGTGATTTCAGCGGTCGCTGATAAGCCCCTCGAACTCGAATTCGCGGCCTTCGGTGAAATTTCACTGGCCGGTGAGATTCGCGCGGTCACCTCAGGGCCACAGCGGCTCGCGGAGGCAGAACGCCTCGGATACACGCGAATCGTCGACTCAAGAGCCGAAACGCTCGCCGAAGCCCGGCGCCTCGCAATCGGCTAAACCCGGTTCCCTGAGCGCCGTGAGACCCGGGCGCCCCGGTAACCGAGGTACACTACAAGATCGTGAGCACAAACACGGTAGATGTCGTACTAATCGGCGGCGGGGTGATGAGCGCAACGCTCGGAACGCTGATCAAGCAGGTTCGCCCGGACTGGACCATTGAGGTCTTCGAGTCCCGCAGCGAAGTCGCCACCGAAAGCACCAACGGGTGGAACAACGCGGGCACCGGCCACGCCGCGCTCTGCGAGCTGAACTACATGCCCGAGGGCAAAGACGGCAGCCTCTCCGCCGATAAGGCGATCAACATCAACGAGCAGTTCCAGCTCTCGCGCGAGTGGTGGTCAACCCTCGTCGAGCGTGGCATCCTCGCTGAACCGACAAGCTTCATTAACCCGACCCCGCACATGACGTTTGTGCGTGGCGAGGAGAACGTTGATTACCTTCGCCGCCGCTACGAGCTGCTGAAGACTGAGCCGCTGTTCTCTGACATGGAGTTCAGCGACGACCCCGAGAAGATCGCCGAGTGGGTGCCGCTCGTCATCGATCGCCGCGCGAAGAGCGAAGTTGTCGCCGCCACCCGGTCTGAAGCCGGCACGGACGTCGACTTCGGCGCCCTCACCCGCCAGCTCTTCGGCTACCTCGAGCGCGAGGGAGCCCAGATGCACCTCGAGACCGAGGTACAGAAGCTGAAGCGCAAGGCAGACGGAACTTGGGACGTGCACGTTCGCAGCCGCAACGGCTACGGCACCTCGATCACGAACACCAAGTTCGTCTTCGTCGGTGCAGGCGGCGGGGCGCTCCCGCTGCTGCAGTCATCTGGCATCCCAGAGATCAAGGGCTTCGGTGGCTTCCCCATCAGCGGTAAGTTCCTGAAGACCTCGAACCCAGAGATTGTCGAGCAGCACAACGCGAAGGTCTACGGCAAGGCCGCGGTCGGCGCGCCCCCGATGTCTGTCCCGCACCTTGACACCCGCATCATCGACGGCAAGAAGAGCATCCTCTTCGGGCCGTACGCAGGGTTCAGCCCGAACTTCCTGAAGAAGGGCTCGTGGTGGGATCTTCCCGGCTCCATCCGTGCGCACAACCTCGGCCCGATGATCAAGGTCGGCCTCACGGAGTTCTCGCTCGAGAAGTACCTCGTGTCTGAGCTCCTCGCGAGCCGCGAGAAGCAGATGGAGACCCTGCGGCAGTACCTGCCGAGCGCGCGCACCGAGGACTGGGAGATGGTCACTGCTGGCCAGCGAGTCCAGGTTATGAAGAAGGATCCCAAGCTCGGCGGCATCCTGCAGTTCGGCACCGAGGTCATCACCGGTGCAGAGGGCTCGATCGCCGGCCTGCTCGGAGCCTCGCCCGGCGCTTCGACAGCGGTCCACGCGATGCTCGGTGTGCTGAAGACCTGCTTCCCCGACGAGTACGCGTCTGAGTGGGAGAACGTTTTCAAGGAGCAGGTGCCCGCTCTTGGCCAGGGCCTCAACGGTCGCCCCGAAGCCGCGAAGGAATCGCTCGAACGCACAACCCGCGTGCTGCAGCTCGGCGTCGCAGCCCCCGCAGAGGACGCGGCGGTCGAGGCCTAGCCTTCTCGGGCCTCAGCGCCCTATACATACACGTGTGGCCCCATCGGTTGGTGGGGCCACACGTGTATGTATAGGGGTTTGGCTCCAGGGGGCTTCTGGGGCGCTCGCCTCGTACGCCTGTGATCTGCAGGAGAAATGCCGAGACGTTGCAGGTTCTCCATGTCTACTGCAGATGACAGATGTTCGTGATGGGCCGGTTCTGCTCCGCTCGCCTCGTGTGCCTGTGATCTGCAGGAGAAATGCTCAGACGTTGCAGGTTCTCCATGTCTACTGCAGATAACAGATGTTCGTGCTGGGCGGGCTCGGCTGGGTCGGTCTCGGCTGGGCTCGGTTGTGCGCAGGTGTGTGGCAGGGCCTGGCGTGTGAGAGGCCTCTGGCCAGCCCCCACACCGCCTACGCGTCGAGCAGCGCCTCAATGAAGTCTGCGGTGTCTTCCCACCCAGTGACCGCGTGACACTTCACACCCATGGCCTTCACCGGGTAGTCATTGCCGTCGGGATCCAGCCTGTCGCCGACAAAGAGCATGTCGTCAAGCGGGATGCCCGTGTGCTGTTCGAGCTTGCGCATGCCGTAGGCCTTGTCGATCCCTCGCCGGGTGATGTCAACCGAGGTCGATCCGCCGCTGCGCACTTCGAGGCCAGGGAGCCGCTCGGCGACCGCCGCTCGCAGAGTGTTCTTCTTCTCGCCCGTTGGGTCCCATGCGTGCTTGGCGTCGACGGGGGCACGCTGGCCGAGAGCGGAGAATGTGACCTGGGATCCGCGATCCTCAAGGATCTCGCCCCACGGCTCCGCCTCCCAGAGGCCGAGCCGCCCAGCTTCCTCGCGAAGGGCAGCGAGCGCCCCGTCACGCTCCTCCTCGGAGAGGTACTCCCGGTACACGGTGCGCCACGCCCCGGCTTCGCGCCGCTCGTATCTCGTCCCGCACGTTGGTAGGAGGTGTAGCCGCTCGAGCGCCGCTTCGGACACGGACTCCAGGCCGTCGAGCTGAGAGACGAGCTGCGACTCGAACTGCTCGAAGTTGCCGCCGGAGATGACCGCGACCGTTGTCTGCTCAAGCAGACGGGCGAATGCGTCAAGCATGCGTTGCGGGACCGGGGACTTTGAAGGGGCGAGCGTATCGTCGAGATCGAATGCGACAAGGCGGGGGACAGACATGGCCTCGATTCTCCCATAGCGCCCGCGCGGCCAGAGAAGGGCCACCCGGCCCGTTCCGCCGTGCCGGGGGCGGGCGAGTAAGCTGGGCGGGTGACTAGGCACTTTCTGAGAGACGACGACCTGAGCCCATCCGAGCAGCGCGAGGTGCTCGACCTCGCTGCGCGAATGAAGCAGGACCGATTCTCGGAGCGACCCCTCGAGGGGCCGCAGTCTGCCGCGATCTTCTTCGACAAGACGTCGACCCGTACCCGCTTCAGCTTTGCGGCGGGCGTCGCAGACCTTGGTGGCAATCCGATCATTGTGAATCCTGGCGAAGCACAGCTCGGCGCGAAGGAGTCGATCTCTGACACCGCGAAGGTGCTGTCGCGGATGGTGTCGCTCATCGTCTGGCGAACGCACGCGCATGCCGGTCTCGAGGAGATGGCTGAGAACGCGACCGTTCCCGTCATCAACTCGCTGTCTGACGACTTTCACCCGTGCCAGATCTTGGCCGACCTGCAGACGATCCGCGAACAGAAGGGCGACCTGCAGGGCCTCACCGCAACGTACCTCGGTGACGCCGCAAACAATATGGGTCACTCCTACCTACTCGGGTTCGCGACCGCGGGCATGCACATCCGGGTGGCGGGCCCCGCTGGCTTCCACCCCCGAGCTGACATCATTGCTGACGCCGAGAAGATCGCGGCTGAGACCGGTGGCAGCGTCACAGTCTTGACCGACCCGGCAGCGGCAGTCGCAGGCGCAGACGCCGTCATCACAGACACCTGGGTGTCTATGGGACAGGAGGCCGAGAAGGCCGAGCGCATCGAAACCTTTGGCTCGTATCGCGTCACCGCGGAACTCATGGCGGAAGCGAAGGCGGACGCTATCTTCCTGCACTGCCTCCCCGCCTACCGGGAGTACGAGGTCGCGCCTGAGGTTATTGATGGCCCACAGAGCGTCGTCTGGGACGAGGCAGAGAACAGATTGCATGCGCAGAAGGCGCTGATGGCTTGGCTGCTGAAGGAGAGCAAGTGACTGAGAATACGAACCGCGCTGCGGAAGACGGTGCCCTGTGGGGTGGACGATTCGCGAGCGGCCCGTCGCCTGAGCTTTTGAAGCTCAGCAAGTCGACACAGTTCGACTGGGTGCTCGCGCAGTACGACATCCGTGGGTCGAAGGCGCACGCGAGCGCGCTCGCCGCAGCCGGCTACCTGTCGGCTACTGAACTCGCAGACATGCGTGCCGCTCTCGACGAGCTCTCGGCTCGTGTTGCTGACGGCCGCTTTGTCGCCGCTGAGGCCGACGAGGACGTGCATTCCGCGCTCGAGCGAGGCCTCATTGAGATCACTGGCGTTCAGCTGGGCGGCAAGCTTCGCGCTGGCCGCAGTCGCAACGACCAGATCGCGACTCTGGTGCGCATGTACCTGCTCGATCACGCCGCCGTTATCAGCGGGATGCTCGTCGAACTCGCGGGTGCCATTCACGCGCAGGCGGTGGCGCACGAGGGCGCGATCCTGCCCGGGCGTACGCACCTGCAGCACGCACAGCCGGTGCTGCTCGCACATCAGCTCGCAGCGCACGCGTGGCCGATCGTGCGCGACCTTGAGCGGCTGCGCGACTGGGCGCGGCGGGCGAGCGCATCCCCATACGGGGGCGGCGCACTCGCTGGCTCGTCACTCGGTCTGGATCCGCGCCTCGTCGCAACAGAGCTTGGCCTCGGCGACCCGCTCGAGAACTCGATCGATGGCACCGCGGCGCGCGACGTCGTCGCCGAGTTCGCGTTTATCACGGCGCAGATTGGGATCGACCTATCTCGGTTGAGCGAAGAGATCATCCTCTGGAACACGAAGGAGTTCGGCTTCGTTCGTTTGCACGATGGCTACTCGACGGGGTCGAGCATCATGCCGCAGAAGAAGAACCCAGACATTGCAGAGCTCGCGCGCGGCAAGTCGGGGCGCCTGATCGGTAACCTCACCGGCCTGCTTGCGACGCTCAAGGCGATGCCGCTCGCTTACAACCGCGACCTGCAGGAAGACAAGGAGCCAGTCTTCGATTCGGTCGAGCAGCTTGAGGTGTTGTTGCCAGCTTTCACAGGCATGGTCGCGACGATGCGTTTCGACACCGATCGCATGGCCGAGCTTGCCCCGCAGGGCTTCTCGCTTGCAACTGACGTAGCCGAGTGGCTGGTGAAGCAGGGCGTGATCTTCCGCGACGCACATGAGATCTCGGGCGAACTCGTCAGGTACTGCGAGGAGCGGGGCATGGAGCTGCACGAGCCAAGCGACGACGAGTTGCTGACAGTGTCGGAGCACTTGCTGCCTGGCGTGCGCGATGTGCTCACGATCGAGGGGTCTGTGAATTCTCGAGTTGGGGCGGGCGGAACAGCGCAGGTGCGCGTAACCGAGCAGCTCGCGGTGCTTGCTGACCGGCTGCAGGAGTTCGGCGCTTAACTGACCACCGCCCCATCGGGGAGCCGCTGAGAACCGGCCTGTGCACCTTCGCGCACAGGCCGGTTTTTTCGTGCCGACTGGTCCTTTGTCCACAGATTCCATCGTTTCCCACCGATGCGCCGGATACCGACGTAGTGTGGAACCACTTAGGCGACGGCTGATGAGTAGAGAGGTGGTGGAGTGTGGGACTTTTCGAGCTTTTGGCAGCGCTTGCGAGCGTAGCCGCGATTATCTCGGTCGTGCTGTGGAGCACGCGGGACACGAAGGTAACGCTCGGTGCCCGAATTGACAGTGTCGAAGCGCGACTCGATCGGATGGACAAGCGGTTCGACAAGATGGATTCGCGGTCCGACAAAAACGAAGCAAGATCGGCGGACCACTTCGAGCAGCTGGAGGAAGGACTCGCCCGCACGACAGCTGTGATGGAGGCCCGCTTTGACAGTGTGGAGGCCCGCTTTGACAGTGTGGACGTCCGCTTTGGCAGTGTGGACGTCCGCTTTGACGCCGTGGATGCCCGTTTTGACAGGCTCGACGTTCGACTCGATCGGACAGACGACCGGGCAGCTGCGTTCGGAGCCTTGGTTGAGCGGCGCTTCGACACTCTCCGGGAACGGATCGACGCGGGTGCGGCGGAAGCGCTCGCGCGCAACGATGACCTGCGGGCGAGGCTCGAGACTCGCTTTGACTCGGCGAACGTTCGGGTCGACGGAGTGTACGAGAGTATGGAACGACTGCGCGACAGCATGTCTGCGCGTATTGCTGAACTGCGACATGAGTCGCACGGTCAAAATCCCGATCAGGGCGGCGAGAGTAGTTCCCGACTCAAAAAGGCCTGAGCGCCAGAGGCGCACACGGTGCCACTCTCCGAAGACGCAAGCCTTTCCCGCGCTCCGCCAGAGAGTGGAGCGCGGGAAAGGACTACTCGCGGTGGTCAGCCCCCGCTTCGACGCGTGCCGAGTCTCGAAGCAGTGGACGAGTCCCGAAGAGCGCCCCGAGCACGATGAGGTAGCCGAACATGATCATCGAAAGCATCGTGAGGAGTGACAACGGGGCGAAAATGAGCGCAGCACCCAGAATCGGGAACAGGAGCACCGATGCGATCGTCGCCGAGCCTATCGAAGCGACAGCGAGCGGCAGAGTAGCTGCCTTGCGCCGTGCTCCGTCCTGCACAGACAACGGGGTGCCCATGATCGCAAGCGACCGATGAACATCACGGCGGTCAAGGATCTGCGCGGCCTGGTTCACCCCCACCGAGCATGCGACCATCACGAAAGTGCCGATGACGACGATCGCGAGGCCCGTGCGCATATCGCTCATGAGAAACTGCTCAGGGCCGGTGAGCTCAGCCTCGGTGCCAGAAGCCTGGCCGAGAAGCGCGATGCCCGATCCTGCGAAGACAGCCATGAAGCTCGACATCGCCACTCCAGAGACCTGCCGCCAGGCGGCCCGTGGAGACTCAAGGACGAGGCGCGCTGAGATGAGGTCGACAGGCGATTGCGCGCGACGCAGACGTGCCCTACCGAAAAGCGAGAGCACCCACGCCCCAATGAGGTCGATCGCGAGTAGGGCGACAGCGAAAGCGACAAGAAAACCGATAAGGACAAACGCGAGACCAGCATCGCCGTCGGCCTGAGTGAGTGCCGACACTGTCAGAACCGCGACGATGATTCCAGCGATTGCGACGATCGCCTGCACCCACGGCATTTTCGGTGCCGACTGCTTCATCGCGACCCCAAGGGGCGAGATGATGACCTTGCGGAGCCCGACCATTGCGCTGAGCGCGGCGATGGCGACGACAGCGAGCACCAGCAGTGCCGCCCACCCGAGTGGGAGTGCGGCCTGCGCTGCCCCGATCGCTGCCCCGCGGAAATGAATGAGGCCGATGAGGGGTGAGAGCGCGTACGCGAGCAGGACTCCCGCCACTGCACCCACACACGCGACCGCAGCGGATTCGAAGATCGCGAGCCCAGCAGTGCTTCTCCCGGTCGCGCCGAGCAAGCGGAGCACTGCCAAACGGTCGTCGCGACGTCGCGCCGAAAGCCTCGCAGCCGCCGAACCGAGCGAGATCAGTGGCGGAACCATGAGGGCGAGCGCGAGGCCCGCCAGGAACCCGTAGAGGTATGCAAGCTCATCGTCGAATACCCAAAACGACTGGGCACCGCCGATGACGATTGCAAGAAGGGCAGTTACGCTCGCAAAGGCGATGCCTGGGAGCAGCAGCCCGGCGGCACCCTGCCTGCTTGGGCGCGAGAGCAGCGGAAGAACTCGAAGAATCATGACTGGGTTCCGTTCGATCCCTGCGCGTGCGCGGTGTCTGCGACGATACGACCGTCAGACAGCGTGACAACGCGCTGGCACCGAGCCGCGACGCCGGGGTCGTGCGTCACAACGACGAGTGTGCGGCCGTTGCCAGAGGTGCTCGAGAGTAGCGCTGTCATCACCTCTTGGGACGTGTTCGAGTCGAGCGCCCCTGTCGGCTCGTCGGCGAATATCACCCGGGCGCCAGTCACTTGCGCGCGCGCGATCGCGACGCGCTGAGCTTGGCCTCCTGAGAGTTGACCGATCCGGCGTTCTTCCATTCCGGCGAGCCCGAGCGCCTGCAGCCACTGCGCCGCCGGCCCGATAGCGTCGCTCTTCTTCGCGCCATTGAGCATGGGAGCGAGCGCGACGTTCTCGACTGCAGTCAGCTCGGGGATGAGGAGCCCCTGTTGGAACACGAAGCCGAACTGCTCTCGCCGAAGCCTGCTGCGTTCAGAATCGGGAAGGCCGCTGATCGGCTTCCCCGCGTACGTCACGGTGCCCGATCCCGGGGTGAGGATGCCGGCGAGCATGTGAAGCAGCGTCGTCTTCCCTGAGCCGGAGGCGCCCATGATCGCTGTGGACGTACCTTCTACGATCCCGAGCGAGAGGGAATCGAGGGCGCGAGTGCTGCCGTATTGCTGTGTGAGGCTGTCCGCCTGCAGGATCACGTGTGTCATGGTTCCATGCTTCCGCGGGGCAGGCCCGGAGGGATCGGCCCGCGGTGCCGGACGATGGTACTTGGGTACCCCCCTGCCCGGTACCGCGGGGCCAGACCGGTGCCCGACTCGATCGGCAAACGAGGTAAACTGCGAGGCGTGTCTGAATTGAACGAACGCACCGAGCTCATGGCCAACCAGCGCATCGACGACAGCTTCCCCACCCTGTGGGCGGAGCTCGAGTGGCGCGGGCTGATCCACGTTTCCACGGACGGCGAAGCGCTGTCCGAGTTGCTCGAGGGTGAGCCGTTCGCGTATTACTGCGGGTTCGACCCGACAGCGTCGAGCCTGCACCTCGGCCACTTGGTGCAGTTGCTGCTCATGCGCCGCCTCCAGCTGAAGGGGCACAAGCCGCTCGGCCTCGTCGGGGGATCCACGGGTCTTATCGGCGATCCGCGCCCCACGAGCGAGCGCACCCTGAACTCGCGCGAGACTGTCGCGCAGTGGGTTGATTCGCTCGGCGAGCAGGTTTCGAAGTACCTGAGCTTCGAGGGCGACAACGCCGCGCGTCTCGTCAACAACCTCGATTGGACGGCGCCGCTCAGCGCGATCGATTTCCTGCGTGAGATCGGCAAGTACTTCCGCGTCGGCACGATGATCAAGAAAGACATCGTGGCGAAGCGCCTCGACTCAGATGAGGGCATCAGCTACACCGAGTTCAGCTACCAGATTCTGCAGGGGCTCGACTACCTTGAGCTGTACCGCCAGTACGACTGCAAACTGCAATCGGGTGGCTCAGATCAGTGGGGCAACCTGACGAGCGGAACCGAGCTCATCCGCAAGGCCGAGGGCGCAACCGTGCACGCGATCGGCACGCCGCTCATCACGAACGCCGACGGCACGAAGTTCGGTAAGAGCGAGGGCAATGCGATCTGGCTGAACCCAGAGATGTGCTCGCCGTACGCGTTCTACCAGTTCTGGCTGAACCAGGCCGATGCTGACGTCGTGGATCGCCTGAAGGTGTTCACGTTCCTCACGCGCGCCGAGATCGAAGACTACGCGGCCCAGGTCGCCGAGGAGCCCTTCAAGCGCGCCGCGCAGAAGCGCCTCGCGCTCGAGGTCACGACCCTCGTGCACGGCGCGAAGGCGACGCAGGGGGCAATCGACGCTTCCGCGGCGCTGTTCGGCCAGGGCGAGCTTTCTGATCTTGACGAGGTCTCGCTTGCGGGCGCGGTGGCTGAGCTGCCTTCTGCCTTGGGCGCCGCCGGCGCGAGCATCGCGCAGCTGCTCGTCGATACCGGGCTCGTGAAGAGCCTGGGCGAGGCACGCCGCGCGATCGCGCAGGGTGGCGTGTACGTGAACAACGCGAAGGTTGAGTCTGATGAGGCCGCGCTCGCCGCAGCCGATCTGCTGCACGGCAAGTTCGCGGTGTTGCGCCGCGGCAAGAAGACGCTCGCGGCGGTACGCGCGTAGCGCTCGGCAATGCATACACGGGCCGGGGAGGATCGCCAGAATCAGTGATCCTCCCCGGCCCGTGTTCGTGTGGAAGGCGTTGGCGGCCGGCTGAATGAGGTCGGCGATTGGGTGGCGATACGCCTCGCCCGGCTCAAGGCCGCACAGAGATTGCACAGCGACCGCGGGTTGATTTGTGGGTAATGCGCAAAGCGTTGCGGGCGGCCCGCAGCACGCTGCTAATCTCTGGCGCTATGACAACTCGACACCGTCGTCGCTGGGTTCGGCGAACCATTATCGGAACCGTTCTCGTGCTTGCACTCGCGCTGACCGCGTTCTTCGCGCTTGCCCCTGCGATCGCCGAGCGGAGCATGAACGAGATCACCGGTGACCCGATCCCTGAGGTGTCCGCTGAAGCCGCCGCCTTGCACTCGAAGCTTGCGGTCGCAGACATGCATTCAGACACGCTCATGTGGGATCGATCGCTGAACACCCGTGCTGATCGTGGCCACGTCGACGTTCCCAGGCTCGCCGAGGGCAACGTCGCCCTGCAGGTCTTCTCATCGGTATCGAAGTCTCCCAAGGGGCAGAACTACGACTCGAACACAGGCGACACCGACAACATCACGCTGCTGTCGTTCGCGCAGCTGCAGCCACCAAAGACCTGGTTCTCGCTGCTCGAACGGTCGCGCTACCACGCGGCGAAGCTCGCGAGAGACGCTGAAGCCTCCGGCGGTGCGCTGCGCGTGATCACCACGCGCGCCGAGCTCGAGCAGCTGCTCGTCGATAGGTCTGAGGGGAATCCTGTGATCGGGGCGCTGTTCTCGGTCGAGGGGCTGCAAAACCTCGAGGGCGACATTGCGAACCTTGACGTGCTGTATGCAGACGGGATGCGGATGGCGGGCCTGACTCATTTCTTCGACAACGAGCTTGCCGACTCGATGCACGGCGTCGGTAAGGGAGGGCTCACAGAACTGGGCCGCGAGGCAATCTCAAAGATGGAAGACCTTGGAATCGTTGTCGATATTGCCCATGCCAGCCACCAGACAATCGCCGAGGTGCTCGAGAGCGCCAAGAAGCCAGTCGTCGCAAGCCACGGCGGAGTTCAGGCGACATGCGACGTGAACCGAAACCTCACGGACGACGAGATCCGCGGCGTCGCGAAGACTGGCGGCGTGATCGGAGTGGGGTACTGGGACGCGGCTGTGTGTGAACTCACACCGCAGGCTGTGGTTGACGCGATCGACCACGTCGTGAAGATCGGCGGCATCGAGACCGCGGCCCTTGGCAGCGACTACGACGGGTCTACCGAGGTTGCCTGGGATACGAGCCACCTTGCGATCATCACGCAAGAACTCATGAATCGCGGCTACGACGATGATGACATTCACGCGATCATGGGCGGCAACACGATCCGAGTGCTCGCTGAGACCCTCCCGGCGGAATAGCTGAGTCCCGTGGGCGGCCTCCAGATCCCCGCTTAGTGCGTTCCGAACGCCGCAGTGAGGCGGTCCCCCTCGCCGTACTGTTCCTTGTGCATCCGCAGGTTGGCCCAGGTGTCCACCCTGGAGATCTCGGGGCGTGAACGGAGTGCGTCGGCGAGTCCAAGGATCTCGTCGTTGGAGGATCCTGAGAGCGTCGCGATGAGATCGTAGCCTCCAGATGCCACGGCGAGAAACTCGGGGCGTAAGTCCTTCACGCATGTGAGGGCGGCCTCGAGCGGGCCGCGCACCTGAATCCCTGCCCCGACGGTGACGGCCGCGGAATGACTGCCTCGAACAGGGATCCCCACGACCTTTACGGCCCCGTGGCGAGTCAGGCGCGTGAGGCGGAGGCGAGCTCCACTCGCGGAGATTCCGGCTGCCGCCGCGAGCTCACGAAATGTCGCGCGACCGTCCTGCTGAAGGTGCCGGATGATGGCGCGATCGGCGTCGTCGAGGACGAACCCAGTTCCACCGGTGCGAATTGGTGAGTACAGGTTTATTTCGATGCTGTCGTAGTGGTGCACTCGAAGCTCACGAACGTGGGGCAGCTGACGAATCCGGTCGATCGTCTCCCGCAGGTGGGGGTCGGCCCCGGTGCGAATCTCGGCATCGAGCCCGTAGCTTCCGGTGATCTCGGCGACGAACGTGGTTTCGGGCATTGCGACGACCGCCTCCCGTGCGGCGGTGATCGGGCCATCGAGGGCAATCTGAACGTATGCAAAACGTTCGAGGCTCAAGAGGTCTGGGCTGATTGACACAGTGATGCGTAGTTCGTCGTGTTCGAGCGCCGACTGGACTATGTGGGTCACCTGGCGTCTCGTGCTTCCGTGTTTGGCCGCAATCTGGGCGTAGCTGGCCCGGCCGTTCTCGCGAAGCTCATCCAGCACCTTCGGCCTGAGGCCATCGGTAGCCTGTTTCGGTTCCACGTGTGGCCTCCAAATTCATCGGACTGGGTACAGACTTTGCGCACCACAAGGCATGCTAATCGAAGATGCTGACGCAATTTTGCACCGATTCCGTGCGTTTGCGCACGAAAGGACTTTCTCAGGTGTAAATGCGTTTGCGCGCGCTTCCACGACGGACTTAGGCTTTCTCCGACTTACGAAGGTGTACGACCGGGACTCACAAGGAGGTCAGACCCAAATGTCTGAATTTATTGAACTGGATGCGGAAGTCGAGCGTCGCCTCGCCATCCTCGAAACAGATGAGGCGGCAGATTCCGTGCACGCCGCAATGAGCGGCAAGAGTCTGGCGCTCTTCCTCACGGTCGCAGCAGCTATCGTCGCGGTCTCGATTGCGATGGTCCTGCTGTGAGCTCGGTGCGTGACAAGCGCGCGCGGGCTGGCGTCGACGCGGATATCGCGAAGGAGGCGGTGTACGGCTCCCTCCCGCTCCTGAAGCACGAGCGCACGTGGAGTGGCGGGGACTTTAGCTGGGTCACGTTGAGTCTCGCGATTGCAACCTGGGCCTTCCTCACAGGCGGATCGACGGTGCTTCTCGTCGGGTTCACCGACGGCATCGCGGCCATGCTCATCGGCAACAGCATCGGTCTCGCAATCATGGTCCTTGGGAGTGTGCTGTTTAGTCAACGGCTCGGCATTGAGCAGTACAAGGTTCTGAAGTCGGTCTTCGGTGTCATTGGAGTCGGCATCGTCGTCTTCGTTGTCGTGCTGCTGACCGAAATGGGCTGGACGTCGCTTCTTGGCGTGATGTTTGGTCGCGCTTTCTCAGAGATCTCAAACCAGGCCTTCGGCACCGAATTTGCGCAGTTTGGCCCCCTCGTCACGGTGTTCGCGCTGCTTGCGATCTTCATCGGCTGGATCATTCTGTCGCGAGGGCCAGTCACGATCAGTAAGCTCAACAGGTTCGTCGCGCCGGGCCTACTCATCGTTGTGGCGCTCATGATGGTGCTGTTGATGACCCACTACAGCTGGGGCGATCTGTTGGCCGCAGAGCCCATCGCGCCGTTCGCGGACGAGCAGCTGAACTTCATGATGGCGGTCGAGTTCAATCTTGGAGCTGGCCTATCGTGGTGGCCTGTCATGGGCACCCTGGCTCGGCTCACGCGGGGCCCGCGTGCAGCGGTATGGCCCGCATACGGTGGCATCTTCATTGGTACCGTCGTTGCGCAGCTTGTCGGCATGGCCGCGGGACTGCTGTTCGGGCAGGCCGACCCGACCTCGTGGATGGTGCCGCTCGGAGGGCCCGTTCTGGGTGTTCTCACGCTCCTGTTTGTCGGGTTTGCGAACGTCACGAGCATGGCCTCTATCGCGTACTCGACAGTCCTCGCCGTGAAGCAATCGAGTGGTAGGGCGCTCTCGCGCCTGCGCTGGCCTGTGCTCGCAGGAGGCTTCCTCGCCCTGCCGGCCGTGCTGAGCTTCTTTCCGGGGTTCATGTACGAGCAGTTCATGACCTTCGTCGTGGTGAGCGGTGCATTCATCGCGGCGATTTGCGGCGTGATCATTGCCGACTACTTCATCCTGCGGCGCCAGGTTGTTCCGCTTCGGGCGCTCTATGCGAGTGGCAGGCAGGACCCGCTGCGCTTTAGCAGCGGCGTCAACATCGCGGCCATCGCTGCGGTGATTATCGCCTCCGCGTTCTACCTCTGGGTCTACAACCCAATCACGCTCGAAACGCAGCCACTCTTTCGGTTCGCGACAGCGACGGTCCCTGCCGTGCTGATTGCGATGGGGAGTTATCTCGTGTTGAACCTGCTCTTGTATGTGCGCCGCGGCCGCGGTGCGTATGGGGGAACCGATACCTTTGCGGCCGCCGGAAGGAAGTAATCATGGCTGAATCGCGGAGGGTTCGCTCGGCTGTATTTCACGCAGATAGTGGCGACAGGCTCGCTGTCGAGACACTTACTCTCGATCCTCCCGGGCACGGGGAAGTGCGGATCGCTGTGCGCGCGGCGGGGGTGTGTGGCTCGGACCGTCACGTCATCGACGGCGAATGGAATGTGCCGCTGCCCGCGGTCATGGGGCATGAGGCGGCCGGCGTCGTCGAAGCGATCGGCCAGGGCGTGCGCGAGCTTGCCGTGGGAGACCACGTCATTATCGCTTGGCACCAAGCATGCCAACGATGCGCCGAGTGCGCCGGAGGGAAGCCGTGGGCGTGCATGCGCGTGAAGTCGAACGATTCTCAACTGCCAGATGGCACCACACGTTGGCGGACGCTCGACGGTGCTGAGGCTTGGCCCTACCTCGCGGTCGGGGCGATGAGCGATCATGTTGTGGTGCCTGATTTCGCCGCGATCAAGGTCGACGAGCGTGTCCCGTTCGACATCGCGAGCCTCATCGGATGCTCGGTGGGCACGGGCTACGGTGCGGTCGTCAACAATGCCAGGGTAGTGGCTGGCGAAGCTGCTGTGGTTGTTGGGGCAGGCGGGGTTGGTCTCTCGATTATCTCGGCCCTCCGGCTGGCGGGAGCTCACCCGATCATCGCGGTCGACGTGACCCAGGAGAAGCTTGCTGAGGCCGCTCGTGTTGGAGCGTCGCACGGCCTCATCGGGGGGTCGAACCTCGCCGCGGAAGTTGCGGCGCTCACCCAGGGTGGCGCCGACGTGGCGTTCGAAGCGATCGGCCGCATCCAGACAATGGCGCAGCTTCCTGCCCTCATCCGCCCCGGCGGGCGAGCCGTGTTCGTTGGGTTGCCGCCCGAGGGACAGACGCTCGAGCTTGATGCGTTGCAGCTCGCCTACGACGGGAAGACAATCATCGGCTCAAATTACGGGGGGCTTGTGCCTGCTCGGGACTTTCCGAGGGTTGCCGCCGCCTATCTGGCTGGCGAGCTGCCGCTCGACGAGCTGGTGAGCTCGAGGGTCTCGTTGGACGAGGTCAATGACGCGTTCGATGCGATGCGCCGCGGCGAGCGCACGCGAAGCGTGATCCTGTTCCCGGCAGACCCGAGCGCGGACTAGCGCGAGCCGCTCCAGGCGGCGGGCACGAGGATCCACACGATCTCGGCGCCCGCCTCGCCGGCCCGCCAGGTGTGCGGCGTGCGGCCCGGGAAAGTGAGGGTGTCGCCGGGGGCGAGGGTGACCTCGCGGTCAGCAAACTGCACGCCCACCTCGCCCGCGACGACGTGGAGTGATTCGACGTCGCAGCTGACGGTGTAGAGCTCGTCGCCACCTGAGCCCCCTGGCTCGACGCTCGAACGGAGCACCTGCACGCGCTCTTCTGCGCGGGGGGTGACGAGTCGCTCGTCGGCTCCGATACCGCCCATGTTGATTCGCGGAGCATCTGCGAGGCCAACGAGCTGCACATCAGGCTCCTCGAAGAGCGACCCGATCGGCAGCGATAGGGCCTGGCAGAGTTGCACGAGTGTCGGCACGCTCGGCATCGTCTCGTCGCGCTCGATGCGGCTAATGAATCCCTTGGTGAGATCCGAGGCCGCAGCAAGCTGCTCAAGCGTGAGCCCCTGGGCCTGGCGCGAGCTGCGAAGTTTCGCGCCGATCTGCACCTGAGTTTCGGCCGCTGTGGGATGGATCGGTCGCACGACGTGGCCTCTTTCGTCAGGGAATTGTGAGCGCGTTGACGCTCCAGCGTTCCCAGTCTATGCTGGTCTCAAGTTCACCAATAGTATTCAAGAGTTTACTATTAGGCAACAAGACTGGAAGGGAACCAATGTCTGAGCACACACCGCAGGGCCCGGTCGACGCGAGTCTGACCCCCCGCTACGCCGGGATCGCCACGTTCGCCAAGCTGCCCCGCATCGAAGACGTGCCTGCGGCCGATATCGCCGTCGTCGGCGTCCCCTTTGACACCGGCGTGAGCTTCCGCCCGGGCGCGCGTTTCGGCCCGTCGCACGTGCGCGAGGCGTCGCGCCTCCTGCGCCCCTACAACCCCGCGCAGGATGTCTCGCCGTTTTACGTGAAGCAGGTTGTCGACGCCGGCGACATCGTGGCGAACCCGTTCAACCTCGACGAGGCAGTCGACCAGGTCGAGGCCGCGGCGACCGAGCTCGGCGAGAAGGTCGACAAGATCGTCACGATCGGCGGCGACCACACGATCGCGCTCCCGCTGCTGCGCGCAATCAACAAGAAGCACGGCCCGGTCGCAGTGCTCCACTTCGATGCGCACCTCGACACGTGGGACACCTACTTCGGCGCCCCGACAACGCACGGCACCCCGTTCCGCCGCGCGTCAGAGGAGGGCCTCATTGACATGACGGCGTCGATGCACGGCGGCACCCGTGGCCCGCTCTACGGCAAGCAGGATCTCGAAGACGACGCAATGCTCGGCTTCCAGATCGTCACGAGCGAGTTCATCGAAGAGAATGGCGTGCCCGCCGCCCTCGAGAAGATCCGGAAGCGCGTCGGCGACAAGCCGCTCTACATCTCGATCGACATCGACGTGCTCGATCCCGCGCACGCGCCTGGCACAGGCACCCCCGAGGCCGGTGGCCTCACGAGCCGCGAGATGCTTCGCCTCATCCGCGGCCTCGCAGACCTGCACATCGTGGGCGCCGACGTCGTTGAGGTCGCGCCGGCCTACGACCACGCGCAGATCACCGCTGTCGCGGCGAGCCACGTCGTGTACGAGCTCGTCAGCGCGATGGCAGCCCGCGACTAGGGGTTGCCCCACTGCAGCACAGGGCCCTCGAGTGATCTCGGGGGCCCTGCGCTGCGTCGTTGGTGCGTTGTCGCTGGGCTTGCCGGTCTACTGTTGAGGTGGGCGAGCGCGGAAACCGCCCCGGCCCAAGCCGAACCCGTGGACTCGAGAGGCGAGCATGGCGACCTACGTAGACCTCAGCCACCCGGTGAGCACCGGGATGCCCGTGTATCCGGGGGATCCTGAGGTGCAGTTCGCGAGCGCTCTCACGGTCGCGAACGACGGCGTTGCCGTCGAGCGGCTCAGCATGGGCTCGCACGCTGGCACACATCTTGACGCGCCGTCGCATGCGATCCCCGGTGGGCGCACGGTCGATGCGATCCCGCTTGATTGTCTTGTTGGCGACGCCCTGGTGCTGCGCGCCGAGGTGGCAGCGGCGCAGCGGATACGCCCTACCGATCTCACGATTCCCGCGACGCTGCCAGGGATCGTCTGTATCGCGACTGGGTGGGACGCTCACTTCGGCACAGCTGAGGCCCTGCGCCACCCGGTCGTCACCCATGAGCTCGCACAGACGCTCTGGAGTCGCGGCGCCCGAGTGCTTGCGCTTGACACGCTGAGCCCGGACCCGACCGCGCAGCCGGAACAGGGGATGCCGGTCCATGAGTACTGGCTCGGGCGCGACGGCGTTCTCGTCGAAAACCTCAGAGGACTCGCCACTATCCCCGACGCCGTGGAGCTCTCGCTCCTGCCGCTTCGGCTCGCGGGGGTCGACGGCTCGCCGATTCGCGCGGTGGCGAAGATCGGGTAGCGCAAGCGGGAGTCGGCCCGCCGGCAGAGGCGCAGGCCTAGGTTGCGGAGCTGCCTCCGGGAGGCACCCCTGGCGGCGAATCCCCCGCGAGCGCAGTGAGTGCGAGGAGTACCCGGGCCCGCTCGAGTGGGTCGTCGAGGTCGCGCCCGAGGCGGAGCTGAGCGTCGCCAACGAGTCGCCTGACAGTGTTGCGGTGCACGCCGAGCTCGCGGGCGCTACGATCCCACGAGCCATGTTGGTGCAGCCAGCTCGTGAGCGCCGCGCGCTGCTCCGCGGTCTCTGCCGTAAGGATCGGCGCGAGCCACTGGGCAGCCGCCGCGCGGGCGACAGCCGGGTCTGCGGCCGCGCCGAGCGGCCAGCTCGCCTCAGCGGGTGGGGCGGTCCCATCAACGTGGCTCCCGATGTGGAGCGCGGCTCGAGCGAGCACCTCTGCCTCCTGCATTGCGGTCGGGAGCTCAAGCAGTGGATGGGGCTTACTCACGGCGAGAAGCCATCCGAGTTGCCCCGCGTGCTGGAGCTCACTCTGGCTTGGGGCGCTCGCGACGAAGGCTCTGAGTTGCTTGGAGCGGTGTTCGACGAGTGGGGTGTGCAAGAGCTGGCGCAGCCAGTTCGTGTCGGACGCGACGGTCTCGCCGGCCGGGACTGGGTCGCCGATGGCTGCTGCGTTCGGATCCCGCATCGCGATGACTGCGTGCGCTGTCTTCGAACCACCCCCGAGTGAGTTCGCGAGCAGTCGCGCGAACCTATCGCGCTCGGCACCGAGAAGCTGGGAGCCGTGCCGCTCCATAAGCAGCTGCATGAGGAGCTGGTCGACCGCCATCGACTGCGCGGCAGGAAGCTGCAGAAGGAGGCCGACGAGGTTCGCGGCGAGCTGCAGCGCCGTGAGGTCGATCCTCGTGAGCCTGGGGGCGCGGCCGATTGTCAGGATCGCGTTGCCGTCGACGCTGCGATTTCGTGATGTGCGTGGCGTCGCCTCGTGCGCAGCGACCTCGTACTCGGCACCGGCCGTGCGCAGGGTCGTGAACGCTGTCGAAGCGCCGCCCTTTGCGCCACGTGGGCGGCGGAGGCGCTCGTCGAACTCGGTGAACATCTCGGCGAGCGCCAGCTCGTCTGGCACAACCCCGCCGAGGTACAGCTCGTCGCCGATGCGAAGCGCGGCCCAGCTGCCGGGCTCTGTTGCGAGCCGCTCGACGAGCCGCTCGGCAGGCCGGTGCTGCAGCACTGCCTCGGTGAGGTGCCTGGCGAGCGTGTTCATGTGTTCGAGCGCGCGGGTGCGCTCGGTCTCGAGGGCGCGGTTGACGATGCTCGTGACTGCCGCGAAGTAGATCGGGGGAGGGAGCACGATGAGCGGGAAGTTCGCTTCGCGGCAGGCGGCGAGGAGCGTTGGCGGGACCTCCGCGTGCACCGGCTCGAGCCCGAAGACGAGCGCGGAGACCCCGCTCGCGCGAAGCCGCGCGATGTAGTCGCGGTCGTGCTCGGCGTCGCCTGAAAATGCGAGGCCGGTCACCATGAGCAGGTCTCCGGGGAGCATGTATTGACCCGGGTCATCAAGCTCGATCACGATCGCGGCAGCCACCGGTGTGCTGCGGATCTGCGCGGCAAGTCTGGCGTCAGTCGCGAGTACGCGAGGTGCGGGCGAGGCAAGCTCGGCCTGGAGCGATGGCTCGTCGAGGAGCGTGGCGAGTGGCACCGTTGCCCTGTCGAAATAGTCGGGTTCGTCGTGCACACTGCCTCCACGAAAAGATGTTTTGACCCAACGCTGGTCAATTTTAGGATAGATCGTCGGCGAGTTCCGCGCGAATCCTAGGTACCTTCCCTAGAAGAAACACGCAGTCGGCGTCGACACCACGGATCGGTGTCGATCCACACCACCGGATCAAGGAGGACACTGTGGTCCTGGACTACATCATCATTGCCGCGTATCTAGTCGGCATCCTCGGCGTCGGCTATTGGGGCATGAAGCGCTCCAAGTCGAAGAGCGATTACCTCGTCGCAGGCCGCAGGCTCGGCGGCTTCATGTACTCGGGCGCGATGAGCGCAATTGTGCTCGGCGGCGCATCGACGGTTGGCGGCATCGGCCTCGGCTGGGAGTACGGCATCTCGGGCGCTTGGCTCGTCACCTGCATCGGCCTCGGCATCCTCGTCTTGAGCGCGTTCCTCGCGAAGCGCATCGTGAAGCTCAAGGTCACCACGGTCACCGAGATGCTCGACCTGCGCTACGGCGGCTCGAACGGGCTTATCTCGGGCATCGTGATGTTCCTGTACACGCTCATGCTCACCGTGACATCGACCCTCGCGTACGCAACGATCTTCCACGTGCTGTTCGGCATCTCGAACGTGTGGGGCGTCGTGATTGGCGGCTCGATCGTTGCAATCTACTCGATCATGGGCGGCATGTGGTCGATCACCATGACCGACGTCGTGCAGTTCGTCATTAAGACTGTCGGCATGTTCCTGCTGCTGCTGCCGATCGCGCTCATGACCGCATCCGACGAGGCAGGCGGCTGGGCTGGCATCCGTGAGCGCCTCGGCGACTCGTTCTTCTCGCCGTGGTCGATCGGTGGAATGACAATCGTCACCTACGTCATCGTCTACACCCTTGGCCTGCTCATCGGCCAGGACATCTGGCAGCGCGTCGTCACCGCCCGCACCCCGCGCGTCGCGAAGTGGGGCGGCATCTCCTCGGGCGTCTACTGCCTGCTCTACGCGTTTGCCGGTGCCCTCATCGGTATGGCAGCGCGCGTGCTCTTCCCCGATATGCCGAACCGCGACGACGCGTTCGCGTTCATGGCGCAGGAGATGCTGCCGCCCGGCGTCCGCGGCATCGTCCTCGCAGCCGCGCTCTCGGCGATGATGTCGACCGCGAGCGGGGCGCTCATCGCGTCGGCGACGGTGTTCACGTCCGACCTCATGCCGGCAATGCGGCGCGTGCTCGGTATGAAGCCGAAGCAGGCGAAGATCGAGGACGGGCACGTCGCAGGCGACAGCCTCGTGAGCTACCGCGTCACGATCTTCGTGCTCGCGGGCGTCACGATGTTCATCTCGACCCTTGTCAGTGACGTCGTCGCGGCGCTCACTATCGCGTACGACATCCTCGTAGGCGGCCTGCTCGTCGCAATCGTTGGCGGCCTGTTCTGGAAGCGCGGGACCCGCGCAGGTGCGCTCGCGAGCATGCTCGTCGGCACCGTGACCGTCGTCGTCTCGATGTTCATCTGGGGCATCCTTGCGAACGAGCCGATCTACTTCAGCCTGCTTGCGAGCCTCGTCACCTACGTCTTCGTGAGCCTCTGCACGAAGCCCGTCGCGCCGCAGGTGCTCGACGAGTGGACCCACCGGCTGAGCCTCGACGACCGCACCGCAGTCAACGACGTCGTCTACACGGACGTCGAGCGCTAACGCTCGAGAACACCTCACCGGTCCCGCGGAGGGCACGCCCGCGGGACCGGTTCCCTTCCCCCTGAGTGCCTGCTCACCACAGTTCTTACGGAGGAACCAATGACCACTCAGACACCAGACACCGGCAAGCGCATCGGCGGCGACGTCGTGCTTGAGACGCTCATCGCGCTTGGCGCGCGCGGCGTTGTCGGGCTCCCTGGCCAGCACGCGCTTGGCCTGTTCGACGCGCTCCGCCGCTCCGACCTCGCCTACCTCAGCGCCCGCGTTGAGAACAACGCCGGGTTCATGGCCGACGGCCTCGCCCGCGTGACTGGCGACGTCGCGCCGTTGCTGCTCTCGACTGGCCCCGGCGCGCTCACCTCGCTCGCGGCACTGCAGGAGGCCGCGGCCTCCTCGATCCCGGTCCTCGCGATCAGCGCCCAGATCCCAGTTGCAGGTCTCGGCGGCGGTCGCCACGGCTACCTGCACGAGCTGCCCGAGCAGTCAGCGTCGTTCCGTGGCGTCGTGAAGCACGTCGTGACAGTTCGCACGATGGCGCAGATCCCGACCGCGATGGCCGAGGCCTGGCGGATCGCGGCCGCGGCACCGCAGGGCCCCGTGCTCGTTGAGGTACCGCAGGACATCCTGCTCGCCTCGGCGCACGACGTGCCAGTGCTCACAGGCGCGACTCTCGCGAAGTCGCCCGCGCCGCTCGCGCCCATCACCGAGACTGTCGCCCACGCCGCGGCCGTGCTCGCCGCTGCGGAGCGCCCGGTGATTTTCGCCGGCGGCGGCGTCGTGCGCGCGGGTGCCCAGCGTGAGCTCGCAGCACTCGCGGAGCGCCTCGACGCGCCAGTCATCACGACGTTTAGCGGGAAGACCGCGCTGCCCTGGGGGCACCCGCTCTCCGCGCAGGGGTGGATCGAAGACATCGCGACGACCGAGTTCCTCGAGCACGCAGACGTGCTCGTCATCGTCGGCAGCGGTGTCGGCGAGCTCTCGAGCAACTACCACACGTTCCGCCCCCACGGTCGCGTGATCCAGATCGAAGCGGACCTCGGCAAACTGGGGTCGAACCACCCAGGCATCGGGATCCACGCCGACGCGAAGCTCGCGCTCGCGAGCCTGGACGCCGCGGTGGCGGCGGCAGGTCGCGAGTCGACGCCCGAGCGCCGTCAGGCTGCGACGGCGAGCATCGAATCGCTGCTGGGCACCGTGCTCAGCCGCGTCGAAGGCCAGGGCCGCGAAGCCGAGATCGCGCTCGTGCGCGGACTGCGCGAGGCTGTCTCGGATGACACGAAGGTCTACTGGGACATGACGATCCTCGCCTACTGGGCGTGGTCGGCGTGGGACGCCCGTGGCGTCGAGTTCGCGTCTGCGCAGGGCGCTGGCGGGCTCGGCTACGGCTTCCCCGCGGCGCTCGGTGCCGCGTTCGGGCGCAGGATCAATGGCGAGACCGGATCCGTCCTTGCGGTCTCCGGCGACGGCGGAGCGCTCTACGGCATCGCCGAGCTCGCCGTCGCGGCCCAGCACGACCTGCCTGTCGTCTGGCTCATCGTCGACGACGGCGGATACGGCGTGCTGCGCGAGTACATGGAGGGCGCGTTCGGCGCGGCAACCGCGACCGAGCTCACCCGACCCAACTACGTCGCGCTCGCCGAGTCATTCGGCATCCCGGCCGAGCAGACGACGCTCGAGGACGCCCCGGCGACAGTCGCCCGCGCCCTCGCTGCCGGCGGCCCCCGGGTCGTCGTGCTGCCTGCTGTGCTTGAGCTCTTCGCACCGACGCACCTCGACCGCCTCACCGGCGCGAACGGGGCCGCAGCATGACCCGGCCGCTTGTCATCTTCACCGACGAAACCGACCTCGACCCGGCGCCCGGCCGGGCGCTCCTCGAAGCCGCTGGCTGCGAGACGCTTCTCGCAGAGCTCCCCTCGCGCGCGGGCGAACCGCAGGAGCTTCCAGCGGGCGCCGAGCGGGCGGTCGCGCTCGTCGTTGGATACGCGCGGATCGACGAGGCACTCCTCGAACGGCTGCCGAACGTCGGGTTCATCGCGACGATGAGTGCTGGCTTCGACATGATCGACCGCGCGGCGGCCGAGGCGCGCGGCATCTGGGTCGTGAACCTCACGGACGCCGCGACCGAGGAGGTCGCCGCGCACGCGCTGACGCTCATGCTCGCCCTCGCACGCGACCTGCGCGGCAGCGTTGCGGTCACGGCAGCCGGCGGCTGGACCGACGACGTGACCGCCGTGCCGCGCCGGCTCAGCGGGCTCACGCTCGGTCTATTCGGGTTCGGGCGCATCGCCCAGCGGCTCGCCCAGGTCGCGGGCCCGAGCTTCGCCAGGGTGATCGCGCACGACCCCTTCGTGAGTGCGCCCGTGCACGGCGTCGAACTCGTGGATCGCGACACCCTCATCGCGGAGTCGGATGTGCTGTCACTGCATCTGCCGCTCACAGCCGACACCCACGGCGCGATCGATGCGGCCGCGTTCGCTGCGATGCGACCGGGGGCGAGCCTCGTAAACGTTTCGCGGGGTGAGCTCGTTGATCCCGCTGCGCTCACGGCGGCGCTCGACTCGTGCCAGCTGCGCGGTGCGGCCGTCGACGTGCTGCACGGCGAGCCTCCGGCCGCCGACCACCCGCTGCGAAACGACCCGCGCGTGATCGTCACCCCGCACGTCGCGTTCCTCTCAGACGGTTCGCTCGAGCACTACACGCTCGACCCCGCGCGCAACGTGCTCGACTGGCTGCGCACCGGAACCGCGTCGCGAGCGGCAGTGCCCGGTCGCGATTCGGAGCCGCTGCTCAAGAGCGCGAAGTAGCCCCAAACGGAGTGGGCAGTTGTTGTCGCTTGCTGATCGTGCAAGCGACAACAACTGCCCACTCCGTGGGGCCCGAATTCCTGCCGGACCCCCTTGCTCACCGGCCTAGCGGTGCCAGGTGCCGAAGACCTCCTGGCTCCGAGCGATCGCTTTCTCCTCGGCCGACGTGTCGCGACGCAGCGAGAACAGGTAGTAGGAGACGCCAGAGACGACGAGGCCGATCGCGAACGAGAAGTCAGCGCCGTCGAGCGCATTCGCGACTGGGCCCGTGTAGAACGAGAGCGAGAAGAACGGGATCATCGCGACGAAGCCGAGTGCGTAGGCTGCGACTCCGCGCCAGGCCCACTTGCCGTACACGCCGCCGCGCGGGTTCACAATGTCTGTCAGCGCGTAGCGACCCTTCCGGACCAGGTAGAAGTCGACGAGGTTGACCGCTGACCACGGCACGAGGAAGTAGAGCATGAGCCCGACGAAGCTGTTAAAGCTGTCGACGTAATTGTCGGGGATCGCGAGCGCGATGACGAGGGTGATGATGCCAACGATGGTGAGCGCGATGACGCGCATCTTCACTGTCGGCTTCACCGGTGTGAATCCGTCGATTGCGCTCGCGCCCGTAAGCATCGCGCCGTATGCGTTCACGCCCATGATTGACACGAGCGCGAGTACCGAAACAAGCACCGCGACTGTGCCAAACCCGGGCACGATCATGTCGCCGACCTCGCGGAGGGTGCCAATCGGATCCGCACCCGGAATGTAGCTCGCGAGCACCGCGCCGAGCGACATCAGCCAGATCGCAGAGAGCCCGGCACCCGCGTAGACGGAGGAGATGAGCTTCGGGGCCGAGGCGTTCACCGGCAGGTAGCGCGTGTAGTCAGAGACGTAGACGGAGTAGCTGATGTTGTAGCCGGCGGAGAGCGAGAACTGGATGAGGAACGCTGAGGTGCTCCATCCCGCGGTCGCCACGGCGGCGGCCGGATCAATGGGGGCCTGAGTGAAGTGCACGATCGCGAAGACAGTGATGATCGCAAACACGGCGACGAGCGCGTAGGTGAGCCAGCGCTGGATGAAGTGCAGCAGATCGTGCCCGACGACGGCGATGACGATCGAGACCGCAATGATGATCGGGTACCAGAACCACGTCGCTTCGGAGTAGACGCCGATGCCCTGCGTGACGAGGATCGTGTCGAACACCAGGAATCCGATGTACACGAAGACCGTCGCGATGAACGGTACGACAGCGCCGCGGCTACCGAACTGGGCGCGCGACTGGATCATCTGTGCGAGACCCATCGTGGGCCCCTGGTTCGCGTGGAACGCCATGAAGAACGTGCCGAAGCCGGCGCCGAGCACCACCGCGAGCACTGTCCACCACACGCTCAGCCCGAGGCTCGGCCCGGTGAACCCGACGACCATCGTCGTGAGTACGAAGTTACCGGTGAACCAGAATGGGCCCTGGTGCCAGACTTTGCCGTGGCGTTCCTCGAGCGGCACGACGTCGATCGAGCGAGTCTCGATCACGCCCGTGCGTGGCGTTGAAGTGTCTGAAGACATCATTATCCTTAACTATCGGTTTCCCGCGATCGTTGCGGGAAGTGGGATCTGCCCCGGGCCGTTGGCGCGTGGGGCGCGTGGTCAGTGTGTGTAGCGTTCGTAAAGCTCAGGGCGACGATCTGCGATGACGTCGCTGTACGTTGCGATGCGCTTGACCCGGCTTGCCGCAAGGTCGACGTCGGCGTAGAGGGTCGTCGGAGCGTCGATGCGATCCGGACCGGCTGCGGCGTCGTCGGTTGCGGCGCGGTGCGCTGTCGCGCGGCGGCGGTCGCCCGCTCGCTCGGTGAGCGCGAGGGGCCAGCCGTCTGCGTCGACGATGACCGAGGCACCCGACCATTCGACTCCGCGCTCGTTGCCGCCACGATCGCACGCCGCAATGGCGACACGATTCATTGACGCCTCTGCCTGCACCCGAACGACCTCGCCTGGGCGCTCGCCGTTGGGGCGTTGCACTGTTGGCCAGTTGACCGGGGCGCAGATGAGGTCGGCGCCCTGCAGTGCGGCGATCCGCACCCACTCGGGGAACTCGAGGTCGTAGCAGACCATCACTCCGATGCGCCCGGCTGGGGTGTCGACGACCGGCGGCAGGCCGTCACCCGGAGTGAAGATCAGTCGCTCTCGATCCCACAGGTGCGCCTTGCGGTAGATCACCGGGTCGCCGCCCGGCATGACAAGCGCGGCGCTGTTGTATGGGGCACCATGTGGGTTCGCTTCTACAAAGCCCGCGACGATCACGATGCCGAGCTCTTCCGCGGCCTCGCGCCAGCGGGTGACAGTCTCACCGGTTGCAGGCTCGCTCGCGGCTGCCGCTTCGGCGGTGTCGGCGAAGACGTAGCCGGAGTTTGCGAGCTCGGGAAGCACCACAACCTGCGCACCGCGGCCGGCTGCGTCGCGGATCAGCTCGAGTGAGCGATCGACGTTTTCGCGCACCGCCCCGAGTACCGGGGTGAATTGGCTACATGCCACCACTGCCATGACGAGTCCCTTCGTTGGGTGCCGCAAACGCGGGCGACTTCGTAGCCTACGTTGGGGAGACAGGATGCGCGAGCGAAAATGCACGTCAATGGCGTACGCTCTGATGTATTGAGCGCAACAGCGAGCAAATGGCTACGCAATTGGACCAGGTCAGCGACGTTCGGTGATGATTTGCGAATTTAGTGAGAATGGAAGTGGGAGCCAACCGTGGCAGATGTGACCGGTGAGGCGGCGTTGGCTCTGCGCGGGGAGATCCTGCGGGCACTGCAAGAGGACGGCCGCGCGAGTTACTCGCGCATCGCCGCGAGTCTTGGCGTGACGCGCCGGCTCGTCACCCAGGTTGTGCAGCAGGCAGTCGATTCGAATGAGCTGCGACTAACGGTGTCGATCAGCCCTGACCTGCTTGGGCTTGAACGGTTCGCGTACTTGCAGGTCGCAGTCGAGGGGGCGGTGGAGCCTGTGCGACAGGCCCTTGTCGCCCTGCCCGAGTCGAGCTTTGTCGCAGACGTCGCGGGGGTGTTTCCGATCGACGTGGAGGTCAGGGTCGGAGCCGACCCGCATCTCAGTGACGTACTCGCGACGATCCAGGGCATTCCGGGGGTGCGCAGTGTGCGCACGCACATGTACGAGAGCATCGAGGTAAATCGCTACTCACCGCTTCGAACTGGCCACACTGACTTCAAAGTCGACAGTCAGGATCGCGCGGTGATCGCCCACCTGCAACTCAACGGGCGGGCGAGCTATCGCGAACTGGGGGAGGCCGCGGGGCTGTCGCCGGGAGGTGCGCGCCTCAGGTTTGAGCGACTCAAGCGTGCGGGCGTCGTGAAGGTGGTTGCGATGCCCGTCAGAGATCACCAGCGCGAGACACCATCTATCGGCATGGGAATCAGGAGCCGACTCGCGACGGGCGAGATGCTTCACTTTCTCCGCGACCTGGAGCCCGAGTTTCTCGCTGTGACAGTCGGGAGCTACAACTTCGTCGCGACCTTCTCGCGGGAGTCTGCGACGGAGCTCATCGCTGTGACCGATGCCCTGCGCGCGGAGCCTGGCATCACCGCGGTCGAGAGTTGGGCCAACTTGCGGGTTCTCAAAGAGCAGTACGGCGAAGGCGACAGGCTCAGTGTTGTGAGCGAAACGTCGACTGGCGGCGTTGAGTAGCGATGTGACACGCCCGGCTGTTTGGGTGGATCGGCGCGGTGACAGGGATCCGGGTCGCGGCCCCCGCATGGATTTGTGTGTTGTGTGTTTCCCGCGTAATGTATTCATCTGTTGGCCGGCGCGGAAATCGCGACTGGCGGCGAGGATCTCTCACACAACACCCCCACTTGAACCGCAGG
>NZ_JBIBVH010000010.1:0-96782 GCF_043080205.1 Leucobacter sp. NPDC015123 | reverse complement strand
GGGAGCGTTGGGAGCGTTGGGAGCGTTGGGAGCGTTGGGAGCGTTGGGAGCGTTGGGAGCGTTGGGAGCGTTGGGAGCGTTGGGAGCGTTGGGAGCGTTGGGAGCGTTGGGAGCGTTGGGAGCGTTGGGAGCGTTGGGAGCGTTGGGAGCGTTGGGAGCGTTGGGAGCGTTGGGAGCGTTGGGAGCGTTGGGAGTGTTGGGCGAGGGTCAGCGCGCGAGCTGCGAGTAGCAGCGTTCAAGCGCCGCGGCGTGCGCTCGCCAGTCGTGACTGACTGCGTGAGCCCGCGCGCTTGCCCCGAGCCGGGACCGGCGCGCGTCGTCGTGTAGCAGAGCGGCAATCGCAGCGGCCCAGGTAGCTGGATCGCGGTCGCCAAGATGGATCCCGGCAACATCGTGGGGTACTGCCTCAACCAGGCCAGTGTGCCCGGCGGCGACGACCGGTACACCGCAGGCGCCGGCCTCAAGCGCGGTGAGCCCGAATGTTTCCGAGTGGGAGGGCACGAGAACGAGTGTGCTCGAGGCAAGCAATCCCGCGGCGTCTGCCCGAGACTGGGCGGGGAGGAACCTGAAGCGATCCAGAACTCCTTCTCGCTCGGCGAGCACGCGCAGATCCGCCGCGTAGCCTTCTGCGCCCGGTGTGGGCTCGCCCGCAATCACCCACTCGGTATGGGCGAAGAGTTCAGGATCGCGCCTCGCCAGCTCCCCCGCAGCCCGAACAGCGAGATCTTGGCCTTTGAGCGGCTGGATTCTGCCAAGCACTGTGATGCGGTGCGGCTCAACGCCCAGCGTGCGATCTCCTCGGAGCGGTTCGAACCTCGCGCTTGCCCGACCCACTGCGCCCTGCGCTCGCGGGCTGAAGAGCCGAGTATCGACGCCGGGGTGCACGACCGAACCGCCGGCGCGTGGCGCCCCGTACCAGTCGGTCACCCCACTGAGCTCGCTTTGGCTACCGGCGATGACGAAGCTCGTTTCCGCGAGTAGCCGCTCCCCCGCGAGGCGCGCTTCCGGCTCCGGTGAATCGCCGGCGGCTAGGTTGGCGTTCTTTTGCGCGGCAATCGTGTGGAACGTCACGGCAATTCCTGTTCCGCCCGCCGCCCAGGCTTCACGCGCGGCGATACCGCTGAGCCAGTAGTGCGCGTGCACGGCATCGAAGCTGCCCAGGCGGCGGAGCTCGACCGCGAACTCAGATGTCACGCCCGGCATCTCGGCCTTCGACAGCTGTGGCGGGCCCGCTGTGAGGGCGACGAGCGCCACAGGTGCGCCGTGAGACTCATCGCTCAAGAGCCGATACTCCCCGGCAGCAAGCGCCTCTGTCGCTCGGGTCGCGACGACGACCTCGTGCCCCCGCGCCCCGAGGGCACGGGCGGCTTCTGCGACGACAACGTTCATCCCACCAGCGTCACCAGAGCCGGGAATTTCCGATGGAGACGTGTGCATCGAGATGAGAGCGATCCGCATGGCTCCACTTTAGGGCTGAAGATGGTAGGCTTCTTAGGTTGTCTGTGCGCCGAACATTCGGTTTGGGGCTCAGGCACGATGCAAAAACACCCTCCTGTCACAGAAATCCTGTGGCCGTGAAGTCCGAAGGAGGTGGGTCAGTAATGCATCCTTACGAACTCATGGTGATCCTCGATCCCGGTATCGACGAGCGCACCGTGGCTCCCAGCATGGAGAAGTTCCTCTCCGTCATTACGAATGCGAATGGCGAGATCGAGAACGTCGACATCTGGGGCAAGCGTCGCCTGGCATACGAGATCAACAAGCAGGCCGAGGGCATCTACGTTGTGGTGAACTTCACCGCGACCCCCGAGGCTACCGCTGAGCTCGATCGTCAGCTCGGTATCTCTGAGGCTGTTCTCCGCACGAAGGTGCTCCGCGCAGACGAGCTCATCGCTCAGCGTGCAGCTCAGTCGAAGCGTGACCAGGCTAAGGCAGCTCGCGCTGCTGCGAAGGCGAGTGCATAACTCATGGCCGGAGAGCCGCTGATCACTGTCGTCGGCAACCTTGTTGCCGATCCCGAGCCTCGCGTGAGTCAGGCCGGCAAGTCGTGGGTGACCTTCCGTATCGCCTCGACCCCGCGCGTGCGCGATCGCCAGTCCGGCGACTGGTCGGACGGCGAAGCGCTGTGGCTTGGCTGCCGCGCTTACGGTGAGTACGCCGACAATATTGCGGCTTCGCTCACGAAGGGCATGCGAGTCATTGTGCAGGGTCGCCTGACCCAGCGCAGCTACACCGACAACCAGGGCCAGCAGCGCACCTCACTCGACCTTGAGGTCGAAGAGGTTGGGCCGTCGCTCCGCTTCGCCACCGCACAGGTGACGCGAGGCGCTGCGCGTGGGCAGGTTGGCGGCTTCGGTGGCGCTGGTGGCGGTCAGCCCCAGGGTCAGTCGGGCTGGGCACAGCCCCAGCAGCAGCAGGATAACCCCTGGACCAATTCGGGCCAGGGCGGATCCGCGTCGAACAACTCCTCCGATTTCGGTGGCGGGTTCGACGACGAGCAGCCCTTCTAAGACAGCAATTTTGTTCCGGGCGCGTACCGGGACGCATTACGAAAAGAGACCAACATGGCAGGCAAGTCAAGCGGTGCAAGCCGCAAGCCGGCTCGCGGCAAGAACGCGAAGGCGGCAGCACCCGCAAAGAAGCAGACCGTTGGCGTCATTGATTACAAGGACGTCCAGACGCTTCGCAAGTTCATTTCAGAGCGTGGAAAGATCCGCGCCCGCCGCATCACCGGCGTATCCGTTCAGGAGCAGCGTTTGATCGCGAAGGCAGTGAAGAATGCCCGCGAGATGGCTCTCCTCCCCTACGCCGGTTCCGGCCGCTAAGGAGAGAGCATCATGGCGAAAGTAATTCTCACGCACGAGGTCCGTGGCCTCGGTTCTGCCGGTGACGTCGTAGACGTCAAGACTGGCTACGCTCGCAACTACCTCGTACCGCAGGGCTACGCAGTGCACTGGACCCGCGGTGGCGCGGCTCAGGTTGCACAGCTGCAGGCTGCTCGCGAGGCACGCGCTCTCGCTTCGGTTGAGGACGCGCAGGCACTTAAGGCTTCGCTCGAGGCTGGCAAGATCCGTCTCCACTCCAAGGCTGGGGTTGGCGGGCGACTCTTCGGCGCAATCAAGCCGGCTGCAGTTGCAGCTGCCGTGTCAGAGGCTGGCATTGGCGAGGTCGACAAGCGCAAGATCTCGCTTCCGTCGATCAAGTCGACCGGTGAGTACAAGGCGACGATCCACCTTCACGAGGGTGTCGACGCAGAGGTGACCCTCCAGGTCATCACGCAGCGCTAAGCGTTTTCACGCTCACAAGCGGGGCCGGTTCCATTTTGGAACCGGCCCCGCTTTGTTGTGTGAGGTGAGTTCCCCAGATGCCGAGGTCCGTACACGGCGCCCTGTACGCCTTCTGGCGGCGTTTCTGGTGGTCAGCCTTAGCGGGCCTCTTCTGGGCCGCTGAACGGGCCTTGTGGCGCGCGTTGGCGCCGATGAACGCTTCGTGAACAGCGCGCGTTGCGGTCCACAGCTGCAGCACGCTGCACCTTCCCAATTGGCGGGCAGAGTTGTCCACACGCCCGGAGTTCAGGCAACATTCAAGTTGTACTTTAAGGTTGAATAACTTTGATTGTGTGGAAACAATAAACCCCAGATCAGACGGCGGGTTTCGAGAAAAGTCGAGAATCTGTCCACAAGTTATCCCCATTCGTGTGGACAAGTTCTGGCGATTCTTCGTCGCTTCTCCACATAGTTATCCACAGGTGGACAACCCGCGCATTTGAGCCATACGAACACTGCACCTACGGTGAATGTCTGAGGTCTGGTATGTCATCAGAAGGTAACGAGGTTAGGCCTCACCGAAGGAGCAATACAGCTTGTCCATCGCACACCTGGGTATCGCGTCGCCTGACGAAGAACAGCGCGGCGGCGATTACGAGCGCACCCCGCCATACGACCTGCTCGCGGAGCAGAGCGCGATCGGTGGCATGCTGCTGTCCAAGGACGCTGTGGCTGACGTCACTGGTGTGCTGCGCGGCTCAGACTTCTACGTGCCAAAGCACGAAGTTATCTACGAGTCGGTGCTGTCGCTCTACTCCCAGGGCGAGCCGACCGACGTTATCACCGTCACCGACGCGCTTTCAAAGTCTGGCGATCTGCAGCGGGCGGGTGGCGCCGAGTACCTCCACACACTGACGAGCATCGTTCCGACCGCCGCCAACGCGGGTTTCTATGCGGATATCGTCGGCGAGAAAGCGCTCCTTCGCCGCCTCGTCGAGGCCGGTACCCGCATCGTGCAGATGGGATACGCGGGCGAGGGTGAAGCTCTCGACCTGGTGAATGTCGCCCAGTCAGAGATCTATGGCGTCACGGGTGAGTCGCAGAGCGAAGACTACGTGCCGCTCTCGCTCGCAGTGGATGCCGCGATGGAGGAGATCCACAAGGCGACCTCGCAGCCAGACGGCATGCTCGGAGTGCCAACCGGCTTCAGCGAGCTCGATGCGATGACGAATGGTTTTGCCGGCGGCCAGATGATCATCATCGCCGCGCGACCCGCGATGGGTAAGTCAACGCTTGCGCTCGACGTGGCCCGCCACGCCTCCGTGCACGCCCTGGCTCCGACGGTCTTCTTCTCGCTCGAGATGGGTCGCGCCGAGATCGCGATGCGTTTGCTCGCGGCCGAAGCTTCCATCCCGATGCAGACCCTGCGTAAGGGCGCCCTCGACAGCCGCGACTTCCAAAAGCTCGCGGCCACGCAGGCGCGCATCTCAGAGTCGCCGCTGTACATTGACGACAGCCCGAACCTCACGCTCGTTGAGATCCGTGCGAAGTGCCGACGGCTGAAGCAGCAGCACGGCCTCAAGATGGTCGTCATTGACTACCTGCAGCTGCTGTCAAGCGGTAAGAAAGTTGAGAGCCGACAGCAGGAGGTCAGCGAGTTCTCGCGTGCGCTGAAGCTGCTCTCGAAAGAGCTTGACGTCCCGGTCATCGCGCTGTCCCAGCTCAACCGTGCGTCTGAGCAGCGTGCCGACAAGATGCCCGCGATCAGCGACCTTCGCGAGTCGGGCTCGCTCGAGCAAGACGCCGACATGGTGATCCTGCTTCACCGTGAGGCAGCAAGCGACCGCGACCATCCGCGCGCTGGCGAGGCTGACTTCATTCTGGCGAAGCAGCGTAACGGGCCCACCGGCACTGTCACCGTTGCCTTCCAGGGCCACTACTCGCGCTTCCAGGACATGCCCCAGGGAATGTAGCGAGCTCGCTCCCACGATCTTTCGCAGCGAGACAAGATACAATCCACGAGGCAGGGAGGGAGCACAATGTCAATCGCCGAAGGCACCGTATCGCGACCGTCAGGCACGGCACTCCTCCCACCGAAATGGGTACGCGTCCTTCGAGCTGTGCTCTTGCTTACCGTTGGTCTCGTCGTTACTTTCAGCGCGACTTTCCACGAACGATTCGCCTTTGACCTCGCGGTCGTTGTCGCGGCCCTTGTCGCGATCGGGATCGTGCACATTGTCGAGGCGCTTCAGCGTCGCGCGCGCGGCGGCGGCGCCATCGCGGTCGCGCTCGGGACTATCTCGGTTGCCGCGGCGGTCTTTCTCACAGTGCTCAGCACCGAGCTCGCGTTCGCTGTCGTGATTGCGGCCTGGGCACTGGTGACTGCCCTGCTCGAGTTTGTCGCCATGGTCGTGCAGCCGGGAACGCGGCAGGATGCTGCGCTCGTTGGGGCGGCAGGCATTCTGCTCGCCGTGACCGTGCTGCTTGCGCGGGGAGACCTTGTCGCCGTGATTGGGTTCTTCGGCGCGTACGCAATCATTGCCGGAGTCTTCCTCGGGATCGCGTCGTTCGACACGCGAACCGCAGCCGACGCCGACCCGCTGAACCAGGGGTCGACTGTCAATGCCTAGGCGGATCTGCACGCCGCCAATGTCCTAGCCGAATCGTAGAAAGCGACCGATGACTAACCCCTCAGACCACACGCCCCAGGAACCGATGAACCCGTCGCGTCGTGATCGCCTCAAGCCCCTCGAACTACTGGGCTTCTCGGGAGTGCTCGCGGTGTTCGCGGGTCTTATCGTCCTCATGGCGTCGCGCTCCATCGTGCTCGCCCTCATCTTTACAGCCATCGCGTTCATCGTGTCGCTGCTGTTCGTGGCCCTGCTCGGCCTCGGCGGCAAGCCCAGCGACGAAGACCTCGAGGCCCGCAAGGACCTGAAGAAGCCCGAGGGCGACTGGCACTAGGCCACACGCTGAGCAGAAATTGGCCCGGGGCGTCCGCGTCTGCGGACACCCCGGGCCTCTGTCTGCGCGGGAGCGGCTAGTCCTCGATCGACTCCGGATCGCTCGGGTCGATCGGCCCGTGATGGTCGAAGTTCGCCTCACCACGCCGCCAATAGCCGCTGATCTGGTACTGCGCGCGGGGGAGCCCGAGCTCGTCGCGGATCACGCGCCGGAGCGGGATGAGGCGGTTCGCATCACCGGCGGCGAACACGAAGGTCTCGTCCGTGATCTCGCTGTCGAGCAGGGCCTGATCGAGGCCACCGAGCGGCTCGCGCACGAGGATTTCGCGTCCGGTTCCCTCGCGGAGGTACTCCTCTACCCAGTCGAGGGCGTCGTAGTCGATGTCGGCGATCACCTCGACCTCGGTGTCCTCGGGCAGCGCGTTGATCCAGCGTACGGTTGCGGGCAGCGCAGTCGGATCAACGAGGCAGAGCAGCGACGCGATGCCCGTCGGAACGCTCTGGGTGCCGCGTGGCCCGACGACGACGATGCGGTCTCCGACCGCTGCGCGCTCCGCCCACGCGGATGCCGGTCCGGGGTCGTCGTGCAGGAAGAAGTCAAGGTCGAAGACGCGCCCTCCGGCTTCATCCCGAACGTTGAGCGGCGTGAAGTCGCGGCCGAACGTCTGGCCGTCGGGCCGGACGATACCGTCCTCGCCGGGGCCAGCCGCGACGGGTGCGACGAGTTCTCCCGTGAAGGGGTGCGGGAAGAAGATCTTCGCGTGGTCGCCGGGCCCCGTCGACTCGAAGTCATACAGGTCGGGCCCGGCGAGCGTCACGCGAGCGATCGCCGGTACTGGCCGCGAGATGGCCTGTACCGTGACTTCGCGTGCGGTAAACCGGTACATCGTGCGTTCGCGTTCAAAGCGTGCCTGCTGACTCATACTTCAACCCTGGCGCAGAGCCGGGGCACCGGCAAGCCTCACCGCGTCAGAGGTAGCTGAGAAGTTGTGCCGCGCTGCCGACGTAGCCTGCGGGCGTGAGCGCGAGCAGCCGCTGCTTCGCCTCGTCTCCGATTTCGAGGCCCTGAACGAACTCGACGAGCTCGGCCTGGCCGATGCGGCGGCCCCGTGTGAGATCCTTGAGCGCGGCGTACGGGTCGCTGATCGTGGAGCGGCCGGCGGTCACCTCCGCGCGGATCACTGTCTGAATCGCCTCGCCGAGTACCTCCCAGTTCGCGTCGAGATCCGCCGCAAGTACCTCGGGGGCCGCGTCGATCTGTCCGAGCCCCTTGAGGATGTTGTCGAGTGCGAGCACCGAATGCCCGAACGCGACGCCAATGTTGCGCTGCGCCGACGAATCGGTGAGGTCGCGCTGCCAGCGGCTCGTGACGAGCGTCTCTGCGAGCGAGTCGAGCAGCGCGTTGGAGAGCTCCAGGTTGGCCTCGGCGTTCTCGAACCGGATCGGATTGACCTTGTGCGGCATCGTCGAGGAGCCCGTCGCGCCCGCGACGGGGGTCTGGCGGAAGTAACCGATCGAGATGTAGCTCCACACGTCTGTCGCAAGGTTGTGCAGGATGCGGTTGGCGTGCGCCATGCGCGAGTAGAGCTCGGCCTGCCAGTCGTGCGACTCGATCTGGGTCGTGAGTGGGTTCCAGGTCAGGCCGAGCCCCTCGACGAACTCGCGGGAGATCGTTTCCCAGTCAGCACTCGGGTCTGCAGCGAGGTGCGCTGCGAACGTGCCCGTCGCGCCCGAGAATTTCCCGAGGTACTCGATCTGATCGATCTGGCGCAGCTGGCGGCGGAGCCTGTGTACGAAGACCGCAAGCTCCTTGCCAAGCGTGGTGGGGGTCGCAGGCTGGCCATGCGTGCGGCTCATCATCGCGAGGTCTTTGTAGTTCTGAGCCTGGCGCTCGAGTTCGTCGATGACTGCGACGAACTTCGGGCGCCACACGTCTGCGACAGCCTGCTTGACGGTAAGCGCGTACGAGAGGTTGTTGATGTCTTCACTCGTGCAGCACACGTGGGTGAGCTCTGCGAGGTGACCGAGTCCCTGCGCCTCGAGACGTGCTCGGACGAGATACTCCACGGCCTTCACGTCGTGCTGGGTGGTCTTCTCGGTCTCGGCCAGCTCGTCGATCTCGGCCTGGCCGAAGTTCTGCGCCCACTCGCGCAATGCTGCGAGCTGCGCGTCGCCCATCGGTGTCCCACCGAGTAGCGAGTGCGTGGTCAGGTAGGCGAGCCATTCGACCTCGACGTGTACGCGAGCCTTGTTCAGCCCGGCCTCGGAGAGGGTGTCGCCAAGCCCTTCGACCGCCTTCCGATAGCGTCCGTCGAGGGGGCTGATGGGCTGCGGGGGCAGGCTGGTCATGGGTTCTCCGTTGTGTGAGTTGCGGGTGAACGTACCCGACCATTCTCCCATGAGGGCAACTGTGCACATTTCACGGGATCGCGAATGTGGATAACTATGCACAGATCGAATGACAGCGGTGTAATTATCGTTGTGTAATAAGGGTTCGAGCTGTTCAACACCCTGTTGATAAGTCGGTGGATAGGTTGTGGAGTGGTTGTGGATACGGTGTGGAAAACTTCGCGCGGTTTCGTGTGACTCCGTGTCGGAGGGCGCGCCGAACAGCGCCGCGCGACGTTCAATCGCGGGCCTCGAGGTGTCGCCGATGACCCCGTGTCATCAGCGGGGCGGTCGTTAGCGCTTGCGCTTACGATTCGTGCCGAGCAGACCGTTCATGATGCTCGCGAGCACCGACATCACGATCGCGCCGAGTACACCCCACCAGAAGCCATCGACGTGCAGCCCGAAACCGGCGAGACCGGAGAGCCATGCGATGACCGAGATGAGAATTCCGTTCACGATGAGGCCGAACAGGCCGAGCGTGATGATGTAGAGCGGAATCGACACGATGCGCACGACCTTGCCGAGCGTGCCGTTCACGAGGCCGAACACGAGCGCGACGAGGAGCATCGTGATGATGGGGGAGTACGGGTCGTCATTGATCGGCTCGATCCAGAACCCGCGCGGGCCCGACCCGCCGACGATGAGCGTCGTGAGCCACAGCGCGAACGTGCTGACAAGTACTCGCATGATTGACCGCATGCACCAATTCTTGCAGCAATCGCTGTGCGTCGGCCACTAGCGCCGACGTTGATATATCCCAGTCGGAATGACCCCTCTCACTACACTTGAGCACTATGAGCCAGACCCCAAAGCTCGCCGTTAACATGGTGGATCCAGAGCCGATTCGCTTCCTAGACGCCGAAGGTCGGTACTCCCCGTCAAGCTCCGCAGCAGACTACGCAGCGGAGCTTGACGGCGTTGGTATCGAAGATTTCAAGCAGTGGTACCGCGACATGGTCGAAACCCGTGCGTTCGACACGGAGGCGACCCACCTGCAGCGCCAAGGGCAGCTCGCCCTGTGGGTTCCAAGCATCGGGCAAGAGGGCTGCCAGGTCGGCCTCGCGCACGCCACCGAGCCGCAGGATCACATCTTCCCCGCATACCGCGAGCACACCGTCGCGAAGGTGCGCGGCGTGAGCTTTGTTGAACTGCTGAAACTGTTCCGTGGCTTCACGCACGGCGGGTGGGATGTCACGGATCCCGCGAACGGCAACTTCCACCTGTACACTCTCGTGCTTGCCGCGCAGGCGCAGCACGCGAGCGGATACGCACTTGGGCAGCTGCTCGACGCGAAGCTCCGGGTCGGCACTGCGGCGATGGACGCTGGCGAGCGGGGCATCGCGACAGGCGAAGCGACAATGGCGTTCTACGGCGATGGCACATCGAGCCAGGGCGACGCGAACGAAGCTATGATCTTCGCGGCGAGCTACCAGACCCCGGCGGTCTTCGTTGTCCAAAACAACGGCTGGGCGATCTCGGTGCCGTTCGAGCGGCAGAGCCGTACCCCGCTGTACCGCCGCGCACTCGGTTTCGGCATCCGCGCCGTGCAGATCGACGGCAACGACCCGCTCGCCGCGTACGCCGTCGGCCGCAGGTTCATGCGCCTCGCGCGCGAGGGGGCAGGCCCGGGCTACATCGAGGCACTGACCTACCGGATCGGGGCACACACGACGAGTGACGACCCGACGCGCTACCGTGAGAAGTCGGAACTCGAGGAGTGGCGAGATCGCGACCCGGTCGCGCGCATGGAGGCTTACCTGCGTGAGCAGGGAGTCGACGACGCATTCTTTGCCGAGGTGGCCGAGGTCGCCGATCGAGAGGCGAAGCGCGTGCGCGACGCGATCCTGCAGTTGCCGCCGCCTGACGCCGACTCGATGTTCGCGAACGTGTACACCGAGGCGCACCCGCGCATCGAAGAGCAGCGTGCCTGGCTCGAACGCTACGAATCTTCATTCGAGGCCGGCGAGGAGATTTCAGCATGACCGGTGCAGTAGCAACATCCACGGCGCCCAGCGTCCAGACGCTCACCGAGCGCACGGAGCTGCCGATCGCGCGAGCCATCAACGAGGGCTTGCGGGCCGCGATGGCCGCCGACGAGAAGGTCTTGCTCATGGGCGAGGACATCGGCCCCCTGGGCGGCGTCTTCCGTGTCACCGACAAGCTTCAGGCCGATTTTGGATCGGCGCGCGTGCTCGACACCCCGCTCGCGGAGGCAGGCATCGTCGGCAACGCCATCGGGCTTGCGATGCGCGGCTACCGTCCGGTCATCGAGATCCAGTTCGAAGGCTTCATCTTCCCCGCGTTCAATCAGATCGTCACGCAGCTCGCGAAGATCACGAACCGGCACGACGGCAAGGTGCCGATGCCGATCGTCATCCGCGTCCCGTACGGCGGGCACATCGGCGCCGTCGAGCACCACCAGGAGAGCCCCGAAGCGTACTTCGCGCACACCCCGGGCCTGCGAGTCGTCGCTCCCTCAACGCCAAACGACGCCTACTGGATGATCCAGCAGGCGATCCAGTCGCAGGATCCAGTGCTGTTCTTCGAGCCGAAGGCAAAGTACTGGATGAAGGGTGAGGTCGATCCGACCGCTCCGACCGCGCAGTTGCACGACAGCCGGGTCGCCCGTGAGGGAACCGACTGCACGATCGTCGCGTTCGGCGCAATGGTCACCGCCGCGCTTGAGGCCGCCGAGGTCGCGCGTGCCGAGGGCACGAGCATCGAGGTCGTCGACCTCCGCAGCATCTCGCCAGTCGACTACGCGCCGCTACTCGAGTCAGTGCGAAAGACGGGGCGCCTCGTCGTCGCGCAGGAGGCTTCGGGCAACGTCAGCTTGGGCAGCGAACTCGCCGCGCACGTGGCCGAGCACGCGTTCTACTCGCTCCAGGCGCCCGTGCTGCGCGTCTCGGGCTACGACGTGCCGTTCCCGCCTGCCAGGCTCGAGGGAATGTTCCTGCCCGACGCAGACCGTATCCTCGAAGCAGTCGACCGCACGATGCACTACTGACGGTCCACCGCGGCCGCACCCCTGCCCGCACGTCGGGACGAACACAATTACTGACCACGAAGCAACCCAAAGGAGCCTTCGATGAGCGACATGACGTTCCCCCTTCCCGATGTCGGTGAAGGCCTCACCGAGGCAGAGATTGTCACCTGGCAGGTCGCGCCTGGCGACACGGTCGTGCTCAATCAGGTGATCTGTGAGATCGAGACCGCCAAGTCGCTCGTCGAGTTGCCGTCGCCGTTCACGGGCGTCGTCACGGAGCTCCTCGCCGAGGTGGGGGAGACTGTCCCGGTCGGTCAGCCGATCATGCGCGTGCGGGCCGAAGGCGCAGCGGATCAGGATCCCGGTGCGGACGCGCCGGCGAAGCCCGCCGAGGCTGCTCCCGCGACGCCGGCTGCTCCGGCCCCGTCAGGCGCGTCGGCGAAGCCCGCCGAACCTGGCGCAGCCGCCGACGATGAGGGCGGTGCGGTGCTGGTGGGGTATGGCACCGCCGGCAAGGTCCGTTCGCGACGCCGGAGTGGGGGCGAGCCGCTGCTGTCGACGCCTCCGATTCCAGTCGCCGCGGCGTCGCCGGTGATCGCGAAGCCCCCGATCCGGAAGCTCGCGAAGGATCTCGGCGTCGACCTCACTGAGGTCTCAGGCACGGGAATTGGTGGCGAGATCCTCCGCGACGACGTGGTGCGCCATGGGTCGCAGGCGAGCCTGTTCCGCAACCTTTCAACGCCTGAGGTGCCTGCCGTTCGCGAGGAGCGGATCCCGCTCAAGGGCATGCGCAAGCAGATCGCGAAGGCAATGGTGACGAGCGCGTTCGAGGCGCCCCACGTTGGCGTCTTCACCGACGTCGACGCGACGCGCACGATGGAGTTTGTGCGGCGTCTGAAGACCTCGACAGACTTCGCCGGAATTAAGGTGTCGCCGCTTCTCATCTTCGCGAAGGCGATGCTGTGGGCGATTCGCCGAAACCCCGAAATCAACTCGACTTTCACCGAGACCGAAATCATCCGCCACCACTTCGTGAACCTCGGTATCGCCGCTGCGACCCCGCGCGGGCTCATCGTGCCGAACATCAAGGAGGCCCAGGAGCTCAGCTTGCGGGAGCTCGCCCAGGCCATCGAGCAGCTCACAATCACTGCGCGCGAGGGTCGCACGAAGCCCGAGGAGATGCAACAGGGCACTATCACCCTGACGAACATCGGCGTATTTGGGATGGATTTCGGCACGCCAATCTTGAACCCTGGCGAGGTCGCAATCATGGCGATGGGCACAATCAAGGAAAAGCCTTGGGTTGTCGACGGCCAGGTGCGGCCACGGATGGTGACGACAGTCGGCGGATCGTTCGACCACCGCGTTGTTGACGGCGACGTGATTTCTCGTTTTGTCGCCGACGTCGCCTCGGTGCTCGAGGAGCCTGCGCTGCTGCTTGACTAGTGCTCAGCCGCGAGACTGTGCACGGTGGCGCTACCGATGCGCCTAGGATCGGCTGTACAGCGTGAACACCTGTGCCGCTCCGAAGTGAATTGTGGAGCGCGCCGATCGTGACGGCCATGGCGGCCGAGAGACGAGGAAGCACTATGCAGCTTGAAGAAACTACCGCAGTCATTACCGGTGCGGCATCGGGGTTGGGGGCGGCGACTGCCGCGCTCCTCGCAAGTCGAGGAGCAACCGTCGTCGGCCTCGATCTCGCGGCTTCGATTGAAAAGGCGGGGGAGCCCGCGCCTGGAGTTCGCTACGTCGCTGCCGACGTGACGAGCGAGGAGGATGTCGCTGCAGCGCTGAAGCTGCACGCTGGCGAGCCTCCGATCCGCCTCGTCGTGAACTGCGCGGGCATTGCGCCGGCGAAGCGTATCCTTTCGTCGAAGGGTGTGCACGATCTCGAGACGTTCAAGCGCACGCTTGATATCAATGTCACTGGCACCTTCAACGTGCTGCGCCTCGCGGCCGAGATCATGGCTGAGCAGGACGCGGTTGACGAGTCTGGCCAGCGTGGCCTCATCGTGAACACGGCATCGGTCGCGGCGTACGAGGGACAGATCGGGCAGATTGCGTACGCTGCTTCGAAGGGCGCAGTTGTCGGCATGGGCATCACTGCCGCGCGCGACCTTGCCCGCAACGGCATTCGCGTGAACACGATCGCTCCGGGCATCGTGGCGACGCCTCTGCTCGAAGCCCTTGGCCCGGAAGTCAACGCCTCACTGTCGGCTTCGGTCCCGTTCCCGGCGCGGCTCGCCCGGCCTGACGAGTTCGCGCAGCTTGTCGTGATGATTGCCGAACACGACTACCTGAACGGCGAGACCATCCGCATGGACGGCGCCCTTCGCATGGGACCGAAGTAGCTTTTACCTGATTTTCAGCTCGGTTTGTCGGGGGCGGGTGCTAGGTTTGGGCACAGTTCCAACCGGGGTGCATCAGCACCCGACGAACCTTGGGGGTGGTAGCGGATGATTCGATTCGATGCTGTCACCAAGACGTATCCCGACGGCACGCGGGCGGTCGGGGAGTTCTCGCTGACAATTCCGTCGCACCAGACGACGGTGTTTGTCGGCTCCTCAGGAAGCGGCAAAACCACGCTGCTGCGCATGGTGAACCGCATGGTCGACCCGACGAGCGGAACTGTGTGGATCGATGACCAAGACGTCTCGGCGACAGACCCTGTCAGACTGCGGCGCTCGATCGGCTACGTGTTGCAGCAGGGCGGGCTGCTTCCGCACCGCTCGGTGCTCGACAATGTGGCGACAGTCGCTGTCTTGAACGGCACCCCGAAGGCAAAAGCTCGCGCTCTCGCGAACGAGATGCTCGAACGTGTCGGCTTGAGCGCCGACCTCGGGCGACGTTTTCCGGCGCAGCTCTCGGGCGGGCAGCAGCAGCGCGTCGGAGTCGCTCGCGCCCTCGTGCCCGATCCAAACATCTTGCTGATGGACGAGCCGTTTGGGGCGGTCGACCCGATCGTGCGGCGCGAGCTACAGGCTGAGCTCGGCAGACTGCAGCGCGAGCTCGGCAAAACGATTCTGTTCGTGACCCACGACATCGATGAAGCCTTCAGGCTCGGGGATGAGGTCGTTGTGCTGCGCGCTGGTGGCGAGGTCGCCCAGTGCGGTACACCGGCAGATATTCTCGCGAGCCCCGCGGACGATTTCGTACGCAACTTCATCGGAACGGAGACCCCAGACGGGCAACCCGAGGCACGCAAACTCACCACTAGAGAGATCGATGGCAAGCGGATCGTGTTTGACACGGCCGGGAGACCACTCGGAGTGATCGAGCAGTGAAGTGGCTCATGCAGAACTGGCCGCAGGTGATTGACCTCGCCTGGGCCCACCTGCAGCTGAGCCTCCCAGCGATCCTGCTCGCGACCCTCATCGCGATCCCGATCGGGCGGCTCGCGTTTAGGTACGGCAAGTTCGGTGGGGCGCTCTCGAGCGTCGCGACGCTGCTGTACGCGATTCCGGCCTTGCCACTGCTGATCATCATCCCAGCGCTTGTCGGGGTTCCCCTGCGATCTGACGCGAACATGATCATCGCCCTCACCCTCTATGGCGTCGCACTGCTTGTCCGGAGCGCAGCTGACGGCTTTGCATCGGTCGACACGACAGTGCGTGACGCCTCGCTCGCGATCGGGTTCTCGCGCATCTCGGTTTTCTGGCGTGTCGACCTGCCGCTCGCGCTTCCGGTCATCCTCGCAGGGGTGCGGGTTGTCGCGGTGTCGACGATCAGCCTCGTCACTGTTGGGGCGTTGATCGGCGTCTCGAGTCTGGGGACGCTCCTCACCGACGGGTTCCAGCGCGGGATATTCGGCGAGGTGCTGACGGGCATTGTCGCGACGATCGTGCTCGCGCTCGTCCTTGACGGGCTACTCTTGCTGCTCGGCCGCGTGCTCACGCCATGGCGGAAGGTGGCGGCATGAACCTCTTCGCGGACGCGTTCGCCTGGCTCGCCGACGGTGCGAACTGGGTGGGCGCCAGCGGCATCCCGGCCCGCATCGGCGAACACCTCTGGGTGTCCGTATTCGCCGTCGGGATCGCGGCACTCATCGCGCTTCCAACTGGGGTGCTCATTGGCCATACTCGACGCGGCGTCGGCGCGATCGGCGCGGTCACGGGGGCCGCCAGGGCGCTGCCGACGCTCGGCGTGCTCACGGTGTGCGCGCTGTGGTTTGGGATCGGACTCTCGGCGCCGCTCATTGCGCTCGTTGTACTCGCGATCCCATCGCTGCTTGCGGGAGCCTACTCTGGCGTGCAGGCGGTTCCACGTGAGACATCCCAAGCCGCACGTGCAATCGGGATGCGGCCCGCGCAGGTGATTTGGCAGGTCGAGGTGCCGCTGGCACTGCCTGTCATTATTGGCGGAGTACGTGCGGCGGTGCTACAGGTCGTCGCGACGGCGACGCTCGCCGCGTACACGGCTGACGTCGGTCTTGGCAGGTACCTCTTCACCGGCCTGAAGACCCGCGACTACGGGCAGATGCTCGGCGCCGCGCTCCTCGTCATCGCGCTCGCGCTCATCCTCGAGATCCTGCTCGCCACGTTGCAGCGCGCCGCAGCCGCACGTCTGACAGCGCGAGGCACCGCCATGGAAAGCGCAGCTGGGAGCTCGCCCAACGGCCCTGAAACGGCCGACCGACTCGCGCAACACCTGACAGACTGACCCGCCACGAAGTTCACCACCGCAACTGCAACAACCTGATTGGGAGACGAAGATGCACACACCATCACGCACACCACGACGGATCGGAGCGCTCGCCGCGCTCGCACTCGCGGGGGTGACACTGCTTTCCGCGTGCGCGGCAGCCGACCCGCTCGACGAGGGGGAGGGGGCCGGGGGCTCCGGGAGCGACGGCGGCGCAAACCAGACGCTCGTCGTCGGCTCGCAGGACTACTACTCCAACGAGATCGTCGCCGAACTCTACGCGCAAGCACTCGAAGACGGCGGGTTCACGGTTGACCGCCAGCTGCGCATCGGTCAGCGCGAGGTCTACATGCCCGAGATCGAGGCCGGGTCCATCGACGTGTTCCCCGAGTACACGGGCAACCTCTTGCAGTATCTCGACGCCGACGCGACGGCGACTTCGGCCGACGAGGTATACAGCGCCCTCGAGACTGCGCTGCCGGACGGGCTGCGGCTGCTCGCACAGTCCGAGGCCTCCGACCAGGATTCGTATGTCGTGACGAGTGAGTTTGCGAAGCAGCACGATCTCACCGAGATCGGTGACCTCGCTGGCGTTGAGAATCTCACCCTTGGCGGAAACTCCGAACTCGAGAAGCGCCCCTACGGTCCGACAGGACTCAAGGACGTCTACGGTGTCGATGTGTCCTTCACCCCCATTGAAGATTCGGGCGGGCCGCTCACAGTGAAGGCGCTGCGCGACGGCCAGGTGCAGATTGTTGATCTCTACTCGGCCGACCCTGTTTTCGCGGACGGCGACCTCGTGGTGCTCGCTGATCCGGAGGGGCTGTTCCTCGCGTCGCACGTGGTGCCCGTGGTCTCCGACAAGGTGGACGCAGACGCTGCGGCCATCATTGATAAGGTCTCCGCGGCGCTGACTGCAGAGGACCTGCAGCAGCTCGGGGCGAAGTCCGCACAGGACCAGGCACCGGCCGCGAAGATTGCCGCCGGCTGGCTCAAGGACAATGGCCTCGTCGGCTGACCCGGCCGAACACTTCATTCCCCGCCGCGCTCTCTGTGGATTGGCGTAGTTTGGGCGCCTGAACTACGTCAATCCGTAGCGATAGCTGCTGCTGGGCCGTTGCCAATCAATAACCAACGCGCCAAGAATGTATGCATTCTTGGAACTAAAGAGAACCAGGGGTCGCCTTTTCTCCCGTGAGTGTATACGCTAGCTGATGGCGGCACTGAAGCGTCGTGACCGGAGGTGAGTCGTGCGAGCTAGCGATCGGGCGTATGCGACCCTCCTTGAGGAGATCCAGCGCGGTGCGCTCGCGCCCGGGACCGTTCTCGGTGAGGTTGAGCAGGCGGCCCGCCTCGGCGTGAGCCGTACGCCGGCCCGCGAGGCTATTGGCAGGCTCATCTCGAATGGGCTCGCCGCCCAGCTCTCGCCGCGCGTTACTGTCGTCTCCGACTTTGAAGCCGATGACATCCGGGCACTGTTCGAGGTCAGGCGCGCGCTTGAGGAGAACACCGCGAGGATTGCGGCCGCGAAGGGTGATCCTGCTGTGTTTGGCGAGCTCGCCGATGCGTTTGCGGCGGCCCACCCCGAGAGCGGGGAAGTGGCGGCTGATTCCTATTATGAGCTCATCGCCCGCTTCGATGCCGCGCTCGACGAGGCCGTCGACAACCAGTACTTCACGAGTGCGCTCCGCACGATCCGCACGCACCTCGCCCGCGCCCGACGGCTCGCACGCGACAACCGCGCGAGACTTCAAGCCTCGGTCGCCGAGCACACGCTTATCGCCCGGGCAATCGCAGCCGGCGACGGCGAGCTCGCGGCCCACGCCACACACGTTCACCTGCATAACGCGCTCGCCGCGATTCTTGCGTCGCTCGGTACCTCTGGTGTGAGTGGCGACATCCACAGCACAGCATCACCGTCTGAAGGGACAACACTATGACTGTCATTCACAACGTTCGCGTATACAAGAGCGAAGAGACGCTTGAGCGTGAAGACCAGCTCGCTTGGAAGATCGCCGAGGTCGCCGTCGACCCCGTCGAGGTCGACGCCGACGTGCTCGACATGATCATCAACCGCATCATCGACAACGCCTCGGTCGCCGCAGCTTCGCTCACGCGCGGCCCCATCGTCGCCTCCCGTGCGCAGGCGCTCAGCCACCCTGTCTCCACAGGCGGCAAGGGGGCCTCGGTGTTCGGCCTTGACGCCGAGCGCACGAGCCCCGAGTGGGCGGCCTGGGCGAATGGCGTTGCAGTGCGCGAGCTCGACTACCACGACACGTTCCTCGCGGCCGAGTACTCGCACCCAGGCGACAATATCCCGCCGATCCTCGCTGTCGCGCAGCACGTTGGCAAGGACGGACGAGCGCTCGTTCGTGCGATCGCAACCGGCTACGAGATCCAGATGGACCTCGTGCGCGCGATCTGCCTGCACAAGCATAAGATCGACCACGTCGCGCACATCGGCCCGTCGGCCGCCGCCGGCATCGGCACGCTGCTCGGCCTCGACACCGAGACGATTTACCAGGCTGTAGCCCAGGGCCTGCACACGACCACCGCGACGCGTCAGTCGCGCAAGGGCGAGATTTCGACCTGGAAGGCGCACGCTCCCGCGTTCGCCGGCAAGATGGCGGTTGAGGCGGTGGATCGCGCGATGCGCGGTCAGACCTCGCCGAGCCCGATCTACGAAGGCGAGGACGGTGTTATCGCCTGGATGCTGGACGGCCCCGACGCGAAGTACGCCGTGCCGCTGCCTGCGAAGGGTGAGCCGAAGCGGGCGATCCTCGACAGCTATACAAAGGAGCACTCGGCCGAGTACCAAGCGCAGGCCTGGATCGACCTCGCCCGCAAGCTGCACGGCGAGCACCCGGAGCTGCTCGACGTCGCGAACGTGAAGAGCGTCGTGCTGCACACGAGCCACCACACGCACTACGTCATCGGCTCGGGCGCGAACGACCCGCAGAAGTACGACCCGAATGCTTCACGTGAAACACTCGACCACTCGATCCCGTACATCTTCGCGGTCGCGCTGCAGGATGGCGGCTGGCACCACGTTGACTCGTACACCCCGGAGCGCGCACACCGCGCCGACACCGTCGAGCTGTGGAACAAGATCACTACGGCCGAGGACGCCGAGTGGACGCGCCGCTACCACTCCGAGGATCCCGACGAGAAGGCGTTCGGCGGCCGCGTCGAGATCGAGCTCGCCGACGGCACAAAGATTGTCGACGAGATCGCTGTCGCAGACGCGCACCCGCTCGGTGCGCGACCGTTCGCCCGCGACAACTACATCGCGAAGTTCCGTCTGCTGGCCGAGCCTGTGCTCGAGCCCGCCGAGATCGAGCGATTCCTCGATCTCGTGCAGCGCCTGCCCGAGCTCTCGGCCGACGAGGTGCGCGAGCTGAACATCGTTGCGAAGGCAGGCGTCATCGACCTCACCTCCGCCCCGAAGGGACTCTTCTAATGCTGTACTCCAAGACACCGCCGGCCGAGAAGCGCCGGTTGTTCCGCGAGCGGCTCGCTACGGGGGAGCTGCTGCGCTTTCCAGGCGCGTTCAACCCGCTGTCAGCCCGCATGATCGAGCAGAAGGGGTTCGAGGGTGTCTACATCTCGGGCGCAGTGCTCGCCGCTGATCTTGGCCTGCCCGACATTGGCCTCACGACGCTCACCGAGGTCGCCGGCCGCGGCGAGCAGATCGCGCGGATGACGGATCTGCCGGCGATCATCGACGCAGACACCGGCTTCGGCGAGCCGATGAACGTCGCCCGCACGATCCAGGAGCTCGAGAACGCGGGCCTCGCAGGCGCGCACATCGAGGATCAGATCAACCCGAAGCGCTGCGGCCATCTCGATGGCAAGGCAGTCGTTGACGAGGGCACCGCGACCAAACGCATCCGCGCGGCGCGCGACGCGAGGCGCGACGAGAACTTCCTCATCATGGCGCGCACCGACATTCGCGCGACCGCCGACGGCCCGCACGGCCTCGAGCTCGCGAAGGATCGCGCGAAGGCGCTCGTTGACGCCGGCGCCGACGCGATCTTCCCCGAGGCGATGCGCACGCTCGAGGAGTTCGAAGCGATCCGCAGCGCGGTCGACGTGCCGCTGCTCGCGAACATGACTGAGTTCGGCAAGAGCGAGCTATTCACAACGCAGCAGCTCGCCGACGTCGGCATGAACATCGTGATTTGGCCAGTGTCGATGCTCCGCATCTCGATGGGGGCGACGGGCCGCGCGCTCGACACGATCATCGAGGAGGGCTCGCTGAAGTCCAAGCTCGATGAGATGCAGCATCGCGCTGACCTCTACGACCTGGTTGACTACGAGGGGTACAACCACTTCGACACCAGCGTGTTCAATTTCGAGGTGGAGCGCTAGCCGCGCTCTCACCGCCCGCAGCAGCACAAGCGAAGGAGCTTACCGTGACTGAGAACCAGGCAGCACAGATTCAGAAGGGCCTCGCCGGGGTCGTCGCCGATTTCACGGCGATTTCGAAGGTCAACCCAGAGAGCAATAGCCTGCTGTATCGGGGCTATCCCGTGCAGGAGCTCGCGGCTACGCAGCCATTTGAAGCCGTCGCGTACCTGCTCTGGAACGGCGAGCTGCCGAGCGATGCTCAGCTTGCCGAGTTGCGGGCGGAGGAGCGCAAGCACCGAGCGCTCGCCGCCAACGTCAAGGCAGCGATCGATCTGCTGCCGCTTGCGGCGCACCCGATGGACGAGGTGCGTACGGCGGTCAGCGTCATCGGCGCATCCGACGTGTCGGGGTCAGGATCTGTGCTTGACGCTGCAGGCAGCCCCGAAGAGAACCTGGCCAGGAGCGTGAGGCTCTACGCTGCGCTGCCCGCGATCGTCGCCTACGGCCAGCGGCGCCGACGGGGTGAGGAACTCGTGGAGCCACGCGACGACCTCGACTACGCGGCGAACTTCCTATGGATGACCTTCGGAGAGGAGGCTGACGAGGTCGTCGTCGATGCGTTCAACCGCTCGATGACCCTGTACGCCGAGCACTCGTTCAACGCCTCAACCTTCACTGCGCGCGTCATTACCTCGACGCTGTCTGACCTCTACTCGGCGGTCGTCGGCGCGATCGGAGCGTTGAAGGGGCCGCTCCACGGCGGCGCAAACGAGGCAGTGATGCATATCTTCGACGAGATCGGCGAGGCCGAGAAGGTCACCGCTTGGCTCGACGAGGCGCTCGCCGAGAAGCGAAAGATCATGGGCTTTGGGCACAGGGTCTACAAGCGTGGCGACTCGCGTGTGCCGACGATGAAGGCCGCGCTCGACACGCTCGTTGAGCACTACGACCGGCCTGACGTCGCTGCACTCTACGACGCGCTCGAGGGGGAGTTCGTGTCGCGAAAGGGCATCTACCCGAACCTCGACTACCCGTCGGGCCCCGCGTACAACCTCATCGGGTTCGACACCCTCACGTTCACGCCGCTGTTCATCGCCTCGCGCGTGACTGGCTGGACCGCGCACATCATGGAGCAGACGGCGTCGAACGCGCTCATCCGCCCACTGTCGGCCTACAACGGTGTCGACGAGCGCCACATAGACGGATACGTCGCCGACGCTGAGGCCCTCGCCGCGGCGGAGCGCCCGGAGGAGCGGGGCTAGCAGAACACCACAGCCCAACCGGCTGTGCGAGGGACGAATCAGGTGGGTCGCGCAACAATTTCCACTTTGAGGCATTCCCTCACGTATGATGCGTTTACGAGGAAATCACGCGCTCTACCCGGGCGCTGGGCGGCGCAGCGGCCCGAACGAGATCTCAGGCCGCGAGGCCGAGTTAAGGAGAATCGATGAAGATTGTCGTGCTGGTCAAGGAGGTTCCCGATACGTACGGGGATCGCAAACTGAACCTTGAGACCGGAATCGCAGACCGTGCAGCCTCCGACACCGTTCTTGACGAGATCGGCGAGCGCGCGCTTGAGGCGGCACTCTCTTTCGCCGACGCGAACGAAGGTACCGAGGTCGTCGTGCTGACGCTCGCACCCGAAGGGGCGAGCGGCTCGATCCGCAAAGCGCTCGGCATGGGCGCGCACTCGGCGGTGCACGTCGTCGACGAAGCGTTGCTCGGGGCTGACCTCGGCTTGACCGCAGAGGTGCTCGCGAAAGCGATCACTCGTGCGGGTTTCGACCTCGTCATCGCTGGCAACGCTTCAACTGACGGCTCGGGCGGCGCTATCCCCGCGATGCTCGCCGAACAGCTGCGCGTGCCGGGCCTCACTGGCCTGAGCGAGGTAGCGATCTCAGCCTCCGCAGTTTCGGGCGTACGCCCTGTTGATGGCGGGCTGCAGAAGGTTTCCGCCGATTTGCCAGCCGTGATCTCGATCACCGAGGCGCTGCCCGAGGCGCGCTTCGCAAACTTCAAGGGCATCATGGCCGCGAAGAAGAAGCCGCTCGAGGTTGTCTCGCTCGCGGATCTTGGCGTCGACGCCGAAGATCCGGCCGCGGCACGCTCGATCATGACCGCCGTAGCCGAGAAGCCTGCCCGAGCCGCGGGCGTGAAGATCGTTGATGAGGGCGATGCAGGCACACAGCTCGCCAACTATCTCATCGAGAACCGACTGGTATAGGGACGAAGGGAAACAGATCATGGCTGAATTTGCACAGGACTCGATCCTTGTCGTCCTCGAACCGCAAGCATCTGGCGGCCTTGAGGACGCCGCCGCCGGCCTGCTCGGTGCTGCTTCGCAGGCGGGTACACCCGTCGCGCTCGTGGTTGGCCCCGAGGCGCTCGCCGCCGATGCGGCTGCACTCGGTGCAACGCGGGTGCTCGTCGCGACACCGACTGATACCGTGACGCTCGGCACGTTTGCCGTCGACGCGCTCCAGGCCGCCGCTGCCCTCGTTGAACCAGACGCCGTGCTGGTCTCGAACTCCGTGAACGGTCGCGACACCGCGGCCCGGTTCGCTGCGCGAAGCAAGTCTGCTCTTGCGGTCGACGCTGTCGGTGTCGCGCGAGACGATCTCGGAGTCGTCGCACAGCACTCGGTCTACGGCGGCGCGTACAACGTCACGTCGGCGCCGACGTTCGGCGCACCCGTTGTCACAATCCGGCAGGGCGCCGTCGACGCGCGCGCCGAGGCTCAGACAGCATCAGCCGAGCCACTCACAGTGACCGACTCGGGCGCACCCGCTGCGCGCATCGACTCGTTCGAAGCCGTGACCGAGGTCTCTTCGCGTCCCGAACTCCGCGGAGCGGCTCGGGTGGTCTCCGGTGGCCGCGGACTCGGCTCGAAAGAGCAGTTCGAGCTCGTCGAGCAGCTCGCAGACGCCCTCGGCGCAGCTGTCGGCGCTTCCCGCGCTGCGGTCGACGCGGGCTTCGTTCCCAGCTCGTACCAGGTCGGACAGACCGGCGTCTCGGTCTCCCCTCAGTTGTACATCGCCCTCGGCATCTCGGGCGCGATCCAGCACCGCGCGGGAATGCAGACAGCAAAAAACATCGTCGCGATCAACAAAGACGGCGATGCGCCGATCTTCGACGTCGCCGACTTCGGCGTTGTCGGCGACGTGTTCACTGTCGTGCCACAGCTCCTCGCAGCCCTCGAAGCTAGGCAGTAGCAGCGATGGCGAGCTACTCCCAGACGATACGGAGCGGGTTGCCCCGCGTCCCAGGGGGCGAGCCCTGGCCGCCCTCCGGGGCGCTGGCGGGTGCGCCAGCCGTCGCGCTCGCGCACGAGCCAGTTGGTGCGCAGCCAGCACCGACCCAGCCCGCTCCTACGCAAACTCCCGGCGACGCCTTGACCCCAGTCGAGGCGGCCGAGGCGGTTGCTGCTGTAGTTGCTGACGCTCCGGCCGACCTCGCGACCCCCGCTCCCGCTGCGGCTTCCGCGGCTACGGGAACGGCAACGGCGCTGAGCTCCGTACCGCTTCGCCGCGGACTTCCCCGCGTCGCCGGGGGAGAACCGTGGCCGCCCGAGGGGCTCGCGCCAGCTGGCACGGCTGTGCCGGCCTCCGTGGGTCCTGCTGCGGGCGCTGTGCCCGCTGCAGCGGCTGCCGCACCAGCAACAGCGCCAGTCGCTGAGGCTGTTGCGGCTGAGCCCGCGAGTGCGCTGAGCGCCGCGCCACCCGAGGCTCCAGGCTCTTCGGTCGCCGCCAATGCTCCTGCCGCCCCTGTCGTGTTCGGTACCACCCCGCTTCGCCGCGGGCTGCCTCGCGTCGCCGGCGGCGACCCTTGGCCGCCAGAGGGCCTCGCGCCCGAGCGCGCAGCCGCCCAGTCTGCCGTCGCGCAGGCGGCGCCGGTGCCCACCGCGGCGCCTGCAGCCACCCCGCCACATGCCGAGACGCCTGTCCCCACTCAGCCCGCAGCTACTCCGGCGCCTGCCGCAGCGAGCGGTACACCCGCGACGGCTGCCCCGGTTCCCGCCCCTGCAACTCAGGCTCCCGCCCCTGCAACTCAGGCTCCGGCCGCTGCAGCTCCGGCGCCCGCTCCGGCGGCTCAGCAGGCCGCGCCGGCACCCGCAGCGAAGCCAGACAAGCCGGTGCGAGAGCCGAAGATGATCGGGTCGCGGTCGCTCTCGCAGTGGGTGAAACTCGGGTCGCTGGGCCTTGTCGGGCTTGTTGCGTTCGCTGGCCTCATAGTGCTTGCAGCACGCGGTGTGACCACGCTTCCCGGAGTTCCAGAGTTCCTCGAGCGGTACCCGGGCGAGTACCATCCGGCGTACGAACCCGACGAGGGTTTCCCTGCCTGGGCGCGCTGGACGCACTACCTGAACCTGTTCTTCATGGTGCTGATTGTCCGCACGGGCCTCACGGTGCGCCATCAGCAGAAGCCTGACGCCTTCTTCACGCCGAAGAAGGGCGGCAAGAAGATCTCGATCCATCTGTGGCTGCACACGAGCATCGATCTGCTCTGGCTCGCAAACGGCATCATCTTTGTTGTGCTGTTGTTCGTCACCGGGCACTGGGCGCGCATTGTGCCGACGAGTTGGGAAGTCTTCCCGAACGCGGCATCGGCGATGCTGCAGTACCTCACGCTCGATTGGCCTGTCGAGAACGGTTGGGTGAACTACAACGCGCTACAGCAGATCATGTACTTCGTCATCGTGTTCATCGCGGCACCGGTTGCTGCGCTCACCGGGCTTCGGATGAGCGAGTGGTGGCCAAAGAACAACGAGCAGCTCGACAAGGTCTTCCCGGCTCCGCTTGCGCGGGCGCTGCACTACCCGACGATGCTGTTCTTTGTGTTCTTCGTGATCGTCCACGTGTTCCTGGTACTCACGACGGGTGCGCTGCGGAATCTCAACCATATGTACGCAGGCAATGACGGGGCTGGCTGGTTCGGGTTCTGGATGTTCACGGCAGGTCTCGCGCTCATCGCGATCGCCTGGTTCCTCACGCGACCGCTGCTCGTCGCGCCAATCGCGAACCTGTTCGGCAAGGTCAGCAACCGCTAACCTTGCCGAGCAGCGCTCGCGCACAACGCAGCACCGTATCAGGAGGTATGGCAGTGGATCCCGTTCGCACGACAAGCGATAACCAGCGGAACGCGCTTCGCGCCGGAACGATTCCGACGATCGAGGAGGTCCGTCCAGGGATCCACGCCATCGCCCTGGATATGCCTGGCATGCAGCCCCCTTACGCGTTCAGCTATGCGATCCTCGCTGGCGATGGTTCGCGTGCGGTGCACGTCGTCGACGCAGGGCTCGACACCGACGCGAACTGGGCGGCGTTTGGCGAGGCGATCGCGTCGCTGGACCGCGAGCTCGCCGATATCGAGACGGTGACCCTCACCCACCTGCACTTTGACCACACCGGCCTTGCGAACCGGATTCGTGAGGCATCGGGCGCCCGGGTGCGCATGCACGCTGACGAAGCAGCGGCGATCCGAGAGGGGCTCCAGTTCTCGGCAGGGCACGACGTCGGCGACATGCTTGGTGAGTGGGGAGTGCCCGAGGAATGGCGGGAGCAGCTTCTCGCCATCGCGAACTCGCGAGCTGATTTCGGTGCGACGGTGGTCGTTGACGACGAGCTCGCCGATGGAGACACGCTTGACCTCGGACGCTACCGCGCCTTCGTGATTCACACGCCCGGCCATACTACTGGCCACATCTGCCTCGCGCTCGAAGACGCCGATGCGGTGTTCACGGGAGACCATGTGCTACCGCTGATCAATCCCGGAGTCGCGCTTGGTGGGAAACGCACCGCGGATCCGCTGGGTGAGTATTACGAGTCGCTTGAGAAGCTCGCGCCGTACGCCGGAGCAGAGGCGTTGCCCGGGCACGGCTTCCGGTTCGCGCCACTCGGATCGCGCTGTGCCGAGATTCGCGAGCATCACGAGGCCCGCACGCGGCAGGCAGCCGAGTGTCTGTCTGCCGAGCCGGGTCTGACCGTTTGGCAGCTCGCCGGTAAGCTCTCGTGGACGGGCGGGTGGGAGAATCTGCCGATCGTCTCGCGCGTCTCAGCGCTCGCCCAGACCGACATGCACTACGCGCGCGTCGTTCGCACAGCAGCCGCGCGCCAGTAAGCCCGATCGCGCGCTAGTCGTGGGTGTGCAGCCGTAGGCTCGGTATGTCGTGGCTTTCTGGTTCGAGCTGCAGCGTTGAGTGTTCAAGGTTGAAGTGCTCGACGAGGCAGGCCTTGAGCTCGTCGAGTACCGCGTGATACCCGCGTTCGCTCCACGAGTCATCAGTAATGGTGACGTGGGCCGAAAACGCCGGGACGCCTGAGGTGATCGTCCACGCGTGCACGTCGTGCACCTCGACGACGCCAGGCACCGCGAGCATATGATCGCGCGCTGCGTTGACATCGAAGTCCTTTGGCGTCGCCTCGAGGAGTACTGAAACAACGTCGCGAAGGAGACTGTAGGCGCGCGGTGCGATGAGCAGCGCAATTGCGATCGACGCAATCTGGTCGACCATCATCCAGCCCGTCACGGCAATGATGATGCCAGCGACGATGACTGCAAGTGAGCCGAGGAGGTCGCCGAGTACCTCGAGATAGGCTCCGCGAACGTTGAGGCTCTCCTTCTGGCCCGAGCGCAAAATAAGCAGGGACACGAGGTTCGCTGCCGCGCCGATCACTGCCGCGATGAGCATTGGCGTCGACTGCACTTCGACCTCGGAACCGAAGCGCGAGATCGCCTGCACGAAGATGACGACGGCGATGACGCCGAGCACGATGCCGTTTGCGAGCGCGGCGAGCACCTCCACCCGGAGATACCCGTAGGTCCGTTTCGAGTTGGCCGGCAGCGTCGCAATGATGCTCGCGAGCAGGGCGATCGCGACGCCGGTGGCGTCGGTCAGCATGTGGCCGGAGTCGGCAAGGAGCGAGAGCGACTTCGAGATGAAGGCGCCAACAAGCTGCACCAGAAACACGCTGAGTGTGATCGCAAGTACCAGGATCAGGCGTGTGCGGTGCTTGCCCGTCGCCGTCGCTGCGCCCTCGAGCCCGTGCGAATGGCCGGCGTGGCTCTCTCCGCCGCCAGCGGGGGCCGACGGATGGCCGGGGCTAAACTCGGGGTCGCAATTCGGCTCATCCATGCTTCGCATGTTACCTGGCTTCCCTCATCGTGTCGCGGGTCGTATCCACGCCCGGCTAGACGACCGTTGCCTCGTAGCCAGCCTCGTCGACCGCCGCGATCACGGCCGCGACGTCGAGGGGGGTCTCGGACTCGACGCGCAGCAGGCCCGACGTCGCGCTCACCTCGAGGACCCGGGCGCCGGGCACCTCGCCGACCTCCTCGCGTACGTGGTTTTCGCAGTTTCCGCAGGTCATGCCGGTGACAGAGAAATCGATCGTGTGCATGTCACTCACGCTATACCCCGAGGGGGTACTTCGGCAATGTGGGGCAGTGACGCGTCCTAGCTCAGCAGCAGGTAGAGCGCGCCGAGGGAGGTGCCAGCGATCACTGCCCACTCGAAGGTGTGCTGGCGAATGCGCGAGGCGACAAGGCGTCCAAGGAAGGCGCCGGCGACCACGCCGGGAACGAGTAAAAGGTCGAGCTCGAGGGTCGCGGGGGTAATGAGGCCGAGGCTGATTGAAATCGGGAGCTTGGTGAGGTTGATTGCGGCGAAGAACCAGGCGGCGGTGCCGAGGAAGGTCGTCACTGGAAGCCGTGCGGACAGGAAGTAGAGCGACATGACGGGGCCGCCGGCGTTCGCGACCATCGTCGTGAACCCGCCGAGCGTTCCGAACCCGGCGCGCGCGGCGGTGCGAGAAGTCTCGGTGGGACGTAGATCGGCGGCGCGCGGGTGCCATCGCTGCCACAGCGTCACGCCAATGAGTACGAGCAGGATCGCGCCGATGACCCGACGCACCGACCCGTCGTTCATGAGTGCAAGGAACAGCGCCCCAAGGCCGAGTCCGAGCGCGGCGAATGGGATGAGGCGCAGAAGGGCCCGCCAGTTGGCCTCCCTCCGGTAGCTCACGAGCGCGAATACGTCGCCGACGATGAGGAGCAGGAGCAGCGCCCCCGTCGAGGCCTTCGCTGGCAGTACGGCGGCAAAGATCGCGATGGAGATCGTATTGATCCCTGGCAGCGCTGTCTTCGAAACGCCAACGAGCACCGCTGCGACGAGCAGCAGGCCCCACGCCTGGGGGGCAAGCTCGAACTGCGACGGGGTCATGCCGACACTCTACCGACTGTCGTGTGTCGTGCTCCGACCCGATTGTGGGCCGATGTTGACGGAGTCAGGCTGGACCTCTATGCTAAACATCGACCGGTTGATGTTTCGCTCTGGCGGAGGCAACTCCCGCGGAATATCAACGGACATGAACCCGCAACGAAGCGAAAAGGAGGCGTGCGTGATCGTCGAAATGCGCACCTACGACATCAACCCGGGCATACCGATGGCGGAGTTCCTTGCGAACTACGAGCGCCTCGGTTTACCAGCGCAGAAGCGTATTCTCGAGGGTTTCCTCGGCTATTTCACGACCGAGTTCGGCACGCAGAATCAGGTGCGCCACCTCTGGGCGTTCACCGACCTGAATGACCGTGCAGCGCGGCGGGCGGCGCTCGCCGCAGACCCAGAGTGGCAGGCGTGCATCGACGTCGTTCGACCGATGATCGTCCGCTGGGACAACACAATCATGACGCCGACATCGTTCTCGCCCATCCGTGAGCTGCCGGTCGCCCCGGCTGACGAGCTGACCGCCTTCAATTTTGGCCTCGCCGGCCAGGCAGGAGAACTCGCATGAACCTCTACGACCTGATGCAGCAGCGAGCACAGGCGGCGGGCCCGATCCGGGTCGGTGTCATCGGCGCAGGGAAGTTCGCCTCGATGTTTCTCACCCAGGCCGCCGGGCAACCCGAGTTCCACGTTGTCGGTGTCGCCGAGCTCGACCCGGCCCGGGCGGAGGCCTCCCTCGCGCGCACCGGCTGGCACGCCGAGCGCTACGGCCGAATTACCCTTGATGAGGCTCGCGAGAGCGGCCGCACTGCGGTCGTCACCGATTCGATGGAGCTCGTGTCGAGCGAGCACGTCGAGGTCATCCTCGAAGTGACTGGAAATCCGCTCGTCGGCACGAAGCACGCCCTCGCCGCAATCGAGCACGGCAAGCACATCATCATGGTGAATGTCGAAGCGGATTGCATGGTCGGCCCGATCCTCAAGGAGAAGGCAGACGCCGCTGGCGTCGTCTACTCGATGGCCTACGGCGACCAGCCCGCGCTTATTTCCGAGATGGTCGACTGGTGCCGCACCGTCGGCTACGAGGTTGTCGCCGCGGGCAAGGGCACCAAGTACCTTCCTGAGTATGAGGAGTCGACGCCCGAGACCGTATGGGGCTACTACGGCCTCACCGAGGAGCAGGCGCAGGCCGGCGGGATGAACCCACAGATGTTCAACTCGTTCATCGACGGCACGAAGTCAGCCATCGAGATGGCGGCCGTCGCAAACGCCACCGGACTCGTCCCCGATGCCGACGGGCTGCGGTTCCCGCCCGTGAGCGTCGACGACCTCTCGAGTGAACTCATCCCCGCCGATCGCGGTGGAGTGCTGCGGCAGAGCGGAACTGTTGAGGTCGTCTCGAGCCTCGAGCGTGATGGCAGCGAGATTGCTCGCGACCTGCGCTGGGGCGTATACGTCACGTTCAAGGCGCGGACCGAATATGCGGCAGCGTGCTTCACCGAGTACGGCGTGATCACCGACCCGAGTGGTGAGTTCGCATCCCTGTATCGGCCGTACCACATGATCGGCATGGAACTCGGGGTGAGCATCGCCTCCGCCGTGCTGCGCGGAGAGGCGACTGGCGCTCCGAAGGCGTTCATCGGCGACGTCATCAGCGTGGCCAAGCGCGACCTCGCCCCTGGCGACGTGCTCGACGGCGAGGGCGGCTACACGGTGCGCGGTGCGCTCACGAGCGCCGAGCGATCCCTCGACGGGCGCTGCCTGCCGATGGGGCTCGCGCATGGAGCGAAGGTCGTTCGCGCGGTCGCGAAGGGCCAGCCAGTCAGCTGGGACGACGTCGAACTCCCCGCCGACACGATCGCGGTCGAGGTGCGCCGCGAACTCGAAGCCAGGGCACGCGAGGCCCGATCCACCGCGGCCGCCTAGGCCGTCAGCCACATCTCACGAAGGAGTGAGTCTTGACCGAAACCACTACCACTGGGCCGCTGGGGCGACTCGGGAAGCTCGTCGGAAGCGTGCCTGGCGCGCTCATGATCTACCCGCTGTTTCTCGGCGCCATTATTAACACCTTCCTCCCCGAACTACTCGACATCGGCAGCTTCACGACGGCGCTCTTCCGCGACGGCGTCGGCGCCCTCCTTGGGCTGTTCTTCTTCTGCATGGGCGCGCAGCTCGACTTTCGGCAGGGAGCCGTGACGCTCGAGAAGGGTGTCGTCGTGCTCACCGCAAAGGTCGGCGTCGGCATCGCGATCGGCCTCGGCGTGGCGTTCCTTGTCCCCGGCGGCGTGCTCTGGGGGCTCACTCCGCTCGCGCTCATTGCGGCGATCACGAACTCGAACTCGACCCTGTACGTCGCGCTCACGAAGCAGTTCGGCAACCTTAGCGACCGCGGCGCAGTGTCGGTGCTGTCGATCAACGACGGCCCGTTCATCACGCTCATCGCGCTCGGAGCTGCTGGCCTCGCGTCCTTCCCTGCAGAGATGCTCGTCGGGATCCTGCTCCCGCTCGTCATCGGCTTCATCGTCGGCAACGTGAGCCCCACCGCCCGCAACTTCCTGAAGCCAGGCGAGCTGCTCCTCATCCCGTTCCTCGGTTTCATCGTCGGCCGCGGTATCGACTTCGCGGCGCTGCCGCAGTCGGGCCTGCAGGGCGTGCTCCTTGGCCTCTTCTCGCTCACAATTGTCGCCGCCGCGAGCATGGGGCTGCTGTACCTCGTGCATGTGCTGCGTGGCCGCCCGAAGCGCGCCCGCAACGTCATCGCCGGTGCGGCCGAGTCAACGACCGCTGGCAATGCGATCGCGACACCGGCGGCAGTTGCGCTCGTCGACCCGAGCTATGAGTCGATCCAGGCGATCGCGACATCGCAGATCGCCGCCGCCGTCATCACCACCGCGATCCTCGTCCCCTTCCTTGTCGCTTGGGTCTCCAAGTGGCAGCTGAAGCGCGGCACGTCGCCGCAGGCCGAGGACGAATGGAACTTCCGAAGGCACACGGAAGACACCCACACATCGGGCGCGAACGCCGCGGCCGACGAACGAAAGGTAATGAGTTGAACGAGAAGCTCCGCCATAAGCTTGCAGCAGGGGAGACCGCATTTGGTCTCTGGGTGACCTCCGAGGCGTCCGCGGTGACTGAGGTTGCTGGGATGCTCGGGATCGACTGGATCTGCATCGACATGGAGCACGGCTACCTGAACTTCAAGGACATTCAGGGCCACCTGCAGGCCGCGCGCGGCACGGACATGACCGTGCTTGTTCGCCCGCCATCGCAAGATCTCGAGCCGATCAAGCGGGCGCTCGACGTCGGCGCGCACGGCATCGTGCTGCCCCTCGTCGACAGCGCAGACGAGGTGAAAGCAGCTTACGACCACTTCTACTACCCGCCCATCGGGCGCCGCGGCATCGGTGGTGAGCGGTCGGTGAAATGGGGTCTGGATCTTGAGAACTACGTGAAGACAGCGAACGACGAACTGCTCTTCATTCCGATGATCGAGACGCAGAAATCGTACGACAACCTTGACGAGATTCTCGGCGTCGACGGCATCGAGGCGATCTTCCTTGGTCCCGGCGACATGTCGGCGAGCCGCGGTGCGGTCGGAGAGTGGGAAGGCCCTGGCGTCACCGAAATCAACCTCGACATCCTGCGCCGAGCGAAGGAAAGGGGGATTGGCTCAGGCATCGTGGCCCGTCACACAGACGAGGCAATCCAGCGCCGAGACCAGGGATTCGGCATGGTCTCGCTCGGCTCAGACATCGGCCTCATGATCCGCCAGATCAAGCAGATGGCCGGCGAACTCGGCAAAGACACCGTCGGGCACCGCTGGTTCTAGCCGCCCCTTTCGTGCACCCGGGAGTGATCTCCGGTGTCAGGATAGATACAGGCCGCACCCCCGCTTGGGTGCGGCCTGTATCATCGCTGCAAGAACGAAGTGGCGGCTCGGCGCGGGGCGTCACGCATGAGGAAGGGTGATTGCTCTGTCTGATCCTGTCTTTCCCGCGGTAGGTGATGCTCGCCGTACCTCGGTCGCCGACATCGTTCAGCACGTCGTGCAGAGCACCGTGAGCCTGGGCATGAAGCCCGGCGACAAGCTGCCCCCTGAGCGCAGACTCGTTGAGCTCCTTGGCGTTGGCCGGTCGCCGCTACGCGAGGCGCTCAAGTGCCTCGACATCATCGGCTTCATCGACATCCGCCCCGGCGACGGCACCTATCTCTCGACCGCCCCGAGCAGTATCCTGCCGCAGGTGGTGTCGTGGGGCGTGCTGCTCGGCACCCGCGAGGCAGACGAGCTCATCGAAGCGCGGTACTACACCGAGGTTGCACTTGCCGGTCTCGCGGCTGAGCGCCGGAGCGACGCGGACCTCACGGAACTTGAAGGACTGCTCGTCAGGATGGAGAGCGCGGAGAACCCTGAAGCATTCGCGAGTGCCGACAACGCGTTCCACCTCGCCATTGCGAGGGCGGCTGCGAACTCCGCTCTCTCAGCGATCCTCCTGAACATCAAGTCGCTGCTCGCGGTCTGGGTTGTCCGCGTCGTCGAGCGCGCGCAGGGGAACGACGCGCTCATTGCGCAACACCGGGCGGTGTTTGAGGCGATCCGCGCGGGAGATGCGCAGGCTGCTGGCGAGACGATGGGCGCCCACATTCACGAAGTCACCGACATGCTGCGGGCGACGCTCGGTGACGCGGCCGCCTAACTCAGGCGCCGAGCGCGCTTAGAACGCGGTGAGCTGCTCCGCGAGAGCGAGGAGCTGCGCCTCGCTGCCCTGCCGACCGATGAGCTGCACCCCGACCGGGAGGCCGGTACTGTCGACGGTGATGGGAACCGCGATGGCTGGCAAGCCCGCTACGTTGACCATTGAGGTGAACGGCGTCAGCTGGCACTGTCGCTTATAGTCTTCGGAGCCCGGGAGCGAGGAGAACTCGCCGATGCGGGGCGGCGCCATCGCAAGCCCGGGAGTCAAGACAATGTCGGTCTGACCCCAGAGCTCGCGAGCTTCGCGACCGAAGCCGCGAAGTCGCGCAGCGCTCTCCTTGTGCTGCGACAGTGAGCGCGACAGCGCGCGCTCACGCATTTCGCGCGTGAGCGGCGCGAGCAGTTCAACCTGGTCGGGCGTCAGGTCGATGAGCGAGAGACTCGCGATCCAACCCTCCGAAAAGAAGTCGAAGTACTCCGGGTCGTAGACGAAGTCGGCCTGGTCGACACCGTGCCCGAGCGCCTGAAGCCGGGCAGCTGCCTCCTCGAACGCGCGAAGGGAGTCGGCCGAGACTGTGATGTCGAGCGCTGGCGCAAACGGGGATGATGTGCTCGCGGCCACGGTGAGCCCCCTGACGTCGTCTGAGCGCAGCACTGCTAGCTCGTAGCTCCCCCTGGCAGCTTCGGCGACCATTGCCTCCATGAGAATCGCCGCATCAAGTGGGGTGCGCGCGAGCGGGCCCGAGACTGTGAGAATGGGGGCGCCAAAGACATCTTCGTAGCCGTTCGTGACGTCTCCGGGCACCGCCCCGAGCCCTGGCTTCAGGCCGATGAGACCGCACGCGAGCGCTGGGATCCGGATCGACCCGCCGCCGTCGGTTCCAGGCGCGACGGGCAGCACACCAGCGGCAACTGCCGCAGCGCTGCCGCCGCTCGACCCGCCGGGGGTGCGCTCGAGGTCATGCGGATTGCGAGCTGGGGGTGCGATGAGGTTCTCGGAGTAGCAGTTGAGGCCGAACTCAGGCACCTGGGTCTTGCCGAGTGAGATCGTGCCCGCGGCGCGCAGGCCAGCCACGACTGGATGATCGGCAGCTGCGAGCTGGGGCGGCCTGATGGCGGTGCCGAACGATGTCTTCACTCCGGCGACGTCAACGATGTCCTTGTGTGCGATCGGCACCCCGAGCAGCGGCTGCCGCGTACTTCCCGCCGCGCCCTCGTCGGCGCCGGCCGTCCGGTTAGCGTGCAGGCTGACAGCGGCCGCACGAGCTTCGAGGAGCGCCTCGTCGGCCGTCACTGCGATGAACGCCCCCAGGTCTGCGCGCTCACTGATCCGTCCAAGGTAGTACTCGGCGGCCTCGACCGCGCTGACCTCACCTCGACGGAGCGCGTCGCGGAGCGCGACGGCGGATTCGAAGGGTCCAGGCGACGGCGCGAGGGGTTCCATGCTCCGATCGTACGCGGCGCGGGGAATTACTGCACGATGAGTTCGTGCCCGAAACCGGTGCCTTCGCGCCAGACATCGAGGTCGTAGGTGTGGCGGCCGTCGCCGGTGTCGAGCGTTGCCGAGACCCCCTCCCGTTGGATGCCTGGGCTCGAGGACATTGCAACCGCGTCGGCTGGCGACAGGAGCCCAATGACGAGCACATCGTCGCCAGTTATCAGCGCATAGGCAGTGACACCGTCCGGCGTGACCTCCAGAACCTCGAGGGTATCCATGCGTGGAGTGTCGTTGGCAAGCACACCGACGAGGAGGCCGGAGGGCGCGAGCAGGCGCTCGTGAATGTTCTCGATTGCGGTAGCGTGCACGACATCGACGGCGTGCGCTTGGGCCTGAGCGCGCAGCTGAACTATTGCGCCGCCGCCGAGCAGGAGCGACCCGAGTACTGCAGCGGTCATTGCCGCCGCTGGGGCGAGGCGTCTGCGCGTCGTTGCCATCGGTGTCGTCCCGTCACTTCGCGGTAAAGGTGTGCTCGAACTCGTCGCCGGTGCCCACCCGGCGGACCGAGAGTTCGTAGTTTCTGGTCGACTCGTCGCCGGGGATCATTGCCTGCAGGCTGTTTTGCCTGAGCCCTGCAGGGCTGACGCTTGAGGCGCCTCCCTTCGCCGGGTACACGCCGATGCCGAGAGCATCTTTCGTGGTGAGGAAGGCGACTGCAACGACGCCCTCATCTGTCTGCTCAAGCACGGTGAGGGTCTCTGGGCGCAACTCGCCGGCCTCGGCCTGAATTGCGGCACCCGACAGCGATTCATTGATGAACTCGACCACCCGCTCTGACGGCTTTGAGCTGACACCGGGGCTCGCGGTGGCAACCTGGAACACGAAACCAGCGAGGAGCGCGAGCGAACCGAGGATGGCGAGAGTCATGGCGACCGCCGGCCCGATCCGGCGCCGTGAACTTTGGGGTAGTGACACGTCCGCTCCTCTACACGATGGTGGGTACGGCCATGCTAGCCCCGGGGGTGACGGGGGAGTCAAGAAGGTATGAGGTTCGAGTGGAGCGGCGCGCGAATTGCGTGGCGGAACTTGTGGATGCCGAGAAACCTGCTTGGACGCACGTCAACTGTAGGAGCTCTTGCGTGGCAGGCGGTCGTGGGTTGTCTCGTCGCGTGCAATTAGCCAACATGCCCCGACGAAATTTGACAACATTTGTCTGCGTGGGCGTATAGTTGCGATCGTTGGGGGAAAGCCGGTCACGGCTTTCCCCCTTTTTCGTAGGTGGTCGTCTGTGGCGACCCCGAATGAGCGGTGACGGAGGGCGGCTATGGTTGATATTCAGTTCGACGAATCGACCGCGAACCGGCTCGCGCGTACATTTCGTGACGTGTCGACGATGCTGCATCGTGCAGGGTGGGAAAGATCACTCGCGATTGCTGTTGCGTGCATGGAGTTCACAGGCGGGTACGCGAAGCGGTTCACTGACGCGTGCGGCATTGAGTCGGCGGATCGAGGAAGCCTGTCGGGGAAGCTCGAGGATCTCGCCGAAGCGACCGATAGGGCGATTGCTGCCGCAGTGAAGGAGCGGGAGCGGAATGCCGCGCACGAGGAGTGGCGGGCCAAAGTGGAGGCCGCGGAACTTGTTCGGAGCCAAGACGCGCTTGGTGCGCTCGGTGTGACGACGTTCGATACGTTCGTCGGGCTTGAACCCGACACGACACCGGTCAGCCCGCCGCCTATCACTGCCGTGTTCGGCCCGAGATCGCGTGGTCGGTACGCTGGCGGGGCAGGATCGGGCGGGACGACGTCCGCTGATCCGGTAGCGCTTCGCGGGTTTGCCGCGCGGTCGCAGTTGGTCACCCGGAATATGCGCGACGGGCTTTCTGCGCTGCAGATGGCCGTGGCAGCCTATGCGAACTCGTGTTCGTGGGCGCCGGCTTCGGTCGCGACTCTATTGACAGGGTTCTCTCGCTTCGTTGATGAGAACGTGTCGGATGAGCGGTGGATCTCGTCGATTGCGGCGGCGTTCGAGAGCGCTGGGAGTGGGACGCTCGGTGACTTCGACATCATGCTCGCGCTTGGCGCTGACAACCCTGGCGCGTTCACTGATGCGTTGTTTGATCCAAAGCTGTCTCCCGCCGAGGTCGCGCAGATATGGGCGCTACTTGCTGCTTCGAAGGGGTTCAACCTTGAGCGTCTCGTTGAGCGGCACTCGTTTGAGCTTGCGTGTCTGGACGGGATCCCGTTTTGGGTGATGGATAAGGCTGGGCGGTACGCGCTGGAGTGGGCGCTCGACGAGGAACACCCTGACAACCTTGCCGCGGCGTACGGGCGGATGGGGTTGCAGCCTGGCGATATGTCGCTTGCCGACTTTGAGCTCGACCTCAAGGGCATCCGAGAGGGCCTCGCGAAAGCAGAGAAACTGGCGGGAAAGGACCCTGTGCTGTTGCTGTCGCTCGGCAGCCACGATGGTGCGGTCGCCGCAGGAATTTCTATGGGAAACCTCGACACCGCAAGACAGGTCGGGCTGTTCGCTTCAGGGATGGGTTCAAACGTTCGGCAAATCGGGGACGCCCTCGATGCGTTCCGAGAGATCCGTGACGGCGACCCCGATTACGCGATGGTTACCTGGATCGGGTACCGCTCCCCGAACCTCCTGGAAGAAGCCTGGCAGGGCCGCGCCGACAGCGGGGCGCCCCGGCTCTCGAGCTTCATGGATGGGATCGCGGCGCAGCGTGGTGACTCGATCGACCGGTTTGTTGCGATCGGTCATTCGTATGGCACGAACGTCGTCGCAGAGGCCCTCAAGAACACAACTGCCAAAGTTGACTCATTTGTGGCGCTCGGTTCGGCCGGCCTGAAGTACGGAACGGCGGCAGAAGACCTGACGGCGCTCAGCGACTCCAAGGGCACCAAGATCTATGCGACGCATGCGAGTAGGGACAATATAGCGGCAGGGGTGGGCCAGTACCTTCACTTTCGTCACGCGTCAGAGGACGGTGGTGGCGTGTACCAGAAGCGCGAAGATCCACGGAAGCTTGAGGGCGCGTACGTGTTCTCGTCAGAAGAAACCGAGAGAGGCAAGCAGGTCACGATGCATAACCTTGTGCACCCTATTGCCTGGGATGCACTCCCTGGGGTGGGCGGCCCGCTGCAATGGATGGCAGACACGTTTGATGGCACCGAGGCAGCTGACGAGATCGGGTACTTGTACCCGGAGTCGAGCACTGTGGGCGCGCTGTGGGACATCATGAGGGGGAAGGGCCCCATTAGATGAAGCGGCTCAAGCGGGGCGTAGCGTTGGTGTTGGCGGTAGGAGTGATGGTGACCGGGTGTGGTGCAGGTGAGGGAGCGCGAGATGGCGCTGGGATGACCGAAGAGGAATCCCTTGGGAGGTCGCTTGAGGCTCAGTATGCGCTTGCTGGTGAGCGGTATGTTGCACTGTATGAGCGGGTGACTGCGATGCAGCAGGATATCTATGCCGGAGAGTGGCGTGCGAGCAGTGTCGATTCTGGGGTGATCCCCGGGTCGGGGTTTGCCCTGGGCGGAAAGCTGGTTGGTGATACGCGGGATAACAGCTATTACTACACCATCTTTCGGCGATATTCGTATGACGATGCGCCGCATGTGACGCTCGAGGAGATCAGACAGATGTGGGTCGAGCGTGGTTGGGATGTTACTGGGGCGCCGATGACTTCCGAGAATACGCGCTTGACTGTCACTGACCCTGATGGATATTGGTATGAGATCCGTGATCACAACGACGGAGAACTCTATCTCTCAGTCCACTCGCCCGTGTACTGGGGGGACTGGGGGCCTGTGACTGACGCGATCTATGAGCGTGAGAAGGCTGAGGATGCGGCGCGTGCCCATGGTGACGCGTTTGATGCGGCTGAGGACAAGTTCGTGCATCTGTTGCCCGGGGCGTATCGCCCGTTCCCTGCGTGGGATGCGCTTGAGAAGTATCCGCCCGTGAGTGAGTAGAGGGCAAGGCCGGCTGGTGCGTAAAAGTCGTCGGCATGTCTGCTGACAACGCTGCCTGTGCGACCGGGCCAGGGCCTCGGCACGCCACCTTGTTGCGAACCGTTCTCATTCGCACATAGAATGAGACTCGTTCTCATTTAGAAGGTGTTGTATGTCCAAGCTCTCACACTCCCGTCGCGGAGAAATCGTTGTCCCGGCGCTCGCCGCAGTCCTCGCGCTCAGCGCATGCACTCCCGCGGCTGAGGGGGCGAACAGCGACACCCTGGCCGTCGTCGCAACCACGACACAGCTTGCTGACTTCGCCAGCCAGATCGGCGGCGACGACATCTCGCTGACGAGCCTGCTCCAGCCGGGTGCTTCAGCTCACCACTTCGACCCGTCTCCCAAGGAGCTTGTTGCCATGAGCCAGGCAGACGTGCTGATTGTGAACGGTGCAGAACTTGAAGGCTTCATCGATTCGGCAATCGAAGCGTCGGGCTTTAGCGGTGAGCTTGTCACTGCCTCCGACGGCATCGACCTCGCTGAAGCGAAAGCGATCACCGCCGAGGGCGAGCGTGAGGCGGAGACCGGCGAGACGCCTGAGCACGATCACGACCACGACCACGCCGATCACGAAGCCACAGATGGGGCTGTAGGCGAAGCCGACCATGACCACGCCGACGAGGAGGCAGGCCACGAGGGGCACGACCACGGCGATGAAGAAGCTGGGCATGACGGGCACGATCACGGCGACGTGAACCCACACCTCTGGACATCCCCGCGGTACGCGAGCGGCATGGCAGCCGAGGTCGCGCGTGGGCTCGCCCAGGCGGATCCTGCCCACGCGGCCGATTACACACAACGCGCTGCGGAGCTCGAGGAGCAGCTCACCACGCTCGATGAGTGGGTCAGTGAGCAGTTTGCGGGCGTGCCGGCGGCGGATCGTGTGCTCGTCAGCGGTCACGACTCGCTCCGCTACTTCCTCCACGACTACGACATTGCCTACGCCGGCGCGATCATGCCGAGCTTTGAAGACAACGCCGAGCCGAGCGTCGCTGAGCTTGATGCTCTCAGCGCGAAGATCCGAGAGCGCGGGGTGCGGGCGATTTTTGTTGAGTCGTCGATGAGCCCGAAACTCGCGCAGACGATCGCGCGCGAAACCGGCATCACCGTCGTTGACAGCGATGCGCTGTATGCTGACTCGCTTGGCGCCGCAGGGAGCGGGGCAGAAACGTATGTCGACGCCACTGTGCACAACACCCGCGTTATCCTCGAAGCCTGGGGTGTGACGCCTGGCCCCGTTCCGAAGGGCCTGGGGGAGCATTCATGACAGACAACGCTGAAGTAGCCCTTGCGCTTGCCGGGGCGTCCTTCGGCTACGGCGGCGAGACTCGGGTGCAGAGCCTGACGCTCGACGTGCCGTCAGGCGCTGCAGTCGCGCTCATTGGGCCCAACGGTTCGGGGAAGTCCACACTGTTGCGCGGCATTCTCGGGCTCGCGGACCTCACCGGTGGGACGGTGCGCGTGCTCGGTGAGTCACCGACGGCTGCTCGCCGCAGCGTCGGTACACTCCCGCAATCCGACGCGCGCGACACGAGCCTTCCCGTCACCGTGCGCACCGTGGTGAGCATGGGGCTGTACCGGGAGGTCGGCGCGTTCGGTCGGATCGGCAAGGCCGGGCGGGAAGCAATCGCGAACGCGATTCGCCTCGTGGGACTGGAAGCCTTCGCTGGCCGCATCTTTGGCGAGCTCTCGGGCGGCCAACAGCAGCGGGCGATCTTGGCTCGCGCGCTCGTCTCAAACCCGCGCCTCCTGCTGCTCGACGAGCCGTTCAACGGTCTCGACCGAGAGAATCGCGAAATGCTGCTCGCCCTCGTTGCGCGGCAGCGCGACGAGGGGCGCACGGTCATCGTGTCAACGCACGACCTTGAGATCGCGAAGGCAGCCTGCACTCACGTGCTGTTGCTCGCGAGTGGACACGAGCCCGGAGAGCCCGGTCACCCGGCGGCGTTCGGCACACTTGAAGACGCCCTCACGCTTGATGCAGTGCAACACGCGTTCCACGACTCCACTGTCGAGCTCGATGCACACACAGTCACGACAACCCGAGAGGTCGATGCGCCGTGACCGGCTGGCTCGCTCAGGCGGCGCCGGGGCTCGCGACCATCTTTGCGCTGCCGTTCATGCAGCGCGCGATCATCGCGATCGCGGTGCTCGCGGTGGCGGCGGCGATCGTCGGGGTATTCATCAACTTCCGTGAGCTCGAATTCGTGAGCGACGGGCTCGTGCACGCAGTCTTTCCGGGGCTCGTGATTGGTTCGCTCGTCGGAGGCACCGCAGGGCTGGTGCCCGGCGCGCTCGGAGCCGCGCTCGTCGCGGCGCTACTGTTTACCCTCCTGGGGCGCGAAACCGCACGAGGGTCAGGCAGCGTTGCGGCCCGTGACGCAGGGATCGCAGTCGTGCTCACGGGGCTGTTCAGTCTCGGCATTGTGCTTGTTTCGCGGGGCGACAGCTACGTCTCACAGCTGCAGGAGTTGCTGTTCGGGCGGATCCTGACAGTGACCGCGGCGCAACTTATCCAGATCGCTGTCGTCGGTGTCGTCGCGATCGTGATCATCGCGCTGACTCGCCGCGCGCAGCTGTATCGGGCGTTCGACCGCGCAGGGTTCGACGCCGCGGGCTTTAGCGCGTTTCGTACAGACCTTGCGTTGAACGTTGCCGTCGCGCTGCTCGTCGTCGCCGGCGTGCAGGCGCTCGGGGTGCTCATGGTTGTCGCGATCCTCGTCGTCCCTGTTGCCGTTGCGCGGCTCCTCACCCGCCGCCTTGCGCTGCTCGCGCCCGCTGCGGCGGTCGTGACGTTCGCCTCGGGGGTTGCTGGGCTCTGGGGTTCCTTCGAATGGTCGCTTCGCGGGTCGGTCTCGGCGTCACCCGGCGCCCTCATCGTGCTCGCCCTCGTTGCCCTTTACGGCGTCGCAGTGGTGGCCTCCCAGGCGGTGCACAGCGCAAAGCGAGCGCGCGCACGGCGGGTAGCCGCCACCGAGTCCACCGTGTCGAACGCCAACGTGGGGGTGTGTCCGTGAGCTACTTTGCTATGGCTGCACTGGAACTGGCGCTTCTCGGGTTGCTCGCCGGTGTCGCCGGCACCCTGATCGTGTTTCGTGGTCGTTCCTTCTTTGCGATTGCGTTGAGTCACGCGACGTTCCCGGGGGGCGTGATCTTCGCGCTCGCGGGGTGGAACTTGCTGATCGGGCAGGCGCTCTTCGCTGCGTTGCTCGTGCTGCTCATGGGAGTGCTGTCTCGCGTGCCGCGACAGGGCGGGCAGGTCTCGAGCGGGATCGTGCTCGCGCTCGGGTTCGCGCTCGGCGCGTTGCTGTCGAGCGCGAACCCCGGCCTCGGCGTTCCTGTCGACGCGCTGCTCGTTGGATCGCCACTCAGCGTGACCTTCGTCGACATTTCGGCGACAGCGGCAGTGCTGGTTCTCTCGCTCGTCGCGCTTGCAGTGTTCGGCAGGCGGATTCTCTTCCACACGTTCGACCCAGCGGGGTTCACGGCAGCGGGTTTCCGCTCTGGCCCGGTGGAGTTCGTCGTCGTCGGCATCATCGCCGCATCGGTTGTCGTGTCGATGCCAGCGGTGGGGGCGATCCTGGGTGTCGCGATCCTGATTGCCCCAGCGGCCGCAGCGCGGTTGCTCGCGCCGACAATCGCCTGGGTGCCCCCTATCGCTGCCGTGCTCGGAGTCGTGAGCGGACTGCTCGGACTGTGGGCGTCGCGCGAGTGGAATATTGCCGCAGGCGGCGCGATCGGCCTCGCCGCTACTGCGGTGTACGTGCTCGCGCTCGGCGCGTCGATGCTGCTCAGGCGGCGTTCGAACCCGCTCTCCGGTAGCTTAGAGGGGAAGACTCCAGCTGCAGTGATCACGGGAGGTGAGTGATGCAGCCGAAGCGAAACACCTGGCAGCGCGAAGCGGTGCGCGTCGAACTCGTCGATGCGCCCGGGTTTGTGAGCGCCCAAGAACTCCACAGGCGGCTGAAGGATGGCGGCTCGACGGTCGGCCTCGCGACGGTCTACCGCGCACTCGCGCACCTCGCGGAGGTCGGAGACGCCGACTCGTTGCAGTCGCCAGAGGGCGAGACGCTGTTTCGGTCGTGCGAGACATCGGCGCATCATCATCACCTCGTGTGCCGCCGCTGTGGAGAGACTCGCGAGCTCGCTGCGACAGTCGTCGAAGAATGGGCTGGCCGTGTCGGCGCAGAGCACGGATTCACCGAGATCGGCCACGTCGTCGACCTGTTCGGGCTGTGCCCTGAGTGCTCCGCGCTCGAGCGGTGACCGACTGGCCGGAGCGCCAGTAAAGTTTTTTGTACAAATATCAAAGCTGTGTTAGATTCGCAGCATGTCAATGAATGACCCTGTGGAACTCGCCGACGAGCCACGTAACGAGGCCCACGGCGGCTCCACCGTCGGAGCACGCCTCAAGCGGCGTCGGCGCGCGCTCGGCCTCACCCTCAAAGACGTGGCCGAGGGCAGCGGCCTCACGCAGGGGTTCATCTCGCAGATCGAGCGAGGCTACTCCAACGGGAGCGTGCGCGCACTGCAGAGCATTTGCGCCGTACTGAAGCTCGGCGTCGGCGACCTGTTCGATGCGCCGGAGGCCGAAGCGAGCAGCCGAGTGCAGCGGTTCCGCGACGCGCAGGGCTTTGCATTCGGCAACGGAGCGACAAAACTGAAGCTCACTCCCTCGCACTTCGACCACCTGGAGGTGCTGATCGGGCTCTTCGAACCCGGCGGATCGACAGGCGAAGGCCAGTACACGCACGGTGCGTCAGAGGAAGTGCTCGTAGTGCTTTCAGGGCGGGTCACCGTCACGGTGGGGGACGACACCTACGAACTCGGCGAACTCGATTCCCTGCATTACAACAGCAGCGAGCCGCACCGAGTGGTCGAAGCAAGCGGCACCGCGCAAGCTCGTGTGCTCTGGACAATGGCGCCCCCGACTTACTGATACCCCACTTTCAATAACTGAATGAACCGCCGACGGAGGTCGGCGCTGTTCGACGCGCCACGGCGCTGCTTTGCCGTGCACATTTTGCACCGACACAACTACTGGGAAGGACACCACGAAGGTGACTCACTACACGAACGGCGAGATCTCGCATTGGATGCGCAATCCCGAATCAGCCATCCCTGCCCGTGCCTCCGCGCCGTCCCGGCGCAGTGCACTTCCTAGCGAAGAACAGGATCTTGTCATCGTCGGCGGCGGAATGACTGGGCTATGGACTGCCTACTACGCGGCGACCGCGCACCCGGAGTGGCGTATCACGGTGCTTGACTCTCACGAGGTCGGGTACGGGGGCTCGGGCCGCAACGGAGGATGGGTGTCGACGCTCATCCCCGGTAACCGTGCCGTGTACGCCAAAGCGATGAACAAGCGCGGCCTCGACGGGAAGAGCGCCGTTCGCGCATTTCAGCACGAGATGAGCGCGGCGATCACAGAGACCCTGCGCGTGCTCGACGTTGAAGGCATCGGCGCGGATCAGCACCGCGGCGGCCAACTGCAGGCAGCGACAACACCCGCGGCATTGAAGCGGCTGCAGGCGACATACCGCGCGAACCTTGAAAACGGTTACGAGCCAGAGTCGATCGAGCTACTCGACGCCGCCGCGTTCAAGGAACGCATCGGCATCGTTCCGGCGCTGGGCGGAATGTACTACCGCGACACTGCGCGTGTGGACCCGGCAAAGCTCACACGTGGCCTCGCCGACGTGGTTGAGGCGAAGGGAGTCACCATTCGCGAACACGCTGAGGTCGAGCGCATCGACCCTCACGCGGCGACAACGACGCGCGGAATTGTGCGCGGGCGGGTCATTCTGAGCTGCCTTGAGGCGTTCACCGGAACGGTCGAGAGCGAGGGCCCAGGTTTCGGCCGCCGCGAGGTCATTCCCGTGAACTCCTCCATGATCGTCACCAAGCCCCTCAGCGACGCAGACTGGTCACGCATCGGCTGGGACGGTCGCGAGTGCCTGAACGACGGCGCGCACACCTTCGTGTACGCCCAGCGCACCGCAGACAATCGGATTGCCATTGGCGGGCGCGGGACGCCGTACGCCTACGCCTCAGGCCTCCCAGGCGAGGGCGTCGTCGACGCGAGAACCATCAAGACGCTGAAGGATCGCCTCGACTTCTTCTTCCCCAGCGCCAACATTGAGATCGATCACGCGTGGCGCGGAGCGATCGGAGTCACCCGCGACTGGTGTGCGGGCATCTACTTCGACCCCGCGACGGGCATCGGAAATGCGCGTGGCTACGCGGGTCACGGCGTCACCGCAACGAACCTTGCAGCCCGCACGCTGCTGGATCGAGTTGAGGGGAAGACGACCGGGCTGACCCAACTGCCCTGGAACGATCACAACTCCGGCATCTGGGAGCCCGAGCCGATCCGGTGGGTCGGCGTCCACGCCATGTACAGCCTGTTCGGAGTGGCTGACGCGTGGGAAGAAGCACGGAACTCCGAAAACACCTCACTCATCGCACGATTTGGATCACGATTGGCAGGGCTGCACGAATGACCCACTCGATTACCACCCCAACGGCTGACACTGTACCGCCCCCGCGCAAGGCTCAGCTTCCGCGCGGCGTCTGGAGCATGGCCTTCACGGAGCTGTGGGAACGCTACTCGTTCTACGGGCTCCAGGGGATTCTCTCCTTCTATCTGCTCTACTCCCTCGCCGATGGCGGCCTTGAGGTCGCGCCAGCGGCCGCGGCAGGAATCGTCGGGGCGTACGGTGGCGCCGTCTACCTCGCTCAGGTGATCGGTGCCTGGTTCGGCGACCGCCTCGTGGCGCCAAAGCTCATGGTGCTCTTCGGCGCCATCGTCATCATGGCGGGCCACATCGTGCTCGCATTCGCCCAGGGGCTCGGCGGACTCGGCATCGGGCTCGTGCTCATCGTCATTGGCACCGGTGCGCTCAAGACCAACATCACCTCGATTGTTGGCTTCCTCGTCGAGGGACGCCCGCAGCAGGAACGCGATGTCAGCTTCTCGTACTTCTACATGGCGATCAACATCGGGGCGGTTGTCGGACCGCTCACGACCGGCTGGGTGCAGAACGAGTACGGCTTCCACTGGGGCTTTGGCCTGGCTGCGGTCGGCATGGCCGGCGCGCTCGTACAGTATCTCGTGTCGTGGAAGAAGCTCCCGGAGCGGGCATCCGCTGTGAACAACCCCCTGCCGCGAGGCAAGTACCCGGTGTTCGCCGGCGTAGCCGTGCTCGGCTTGTTGGCGCTCGGCGGCGCGATCTGGTCGGGGATGCTGCGAGCCGAGAACCTCGCGAGCACGACGACGGTCCTTGCGTTGCTCGCCGCGGCCGCCTACTTCATCACCATGTGCACGTCACGCAGCGTCACCCGAGACGAGCGCAGCCGTGTGCTCGCCTACCTTCCGCTGTTCCTTTTCTCGGGCATCTACTTCGGACTGCTTTTCCAGAAGTTCACTGCGATCTCGATCCTCATCACCGAGCGGATTAACCTGCAGATTGGTGACTGGACGTTCCCCGTCGCATGGATCACGACGGTGAGCCCACTCGCGGCCGTGCTCATCACGCCGCTCATCGCGAAGCTCTGGAACAGCATGGGGTCGCGCCAGCCGTCGCCGGTCACCAAGTTCGGCATCGGTCTCGTGCAGATTGGCTGCGCCTACCTGTTCCTGCTCATCATTTCGCAGGCGACCGGCGACGCATTCATCCCGCTCGCGCTCATTCTGCTGTTCATGGCGATGGCGGGATCGTCCGAGGTCTTCGTTGGCCCGATCGGCCTGTCGGTCGCGACGCAGATTGGCCCGAAGTCGTTCAAGTCGCAGATGGTTGGCCTGAACTTCCTCACCCTTGCGCTTGGCTCGTCGCTTTCTGGCCTGCTTGGCCAGCTGTTCGCCGCGATCGAATCACCCGCCTACTTCTCGATCGTGTCGGCAACCGGTCTGGTGCTTGGGGCGGTGCTGATTGTTGCACGCAGGCCCCTCAGCCGCTGGCTGTCGTCCGGACAGTAGCGCCACCCCTCGACTGTGCCCCCTGATCGCGCGTTGCTCGGGCAGGGGGCACAGCCCTTACCGAGGATTGATCGTCACAACCTCCGGGTACTTCGCAGTCCGGCCGTCGCCGCTGGATCGGCCGGTGAGACGGCGCCCAATCCACGGCAACACGTGTTCACGGGTGTAGCGCAGTTGATCGCGGGCCGTCGGGGCCGCCTTCGGGGCGGCGGTTGTCACCCAGTCGGCGGGGGGTTCGTGACCGAGGGTTCGGAGAACGTTTGCGGCGACACGGTGGTGGCCGATGGGTGCGAGATGGAGACGGTCGATCGACCAATACTGACTTCCCGCGAGCTCGGCATCGTCCCAGTTGTTCGAGAACTTGACCCCAAGCCGGCGTGCGACATCGCCGGCTGCGCGAGTCAGTTCGCTGCCCTTCCTGCTCACGCTGCCGCCCGAGGGGAGCCCACCGGTCGGGTTCGCGCCCGCGAGCAGCAGCGGCTCGATGCCGGCCTGCTGGATGCGGGTGAGAGCGCCCTCGGTCGCCGCGATGATCGAGGCCATGTCGGTGCCTGGGCGGAGCATGTCGTTGCCGCCGCCATTGAAACTCAGGATCGTCGGCCCGAGCTCGATCGCCGGTTCGAGCTGTTCGGCGAGGATCGGGGCGAGTAGCCTGCCGCGGATTGCGAGGTTCGCGTACTCGATGGGCTCTCCGGTCGCATCGGCGAGTCCCTGCGCGACGAGGTCGGCCCAGCCGCGCACGCTGCCGTCGGGCTGTTCGTCACCAACTCCCTCGGTAAAGCTGTCTCCAATAGCGACGAATCGGATGCTTGCCATTGCTTTAGCCTACGCCTGGTCGGGCGGCGCGCTGCCCGCGCGCGAGAACGAGTTCTGGCATATCGCTTGACCTTGACGTAGCGTCAAGTTCTACCGTGAGATACGGGCGTACGGAGTGTGCGCCTTGAGCGACGAAGTGGAGACGGCAGTGGAGTATTCGATCCAGGAGATCGCCCGCGCGGCGGGCACAACGTCACGCACGCTACGCCACTACGACGCGCTCGGCCTTGTGCGGCCGACGCGTGTTGGCCACAACGGCTACCGGTACTACGACGACAGGTCGCTCGTCCGGCTGCAGCGAGTACTGCTACTGCGTGAGCTCGGGCTTGGGCTCGACCGAATCGCAGACGTGCTCGCCGCGCAAGACGCGGGGAGCGACCTCGCCGGGACTGCCGACGCTGTTGCGTTGGCCGAGGCCCGAGTGCTCGGCGCACACCTCGGCCTGCTCGAGCAAGAGCGGGCGCGGATTGACCGCCAGATCGGCGCCGTCCGGCGCACAATTGCCGCGCTCACCACACAACACGAAGGGAACGGGCTCATGGAGGCCAACATGTTTGACGGTTTCGATCATACGAAGCACAAGGAAGAAGTCATTGAACGCTGGGGTGAGAACGCCTATGCGAAGAGCGACAGCTGGTGGCGCAGCATGAGCGCCGAGCAGCAGCAGGGGTGGCAGGATCAGGTCGCGGCGCTGAACGCCGACTGGATCGCGGCGGCGAACGGCGGTGAGGATCCCACGTCCGAGCGTGCGCAGGCGCTCGCTGAGCGTCACGCCAAGTGGCTTCGTGGGGTGCCAGGAGCGCCGACGGGAGAGGCGTTCGAGCACTACGTGCGGGGCCTCGGTGAGATGTACGTTGCAGACGAGCGCTTCGCCGCGAACTACGGCGGGGTCGCTGGTGCGACACTCGTTCGCGATGCACTGCGCGCGTATCTCGACGGCGCCGCGGGAGAGGAGGCTCTCAGCGGTTAGACGACCGCCGGGCGGCCGTCGCGCACATCGTCGATGCGCTGCTGCTGCTCAGGTGTGCGGGCGAGCGGCGGGACGACCTCCTGCTGCTCGTTCACGATGACGACGTCATGATCGACGTGATCGACCATCGCGTGCACCGCGTCGATGAAGTCACGCTTGCGGATGGCCTCGAGCACGCGCTGGTGGTCTCGTTCCATCTCGGCCCCGGTTGCAACGTTTGCGAGGCGGCCGCGGTGCTGGGGCGTGCGCAGCTGGTCGTTGATGCCTGCGTAGAGCGCGGCGAGTAGCCGGTTCTTCGCGGCGTCAAAGATCAGGCGGTGGAACCGGCTGTCAAACGCGCCCTCTCCCGAGTCCGTCAGGCTGAGGACGGGGCAGCGTGAGCAGCCGACCTCTTCAATCGTCGCCTGTTCGAGCGCGGCCAGGTCTTCGTCGGAGCGATGCAGTGCAGCCTGCTGCGCAGCCTCGATCTCGAGCGCACGACGGTAGCTCAGGATCTCCTCAAGCGAGAAGTCCGCGAGGAACTCGTCGAGCAGCGAGCTGGTCGGCGACGAGGAACGCACGAAGGTGCCGCGGCCGGGGGCCGTCTCGAGCATGCCCATGCTTGCGAGCGAGCGGACGGCCTCGCGAACGGTTGAACGGCCCACGCCCATCTGATCTGCGAGCTCGGGCTCGATGGGGATTCGCTCACCCACCGCCCACTCGCCCGTTGAGATCTTGCGGCGAAGGTACGAGAGCGCGCCACGGGCACGCTCCGAACCGGTTGTGACCGCCATGCTGCACTCCAATCCACATCGCTGCTGCGTCGCTGATATTCAGGCCAGTCTATCGGTTCGTGGCTTTCCAGAACGTGTGTTCCCAGGTAGCGTAGCGACCATGACAAGTCACCCGAGTCGCGGCGCGTTGAACCCGTACGCCGGGATGCCGGAGAAGCCAGGGTTCACCCTCGTCAGCGCCGACATTCAAGACGGCGAGCCGTTGCCCGCCGAGCTCTACGGTGAGGGCGCCGGTGGATCGAACCGCTCGCCACAACTGAGCTGGTCCGGTTTCCCAGCCGAGACAAAGAGTTTCGCTGTGACCTGCTTCGACCCAGACGCCCCAACAGGGTCTGGTTTCTGGCACTGGGCGGTCGCAAACATTCCGGCGACAGTCACAGATCTTCCTGCCGGGGCAGGGGCTCTCGGCGGGGCACTCTTGCCCGAGGGTGCGATCACGATGCCGAACGAGCAGCGCGAGCCCGCGTTCGTTGGAGCTGGGCCACCCGAGGGTACCGGCGTGCACCACTACTGGTTCGTCGTGCACGCGCTCGACGTCGACCACATTGACATCGATCCGCAGGCGACTCCAGCAGTGCTCGGCTTCATGATGCGTGACGCGGTGCTTGCCCGCGCGATCATCGTCGCAACCGGCGAGTTCGGCGGCGCAGCTTAGGGACTTCGGTGCTGGCCTTGCGCCCTGTGCCGTCCGCCTGCCCTGGCTCCGGCCGCTAGATCTGTGATCTGCAGCAGATATGCCTCTTCGGCGAGGAGTGGGGCATTCGAACTGCAGATCACAGATCTTTGGGCGGAAGTCGCCTCGCACCGCCGCGCCACGGCAGGCGCATACCCATGTGATCTGCAGTAGATATTCCCGGTGAGACGGGGATGGACATGTGATCTGCGGATCTGCTGCCCTGCGGCTGAGCGAACCGGTGGTGAACTCCATTGGCTTCGGCGGGTGTACCGCTTGTGCTGGGCGGCGCTCGCGCGGGTGCGTAGGATTGACCCAGCCTCTTTGAAAGCGAGTTCCCTCTATGTCAGTGTCGATCCGTTCAGGGTTCGAGAGCATCCCTTCCTACCGTGCAGGAAAGCCAGCACAGCTCGGCCCAGACGGCCTGAGCGCGAAGCTCTCGTCGAACGAGAACCCCTACGATCCGCTACCCTCAGTGCTCGAGGCGCTCGCCGCAGCGCTTCCAACGTCGGTGAATCGTTACCCGAGTATCGCTGCCCCCGAGCTCACGGCGGCGCTCGCAGCGAGGCTTGATGTCGCGCCCGAGAACATTGCCTTCGGCGCTGGCTCAGTCGAGGTCGCCGCGCAGCTCATTCACGCTCTCGCCGGTGCTGGCGATGAGGTGATGTACGCGTGGCGGTCGTTCGAGGCCTACCCGATCCTTGTCCAGCTTGCTGGCGCGACCCCGGTGCAGGTGCCACTCACCTCGGATGGTGCTCACGACTTGCCCGCCATGGCTGCCGCGATCACCGACCGCACGAAGCTCATCTTTGTCTGCAACCCGAATAATCCGACGGGCACGACTGTCTCTCAGGCGGCTGTCGAGGCGTTCATGCAGCAGGTCCCTGACAACGTGCTCGTCGTGCTCGATGAGGCATACGTGCACTTCAACGTCGAGGAGGATTCGGCAGTCGGCCTCGATTTCTTCGGACGCTACCCGAACGTTGCCGTGCTGCACACCTTCTCGAAGGCGTACGGTCTCGCCGGGCTGCGCGTTGGCTACGCTGTTGCGCAGCCCGAGGTCGCTGACGCGCTGCGCAAGGCGGCAGTGCCATTTGCGCTCAGCGCTCTCGCCCAGGCCGGCGGGGTTGCGTCGCTCGCGGCCGAGGATGAGCTGCAGGAACGCATCGACGTGCTCGTCTCCGAGCGCGAGCGCGTCACAACCGCGCTTCGTGCGGCGGGCCTGCCTGTGCTGGACTCGCAGGCGAACTTTGTGTGGATTACGGCGGGCGCCGCGAGCGACGCAGTCAGCGAAGTCTTCGCGGAGCGCGGAGTTTCGGTACGCTGCTTCTCAGGTGATGGAATTCGCATCTCCATCGGTGCGCGTCATGAGAATGACGCAGTGATCGAGGTCTCTTCAGCGGCGGCGGCGCTGCTCTAGGGGCTACTCTCGGCTTTCACGCCGGAGCAGACGAGCATGAACACTACACAGCAGGAGGCGCGAATTGATAGGCGCAATTGAAGTCGGACTTCTCTACGGCATTTTCGCCCTTGGGGTCTATCTCACGTTCCGCGTGCTGAACTTCCCAGATCTCACTGTCGACGGCAGCCTGACGACTGGCGCGGCGACTGCTGCGGCGCTCATTCACGCCGGCCAGAGCCCGCTGCTTGCGACGCTCGCGGGTGGCGTGACTGGCATGATCGCGGGCGCGATCACCGGCATCCTGCACACCAAGGGCAAGATCGACGGTCTGCTCGCCGGCATTCTCACAATGATCGCGCTGTGGTCGATCAACCTGCGCATTATGGGGAAGTCGAACCTACCGTTTCTCCGCGAGGAGACGCTCATTAGCCCACTGCGTGAGGCCGGATGGATGGGCAAGACCTGGTACGTCGTACTGATCTTCCTCGTCGTCGTCTTTGCGATCAAGCTGCTCGTTGATTGGTTCCTGTCGACCGATCTTGGTCTCGCGATCCAGGCGACTGGCAACAATGAGCAGATGATCCGCTCGTTCGGCGTGAACACCGACGGCATGAAGATCCTGACCCTGTCGCTTTCGAACGGCCTCGTCGGCCTCGCCGGCGCGCTCATCGCGCAGTACAACGGTCTCGCTGATATCAGCATGGGCATCGGTGTGATCCTCGTCGGCCTCGCCTCAGTGATTCTCGGTCAGGCGCTGCTCGGGCAGCGCTGGATCTGGCTCGCAACCCTCGCAGTCGTCGTTGGCGCGGTGCTCTACCGCATCATCATCTTCGGCGCGTTGCGAATCGGCTTCAACCAAGACGACATGAAGCTCATGACTGCGCTCCTCGTGATCGCTGCCCTGCTGCTGCCACGTTGGGGGTTCTTGAAGCGCATCCCGTCGTTCAAGAACCGCGGGAACAAGCGATCCGACATCATGACCCAGCCGGCGGCGGCCGCGACGACGGGAGCGTAATCATGCTGAGCATCGCGAACATCTCTAAGACATTCTTTGCGGGCACGGTGAACGAGCGCCGTGCGCTCGTCGAACTCAACCTCGAGCTCGCAGAGGGCGATTTCGTAACTGTCATCGGTTCGAACGGCGCGGGCAAGTCAACGCTGTTGAACACGATCTCGGGCCGCTACCCGATCGACACCGGCGAGATCAGGATCGACGGCGCTTCAGTCTCGAAACTGAAAGAGTTCAAGCGGGCCCGATACGTCGGTCGCGTCTTCCAGGATCCGATGGCGGGCACAGCCCCCGACCTCACCATCGAACAGAACCTCGCGCTCGCCCTGCAGCGAGGCAAGCGCCGCGGTCTGCACCGGGGCATCACGAAGGCCCGCCGCGAGGCGTTCGCCACCGAGCTCGAATCGCTCGAGCTCGGGCTTGAGAACCGTCTCACGGCGAAGGTTGGCCTGCTCTCGGGTGGGCAGCGTCAAGCCTTGTCGCTGCTCATGGCTGGGTTCACGCAGCCGCGGATCCTGCTGCTCGACGAGCACACCGCGGCGCTTGACCCGCAGCGCGCGGCGCTTGTGACGACACTCACCGAGCGCATCGTCGCGGAGGGCAACCTCACGACGCTCATGGTGACGCACAACATGGAGCAGGCAATCACGCTTGGCAACAGGCTTGTCATGATGCACGAGGGACGCATCGTGTTCGAGGCGAACGCCGAGGAGAAGTCGGAGCTCACCGTGCCGATGCTGCTTGCCGAGTTCGCGAAGATCAAGGGCGCGAGCTTCGACGACCGCGCTCTGCTGGCTTAGCGCTCGCGCTCGGCCCCGTCCCGTCTCGTTTGCGTAACTGTTGCGCCGCGGCGCGAGTTTGGGGGAGCCCCTGTCAGGGTACGATGCTGGAAACAGCAAAGCCCTTGTTGTTTTCCCCTGCCGTTGCGGTGTTGCAGCGGCATACTCACGAAGGACCGTTTTACTATGCGACTGACCTCGTTCCGCCGCTCAGGCATCGCGCTCGCCGGCCTCGCCGTCGCGGCGCTGACGCTGAACGCCTGCTCCAGCCCCGCCGCAACCGATTCGGGTGACGAGGCGAAGGCCTCGTACAAGATCGGTGTGAGCCAGTTCGTGCAGCACCCCGCGCTTGACGCGGCGACCGCCGGCTTCAAGCAGGCGTTTGACGACGCGGGCGTCGAGGTCGAGTGGGACGACCAGAACGCGAACGGCGATCAGGCAACCGCCGTCACCATCGCGCAGGGCTTCGCTTCCTCAGATCTTGATCTCGTGCTCGCCGTGGCGACGCCTGCAGCGCAGACCGCTGCTCAGGCGATCACCGACAAGCCGATCCTCTTCACCGCCGTCACCGACGCTGTCGAAGGCCAGCTCGTCGAGTCGAACGAAGCACCGGGCGGCAACGTCACTGGCACCAGCGACCTCGCGCCCTTCGATGAGCAGCTTGCGCTGCTCAAGGAGGTCGCTCCCGGCGCGAAGAAGGTCGGCATTGTCTACGCATCGGGCGAGGTCAACTCGCAGGTGCAGGTTGACGCAGTCACCGAGGCCGCTGGCCCGCTCGGTCTTGAGGTCGTGACGAAGACAGTCACCACCGCGAACGATATCGCTGCGGCGACCGAGGCGCTCGGTGACGTCGACGCGATCTACGTGCCGACCGACAACATGGTTGTCGCGGGCATCGCATCGCTCGTGCAGGTCGCTGAAGACAAGCAGATCCCAGTTATCGGTGCCGAGGCAGGCACCGTCGAGGGCGGCGCGGTCATCACCCTCGGTATTGACTACACGAAGCTCGGCTACCAGACAGGCGAGATGGCACTGAAGGTGCTCGAGGGCGCAGACCCCGCGACAATGCCTGTCGAGGTCTCGAACGAGTTCGCGTACGTCGTGAACGAGGCAGCCGCGAAGCGGATGGGCGCAACCATCCCCGAGGCGATCCTCGCCGAGGCCGAGAAGGTCGAGTAACTCCGGGAGTTTCCGGTTTCGAATGCCCCCGCGCGCCGCTTGGCGCGCGGGGGCATTCGCGTGTTCACGGTATTTCGCGAGGCGCCAGCCCTAGAGTGGGGTCATGGGAGACGAGCAGGTGAACGTCGAGTCGGTGTGGGAGTCTGTCGCGGAGGCCACACGCCAGCGCGTGAGCGCCTGGGAGAGTGCGCTCTCTGACGTCGACGGGCGTCATCACTCGCCCCGCACAGGCCTGCTCGGAGAGCTCGCGACGAGCCCTGAGAGCCTCGACTTTACCCGGCGCCTCATTGATTCGCTCTTCGGCACATCTGACGCGTTTACCGCGGCAGTCGGCCTGCGTGGGGTCTCGAAAGGTGAGCTGCCTGAGAGCATGCCGGCTCGCGACAGACTGCTGCTTCGCGCTGGCGGTGTCGCGTCGCTCGGGCTGCCGTGGGTCGTGCGTCCGGCCGCGCGCAAGAACCTGCTCGCCCGGCTTCCAGACGTGCTGCTCCAGCTCAAGTTCTCGGGTCGCATGTCGGCGCTCTCCGACGCTGTTCGGGTGCACAAAGAGCGGGGGCACTCGGTACTCGTGTCGCTGACTGGCGCCGGGGTGTTCGGTGACGAAGGCGGCAAGCGGGAGGTTGAGCGCCTCCTCACGCTCGCAGCACAGCCGGCGGTTCGGGAGCTCGCGTTTGATCCTGCGCGACTCGTGCCTGGTGCCGACGAGTGGAGCATAGAGGCAGACCTCGCGCTTGCAGTTGAGAGAGTACGGCCAGTGCTTGAGGCGGCGCTTGAGCACGGCGTACGTCTCCTCGTTGAGCCTCGAGACACGGTCTGGGCGAAGCGGCTGACCGAGTTCCTCACCCGGGCGTTTGGCTGTTCTGAGCTCGACAGACTCGAGGTTGGTGTGCGGCTGTTCGCTGAGCTGCCAGACTCCTGGGAGACCTACGCTGCGATCCATCGATTCGCGCGCCGACGTGTTGCAGACGGCGGCGCACCCGTCGATGTTGTGATTGGGCTCGGCGACGTTGCGGCGGCTGAGCGGGTCGCATCGATCCAGAGCGGTCTGCCTGTCGCCGTGATCGAGGAGCCGGTTGAGCGTGCCGCCCAATTGCTGCGTCTCATCGAGGTCGCCCTGCAGCCGAGCCGGGCATCGGTGCTGCGGCCCATTGTCGCGACTGAGGATCCGCGCATCGCCGCGGCGACCATTGCGGCCGCGACGAGGCTCGGCTCCGACAAGCTGTACGCGCTTCAATTGCGATGCGGCCTCGCACCCGGCCTCGCTGCCGCGCTCGTGAACGACGAGAACGCCGTGCCAGATGTGCGGCTGCGCCTTCCCGTGACCCCGAAAGGGGAGTATGCGGAAGTGCTCGGCTATTTGGTCGCACTTCTCGCGGAGGCCGCCGATCCTGACCCAACTCACCTGACAGACGAGGTCTTTCGGAAGGCTGCAGCGCTCGCTGCAGAGCCGCCGGCGGCAAGCCATCGAACGCAGCAGCGCGCCCGCGAGTGGGACCCGACGGAGCGCGACAGTGCACTCTTCTACCGCGCCCCCGACGAGCCGGCGACCCACGACACCGGCGGCCTGACAGCAGCTGTGCTCGGCCTTGCACGGAACGCCACGGGAGAGGTGATTCTTGAGGCCGTCGCTCCACAGCACGCGATCCCCGTCGTCTCACGCACAGGTTTCGCAAATGAGCCGCCGACTGACGGGAGCCTTGTCGCAAACCGCGAATGGGCCCGCGGGCTGCTTCGCCAGGCGGGGGAGATCGTGCTGCGCGGCGAACGGCTCGACGAGACAGTCGCGTTGACGCAGGCAGATCTGGATCCTGACGCCGCCGCGACCCTCGCGCGGCAGGCAGCGACGCGGTGGTCGGAGCTCCGACACGAAGGTCGCGCGGTTCGCCTGCGGCGCGTCGCACTCGCGACGGCCGCTGCCCGTGACCGTCTCATCACCGACCTCGCCGCGTGCACGGGCGCCCCCATGCGAGAGCTCGACGCCGCCGTCAACCACATCATCGACTCAGCCCGCTACGCGGCGCAGCTCGCCGACGGGCTCCGCGTTGTGCGCGGGGCGACGTTCGTGCCAGACAAGCTTGTGCTCGTTGTCGGCGACGTCACGGCCCCGCTCGCTACGCAGGCCGCAGCGGTGCTCGCCGTGCTCGGAAGTGGCGCGGGCGCGCTCTGGGCGGTCTCACCAGACATGCACGCCGCCGCCACCTCATGCGTTGAGGAGTGGGAGGTGGGCGGTCTCACCCCTGGCGCTGTCGAAACCGTGAGCGTCGCCGACGAGGAGGCGTTCGCCGCGCTCGGCGCGAGCCCCCACGTCGACCGCGCTGTCGTACTGGGAGGGCGTGAGCTCGGGAGATCACTCGCCAGGCACCGGCCAGATCTTCGCGTCGAGGGCCACTTCACTTCCCGCGGCTCGGTGCTCGTCACCCCCTCGGCAGAGCGGGAGCGGGCAATTCCCGACATTATCGACTCGGCCTTCCGCGGCACGCAGACGTCGCTCGGCAGCACAAACATGGTCGTCTTGCTTGCGAGCGTCTCCCGCTCGCGCGGCTTCCGGGCCGGGCTCGCTGATGCGGTGCGGCGACTCCGTGTCGGTGACTCGGCGAGGCCACTCGGCGACGATCCGCTCGCCTTCGACATCGGCCCGCTCCCAGCGGTTCCGAGTGCAGCCGGCCTCGCTGCGCTGACCGAGCTCGGCCCGGGCGAGGAGTGGCTTGTCGAGCCAGAACAGCTGGACGACGAGGGCCTGCTCTGGCGGCCTGGTGTGCGCATCGGCGTCTCGCCTGGATCCCCGTTCTGGGATGACGCCCGCGGACTTCCCGTCATCGGCATCAGCAGCGCTCAGCTGCTCGGTGAGGCCGTGTCGCAGCAGAACGCAGCAGGAAGCGGTGCCGTCGCCGCGATCCAGTCGTGGGACGACGGAGAGGTGCGCTCCTGGCTCGCCGGGATCGAGGCGGCTTCCGTGTCGATCAACCGCTCAAGCAGCGCAGCGCGTGTGGAACGGCAGCCGTTCGGCGGCTGGAACGACGCCGTCATGGGGCTTCCAGCGCTCGGCGGCGGCCCTCACTGGCTTGTCGCGCAGGGATCCTGGGAGCGGCGCCCTGGCCAGCGAAGCGATACCCTCCACCTCCGCGGGCTCGCCCCCGAGGTTGCGCTGCTCATCGAGGCCGCGCAGCCGGCTCTCGCGTACGAAGAGTTCGACGAGCTCCGCAGGGCCGCGCTCTCCGACCAGCTGACGTGGCAGACCGACCTCGGCGCCATCGCCGACGGGATCGGGCTCGGGATCGAACGCAATGCCCTGCGAACAGCGCCCGTCGTTGTGCAGGTGAGGCTCGCTGAAGATGGGGCGCTCTCAGGGCTTATCAGAGTGCTCGCGGCAGCGCTCCTCGTGCGCGCACCCGTCGCCGTCTCAACTGGCGCAGTGCTCCCGCAGGCAGTCAGCGACCTCCTCGACTCGCAGGGCATCGACGTGTCACTCGAACGCGACGAGGCCTGGCTTGAGCGACTCGCCGCGGAGGGGCCGCGCGGCCCAGGCGGGTCAGACGCGGCTCGCGTGCGACTCATCGGCGGCGACCGGGTACGGGTCGCAGAGTGGATGGGAGGGCTCGACCGCGCCGCACTCTGGGCTGAGCCCGTGACAATGGCAGGCCCTGTCGAACTGCTGACCCTGCTGCGGGAGCAATCAATCTCCGCTCGCGCCGAGCGACACGGACTCGCCGAGCGGGCGCCGGGGCTCGACGCGGTGCTCGACTAGCGTGGCCCCCGCAGGCGTGCGGGCACAACGCGCCTCGTTAGACTCGGCCTGTGCAGACGTCGCGACCAACACCAGGTACCCCAATGGTCTTCCAGTGGCGAAAGTGGGACGGCTCTCCGCACTGGCGACATGATTGCGTCTACCTCGGGTCAGACAAGTGGGGTGACTGGGTCGGGCAGCCGACGGGCTGGTGGAGTGAGCGGCCCGGCCGAGCGTACGCTGTCGGCGGCGCCTGCGTCACGCTCGTGCCGGCGGCCGGCCCTGGTGCTGCCTTTGCGGGCGCAGGAATCGCGCACCCCGACTTTGCGTTGACCGTGAACCGAAATCATCACAAAGGCATGCGCATCTACATTGACCTCGGTTGGGAGGTCAGGTGGAGTGACAATCCAGAGCTTGTCACCGGCATCGACATGGACCTTGACGTGGTGCGGGTTGAAGGTGAACGCGGCACCTGGGTCGACGACCGCGACGAGTGGGCTGAACACTCGAAGCTATATGGCTACCCGCGCGACGTGATGGATCGGCTCGAGCAGCTCGCGCTCGTTCTCGAGACGCGGGTACGGGAGCAGGTAGCGCCGTTTGACGATGCGACAGCGGATGCCTGGCTCGACGCGCTCGAGGGGTACGGCCTCGAACGGTAGTGTCCGCGGCCGCAGGGCTTGCGTGCCGTGGTCCGGCTGTCTCGCTTGCAGGGCCCGCCTGCCTCGTCTGCGGATCCTGCCCGTGCCTCCTGCGGCTTCCGCCCGCTAGGCCCGTGGCACCAGCCTGCGAGGACCGCGGGGCTAGCCCGTCTGGCTTGCGGCTTCCGCCCCCTAGGCCCGGCGCATCGGCGTATGGGGGATGTCGTCCTCGAGGTATTCATCGCCCGCGACCTCGAACCCAAACTTGCCGTACCATCCGGTGAGGTGAGACTGGGCCTCAAGCACAAGGGGCCCGTCGCCGTGCGCCGCGAGCACTGCCTCCATGAGCGCAGCTGCGAGCGCCTTTCCGCGGTGGTCGGGGCTCGTCACGACTCGACCGATCGCTCGCAACCCAGGCTCGCGCTCGCCTTCGTCGAGCACCCGGAGGGTCGCAGCCACGACGGGAGCGCTGCTGTCCGCGGCGACCGCTGAACCCGGCGTCGTGCTGAGCGTGGCATCCCAGCTCACCCAGAACTGCTCGGTTGCTGGCTCCATATCGCGGCCATCGAGGTCGAGGTAGACGCAGTCCTGCTCGACGACGAAGACCTCTTGCCGAAGTCTGGCAATGTTGTGGAAGGTGTGAACCGGTAGTGCGTCGAGACCGCGGACCCAATGGACTGTGTACTCGGGTGCAAGAGTAGGCATGGAATGATCTTCGCACGCCCCGGGATACGTTTCGATTTCCGTTCGGGCCGTCGAGCCGGTAGTGTTATTCCCTGGTCGTGGTAACGCGACCAAGGCGGGTTGCCCGAGCGGCCAAAGGGATCTGACTGTAAATCAGACGCGTAAGCTTCGCGTGTTCGAATCACGCACCCGCCACCACCTGAAAATGCCCGGTCAGACGAAAGTCTGGCCGGGTTTTGCGTTTGGGATTGATGGCTATTTGGGGAGCGACATACCCCGATCGCCGCGGTGTGCACTGATCCCAGCCCGCTCCGCACGGTTCCGGCCTCTTCCCGCTCAACCCTCTCCGGTCCAGACCCGGCCATCACTTCGCGCCGATGCATATGTTTTCCACGAGAACACACCTTCCCAACGCAAATTAACGTGTACCGCTGCAAGAAACGTATGCAGTGGCGAGGGTCGTCGGTGCAGAAAGGGCGCGCGGGTGCGGGGCCAGAGAGCTGGAGCGCCTGAACCCTGAAGGGCCGGAGTCCCAGTGCCCCCGGAGTCACAGAGACTCAGACCCTCGGGCCCTTAGGCCCCCAGGCCCCCAGGCCCCCAGACCCCAGGCCCGAGACCTGAGACCTGAGACCTGAGACCTGAGACCTGAGACCTGAGACCTGAGACCTGAGACCTGAGACCTGAGACCTGAGACCTGAGACCTGAGACCCGAGACCCCAGACCCCAGACCCCAGACCCCCAGGCCCCCAGAGCTTCGATGGCCAGTCGCAGGCCGAGATTCCACAACTTATCCCCAACAATGTGGATAACTCATAGCTTAATTTCGAGGAATGTCCACAACTTGTCCACACGGGCCTGTGGAAAAGTCGCCGATGAGCAGGATCTTTCAAAACCGTTAGAACAGGGATTCGTAAATTACCTTTTTGTAATTCGAAACAGGTGTTCGCCTCACTTTGCTCACCCATAGGTAGCCGAAACCGCCGGTTCGCGGAGAGCCGGACTGGGCCGCAGACGAGCACCGCGCGGCGTCGAGTCACGGCGACGCGGTAAAGTCGCTGCATGGCAAAACTGCATTTCCGCTACGCGGCGATGAACGCTGGGAAGAGCGTCGCCCTCCTGCAGGTGGGGCACAATTACGAATCGCTTGGAAAGCAGATTCTGATCGTGAAGCCAGCTGTCGACTCGAAAGGCGGAGACCGTGTCATCTCGCGGTTGGGCGTCGAGCGTGCTGTCGACTTCCTCTGGGTCGACGGGGAGTCGCTGCCTGCCGTGAAGGCGCGGCACGACGTGATTCTCGTCGACGAGGCACAGTTCCTGTCGAGCCGCCAGGTCAACGAACTACTCGACGTCGCCGTTCGCGTGGGCATCACCGTTATCGCCTACGGTCTGCGCACAGACTTTCGCGGCGATAACTTCCCAGGCGCCGCACGACTGCTGAGTGTGGCGCACGAGATCGAAGAGATCCGTACCCTGTGCCGGTGCGGTTCGAAGGCGACGATGAACCTGCGCAAGGTGTCTGGCACTCCTGTCTTTGACGGCGACCAGGTTGCGATCGACGACGGTTCTGTCGAGTACGAGTCGGTGTGTGCCGCCTGCCACCAGCGCGAGCGCACTGCGGCGGGCGCGAGCTGGGACTGAGTAGTGGCGAGCCGGGCGGGAAACCCGACCGCGGCGCCCGGCCCGAGCCCTCTCGCGGCGCCGGCCGTGATGCCGAGCGACGCCGGCCGCGGCGTCGATCGCGACCTCACCGTGCCGCCCACCGCGGCGCCCACTGCGACGACGCGGCCTACGCCGGTTTTACCGCGCGCAGCGTGTAGCTCAGGGGTGCGACGCCAGCGCGGGTCGTGAGGCGCCACTCGCCGTCCTCACCGAGGGTCATCTGCCCTGGTAGCGCTTCCCAGGGGACGCTCTGGTGCTCGACGAGTGTTTCGATGCGCAGCCCATTGTCGATGAGCGCGGTGATGATCTCGCCGAGCGAGTGGTTCCACTCGTAGGTCTTCGTCGAGGTCAGTGCCGTGGATGTCTCTACGTATGTCTCGGTGTCGTCCCATTCGAGGGGCTGGACGTGTTCGAAGTACGGGTAGCGCAGGGTGAGATCGGTGGTGACTGACTCGTCCATTGCCCAGAGGATCGGGTGTGCTTCGCGCAGGTGGAGCGTTCCCCCCGGGGCGAGAAGCCGGGCGACGACCCTGGCCCAGTCCTGGACGCGTGGGAGCCAGCAGAGCGCGCCGACGCCCGTGTAGACGAGGTCGAAGGCGCATGCCGGCAGCACGTCGAGGGCGCGGTGCACGTCGGACTGTACGAACTCAACCGCGTCGCCGGCTTCGGCCGCGAGCTTGCGAGCTTCGGTGACTGATTCGCCAGAGAAGTCGAGTCCTGTGACGGTGGCGCCGAGTCGGGCGAGCGAGATCGTGTCGGTGCCAATGTGGCACTGGAGATGCACGGCTGTGAGTCCCCGAATATCGCCAAGCAGCGGGCGATCGAAGGTGACGACGTCAGAGAGGGCGGCCTGGTCGTCGATGTACGTGTCGACGCCGTATCCTGAGCCGTCTCGAGCGGCGTGAAGCGGCGCCCGGTTGTCCCAATTTGCTTCGTTCGCGGCGAGGTAGTCAGATGTGTTCATGCGCTTAAGCTTTCTGGTGCAGGGTCGGCTGCACAGGTGGTCTGGTCGATCTTGTCTGCCGGGTCGGCCGCGCATGCCGGTTCTCCAGGCGCGTCGGTGGCGCGCGGGTGGTCGGGATCAAGGCTTGTGAGCACGGCGAGTGTCAGGTCGCTCAGCTGCGTCACCCCGTCGCCCGGGAGCTGAGTGAGGCCCGAAAGCACGAGTTCACGCACTGCGTCGTCGTAGAGCCCGCGGGAGCGCTCGTGCGCGTTCGCCCCGGCATCGGTGAGTACTGCGTTTGTTGCGCGGCCGTCTTCGGGGCAGGGCGTCCGCTCGATGAGGCCCCGCTTCTCGAGCGACGTCGCCACTCGCGAGATGCGCGGGAGTGTTGCGTTTGTCTTGCGGGCCAGTTCGCTGAGTCGCATGCGCCGCGCCTCGTGTTCGGCCAGGGCGCTGAGCAGCGTGTGCTCGAACGCGGTCACGCCCGCGTCGCCCAGTCGCTTGTCGAGCGCTGTTGGCAGCAGTTCGAGCATCGCGTGCAGGCGGGCGATCGCCACGCGTTCTGGGTGCGATAGAGAGGGGCTCATACGCCCATTCTAGCAATTTAGTTGCACTTGCAAGTAAATCACGTTTATCATATGGTTGTACCTACAACTAAACGGGGTGTGGTCACCGCCTCGTCCGCAACGAGACACCTCACGACAAGGGAGATGCACATGACCAACTTCACAATCTTCGGCACAGGCAACATGGCAACCGCAATCGCGGGCGTGCTTACCGCAGGCGGCGCGACAGTCGCGCACATCGGAAGTGCGGACACGGGAGCCGAGGTGCAGGGCGACGTCGTGATCCTCGCCGTCCCGTACCCGGCAATCGCCGACATCGTCGCGAGCCACGGCGACAAGCTCGCCGGCAAGGTCGTCGTCGATATTTCGAACCCGTTGAATTTCGAGACCTTCGACGAGCTCGTCGTGCCAACCGGCAGCTCGGCCGCTGCTGAACTGCAGCGCGCGCTTCCCGCTGCCAAGGTGCTGAAGGCGTTCAACACGAACTTCGCTGCGACACTCACGTCGGGCAAGGTCGGCGAAACGCAGACAACCGTTCTCGTTGCGGGCGACGACACCGAGGCAAGGGCCACGCTCGTGGCCGCGGTCACCGCGGGAGGCCTCGCGGCAATCGATGCAGGCTCGCTGCAGCGGGCGCACGAGCTTGAAGCGATCGGCTTCCTGCAGCTCACGCTCGCCGCAGCCGGGAAGATCTCGTGGGCCGGCGGCTTCGCCGTCAATAACTAACTACTGACACCCCGGAGCAATCCCGGGCGAGGGCGGGCCGGCGGGAGAGCCGCCGCCCCGCCATATGAAAGGCAATCGTGGAACAGCAGCAGACACCCCAGGTGCCAGAGCGCACGCTCTCGGCGGGCCTCGCGATGGACGCGGTGACGCTTCGCGTCGGCAACCTCGAACTCATGAGCGACTACTACGAGCAGGCGCTCGCCCTCGTACCGATCGAGGAGCGGGTTCTCGGCGGGCATGTGCACCGCGTGCTCGGACGTGGCGGCGTCCCGCTCGTCCGGCTGGTTCACACGCCAGATCTGCCAGAGCTCAACCCGCGCGACGCTGGCCTTTTTCACACAGCCTTTCTGTTCGCGGACGCCGCAAGTCTCGCCGCGACCGTGTACCGCGCGGCGCAGGATCCGCGGAGCCGCTTCGCTGGTTCAAGTGACCACCTCGTGAGCGAGGCCTTCTACTTCACCGACCCAGAGGGCAACGGCATCGAGCTCTACGTCGACAGACCCCGCGACACGTGGCGCTACGACGGCGACGAGATACGCATGGACACCCTGTTTCTCGACCCTAATGCGTACCTTCAAGCGCACCTCGATGAGAGCGTGCTCGCTGACGCGGCGCTGCAGGCTGGGAGCGTGGGGCACGTGCACCTGCAGGTCGGAAATGTCGCGCGTGCGCGGGAGTTCTACGTCGACGCGCTCGGCTTTGAGGCCACAGCAACTGGCATCCCGACGGCGCTGTTCGCCTCCGCAGGCGGGTACCATCATCACGTCGCGATGAACGTCTGGAACAGTCAGGGGGCGGGGCCTCGCGCTGCGAGTCTCGGGCTCGCGGACGTCGCGATTACGCTGCCAGGCAGGGAGGATCTCGACGCGCTCGCGGCGCGCTTGCGCGGCCGAGGGCTTGCGTTCAAGGACACCGGCAGGGCAGTCGTTGTCGCCGACCCGTGGGGAACACAGGTGACTCTCGCGCTGCCGGGGGCAAGTGCCGACGATCTTCTGAGCCAGAACTAGCGTGCAGGCGCCCCGTGCGGGCACAGCTCGAATGCATAGCTGGCGCTGCCCGGGGTGCTGAGCTGCTTGTCGCGCAACACCATCGATGCGGGGGCGTCGGGGTGGGCGCACATCTCGCTGAAGGGGCGTGGCAGCGCGTCGGTGTACTCGATATCGATGACCCGCGTGCCGTAGACGCTTGTGTACGCGCCACACTCGTCGAAGACGCTGCACTCCTCGGTGACGGCGAAATCGAATCCCGCTCGTTCCCGCAGCGTGGCGGCGTCGGCGGGTGAGTTCTTCTGGCCTGCGGCGAGGCCGTGCTCGTGGGCGGTCTCGACGAGCGCCGCAGCGAGCGCGAGGTTGTCCTCGAACGTGAGCGCACCGTCTGAGCGCGTATACGTGTCGAGGTTGTCGAACTCGACGGCGTCGTAGCCGGCGCTCGCGCAGCCCGCAATCCAGTCGCTCACGAGCGTGTGGATCTCAGCGCGCGCCTGGCTTGTCGACGTGTCGAGCAGCACCTCATCGGGCCAGTCAGGATCGATGAAGAGCTCGCCCCCGGCATCCCGCAGCAGCGTGTCGGCCGGCCACAGCTCAAGCTCGTCTGGCTGAGTCTGGAACCCGTTGACGTAGCAGATGGAGTAGACGCCGGGAACCGGCTCAGCGCTCCGGTCGCGGGCAACGATCCCGACACTGGGTGCAGGGTCGTACGCCCCGCCGAGCTGGTAGTCGGGGGACGCGCCCTCGGGCGGGAGGGCGATGGCAGCTTTTCGCGTCGGAGCGGGGTCGCCAGATGTCACCCGCGGATCCTCGCCCGGTGCCGTGCAGCCCGCGAGGCTTACAGCCACCGCCACCGCAATCGCGCCGACGGCGACAAGCCGCGCCCCTGGGGCTAAGGCGGCCGGAGGGATTCGGGGCACATGAGTGGCGGCATTCACCCGCGCCGTTGCCCGCGCGTGTGCCTTCGTGCGTCTCATGTTGCTCCTCCCCGAGAGCGTCCCGCGCTCGCCGCCGAAATACTTGACCGCGCTGTCAAGTATTTCGGATCCGGCTGCGGGGGTTCACAAATAGCGCCCGACTCCCTCATTACAGGGGCAACGACGCGGGTATGCAGGACTAGACTCGCTCCATGAACGACGACGAAGCCTTGCCTCGCGGGGGCGAGCTGGCAGCGGCGTCTGAGGCGCGGGAGACACACTGAATGCACGAGCACGGGGCGATCACTGAGCCCGCGATTCAGGCGCCGACGGCGCTCGTCGCGGCCGACGGCAAGCTGAACCGCCAGGCTGTCGGCTGGGCGACACAGCCGATCATTGACACGAGCGGGCTTGGTGCTGGTCGCGGGAGGAACAAACGGTGGGAGTACTGGAACGTCGTCACTCCAACCCACATTCTCGCGGCGACAGTGTCGGCAATCGACTATGCCTGCGTTCCCGAAGTGTGGGTGCTCGACCGTGAGACCGGTAAGGAGTGGGGCAAAGCCGGGGCCGTGATCCCTCCGCGTGGTGCTGTGCTCGCTGCGAGTCTCGAGGAAGGCTCGTCGAGTATGCGCTCTGACGGTCTCTCGATTGACATCGACGAGGTGCCTGGCGGCACGCGTATTCGTGCCGAGATCGACGGCGTCTCGTTCGACGTCGTCGCGGAGCTGCCGGAGGGCCATGAGCGGCTTGCCCTTGTCGTCCCCTGGAGCGAGACGCGCTTTCAGTACACGGTGAAGGACGTCGCCAGGCCCGCGACGGGTACTCTGCGGATCGGCGCTAACGAGTTTCGCCTGCCCACGGGCGAGAGCTGGGCGGTGCTCGACCACGGCCGTGGCCGCTGGCCGTACAGCATCGCCTGGAACTGGGGAGCCGGTTCTGGCAGGGCGTGCGGCAGGGTCATCGGCGTGCAGGTCGGCGCGCGATGGACAGCGGGAACCGGCGTCTCGGAGAACGCGTTCTTCGTCGATGGCGTGATGCACAAGATTCACGGCGAGACTGTCTGGGAGTACGACTCGCACAATTGGCGGCGCCCCTGGCGTGTGCACGGCGGCGGGTTTAATGCTGTCTTCACCCCTTTTCACGTGAAACATAGCCAGACGAACTTCGGCGTGCTCGCAGGGCGAACTGACCAGTGCTTTGGCGAGTGGGCGGGCACGTTCCGAACCGCGGCGGGCGAAGAGATCTGTTTTGAGGGGATCACTGGCTGGGCCGAGGACGTGCGCAACCGCTGGTAGCAATTCGGGGGTGAAACACACTTTCCCAAATTCCGCAGCGCCTTCTTTGCACACCCTGCGCACGACTGGCCGGGCGAAGTCACGGAAGCGCCGTGGGGGCCTGAGCCCTACGATGCTCTCAGGGCTCGGGAGAGCCCAGATCAACGAAGATCAGAAAGGCAAGGCATCATTATGTCTGCAACCCCACCGGAGGCGCGGCTCGCCGACGACGAGCACCTCTCAGTGCTCGGCTACGAGGGCAAGTTCGACCGCTCCATGAGCCTGTGGGCAAACTTTGCCCTCGGGTTCACGTACCTCTCGCCGCTCGTCGGCGTCTATTCGCTGCTCGCGATGGCCCTCTCGACGGGCGGACCGCCCTCGATTTGGTGGATCGTCATCGTTGCGTGCGGCCAGCTCCTCGTCTCGCTCGTGTTCGGCGAGGTCGTCTCGCAGTACCCGATTCACGGTGGCGTCTACCCGTGGGCGCGCCGCCTCTGGGGGAGGCGCTACGCGTGGATGGCTGCCTGGGTCTACATCTGGGCGATGATCGTGACGATCACCTCGGTCGCCGAGTTTGGGGCAGGGTTCATCACGAGCCTGTTCGGCATCGAGCTGAACGCTGAGACGACGCTCTTCACGGGGCTTGGCCTCCTGCTGTTCGCGCTCGCGATCAACTTCTCTGGCACAAAGTGGCTCGCGCGCATCGCCAGGATCGGTCTTGCTGCCGAACTCGTCGGCGTGATTGGCCTCGGTCTCTACCTGCTGCTCTTCCAGCGCAAGCACGAGTTCTCGGTGTTCTTCGACACGATGGGAACCGAAGGCGATGGCTCGTACGTGCCAGTCTTTCTCGCCTCAGCGCTCGCGGGCCTCTTCCTGTTCTACGGCTTCGAGGCCTGCGGTGACGTCGCAGAAGAGGTCGCCGACCCCGCGAGGCGTATTCCCCGGGCGATGATGATGACTATCCTCGTCGGCGCGGTCTCCGCTCTCTTCTCGTTCGCCGGATACGTGCTCGCAGCCCCGGATCTCGAGGGCATCGTCTCGGGTGAGATCGCCGACCCGATCCCCGCGATCCTCGAATCGACTCTCGGCACCGTCGGGGCGAAGGTGTTCCTCGTCGTGACTGTGCTCGCGTTTGTTTCGTGCGTGCTCAGCCTGCAAGCTGCGGCTTCGCGACTGCTGTACTCGTTCGCCCGCGACGGCATGCTTCCCGGCCACACCTGGCTGTCGAAAGTCTCTGAGCGCAGCAAGGTTCCAACGAACGCGCTCATCGTCGCGTGCACGGTGCCGGCGCTCATCTGCGTGCTCATCTACTTCAACGACGGCCTGCTCGTGCCTGTCACCTCGTTCGCGATCCTCGGCATCTACGTCGCGTTCCAGATGGTTGTGCTCGCCGCGCTGCGTCAGCGGTTCAAGGGATGGAAGCCTGCGGGGCCGTTCACGCTCGGACGCCTCGGCATGGTCGTGAACATTGCAGCGCTCGCCTACGGGGTGTTCGCGATCATCCTGCTCGCGAAGCCTGGCGAGGGCGGCACGTTCTTCCAGAACTACGTCGTGCTCATCGGCCTCGCCGTCGTGCTCGTCTCTGGCCTGCTGTATCTGTTCATCGCACGCCCCGACAAGCAGTCGACAGCGCCCGAGGGTGACGCGCGAGAGGTCGCGGCCGAGATTCGTCGGCGCACAGGCCGCGTTGAGGTGCAGGCGCCACGCGGCTAGTCTTCCCCGTGTACGCCCTCTCGAGCTCGCTCGCCTGATCTATTGGCGGGCGAGCTCGAGCTCGTACAAGCCGACAACAATTGGCGTCACAATCGTGAGATAGAGAATCCCGATGAAAAGTGCGTACGTGAGAGTGAACCCGAAGCAGGCGAGCGCGTTGCCGCGCACCTTGAAATGAGCGACGACCTTCTCGATAAGCGCGCTCGGGTGACGCACATCCCAACTGTTCAGACGCAGATAGCGCCCGAGGTACATGCCGAGGCCGACGAGCAGCAGCACGACAGCGAGCGCGATCATCGCGCGCGGCCTGAAGAAGGAGACGGCGCGGTCGTCGAACATCACGACCGAGTACAGCAGTTGCGCGACGAACACGTTGACGATCGTGTTGATCACCCCACTCATCGCGAGCGAGATCACGAGGATGATGTCGTACCAGAGCGGAACCGGGTCGTCGTCGGCGCGATGAGACTGGTTCAATTCGGTGATGAGGTAGCTCGCGTTCGGCAGCATGAGCAGCCACACCACGCCGAGCACGGTCACGCTCGCAAAGGCGAGCACCCTGTTGACGGGCAACAGCCCAACGAGCGCGATAAACGCGAGGGCGAGGAGCAGGATCGGCAGCACCGAGAGCATGATGTTCCAGAGCATTGGCCGGTACAGTCTGGTTCGGTAGACGGCGGCGCGCAGGATCACGAGAGTCGCGGCGTAGACGTTCAGGATCGCGGCGCCGATGAAAAGGAACAGCATGCATTCAGCTTAGGTGCGGGCAGTCAGGCGCGCCCGCGTAGGCTAGGGGGGTGCCCCGTTTGATTCGCGTGATTGCCCCTGCCGTGCTCCTGGCGGCGACGTTCGCCGCCCTCTTTTGGGGGCTGTCGATTGGTGGGGCTGCGAACGAGCGAGACCTCGCCGACCCTGGCGCCCTCGTGCGTTACGGCGTGCCGCTGCTGCGTACCCTCGTCAACGTCTCAGTCGCCGGCCTCGTCGGTTCGCTGGTGATGGCTGTGTGGGCATTCGCCGTTGACCGCCCCGAGTACCGTATTGCGATGGATGTCGCGGCGGGCTCGGCAGCTGTGCTTACCGTCGCCTCCGGCGCGACGCTCATTCTCACCTACTCAGACATCACGACGATGCCGTTCTCGGGCTCCGCAGCATTCGGCGCGGGCCTCGCCCAGTTCGTGACCGAGGTCGAGATCGGCCAGCTCTGGCTCTGGGAGCTACTCATAGCGGCGCTCGTGACGGTGTTCGCCTTCGCAGTGCGCGGTCGGCGAATGACCCTGCTCGTGCTCGTGCTCGGCCTGCTCACCACGCTGCCGCTCGCGCAGCAGGGCCACGCCGCCGGCGCCTCCGGGCACAGCCAGGCCGTGAACTCGCTGCTCGTCCACCTCGTCGGCGCCGCCGTGTGGCTCGGCGGACTACTCGTGCTCATCTTCGTCGCGAAGTCGGTGAATCGCGAACGCCTCGCGATCCTCGTCTCGCGCTACTCATCGATCGCGCTGCTCGCCTTCATCGCAGTGAGCGCGTCCGGCGTGGTGAGCGCGTGGCTGCGTATTGGCGACCTCGACGCGCTCTTCGGCACCGGCTACGGCCAGCTCATCATCCTGAAGACAGTGTCGCTCGTTGCGCTCGGCGCGTTCGGTGCGCTGCACCGCCAGCGCCTCATCCCGCGCATTGAAAAGAGCGACCGCGGAATGCGGGTGTTCGCCTGGTTCGTCGTCGCCGAGCTCGCGGTCATGGGCCTCGCGAGCGGCATCGCCGGCGCGCTCGGCCGCACCGCCACCCCGGTGCCGCTCGAACCCGCCGGCGAGGCTGTGGGGGCGTCGCCTGCCGAGATCCTGACCGGCGACCCGCTGCCCCCCGAGCTCACTCCGATGAGCTACCTCACCGAGTGGAAGTTCGACCTCGCTTGGGGGCTCGTCGCATTCTTCGGCATCGCGTTCTACATCGCCGGTGTGCTGAGACTGCGCCGCCGCGGTGACAGCTGGCCCATCGGCCGCACCATCGCCTGGGTCAGCGGCATGCTCTTCCTCTTCTACGCGACAAACGGCGCCTTCAACGCATACGAGCAGTACCTCTTCAGCGTGCACATGCTCGGGCACATGATGTTCACGATGCTCATCCCGCTCGTGCTCGTGCTTGGCGCACCGGTGACGCTCGCGCTGCGCGCGACCGACAAGCGCACCGACGGCTCCTGGGGCACCCGCGAATGGATCATGTGGGGGCTGCAGACGCCGTGGTCAAAGTTTGTGACGAACCCGGTTGTTGCCGCCGCGATCTTCGTCGGGTCACTGTGGGTGTTCTACTTCTCGCCGATCCTCAGGTGGGCGATGGCCGAGCACCTCGGACACCAGTGGATGATCATCCACTTCCTCATCTCCGGCTACCTTTTCAGCCTGACGATGATCGGTGTCGACCCGATCCCGAACCGTGCACCGTACCCGATCCGGCTCGTGATTCTGTTCGCAACGATGGCGTCGCACGCGTTCTTCGGCGTCACGATGATGACTGGCGACTCCCTCTTCGTTGCCGACTGGTTCGGATCGATGGGCCGCACCTGGGGTGCGACTCCGCTCGAGGACCAGGCGACTGGCGGCGGCATCGCGTGGGGCATCGGCGAGCTACCGACGCTCGCGCTCGCGCTCGTTGTCGCCGTGCAATGGTCTCGCAGCGATACGAAGGAACAGAAGCGCAAGGATCGGGCAGAAGAACGCTCCGGTGACTCTGAACTTGAGGCGTACAACGCGATGCTCGCAGCCCAGGCTGCGCGCGACACCGCCCGCGAGGCGCGAAGCGAAACGCGGCGATAACCACAACCGAACGGGGTAGGGCAAGCAATGAAGCAGGCGCAGGATCCACGGCGCGACCACGATCGCGCGCCATACGCGGAGGCGCTGCAGCGTCATGCTGATCAGGATCCGCTGATGTTCATGGTGCCCGGCCACGCGGCAACAGCCGCTGGGATGTCGGGCGACCTCGCCGAGTTCGCCGGTGAGTTGGCGCTTCGGCACGACATTCCGCAGCTCGTCGACGGCATCGACTCGGGCGAGAATAGTCCGCTCGCTCAAGCGCTCGACCTCGCGGCCGACGCCTGGGGTGCGCGGCGGGCATGGTTTCTCGCCAACGGGTCGTCGCAGGGCAACCGGATGGCTGTCATCGGAGTCGGTGCAGCCGGCGCCGGGGGCAGCGCTGACGCGCCCGCGCCGTCGATAGAGCGTGGCCCAGACGTCGTCGTCGCGCAGCGCAGCGCCCACTCGAGCTTTCTCGACGGACTCGTCGTCACCGGCCTCGCGCCCGAATGGGTATTTCCAGAGTTTGATGCCACGCACGGCATCAACCACGGGCTCACCCCCGCTCTGCTTGAAGAGGCGTTCGGCCGAGCCGCCGAACGGGGAGACCGGCCCCAAGCCGCGTACGTGATCTCACCGAGCTATTTTGGCGCGGTCTCGGACATCGCCGGACTCGCCGCCGTCGCGCACGCCAACGGGGTGCCGCTCATCGTCGACGCAGCATGGGGCGCCCACTTCGGCTTCCACCCCGAACTCCCCGACTTTCCAACGGCGCTCGGAGCAGACATCGTGGTGACGAGCACCCACAAAATGGGCGGCAGCCTGGGCCAGTCTGCGATGCTACTGCTCGCAGATGGGCAGTTCGCCGACGCGCTCGAGCCCGCACTTGAGCGGGCCTTCACCCTCACGCAGACGACGAGCGCGAGCTCGCTGCTGCTCGGATCCCTCGACATCGCGAGACGGAGCCTCGTGCGCGAGACACGGCGCATCGGCGAGAGTGTCGCGCTCGCGGAGCGGCTCCGCTCGCTCCTTCGCGCTGACGAACGCTTCACCCTTGTGAGCGACGAGTTCGGCGAGTACCCGAGCGTGCTGCGTGCTGACCCGCTGCGCGTCTCAATTGGGCTGTCGCGCAGTGGGGTCTCGGGCTACGAGATGCGAGCAGCCCTCGCACGCGACCACGGGATTCTGCTTGAGATTGCGACGTCGGCAGCCGTCGTCGCATTCCTCGGCCCAGGCAAGGAACTCGATGTCGACAGGCTCTTCCGCGCGATGGTCGCCGTGCTGGACCGTGCGGTTGCGGAAGCCAGCGAGGGACGGGACGCGGGGACCCCAGACGGCGCACCGCCGGCGGTACCCGCGCTCCCAGCCCCGGGCACGCGGGTGATGACGCCCCGCGCCGCCTACTTCGCGGGCACCGAGGTCGTGGGCTGGTCGGCGGCGGTTGGTCGCGTGTCCGCGGACGCGCTCGCTGCGTACCCGCCCGGAGTTCCGAACATTGTGCCAGGCGAGCGCATTACGCGAGAGGCGCTCGAGTTTCTGCGGGCCGTGGCGGCGTCGCCAATCGGGTATGTGCGGGGCGCGGTTGATTCAAACGTCGACGCAGTGCGAGTCGTCTTGGAGCCAGGTTCGCCGGGGGTCACATTGCGAACGCAGTGACCGGCTCTGTCTCGAGCCGCTGCTCGATGTCAGCGGCGGCGTGTCGAAGTGCCGTGACCGCCGAATCGATCAGGGGGTTGCTGTCGACCGCGCGGTGCACCGCGTAGACCTTGCGGACGTACGCGGGATTCGCGAGCTGGATACGCCGCACCTGCATTGAATCAACCGTTGCGAGCTGAGGCACGATGGCTACTCCGAGGCCATTGCGAACGAGCTCGATCGGAAGGTTGTAGTCGTCGGTGCGGAAGATGATCTCGGGGCGGAAACCCGCGGCGGCGCAGATGTGGTGCAATGAGCCAGCCGCATCTGTGTCTTCACCGGCGCAGATCCACCGCTCGTCGGCGAGGTCACTTACCCTGATCTCGTTTCGGCGGGCGAGCCGGTGGCCATCGGGCAGCAGCACAAACAGGGGCTCTTCCATGATCAGTTCAGCAGAGAGGTCTGGCGAGTAGGTGCGCGGCACCGTGCCGTACTGCGCGACGACGGCGAGGTCCAACTCTCCCTCTTCCACAGCGGGCAGTGTGGTCTGCCAGTCACCCTCTTCGTATCTAATGTCGACGTCGGGTCGGCCCTGCAGGAGCTCAAGCAGCACGGCTGGTACGAGTCGGAAGCCGGCCGACCAGAAGCTACCAACGTGCAGGCGCCCGAGATCGGCGGAAGCGTATGAGCGCATCTCGTCCTCGACGGCGTCGAGGTCGGCGAGAATGCGCGTCGCCTGCCTCGCGAGTTGGGCGCCCGCTGCCGTTGGCCGGATGCTTCGCGCCGTGCGTTCAAGGAGGGGTACATCCCAGAGCCGTTCGATTGACGAAATCTGCTGCGACACTGCGGAGGGGCTGTAGCCGAGCCGAGCCGCGGCGCCCCGCAGTGAGCCGGTGTTCACGACTTCTCGAATTGCCTTGAGCTGCGTTGGGGTGAGCATCGCCTCAGCTTAGCTATCGCACGTAGAGCATCACAATGGCGAATATCTCGCCCCGACTCCCCCCGGAGAGTCGTATAGGAAGGTTTGCCTGGCAGGAGCAGGTGGTGTCTAGAAGCGCGTTGGGACGAGCATCAGAAAATGTGTTTCAAGTGTGCATAAATGCGCATTCTGGCTAACTTTGAATCTCGCGATCTCTCCCTCACACTTATCTGCAGAGGCGAATACCAACGAAGGGAATCCAGCTTCATGACACTCACGACACACTCACCGAAGCTTGCACTCCGCCGCATCGCAGCGGCGGCTACAGCAGCTGCGATGCTCACTGCTGGCCTTGCCGCGTGCAGCAACTCACCTGAGCCCAAGCCCGAGGACGCCTCGAGCATCGTTCGGGACGATGCGCTTGCCGCGCTTCTTCCCGCCGACATTCAAGACGCGGGAACGCTCCGTGTTGCGACGAGCGACGACTATCCGCCGCTGGAGATGCTGGCGGAAGATAACAAGACGATCACCGGTGCGGAGCCGGAGCTCATCACCGCCATCGGTGAGGTGCTCGGAGTGAAGGCCGAGCTCACGAAGGTCGCGTTTGACAGCCTCATCAGCGGCATTCAGGCAGACCGCTTCGACATCGCGATCCAGGCGATGCTCGATACCGCTGAGCGTCAGGAACAGGTGACCTTCGTCGACTACTTCAACACGAGCACAACCATGCTGGTGAAGTCGGAGAACGCGAAGAAGTTCACCGAGCTCGAGGCGCTCTGCGGTCAGGCGATCGCGGTTGAGTCCGGCACCGGTCAGGTCGACATCGCCGCGGAACAGTCGCAGACATGCGTTGACTCGGGCGAGGCAGCGATCAGTGTCCTCGAGTTCCCCGATACTGTAGCGTGCTTGCAGTCCGTCGTTACGGGCCGAACGCAGGCCTTCCTTGGTGGCACCCCGACCATCGCCTTCCAAGCCGACAAGTCTGATGGAGCCCTGGTCGCCACCGGGACGCCGATGAACCTCAAGCCCTACGGGATCCTCATTCCGAAGGACGACGACAAGCTTGCCGAGGCAGTGCAGGGCGCGCTCCAGAAGCTCATGGACGACGGCACATACGACGAGATCCTCGCGAAGTACGGCCTCCAGGACGGTTCGATCTCCGAGGCCACCATCAACGGCGGCAAGTAATGTCCCACCAGACGACTCTCTCTTCCTCAGCAGTGGGCGGCGGCAGCGGCGCGATCCAGGCGATCCCGCTGCGTCGCCCCGGCCGATGGGTGACCGCGGGCATCCTCGCATTTGTCGTGTTCTTCCTCATGCAGGCATGGATCACGAACGAGCGGATGCAGTGGCCGACGGTCGGAAAGTACCTCTTTGCGCCCACGGTGCTCGAGGGGCTCTTCACGACGATCTGGCTGACCGTCGTGGCGATGGCAATTGGTATCGTTGGCGGAATTCTGATCGCCGTCATGCGTCAGTCCGACAACCCAATTCTCGCGACGATCAGCTGGTTCTTCATCTGGCTGTTTCGCGGCGTCCCGCTGCTTGTGCAGATCCTCGTCTGGTACTTTCTCGCGGCGATCGTGCCGCAGATCATCATCGGTGTGCCCTGGGGGCCGGAGCTGTTCGCGTTCGACACGAACGCACTCATCACCCAGACCACCGCGGCGCTCCTGGCGCTTGGATTGTCGGAGGCTGCGTACATGGCTGAGATTGTTCGGGCAGGCATGTCTTCGGTTGACCGGGGCCAGGCAGAGGCCGCGCACGCGCTTGGGCTGACGAACCAGCAGACGCTCCGGCGAATCGTGCTCCCGCAAGCCCTGCGGGTCATCATTCCGCCGACTGGCAATGAGGTGATCAACATGCTCAAGGCGACCTCACTCGTCTCAGTTATCGCTGTCCCCGAGCTACTCACTTCGGTGCAGGCGATCTACTCCCAGAACTTCCAGCAAATCCCGCTGCTCGTTGTTGCCTGCTTCTGGTACCTTGTCGTCGTCTCGGTGCTGAGTGTTGGTCAGCATTTCCTCGAGCGACACTTCGCTCGTGGCGTGCACGGCGCCCCGAACTCTCGCCGGACGAAGCGGCTGCCGCCAAACCCCGGCCCGATCACAGAGGCAGTGACCCTCATGAGTGCAGAGGAGCGTGACCGGTGAGTCAGGCGACCGCAACTGAACAGATCCCGATGGTTGTCGCCGACGGAGTCTCGAAGAGCTACGGCTCGAACGAAGTGTTGAAAGATATTTCGCTGACGGTGTTGCCAGGCGAGGTGCTCTGTCTCGTTGGCCCCTCCGGCTCGGGCAAGTCCACCTTTCTCCGGTGCATTAACCACCTCGAGAAAGTGAACGCAGGCAGGCTGCTCGTCGACGGGCAGATGGTCGGGTACCGCGAACATGGCGGCAAGCTCTACGAGCTGCACCCGCGGGAGGCGGCGAAGCAACGACGGAGCATCGGCATGGTGTTTCAGAAGTTCAATCTTTTTCCGCATATGACCGCGCTCGAGAACGTTATGGAGGCGCCGGTCCTCGTTACCCGGATCTCAAAAGCACAGGCGCGTGCACGGGCGCACGAACTTCTCGCTCGGGTCGGCCTTGCCGACAGGGCCGACTTCTACCCGTCGCAGCTGTCTGGCGGGCAGCAGCAGCGTGTCGCAATTGCCCGCGCGCTCGCGATGGAGCCAAAGCTCATGCTGTTTGACGAGCCGACGAGCGCGCTCGATCCCGAGCTTGTCGGTGAGGTGCTTGAGGTCATGAAGGAGCTCGCGGCGAGCGGGATGACCATGGTCGTAGTGACGCACGAGATGGGCTTCGCCCGCGAAGTCGCCGACACGCTCGTCTTTATGGACGGTGGCGTCGTTGTCGAAGCGGGTGATCCACACGAGGTGCTCGGCAACCCTCAACACCCGCGCACGAAGGCCTTCCTCGGCAAAGTCCTGTAGCTGAGCTCCTCGTTTCCTCCACGGGTCGCGGCCCTGGGGTGTATTCGGCGCGCCCGCGCTCCCAACCATCACACTGAAAGAAGCTCAATGACCACCTCCTCACGCGTTGTCAGCGCAGAAGACATGAAGGGCGCCGCTAAGCGCCGACTCCCCAAGATGGTGTTCGACTTTCTCGAGGGCGGTGTGCTTGACGAGATCACCGTCGCAAGAAACACGGCCGACCTTCGCGCCGTCGAATTCAAACAGCGCACGCTTGCCGAACTTGAGGGCTCGCACACGGCGGTTTCCATGCTGGGACGGCAATCTGAGATTCCGTTCTTTGTGTCACCGATGGGGATGCTCGGCATGATGCACCCCCACGCGGATGTCGGGGTCGCCCGCGCGATTACTCGGGCTGGGGGAACCTTTATCCACTCGGCGTGGTCCGGAGTCACCCTCGACGAGGTCGTCGCTGCGGCAGAGCCCGGGCGAGTATGGGGACAGGTGAACTACTGGAAGAACCGCGAGCACACCGAGCGCCACCTCGAGAACCTGCGGAAGCACGCCATCGACGTGCTTGTGCTTCCCGGCGACTGCGTGTTTGGCGACAAGCGTGAGCGCGACCTGCACCACGGGCTGAACAACCTACCGCCCCGGCTGTCGATCCCAGACATGATCTCCTGCGCCCTCCGTCCCGCTTGGGTCGCGAACATTCTGTTCGGGCGCAAGGTCACCTACGGGAACTACACCATCAACGGTAGACCGCTCAAGATGTCGCAGATGAAGCCGTGGATGGCGGAGAACGAGGACGTCACGGTCTCGTGGCGGGACCTGGCGAAGACGCGTGAGAACTGGCAGGGCAAGATCGTGCTCAAGGGTGTCATGTGCGCCGAAGACGCAAAACGTGCCCTCGACCTCGGCGTAGACGCGATCTTCGTCTCGAATCACGGCGGGCGCCAGTTCGATCGCCAGCCGTCTACTGTGAGCGTCATCGAGGAAGTTGTCGAGGCCGTCGATGGGCGCGCCGAAGTCTACGCTGACGGCGGTGTGACGCGGGGCCACGACGCGCTCGCGATGATGAGCGCGGGCGCCACGGCGGTTGGCCTGGGTCGCTCAGTCGCGTATGCGCTTGCTGCCGGCGGTGAGGCTGCCGTCGCGAAACTGATTGCTCAGCTCACATCTGAGTTTGAGCAGGCAATGGGTTTCTGCGGTGTTGCCGACCCTGCGCTCGCTGGGCCCGAGATTCGTCGCAACACCTGGCGTGGAGCCGCGCGATGAGCGACATCGTGCGGTTGCCAGACCCAAGCGAAGCCGACGGTGCCCTTTCGAGTGACGTGACAGTTCACGGCGGACAGGCCTTCGCGACCGTGATCCCGCTGAACGCTGAGGGCGAGCTCGCTGGGACGGCGATTGAGGAGCAGTCCGAGGCCGCGCTCGTTGAACTGGCGAGAGTGCTCAGCGACGCTGGATCCTCGCTAGATCGGGTGCTGCACCTCACGATCTACCTCACTGACATCGCGCGCGATCGCGCAGGCTTCAACGAAGTCTATGCAAAGCACTTCTCTGGACCGCGGCCTGTGCGCTGCGCCGTTGGTATCGCCGCGCTCGCTCGGCCGGGGATGCTCGTTGAGCTCACGGCTATCGCGGCGGTCTGATACTACGGCCGCGGCCATACGCTAGAGGCCTGCGCCGCAGTATGAGGGAGAGGACCTTCGCTTCAGGGGTAGTCGCGGAAGTGGCGGCGGCAGTAGTGTCGTAACCCAGGGGCGTAAGCCTGACTTCTCGGAGAGGGGCCATCATGACCGGCGTTACACAGACTGGCATCGTCATCGATCGGGCAACTTCGGCCTCCCCCGAGGCCGTGTTTGCCGCGCTGAGTGAGGCAGAGTCGTTCGCGAGCTGGTTCGGCGGGACTGACGTCGAGGTGCCTGCGGACCGGCTCGAATTCAACGCGGTCGAAGGTGGCAGGTGGCGTGCGACGATGGTGCTGCCCGACGGCAACACGATCGACTGGCAGGGCGGGTTCGCCAAGGTGCAGCCACCAATGCACTTTGACTTCACACTCACCGACGTGCCAGGCGAGGACGCACCGGAGGTACTCGTTACCGTTACCGTGGTCTCGGCCGACGGTGGCGCTGCGCTGCAAATGACCCAGGAAACGCCTGACTTCCCGCACGAGCAGAAGGCGGCGACGCTCGAGGGGTGGCAGGTCTTCCTCGACGAGGTATTGCGAATCGCGGAGGGTGAAACTGGCGCGCAGGCCGGTGAGGGCGAACAATCCGAGCAACCCGGCGGGGCCGAGTAGGCCTGGTCGCCGCATGCTGAGCCCCGCGAGGTTTCGGGCTCAGGGTTCCTGGCATGCCTCGGCACTTCGGGACCTCGGCGTTTAATGACCTCAGCTCTTAGGCATGGGATCTGCAGTTCGTATGCCTCAGCCTCGGCGGAGTGGCATGTCTAGTGTCGATCCCATTGGTACGGCGGGGCCGGTTCGACTGGTGGGGCTCAGGGTTCTTGGCAGCACTCAGCTCTTAGGCATGGGATCTGCGGTTCGTATGCCTTAGCCTCGGCGGAGTGGCATGTCTAGCGCCGATCCCATTGGTACGGCGGGCACGGTGGGCCCGGCCGGGCCGATCCCATTGGTACGGTGTGGCCGCGCAGGAACTATGCCCCCCGGGCGCCCTCGTCAGTGCCTGTCACGTCGGCGCGGTGGAAGTTCATGTGCGAGCGTGAAGCTGTCGGGCCGCGCTGGCCGAGGTAACGTGAGAAAGTCGCGCCCGCCCCGTATGGGCGCTCTGCAGGTGACGACAGCCTGAAGAAGCACAGCTGGCCGATCTTCATGCCGGGCCAGAGGCGAATCGGCAGCGTCGAGACGTTCGAGAGCTCAAGCGTGATGTGCCCCTCGAACCCGGGGTCGATGAAGCCCGCGGTCGAGTGGGTGAGGAGGCCGAGCCGGCCGAGCGAGCTCTTTCCCTCAAGGCGTGCTGCGATATCGTCAGGGAGGCCGACCAGTTCATAGGTCGAACCGAGCACGAACTCTCCGGGGTGCAGGATGAAGCCCTCTTCGGGATCCACCTCGACCATTCGGGTCAGCTCGGGCTGGTCTTCTGCGGGGTCGATGAGCGCGTACTTGTGGTTGTCGAAGAGGCGCACGAAGCGGTCGAACCGTACGTCGACACTCGACGGCTGGACCATCGAGGGTTCGCTCGGAGAGAGCTTGATGCGGCCTGCGCCGAGCTCGGCATTGATATCGCGGTCTGAAAGCAGCACGGATTCATCTTACCCGCAGCACCCACCAGTTGCCCCGGAGGTCACGCGGGCACTGGCGGCAAGGGGCGTCTAGACCGGCTCGGTGATCGTGAAGAGCAGTTCTGCGAACCTGTCGCCGAGTTCGTTGACCCCTTCGGGCGCATCAAACCCACTGAGAGCGCTTACGCGCACTGCCCGCTCGTAGCCGCCGGCGAGGATCGTGAGCGCCCGATCGACGGGGATGATGAAGCGACGGCCGGCGGCGTGCACGATGCTTTCGACGACGTTGCTGAGCTCGGAGCGGAACTGCAGGTTGAAGTCGACGTGCTGCACCTCGCCCTCTGGGTGGCGCAGGGCGAGCAGCAGAAACTCTGTCTCGAGGGTGAACCAGCTCGTCTCGTTGCCGCTGGGGGAGAGGAACGTCGTCACGTAGCCAGCTGCGTCTTCTCTGGTGGGCGGCTCGGGGCTGAGCTGCAAGCACTCAGTGAGCTCGGCGGCGCGGATGCGAATCTGCTCGGCGCGCTGTTCGTACTCGCGCCCGAGCAGCGCAAGGAAGAGTTCTTCCTTGGACGAGAAGTTCGAGTAGAACGCGCCGCGGGTGAAGTCGGCGCGCGCGCAGATGCGCTCGACTGAGGCTCCCTGGATGCCGAACTCGGTGAACACCTCGGCCGCGGCGTCGAGGAGTCTGCTGCGGGTTTCGCGGCGGCGGGCGCTCACGTGGTCGGCGTCCGGCGCAGATTGCGAATCAGACATATCGCCCCCTCACAGTTTTTCGACAGGCTCAACGAATACAGTACTGTATCGAACTGGATACACTCCTGTATCCGTCGCTGTACCGAGGGGAACACATGTCTTCCGCACTCTATGCCCTCGGGCGCTGGGCCGCCCAGGCGAAGTGGTTTGTGCTGACGATCTGGCTTGTGCTCCTCGCCCTCCTCGCGACCGGGGCGCTCACGCTCGGCAAGGGCGCAGACGCGCCGATCACGATCCCCGGCACCGAGGCGCAAGACGCAATCACGTCGCTGTCGCACACCTTCCCCGAGGTGAGCGGGACGAGCGCCACGATCATCGTCGTCGCCCCCGAAAGCGGGGACCTCGAGACTGACACGTACCGCGACGCCGTCATTGGCGCAGCCGATGAGCTCGAGCCCCTGCCTGGCGTCACCGGTGTCCTCACCCCGTTCGGCACGGGCGAGGCAGCCGCTGCGAACACTGAAATCTCTCCAGACGGCCGCGCGCTTCTCATGCGCGTGCAGGTCGAGGGCGAGATGACTGCCGTTGCAGACGCGACAGTCGACGGGATCGCCGCCGTGACCGACGACCTCAGAGAGCGGCTCCCCGCCGACGCCGAGGTCGCATACGGCGGCGAGATGTTCTCGGCCGCGGTTCCCGGCTTGAGCCCCACCGAGGCGATCGGGGTGGTTGTCGCCTTTGTCGTGCTGATCCTCACGCTGGGCTCGCTCATCGCGGCAGGAATGCCGCTCCTCATTGCGATGATTGGCGTCGGCGTCTCAATCGCGGGGCTGTTCTTCGTGACTGCGTTCGTCGATCTCACTTCGACGACGCCGATGCTCGCGCTCATGCTTGGGCTCGCGGTCGGCATCGACTACACCCTCTTTATCGTCAGCCGGCACCAGGAGCAGTTGCGCGCTGGTCTCAGCGTTCGTGAGTCGATCGCGCGGGCGACGGCCACGTCGGGTTCGGCCGTCGTGTTCGCTGGTCTCACTGTCATCATCGCGCTCGTCGGCCTCGCCGTCGCGCGGATCCCGTTCCTCACGGCGCTCGGTGTCGCGGCCGCGGCTGCGGTGGCGGTCGCTGTGCTCATCGCGATCACCCTCACGCCCGCGGTGCTGTCGATGGCGGGAATCAGGATCCTGCCCCGCAAGCACCGCCCCAAGACGGTGACGGGGGAAGACGCCGAGGGGCCCGGATCCGAGCCGATTGTCCCCGAACAGACTCGCGCCGACAGGTTCTTCGCTGGCTGGGTGCGTGGCGCCACGAAACGTCCTGTCGTCACGATTCTCGCAGTGCTTATCGCGCTCGGCGTCGGCTCGATCCCCGCCCTCCAGCTGCGCCTCGCGCTGCCCGACGCGACGTCGCTCGAGGCCGACGACCCGGCTCGTGTGACCCACGAGCTCACCGGCGAGCATTTCGGCGAGGGGTTCAACGCCCCGCTGCTCCTCACAGGCTCGATCATTTCGAGCACCGACCCGCTCGGCCTCATGGATGACCTCAAGCGGGAGGTCGAGCGTGTGCCAGGCGTCGCCGACGTGCCGCTTGCGACCCCGAACCCTGGAGCCGACACCGGCATCATCCAGGTCATCCCAGAAGAGGGGGCGCACGCCGCGAGCACAACCGAACTCGTTAACGAGCTCCGCAGCCACCACGACGAATGGGAGAAGAAGTACGGCGTGAGCCTCGCCGTCACTGGCTTCACCGCGGTCGGCATCGACGTCTCCGCCCAGCTCATGACAGCGCTCCTGCCATTCGGCATCTTCGTCGTCGGACTTTCGCTCGTGCTGCTCGCGATGGTGTTCAGGTCGGTGTGGGTACCAATCAAGGCGACACTCGGGTACCTGCTTTCAGTCGGCGTCGCGTTCGGCGCGGTCGTCGCGGTGTTCCAGTGGGGCTGGCTCTCCGAGATCCTGAACGTCAGTTCGACGGGGCCTGTGCTCAGCTTCATGCCGATCATCCTCATGGGGGTGCTCTTTGGGCTTGCGATGGACTACGAGGTCTTCCTCGTCGCCCGCATGCGGGAGGAGTATGTGCACGGGGGCGACGCCCAGCGCGCGATCCGGCGCGGGTTCGTGGGTTCCGCGAAGGTCGTGACCGCGGCCGCTCTCATCATGATCGCCGTGTTCGCCGCCTTTGTGCCCGCGGGTGACCCGAGCATCAAGGTCATCGCGCTCGGCCTCGCAGTCGGCGTGTTCGTCGACGCGTTCATCGTGCGCATGACGCTCGTACCAGCCGTGCTCGCGCTCCTGGGCGAGCGCGCCTGGAAGATGCCGCGCTGGCTCGCAAAGGTGCTCCCGTCCTTCGACGTCGAGGGTGAGGGTCTCGCCCGCGAGATCGAGCACGCAGACTGGCCAGCCGACATGCCTGCAGCGCGGGTCGCGTCGGAGCGGCTCACGTTGCGTGGCCGCGACGCAAACGTCACCGCGCGCGACCTTCGGGTAGGCGACGGAGAAGCGCTCGTGCTTGACCCGAGAGATCCGGCGAGCTTCCCGCTCGCGCAGGCGCTCAGCGGCAGGGGAAGGATCGTCGCCGGCACGCTGAAGGTCGACGGTCTGTTGCTCCCCGAGCGCGCGAGCTCGCTGCGCGCGCGTACGGCATGGGCAGACGCCGCCACGCTCAGACAGGCGCTCCGTGATTCCCCGAAGGTACTGGTCCTCGACCTTCGCGACGCCGAGCTCGCGCCGCCGTCGCCCACCGCCATCACCGACGCGCGTTCCGCGCTCGCCGCATGGCACGTCGACCGTGGCAGGGACAGTGCTCCGCCTATCCTCGTTGTGCTTGGCAGCCAGGCCCTCGCCGAGCGCCTGCTGCCCGACGGTCACGCCGCTGTCTCACTCACTTCACCGCACGCCGAACGCCTCGAAATGGAGGGCGCACGATGACCCCCGCACTCACCCCGCTGCGCGGCAAGCGCATCAGCTGGACGACACTGCTTGGTTTGCTCTTGGTGCCTCTCACTGTCGCTGGTCTGTTCGTCTGGGGGCTCTGGAACCCGAGTGAGCGCCTCGAGATAGTCACCGCAGCCGTTGTGAACGCCGACGAGCCCGTTGAAGTCGAGGGGCAGCTTGTGCCACTCGGCCGCGTACTCGCAGCCGAGCTCATCGCAGGCGGCTCGGATAGCGACGACACCGCTGCAAGCGCGGAGGAATCGCGCCAAAACTTCACCTGGGTGCTCACCGACGCGGAAGACGCTGCGGCTGGCCTGAAGGACGGCCGCTTCGCGACGAGCATCACCATCCCGAAGGACTTCTCGGCGGCGGCGACGTCGCTCGCAGACGGCCCCGATGGAGCGCGGACGGCGACGATTGAGATCGCCGAGAGCACGCAGGGCAGACTCCTCGACTCAGCGCTCTCAGGCATCGTGACCCAAACCGCGACCCGGGTGCTCAACCAGCAGCTCGGCGAGCAGTTCGTCGGCAACGTGTTCGTTGGAATGAGCTCCCTCCACGATGGGGTCAGCGAGGCAGCCGACGGCGCGACCAAGCTCGCTGACGGCGGCACGCAGCTCGCAGACGGCACGAGCGAGCTCGCGGAGGGCACCACCGGCCTCGCCGCCGGCGTGCAGGAGCTCTCGGGAGGTGCCCAACAGCTCGCAGGCGGCGCATCGCAGCTCGCAGCAGGCACCCAGGAACTCGCCGCGGGCGCAACCGGGCTTGAAGGGGCCGCAGCCGGGCTCGCAGGCGGGGCCGCCGAACTGGCCCAGGGCACGCGCGACTCGGCGAACGGCGGCGCCCAGCTGGCCTCGGGTGTCGAGCAGTACACGGGGCTTGTGAACAGCGTGCTCGAGCCAATCATCGCCGGTGCAGGCCAGGCGCTCGAGCCGCTGCAGCAACTGCGGGCAGGCATCGAGGCACTCCCCGACGAGCTGTTCCCGCCCGAGCACCCGAAGGCGACGCTCCTCGCGACTGTCGACCAGGCAATCGCCGAGGTGACCGCTGCCGCAAGCGGCAGCACCGAGTCACAGCTCGTGCAACTGCGAAACGCGGGAGCCGACCTTGCGAGCGGCGCCCGGGCTTCGGCGAACGGGCAGGCCGAGCTCGCGACGGGCGCGGAGAACTTCGCCGCGGGCGTCGGCGAGTTCGCCGGCGGGATGACGGCATTCTCCGGGGGCGTCTCGCAGCTCGCGGGCCAGGCGCCAGCGCTCGCGGATGGCGCGAACCAGCTCGCCGGAGGCGTCTCGCAGGTCGCGACGGGCGCCGGCGAACTCGCCGATGGTGCGGGGAAGCTCGCGGAGGGCGCTGACGCCGCGGCCAAGGGCACGAAGACGCTCGCGTCGGGCCTCGGGGAGGCGGCCTCGCAGATCCCGAACTACACAGAGGCTGAGCGTCAGGTGATGGCTGAGACCGCCGTCGAATCGGTGAAGCAGGAGGGTGGAAGCGACGAGCTGTTCAACTCCTCGGGTGTGCCGCTCTTCGCGGGGATCGCCCTCTGGGCTGGCGCGCTCGCGGCGTTCCTCGTGCTCGCCCCGCTCTGGTCGCGCACCCGCGAGGCTGCCAAGGGCGTCTTCGCGATCACGCTGCGAAGCGCACTGCCTGCGATGCTGCTCGGCGCGGCCCAGGGAGCGATCGCCGGCATCGTGCTCCCGCTCGCGCTGCGATACGACTTTGGGCAGGGCGCTGGTTTCTTCGGCCTCGCCGTGCTCGCAGGGGTCGCGTTCGCGCTCATCGTGCAGGGCCTCTCCGCCAGGTTCGGCGGGTTTGGCCGGTTCCTCGCGTTCGCGCTGCTCGTCGTCGCATTCACCGTCGGGATCGTCTCAACCGTGCCGGGGCTGCTCTCCGCCGTCGGCGACGCGAGCCCGATCGGTGCGGCCTTCACCGGCTTCCAGGCGCTCGCCGCAGGGGTGAGCGGGGCCGGGGCAGCGGCGGCGCTGCTCGCGCTGTGGGGCGCGGCCGGCATCGCGCTCACGGCCTGGGCTGTGGCGCGAGAGCGGCGAGCCTAACTAGCCGCGTGCGTGCGGTTCGTCGCCCGCACGCGCGGTTTCTGCGAGCGGGTGCGGCACCATGCCGTCCTCGCCGTATGCCGCGTCGAGCAGCTCGTCCTCTTCGGGGCGCGGGTCCTTGCCGTTGGCGATCGCAATGCCCAGCGTGAAGAACGCCAATGCGAATGCGATGATCCCGAGTGGGTTGCACAGCGCGATCGACATCTCCGCCGAGAACTGCGAACCGGCAGCGTGGCTGATGATCGAGACGAGTTCGCCGCCAACGTTGTCGGGCACTGTAAACCCGAAGCCGATCGCGCAGACCCACGACAGGATCAGTGTGACCCACACCGAGCGGCTTAGGCGCCGCCCGCGCCGCTCGGTGACAACCATACGGTGGCCGACACAGATGAGCAGGATCGCGTAGGTGAGACCGATCGCCGGCAAGTACCACCAGGTGAGGCTGCCGCCGATTCCGAACAGCCAGCGGCCCGCAGACATCCACGCCGCGAGCACCACACCCATGACGGCGACGAACACACTCTTCACGCTGACTCCCATCGAAACACGCGCTCTGTGCGGGCCCGCGAATGCGACCGCTGTTCGCCGTAACTTTACCAAGCTGGGCGTCGCGAAACCGTGGAGATCGCCCTGATCTGTGCCGCCCTCGTGCGGCACGCCCGGGCGATGGTACGCGAATTCGCATTCGCCCTCGCGAGGTGGTACGCTCTAACGGTTGTCGCGTTCGCGCGGCTACGCCCTGATAGCTCAGCGGTAGAGCACTTCCATGGTAAGGAAGGGGTCCCGGGTTCAAGTCCCGGTCGGGGCTCTGACTCTCTGGCTCGCATCCGTGCGGGCCAGTTTGGCTGAGTAGCTCAGCTGGTTAGAGCGCACGACTCATAATCGTGAGGTCGCGGGATCGAGCCCCGCCTCAGCTACAGAGAGTCACAGTAAAGCCCCCGGTTCTGCCGGGGGTTTTGTTGTTCTGCGTGTGCTGGTAGCGGTCTCACCCTGCCCGAGGCCCCGGAACGCCGTCAGTGATTCATCTGAAGCGTGCGGGATTGCGCCACATTCGTCGTCGTGTCGTAAGGTAAACGTGGGGGAGGAGCCAGAAATGGCTTCTCCCTTTTCCATTGGTGCTGAAAGTTCAAGCCTCTTGTACGCCGATCAACCGAAGGGTGTGATCCATGTCGATCCAATTCGACACCGCTACTGCCAACGAGCTGATTCGTACGCTCGAAACCGCAGACGATGCCCTGCGCGACCAGAGCCTCTTTCGTAACGGAGCCGCCGAGCGCGCGATGGAGGACTTCGTGGGTGCGTACGGAACGCTGTTTCGACTCGCAGTCGCAACAGAGAAGCGTGACCGCGTGAGACTTGCCCGCGTGCTCTATGAGCTTTCCGAGGCTGTCAAGCAGACGGTGGTGAAGGCGCGCGAAGAACGCGAGCGACTCAAGGAGCTCGCTGATTGGCGGACGCGTGAGGCAGAACGGGAACAGCGACGTCAGACCGACGCGTTCGGCGACAGCTTCACCGCCGGCGTAGATTCGTTCTTCGATCCGCGCCCGTCCGAGATCCCTGTCCAACCCCCCACGATCTCAGCGTCCTTCACCGCGCAGCAACGAACCCGGCGGGCTACTGGGGCGGGGCCCGGGAAGTCTTCTGCGGACCCGGCGAAGTTGCGCTCGTTTGTTTCGCAGAGCGGCACGAGCAACATTGACCTCGAGTCCCAACTGTCGTTGGTGCGTCGATCGTGGTCCGCGTTTGGTGCGTCGTGCTCGTGGGCGCGGGTCGAGTCGACGACATTTCTTGCTGGCTTCCAGCAGCTCCTGAACGAGAACCGGCGGGATGTTGACTGGATTGATGGTGTCGCTGCCGCGTTCGAAGCAGCCGGTGGCGGGATGCTCTCAAACGCGGTGCTTGATCTCTCGGTGACTGCAGTGCATCCGATGAGTGACGCCGATCTGCTTGCGGCGCTGTCGGCTCTCACCGCGGAAGAGATCGCGATACTCTTCCAGGCGTCCCCCAGTTTGATGCGTCGCTTGGAGTTCATGGACCCGGTGGAGATCAATTCCTGGTGGCAGGGAATGAACCCGCCAGCTGGCTCCGAGGACCCGTTCTCAGAGCAGCAGAAGCTGCTGCTTGACGGGTTTGCCGTGCTCTTTGGGAACCTTGAGGGGCTCCCGTATGGCGCACGCGACTACGCGAATAGGGTCGCGCTGACTGCAGCGATCGAGGACGTTCAATTGGAGATCGAGAAACTCAAGGCTGCCGGCGTTGATGTGTCGGTGCTTCAAACGCAGCTCAAAGCGCTTGAGAACATCAGCTTTGCGCTCGAGCCGGCTGATGGAGGCGATGCCAGGTTCCTGATTGCGTTGACCCAGGACCAGCCACCACTTGCGGCTGTCTCAATTGGAGATCTCGACACGGCCACGAGCGTCGCGTACGCGATCCCAGGGATGGGAACCGACACAACCGGGATGCGGGGCTGGACAAGCGCCGCACAGAACCTCCATTCGATGCTCCCAAAGGGGAGTGCGGTGGTTGCGTGGATCGGCTACGAGACCCCGCCCGTCCCCACTCCAGGTAACCCTGATTTTGGGGTGCTCGACTCGAAACGGGCGATCGCGGGCGGCAACAGCCTTGCGGCCGCGCTTCGGGGGCTGGCGGCGGTGCGGGGCGGGTCGATGCCGCAACTTGATATTGTCGCGCACTCTTACGGCACCACCACGGCCGCGGTCGCGCTCACACAGGCAGGTGTGAAGGTGAACAACTTCATCACGCTCGGTTCCGCAGGCCTTCCCGACACTGTCACGAGCGCGTCGCAGCTCAACGCCGACAAAGTGTATTCCGGGCACGCGAGATCCAAGATGGCGATCGACCCCGACACGGGAGACGAGTGGGCGTGGGCCGGGCGCGACTTCAGCCGCGATCACAAGGTCGACCCCATGAAACCTGAGTTCGGCGGGCAGGCGTTCGGTGTGGACACCGGGGGTGACGCGGGAGACCCGGTCGTCGGCCATGACCCACTCATCAAGGGCGGCGGCGGATACTTCAGCCCCGAAACAGAATCACTGCGAAATGTCGCGCGAGTAATCAAGGGCGAGACAGACGATATTACCGACTATGTGCCGTTAGGGCCGACTCAAATGCAGGAGGCACAGATGGGACTCGGACAGCATGGCTGGTAAACGAGTGGCGCGTATCGGCGCGGGAATCGTCACGGCACTACTCGCATCAGTCCTGCTGGCTGGATGCGGCACACAACAGGAGGAACCAGAAATGACCGCACGAGAAGGCCGCGACAAGGTCGTTCAACTGGTGAAAGACTCAGCCCAACAACTCGACGTGACCGGATGGTGGGCACGCGGAACCGCGTCTGCGAGCCCGTGTGAAGGCGACCCCGATAATGCGAGCCAGTACGGATACGCGTATTGGGCGCCGGAAGGGGGGGACCCGCACGCGGATGCAGCGAAGATGGCTGCGTACTGGGAGTCTCTTGGTATGAGCGTGTACATCGCTGGTGCCGACAAGAAGCACCCCGGAGTGTTCGCGACAGGGGGCCCGGTACTACGTGCGAGCTTCGACACCGGGGCTGCTGAGCGCTCCTACCGGATCGGCGCGATTGCGCCGTGCTCGCCAGGTGAGGACTACCTGCTGAACCGTGAGGATAGTGCCGCACGTAAGCGGGGCGAGGTGCTCCCCGGTGACGACGTGATGGTCCCAGAGTCAGAGATCGGCGAGAAATTCGACGAACACCGCAGGCTCGCAGAAGAAGCCGACCGCCAGAAGAGCGAATAGCTGTCGTCGGGGAGTCGGTCTTGGCGGTGCCTGTGGCGCCCAGGCCGACTCAGAAGCAGGAAGCACAGATGGGACTCGGACAGCATGGCTGGTAGACCAGGGGCGCGTATCGGCGCGGGGGTTATGACGGCGCTACTCGCATCGGCTCTGTTGGCTGGATGCGGCACACAGGAGGAGGAACCAGTAATGACTGCACGAGAGGGCCGTGACAAGGTCGTTCAGTTGGTGCAAGACTCAGCACAACAGCTCGACGTGACCGGATGGTGGGCACGCGGAACCGCATACGCGGCCCCGTGCGAAGGCGACCCCGACAACGCCAGCCAGTATCAGTACGACTACTGGGCGCCAGAGGGAGGCAATCCTCGCGCCGACGCGAAAAAGATGGCAGCGTACTGGGAGTCTCTCGGGATGACAGTGTTCATGACGGGCGAGGACACTGACAGGCCTGTCGTATACGGCTCCGGCGGACCAGTTCTCCGAGCCGAGTTTGCCACCGGCGCCGTGGAGCGGTCTTATCAGCTGGGTGCCATTGCGCCGTGCTCACCAGGTGAGGACTACCTGCTGAACCGTGAGGATAGTGCCGCACGTAAGCGGGGCGAGGTGCTCCCCGGTGACGACGTGATGGTCCCAGAGTCAGAGATCGGCGAGAAATTCGACGAACACCGCAGGCTCGCAGAAGAAGTCGACCGCAAGAAAAACCAATAGCTATCGTGGGGGTGCTGTCGACCGGCACCACATAGATACCTAAAGCGCCACTAGCCGCGCGCAGCCAAGAACTCGGCGAGCTCCTCGGGCGTCGGGTAGGAAGCTTGCGCGCCAGCCCGGGTCGCGGCGAAGCTGCCGACGGTCGCCGCGTAGCCCGCCGCGACCGCGAGGTGGTCGCCGGCCGCGAGGCGGAGCGCGAGCGAACCCATGAAGGCATCGCCGCAGCCTGTCGTGTCAACGGCTGTGACTTTCGGTGATGGGACCGGAACCGCGTCTGCGCCGTCACGCGTCGCGCCATCAAAGACGATGCTGCCTGCGGCGCCCGCGGTCACGACGGCGCGCGGGATCCCGCGCTCGGTGAGCGCAGCACGCGTGTGCTTGCCGCCCTCGGCGAGCACACGCTCGGGGGTGAGGCCCAGTAGATCGGCGGCCTCGTGCTCGTTGATGAGCAGGATGTTCGTGAGGCTGAGCAGTTCGTCGGGTACGGGGCCGTATGGGGAGAGGTTCAGGAGCACGCGGGAGCCGGCAGCGCGGGCGCGGCGGGCAGCCTCGAGCACGACGTCGAGGCCAACTTCGAGGCTCAGGCAGAGGATCGCGGCGCGTTCGAAGAGTTCGGCCGCATTGTCGAGTTCGGTGATCCCGAGCTTGCCGTTTGCTCCCGGCGAGACAATGATCGTGTTCTCGCCGGCCCCGTCGACGGTGATCACTGCGGTGCCAGTGGCGACGTCGTCGAGCGAGGCGACGTGAGACGTATTGACTCCCGACGCTTCGACGGACTCGCGCAGCAGCGTGCCGTTCGCGTCGGCGCCGAGCGCACCAACCATCGCCACGTTGCCCCCGAGGCGGCCGGCCGCGACGGCCTGGTTCGCGCCCTTGCCGCCGGGAATGACACGAAGTTCTGAGCCAGTGAGCGTCTCGCCCGGTTGCGGGAAGCGTGCGGTCTGCACCACCAGGTCTGCGTTCAGCGAACCAACCACAAGAATGAGGCCGTCGGTCATGGTGAGGTCCTTTCTCGGCCCGCACGGTTGCTCTCGCGCGGGCGGGTGATGCAGCGGGCGGGTCCCCGACCGGCCGAGGCCGGCGGGAACCCGCTCCTAGGATACGTGGGTTGGTGTTACTTTCCGGCTGTTGGTGCCGCGACCTCGGCGTCCGTCGGTGCCGGGATGAGGAAGCTCATCGCGAAGCCGAGGATCGAGATTGCGGCGCCCGCGAGCATGCCGGCGCTGTATCCAGTTGTCGACGTCGGGTCGTCGGCCGACGTGAACAGTAGCTGCACGGCGGGCAGGATCGCGAAGCTGACCCCGGCGCCAAGGTTGAACGCGCCAGCGTTCAGGCCGGGGAGGAAGCCAGGGTTATCCTTCGGTGACAGCACGATGCCGAGGCCGTTGAGCATGATGTTGCCGATGCCGGCGTAGGTGATGCCGAGCAGGATCGTGGTGACGATGAGCACGGGCAGCGAATGGACGCCGACGAACGCCATCACGATGGTGCCGACGATGGTGCCGAGCATGCCGACACGCATGACGTTCAGGTATCCGAACGTCGGCGCGAGGCGTCCGGCGAACGGGCCGACGATCCAGCCCGCGACGGCGTACGGCATGAGGAACCAGAGCGATGTGAGATCGGCGCCGAGCCCGAACCCGGCCTCTGAATTCTGCGCGATCGAGGCGACGAGGCCGTTCACAACCGCGAAGACGCCGGTCATGGTGAGCAGCGTCGTGACGAGCAGCGCCCAGCTCGACCGCTGTTTCAGGTAGTGCGGCGGGATCAGCGGTGCGGCGATCTTTGACTCGAGCGCCCAGAACGCCCAGAAGGATGCGAGGCCGATGAGAGGCAGCGCCCAGATGATGAACCAGTTGCTGTCGTTCACGGCCCCGAGGAAGTTCAGGAAGGTGAGGAACGAGCCGATCGACACGACGAGGGGAACGACGCCCAGCCAGTCCATCTTCGTGTCCTTCGAGGGGCGGCTCTCGGGGGCCCACACGAGTACGAAGACGATCGCGATCACGGCGACGACGGTCATCGTCCAGAACACCGACCGGAACCCGTGGTTCGCGACGAGCCAGCCGCCAGCGAGCGCGTCGATGCCGGCGATGCCACCGTTGACGGCGGTGATGACGCCCATCATTGTGCCGTAGCGCTTCGGATCCTGAATCTCGTGTCGCAGCATGAGCAGCGTCACGGGAACCACGGGGCCGGTGACGCCCTGGATGATGCGGCCGACAAAGAGCATCTCGACGTTTACTGCGAGCGCGGCGATGACGGTTCCGACAGCCATGATCGCGAGCATGCCGACGAGCACGCGCTTGCGACCCAAGATGTCCGACAGACGGGGGAGGAACAGCGAGAAGAGCGCCGCAGCCGTGAAGAACATCGTCTGAGACAGGCCGATCGTCGCGTCGTCGGTGTTCAGCTCTTTCGCCATGGTGACGAGCGCGGGGCTGAGCATCGAGGCGTTGAGCTGGAACGCGACGCACGCTGCCAGCAGCGCGGCCATGAGTGAGCCAACGCGCACTGCTGGCTTGTGAGTGATGGTTGTCATTTAGAAGTCGACCTCGCCAATGTTCTCGAGCGCCTCGGTAACGAGGTTCCAGAATCGGGGGGCGTCGAGCTCGGTCGCGGCCCAGGTGGTGCAGTCGTCGGGGGCCTCGGCGCGGAAGTCGGCGACGGTCATGCCAAGCGTGTGTGTGCCGGTGAGCTCGATGTTGATCGGCACCTTCACGGTCTTCACGATCGTCGGGTCGATGACGTAGGCGACCGCGCAGGGGTCGTGTACCGGGGGAGCGTCGAAGCCCTGGGCGTCTTTGTACGCGAGCGCGAAGAAGTCGAGCAGCTCGCCCACGAACTTCGCGGGCTTCGTGCCGACGGCCGCGATCTGGGCGGCGACCTCGTCAGTCGCGAGCGCCTGGTGGGTGAGGTCGAGGCCGACCATGACAACGGGCCACTGCTCGTTAAAGACGATGTGCGCGGCCTCGGGGTCGATCTTGATGTTGAATTCAGCGACGGCCGACCAGTTGCCGACGTGGTAGCCGCCGCCCATGAGCACGACCTCCTTGACGCGCTCGGCAATGCGGGGCTCCTTGCGCACCGCCATTGCGATGTTCGTGAGGCCGCCGGTGGGCACTAGGGTAACGGTGCCGGGCTCGTGGGCCATGACAGTGTCGATGATGAGGTCGATCGCGTGGCGTGGGTCGAGCTCGATCTCGGGCTCGGGGAGCACTGGCCCGTCGAGGCCCGATTCGCCGTGGATGTCGGGGGCGACTTCGATGTTTCGCACGAGCGGACGCGCGGCTCCTGCTGCGAATGGAACGCCGGTGATGCCTGCGACGCGGGCGACTGAGAGCGCATTGCGCGTCACCTTCGGAAGTGTCTGGTTGCCGACAACGGTTGTCACGGCAAGCAGCTCGATCTCTGGGTTGCCGTGCGCAAGCAGCAGGGCTACGGCATCGTCGTGTCCGGGGTCACAGTCGAGAATGATCTTCTTAGTCAATTCCACATCCTTGGGGCCGTTGCTCGCGCGGGCGCGGGCGGGCGGGTTAGGTACGTCAAGCGCTTTACGATAACACGCAAAGCGCTTGACGTTGCAACCCGGTGCGCGGCCACCCGCGGCTAGAATGAAAGGATGTCTCGACCCGAAGCTATCTCGCCACGGCCGGCACGAGTGACGGCCGCCGAGGTGGCCGAGCTGGCTGGTACGTCGACAGCCACGGTGTCGCTCGTTGTAAACGGCAAGACCGCCGGTCGCGTTTCGCAGACGAACATCGAGCGGGTGCTCTCGGCGGTGCGAGAGCTCGGCTACGTTGTCGACCACACCGCCTCCTCGCTTGCAAAAGGCACCTCGAACATCGTGATCCTCGTCGCCCCCGACCTCTCGAACCCGTTCTACGGTCGAGTCATCTCGGGAATCAAAGCAGAGCTTGGCAATGAGTACCAGCTGCTGCTCTCGGTCACGGGGGAGGGGCGCAACCCGAGCGCCGCAGACGTGCACCGGCTCGTTGCACTCCGCCCAGCCGGCTTGCTTGTCGAGGCGCCAGACGACGAGTTTCTTCGCGACCTGCCTGCCGGTGCACCGCTCGTACTGCTCGATGCGCCGGGCCGCGAGACGCAGGCGCCGACCGTGAACTTCGACCTGACAGGCGGTATCGGCGCACTGCTCGCGCACCTCGCCGACCGCGGACACACCCGCATCGGCTACCTCGACAGCCTCACGCGAACCGAGACCTTCGAACTGCGCCGCTCGCTTGTCGAACGCGGGGCAGCCGAACACGGTATGGAGTACGTCGCGATTCCCGAGGCGGCAAGCCTCATCGATCCTGATGGCGCCGCCACGGTGTTCGCGGAGCACTGGCTGCGGTGGCGCGACGCGGGCGTGACGGCGCTCGTGTGCGCAACCGATTCGCACGCCTATGGCGTGCTTGGCGCCGCCCGGGAGCTCGGTATTAGCGTGCCAGGCACCCTCGCGGTCAGCGGATTCGACAACCTGCCAGCCTCAGCGATCGTTGCGCCGGCGCTCACGACGGTCGAGCTGCCAGGCGAAGCTCTCGGTCGCGGCGCGGTGCGCGCGCTTATGGCACAGCGCGCCGAGGGCGACGGTCAGGATCACGAGCCCAGCCCGCCCGCGGCAGCCCCCCTGATTGGCGCGCGTCTCATCGTGCGCGATTCGGCCTAGGCGCGCGGGCACCACGCGGCGACGCCCGCAAGGGGTTAGGTGCCGCGGCCCCGAGTCAACCTGCGGTGAGGACGGCGAGGAACGCAGTCGTCTCGGCAGCGATCTCTGGCGAGTGGGTGTGGTGCAGGTAGTGCCCGCCGGCGAGGAGTCTCGTCTCGCCATGCGCGACAGTCTCTGCCTGCTGCTCGTGCAGCTCGACCCACCCGGCGACATCAGTGTCCTCTGTCGCGACGAACAAGAGCACGGGGATCGACTCGGGGAACCTCGCGTCACGCAGCGCGGCGAAGTTCTCGGGGGCGAGCCGCATCTCGTCGAGGATCGCTGGACCCATTGAGTTCTTCGTTGACAGCAGCCGCATCTGCCGCTTCGTCTCATCATCAAACTGCATCCCCGCGTACGGGTCACCCGAAACCGCAGAGATGGCACGGATGATGCCCAGGCGGTTCAGCGCCGCGAGACCATCGGTTGACACCGCGTCAGTTGAGCCGGGCTGACCCGGGACGCTGCTATCGATTCCAACGAACGCAACGAGCTCGTCGGCAAATCGTGCACTGTACTCGAGCGCGTAGATGCCTGCGATCGAGTGCCCCATGAGCACGTACTTCTCGACGCCAAGCTGCTGCAGCGCCTCGTGCACCTCCTCAACAATGTGCGCGGCGGTGCGGGGAGTGTCTGTCTGGTCGCTGAGCCCAGTCCCAAACGGTTCGATTGCGATGACACGATGCGTTGCCCGAAGCTCCGATACGAGGGGCTCGAAGTCGAGGGCGGGGGCGGCGGTACCGAGGCCGGGAAGCAGCACGATGGTCTCATCGCCGGTGCCCGTATCCACAACGTTCATACGCTTGCCCGCGACCTGCACGAATTCACCGTACGGGGTGATCGCAGCGAGGTCTGACTTCGTAGCTATGGCATTGACTACTGCGCTCGTTCCGAGCAGCAGAACGGGCACCGCCGCCACAGCGGCGACGGTTGTCAGAATGACCTTGAAGGGCTTTCGCATGAGTCCTCATCTCGAGACGTAAGCCAAACGGCTCACGGTGTTGTCTACTCAGTTCAGCTGAACTCGCGAAGAAGCAGAAGTGTGGAAATGTCATACGCATTCGTGACGGATGTCACACTCCGCTTGGCGGCCGCGCCAAGGCATCCTGCGCAGCGATCAGGATCCGTAGTACTCGGTACCCCTGGAGAACTCGACAAATGTGCAGTCAACATCGCCGACAGCCCACGCATCGTGACCCGGCGGGAGCAGCATAGCGTCGCCGGCGGAGAACTCGACGTAGGACCCATCACGCATTTTCACGCCGAGGGTGCCGGCGGTCACGAGGGCGACGTGCGGGAGCTCGCAGAGCTCTGTGCCGGCGTACTCGCGCAGATCCTCAGACCACTTGGCGCCGGCATGAAAGGTGACCTCGGTGACATCAACATCCGTGAGTTGTGCGGTGCGCTTCGAAATGCGACCGTGGATGTCTGGAGTGATTTCGGAAAGTGTCGCGATCTGCATGTCTGGGTGGAAGCTCATCTGTGCCCTTTCGGCGTCGTTGACGGTGTGCTTTACAGACGCTAGCGACGCCGGCCCAGGAATCCGGGCATTGTTACCGACTGTGAAGCGACATAGCGTTGAACAACACCGAGCGCCCGCAGATCGGGTGCATAGTCAATTCCGCCACGCCCGGCGGTTGGGGTAGATTGGCGCGGTGACAGCGATCCGGGTCGCGGCCCCCGCATGGATTTGTGTGGCGGGTGTTTCCCGCGTAATGTATTCATCTGTTGGCCGGCGCGGAAATCGCGACTGGCGGCGAGGATCTCTCACACAACACCCCCACTTGAACCGCAGGTTGGTTTGTAAAGCGGGTAGGGAAAATGGGATTCATCTTCACCTCGATGTGACTGTTCTTCGGAATGTGTCCGGGCGGGTTCGGGTGGTAGCAGGAATGCTGCCGGCACGGATTTGCGGGAAAGCGTCTGGGTGGCCTAAGATAGAAAAGTTGCTCTTCGGAAAGCCTCAGGGTGAGTACGGTGGGTGTCTGGATCTTGAGAACTCAATAGTGTGCACTTAAATTGTCAAATGCC
>NZ_JBIBVH010000009.1:0-156535 GCF_043080205.1 Leucobacter sp. NPDC015123 | reverse complement strand
GAGGGGGACCTCGTGGGAGAGTAGGACACCGCCGAACATTTTGTTGAGAAAGCCCCGGAGCAATTGCGCTCCGGGGCTTTCGTCATTTCAGGGACGCATCCGCTCGCCGGCGCGCCGTCCTCGAAGTTCACACCGGATTGGTAGAGAGGCCATCGCTGCCCTCAATCATCCGATAAACTGGTAGCTGGACGACGGACAATGCGAAAGTAGGCAGCCAATGGGCGCGATGATGGGTACTATTCTCTTCCTCGCGCTCGTGTCTCTTGTTTCTCATCCGCTTGTGAAGCGGTTTGGGCGTCGCGTCTTTCTCGCTCTCGCCGCGGCTATGGCTGCCGTTTTCGGCGTCTTTGTCGTGCTTTCGGCCGAGGTGTTTGGGGGCGAGACGCTCGTCGAACATCTCGAGTGGATCCCGCAGCTGAACGTGAATCTCACGTTCAGGCTTGACCCGCTCTCTGCCCTGTTCGCGCTTCTCGTGACCGGAGCCGGCGCGCTCGTGCTGCTCTACTGCTCCCACTACTTCGACGACGGTGAGCTCGGCATCCCGCGATTTGCCGCAGTCTTCATGGGCTTCGCCACGAGCATGCTTGGTCTTGTCATCGCAGACAACGTCTACCTGTTGTTCATCTTCTGGGAAGCGACGACAGTCTTCTCCTTCCTGCTCATCGGGCACGTTCTGCGGTTGCGCACTGCGAACTCGGCCGCGCTCCAGGCGCTGATGATTACGACGCTTGGCGGACTCGCCATGCTCGTCGGGTTCGTGCTGATCGTGCAGGCAGGCGGCACTCCGCTGCTCTCTGAGATCATTGCAGATCCGCCGCAGGGAACGATTGTGACAGTCTCGGTCTACCTTGTGCTTCTCGGAGCGCTGTCGAAGTCGGCTATTTTCCCATTCCACTTTTGGCTCCCCGGTGCCATGGCCGCGCCGACGCCCGTGAGTGCCTACCTGCACGCGGCCGCCATGGTGAAGGCCGGCGTGTATCTGATTGCTCGGATGAGTGAGCCGTTCGCTGATGTCCCCGGTTACCGGTGGACGCTCGTGATTCTCGGCGGCGTCACAATGCTCGTCGGCGGATTCCGTGCTTTGCGCCAGTTCGATATCAAGTTGATCGTCGCGCAGGGGACCGTGAGCCAGCTTGGCCTCCTCGTGATGGTCATTGGTGTGGGAGACCCGAGAGCAACGTTTGCAGGACTCGTGTTGTTGTTCGCCCACGCGGTCGCCAAGGCTCCACTCTTCCTTGCAGTCGGCGTGGTCGACTACTCAACTGGAGTTCGTGATCTCCGGAAGTTGAGCGGCATCGGCAAGCGACTTCCTGTACTCGCATTTGTCTCGATTGTCGCTGCAGCGTCGATGGCTGGCCTGCCGCCGTTCTTCGGTTTCATTGCCAAGGAGTCTGCGTTCGCCGAGCTACTCGAGGTGGGGGCATCGCAGCCCGCAGCCTACGTGGCACTCGCGGTCGCTATCGTCGGCAGCGTTCTGACAATGAGCTACATGATCCGGTTCATCTGGGGTGCTTTTGCCTCAAAGCGGGGTGTTGCTCCTACACCGATTGTGACGAAGGTCTCCTCGGGTATCGTCGTCGCTCCGGCTATGTTTGCTGCGATCGCCGTGCTGTACGGCGTTGCGTCTCCGCTCCTTGACCCGCTCATTCGAGCGGCCGTTCCGGCATCGCCAGCTGGTGACCCCGAGCACCTGAGCATCTGGCATGGGTTCACGTTGCCGTTGCTCTTCTCCGCCGCCATTGTGGTGCTCGGAGTCCTCCTGTTCTTCCCAGCCAAACGCCTCGCAGTGACCCTGCCGCCACCGTCGGAGCGATTCTCGGGGTCGCACGCCTACTGGGTTGCGACGCACGTCCTTGATACCGTGGCGGTGAAGTTTACCTCGCTCACTCAGCGTGGTTCGCTGCCGTTCTACCTTGCGGTGATCCTCGCTGTTGTCGTCATTGCGCTCGGCGGCACGGTGCTCTCGGTGCAGCAGTGGCCGGAGGAGCTGTCGCTCATTTCGAGCCCGGTCGATATCCCAATTGCGATCGTGATGATTGTCGCGGCGCTGTTCGCGATGCGCGCCCGCACACGTTTTCAGGGAGGCTTGCTTGTTGGCGTGACAGGGTACGGAATGGCGACGATCTTCGCGCTCCACGGCGCACCTGACCTTGCGCTCACCCAGCTCCTCGTGGAGACAGTCACGCTCATCGCTTTCGTGCTCGTGATTCGTCGTCTCCCCGCGCACATGGCGTCGCGGCCCAGGCTTGCGAAGCGCACGTTCAGGCTGCTGTTGGGCACGGGTGTTGGCCTTGTTCTTGGAACTGTTGCTGTCGTGTCGCTTGGCGCGCGGATCGCCGACCCGATCTCGCTCGGTCTGCCGCAGCTCGCGGTCGAGGGAGGCCACGGGTACAACGTCGTGAACGTGATGCTCGTCGACATTCGCGCGTGGGACACGATGGGGGAGCTCTCCGTGATCCTTGCTGCTGCGACAGGAGTTGCGTCCCTCGTCTTCCTGAACACGCGAAACGACCAGAGTCCTCATCTCAGCCGGCGTGAGGCCCGCAACGCAACCCGAGCGCACCTGCTCCGTGTTGCAGATCCAGAGGATCCCGCGAGCCGGATGAACTGGTTGCTTGCAGGCTCTTACCTTCGGCCAGAGCGTCGTTCGATCATTCTTGAGGTCGTCGTCCGGCTTGTGTTCCACGGCCTCCTTATTCTTTCCGTGTTCCTCTTGCTGTCCGGCCACAATGCCCCTGGCGGTGGGTTCGCCGCCGGTCTCGTCGCTGGTCTCGCGCTTGTCGCCCGTTATCTCGCGGGCGGCCGGCATGAGCTTCGAGCAACAGTGGCGCTCGACGCTGGCAGGATCCTCGGCATCGGGCTCGCGCTTGCAGTGACGATGGCCATTCTCCCGTTGTTCTTTGGGCAGCCGGCGCTCTCCTCAAGCTGGGTCGATGTCGATCTTGGGCCATTTGGTTCGCTTCCGCTCGTCACGTCGACCCTGTTCGACATCGGCGTCTATCTCGTCGTGTTCGGCCTCGTGCTTGACGTGCTCAGGAGTCTGGGTTCCGAAATCGATGAGCACGAAGAAGAAGACCAAGCCGAGTTCGCAGAGGAGGTAGCGCGATGACGATGCCCCTCGTGTTGGTCGCGGTGATGGTAGTGATGTACATCGCAGGCGTGTACCTCCTCCTCGACAGGAGCCTCACACGCATCATGCTCGGGTTCCTGCTCGTCGGTAACGCGACGAATCTCCTCATTTTCCTGATGTCGGGAGATTTCGGTGCGGCACCGATCGCTGGCGGCGACGAGGAGATCAGTGATCCGCTGCCCCAGGCGTTCATCCTCACCGCTATTGTCATCACGTTTGGTGTGAGCGCGTTCCTGCTCGCGCTCATCTATCGCTCCTGGCGTCTGGCTCGCGTCAGCGACGACCATGTCGAGGATGACGCAGACGATCTCGCAATCGGTAGCGCCGAGACGCTCACAACCGGGCAGGTCACCGAAGAAGACCTTGAGGACGCCCCAGAGTTTGAGGAAGACGTGCCAGAAGACGAGACGCAGGAGGCCCGCAAGTGACATTCCTCGTTCCCCTCGTCGTTCTGATACCGCTCGTTGGCGCAGCACTGGCCCTCGCAGCGCCGGGGCGTGGCGCGCTGCAACGCGGCATCACCCTCGTGGCCCTTACTGCGAGCTCTATTCTCGGCATTGCGCTGATGTTTATCGTCGACCGCGTCGGCCCGCTCGTCATGCAGGTTGGCGGCTGGGCGGCGCCGTACGGCATCTCCCTCGTCGTTGACCGTGTCTCTGCGATCATGCTGGCGGTGTCAGCAGTTGTGCTTCTCGCGGTGTTCATCTTCTCGATCGGGCAGGGCCTCGCCGACGGCGACGAGGAGACACCGGTCTCGATCTACTACCCGACGTACATGGTGCTCGGAGCCGGCGTCTTCAACGCGTTCATCGCTGGCGACCTGTTCAACCTCTACGTCGGGTTTGAGATCCTGCTCGTCTCGAGCTACGTGCTCATCACGCTCGGTGGTACCGCGCCGCGAATTCGCGCGGGTGTGACCTACGTCATCGTTTCGCTCGTGTCCTCGATCCTGTTCCTTGCGGCGATCGGCCTTGTCTACGGGGCCACTGGGACTGTCAACATGGCCCAGCTGCAGACCCGGATAGCCGAGTTGCCGAGCGACCTGCAACTCATTCTCAACCTGGCGCTGCTTATCGCGTTCGGTATCAAGGCGGCTGTGTTCCCGCTTGCGTTCTGGCTGCCTGATTCCTACCCGACGGCCCCCGCCCCTGTGACGGCTGTGTTCGCGGGCCTTCTGACGAAGGTCGGCGTTTACGCGATCATTCGAACGCAAACGATGCTGTTCCCTGAGTCCAGCGTCGATCCATTACTCATGGTGATAGCCGCGCTCACATTGATTGTCGGCATCCTCGGGGCGATCTCGCAGCTCGACGTGAAGCGGATGCTGTCGTTTACACTCATTAGCCATATTGGGTACATGATTTTCGGCATCGCGATCGCGACATCCGCTGGCTTTGCGGCGACGATCTACTACATCGCTCACCACATTATTGTGCAGACCACGCTGTTTCTCGCAGTCGGCCTCATGGAGCGTCAGGGGGGCACGACATCGCTTTCGGGGCTTGGCGGGCTGCTGCGAAGCGCTCCGGTTATCGGCGTCTTGTTCTTCATCCCGATGCTGAACCTCGGCGGCATCCCGCCATTCTCTGGGTTCCTCGGCAAAGTGGGCCTCTTCACGGCCGGTGCGGCACTGCAGACACCCGGCGCGTACTGGCTCATCGGTATTGGTGCACTCGTCTCGCTGCTCACGCTCTACGCGCTTGCACGCGCCTGGGTGCTCGCATTCTGGCGACCGAAGCCCGCGACAGCTGTCCAGTCGGGTCCGGCGAAGGAGCCCGCAAAGGCGCCATCGACCGAGGCATTGAGGCTGCGCGAGCGTGAAGAGGCGATGATTGAGCGGTTGCAAGATGCCCCCGACGCCTCACCGACGCAAGAGAAGCGCGGAATCCCGCGGCTCATGATCGGCGCCACTGTCGGAATGATTGGGGTGAGTCTCGTACTCACGTTCGCGGCGGGCCCGCTATTCGGGTATGCCGAGCGTGCGGGTGAGGATCTCGCGAACCCAGACGTTCTCGCCTCGCTCGTGCTCGACGGTGACCACCCGAACGGTGGCAGCGGCTCCACGGCAGCGCCAGAGGAGGTATCGAATGGCTAAGCGAACTCCTCGCACGGTGACGGGCATGGAACTCATCGTGCGATTCCACGAGCTGCCGCTGCTGGTTGGCCTCGTTGTGCTCTGGATGATGCTCTGGCGCGAGGCGTCGCTGCTCTCGCTCGTGAGCGGCATTGTCGTCTCGATCGTGATGATGCGTGTGTTCTACCTTCCACCCGTCGCACTCGCCGGCCGATTCAACCCGTGGTACGCGCTGCGCTACCTCGGCTATTTCCTGTGGAATCTCGCGCGGGCCTCATTCGAGGTTGCGTGGCTCGCGGTTCGGCCGGGCCCGGTGCCAATGACGTCGATCATCGCCGTTCGGCTCCGCACGAAGTCCGACTTCATTTTGACTGTCGTTGGATTGACGATCTCGTTGATCCCAGGCTCACTTGTTGCCGAGGTCGATCGGTTTGGATCGGTGCTCTACTTGCACGTGCTGAATACGCCGTCGCAGAAGTCGATTACGAAGATGCGCCGTGACGTTGCGACGATCGAACGGCTCCTCATTCTCACGCTTGGCTCCAAACAAGAAGTTGCGGAGGTGCGCAAGTGACTCTCGAACTCGTGATGTTTATCGCGATTGGCGTTGGGCTGACGTTCACCGCGCTCGCGGCGCTCGTTCGTATCGTGCGCGGTCCGACGATTCTCGACAGGATGGTCGCGTCTGACGTGCTGCTCACGACAGTGATTCTCGCGCTCGGCGCCGACATGGTCGCGCGTAACCACACTGACTCCGTCCCGATCATGGTCGCGATCGCGGCGACGGCGACGTTCGCGACGATCGTGGTTGCCCGCTACGTGAAGCGGCGCGGGGAGCAGGATCTGCCCGAGTCTGCGGGGGAGGCTGAGCATGTTTGATCAGATACTGGACATTGCCGCGCTTGTCTGCTTGCTGCTTGCGGCCGTGCTTTCTGCGGCCGCCGGCATCGGCCTACTTCGGTTTACCGACGCGCTGAGTCGACTCCACGCTGCGACGAAGCCTCAGATCTTCGGTCTGCTGCTTGTTGTTGCGGCCGTCGCGATTGACCAGCGCTCGCTTGGCGTGTTTCTCGCGCTCGTGCCTGTCTTCGTCTTCCAGGCGCTCACCGCGCCGACGGCAGCTCACATGGTCGGTCGTGCCGCCTACCGTACCGGTCAGCTTGACTCCCGCACGATTCTCGTCGACGAGCTTGGCCCTGCAGTTGAGCGGGCGACGGCCAGGGCAGCTGAGCAGGATCGTGAACAGGCGCTCGCAGAGCAGGCCCGCGACCGCGAGCTCGAAGCCGCTGAAGCTGAGCGTGAGGTGACGCCCGGTAGGCCCCCGACGGTAAGCTAGCCGAATTGGCGATGCAAAAGGGTGGCCCCCTCCGTGAGGAGGGGGCCACCCTTTTCACCACCAGCGCGCTTGGACGTGCGCGGAGATTCTACGCGTCGACGAGGTAGCGGCTGTAGGCAGGTACCGTGAGGAACGTCGGGAAGGTATCGCCGAGCGCGACGTCGGCGAAGAGCTCCGCCGCGTCATCGTAACGGTCGCCCTCGAACCGCTCGAAGCCGCGCAGGGTCTCCGCGAGGATATCCGAGACCCAAGCGCGCGTGATCGGTGTGCCGTCGGCGGTGCGCTGATCCTGATGGATCCACTGCCAGATCTGCGAGCGGCTGATCTCTGCTGTCGCGGCGTCTTCCATCAGGTTGTCGATGGCGGCGGCACCGACACCGCGAAGCCACGACTCGATGTAGCGCACGCCGATCGAGACGTTATCCCGTACCCCGGCCTCGGTGATGTCGCGGCCGATGTGCACGTCGAGCAGCTGCGCGGCAGTCACCTCGACATCATCCCGCTGACGGTCGATCTGGTTTGGCCGGTGGCCAAGCACCGCGTCGAACTCGGCCCGCGCGACCTGAATGAGGTCTGGGTGCGCAACCCAGGTGCCGTCGAAGCCGTCGGCTGCCTCGCGGCTCTTGTCCGCGCGCACCTTCTCCTCGGCGAGGCGCGTGACCTCGGGGTCGCGTCGGTTCGGAATGAACGCGCTCATGCCGCCGATTGCGTGGGCTCCACGGCGGTGGGCGGTGTTCACGAGCAGCTCAGTGTATGCCCGCATGAAGGGCACCGTCATCGTGACCTCGCTACGGTCAGGCATGACGAACCTGGCGCCGCGGCCGCGGTAGTTCTTGATGATTGAGAAGATGTAGTCCCACCGACCCGCGTTCAGACCCGCCATGTGGTCGCGCAGCACGTAGAGGATCTCTTCCATCTCGAAGGCCGCGGGAAGCGTCTCGATGAGCACCGTCGCGCGGATCGTGCCGTGCGCGAGGCCGAGACGCTCTTCGGTGTAACTGAAGATGTCGTCCCAGAGCTTTGCCTCTTCACTCGACTCGAGCTTTGCAATGTAGAAGTATGGGCCGTGGCCGTTCTCGATGAGCTTCTTCGCGTTGTGGAAGGCGTACAGACCGAAGTCGACGAGGCTGCCCGACGCTGCGCCCTGCTGTCCCTGCGCGTCGGTGAAGCGAATGTGCTTCTCGACGAGGTGCCAGCCGCGTGGCCGCATCACAATCGTGGGGGTCTCGGCGGCAGTGACCCGGTATTCCTTGCCCTCTGGGCTCGTGTATTCGAGCGTGCCGCGAATCGCGTCGAACAGCGACAGCTGGCCGCCGATGACGTTGCGCCACGTTGGGCTTGTCGCGTCCTCTTGGTCAGCGAGCCACACCTTGGCGCCTGAGTTCATCGCGTTGATCGTCATCTTCGGGTCGGTCGGACCCGTGATCTCAACGCGCCGGTCTTCGAGGCCGGGAGCCGGGGCCGCGACGCGCCAGCTTGCATCCTCACGGATATGGCGGGTGTCCTCGCGGAACTTGGGGTCGCGGCCGTTGCCGATCTCGTAGCGGCGGCGCTGCCTGTCGGCGAGTCGCTCGTGGCGGGTGCTCGCGAAGCGCTGGTGCAGTTCGGTGAGGAACGCGAGTGCCTCGGGGGTGAGGATCTCGTCGGATCGCTCGAAGGGGCGCCCGTTGACTGTGAGCTTGGGCTCGTGGGCCGTGGGGGAGAAGGTGCGTGTCCGCTCAGCGGTTGCGGTTGGAGTGTTCATTTCGGTGTCCTTAGCGTGGTGTGTGCGCCGGTCCCGGTGGTGAGTCGGTGTCGGTGCGTGTGTGGTGAAGCCGCTGGGTGTTGCTGCTAATGCCCGGGTCGGTGTCGCTCGCCATTGATGACTTCGTGAACCGGAGAACCGGGGGAACTGCGTGGTGTGCTTCTATCTTCCGCCCGGAGATCGCCCGTCGTGCCCCATTTGTAGCGTGAAATATTGCACTTTTTCTGCTTGCCGAAAGAATCTTGCTCTGTCACGATGGATGCATGACGATCGAAGCCCTCGACCTCGCCCCCGCTGAGCCCGATAGCGATGCTGGCGATGCGCTGACGCTCGGGCGTAGAATCCGTGAGCGCCGTACCGAGCTCGGCATGACTCTTGAGCAGCTCGCGCAGGCTGTCGACCGCGCGCCCTCGCAGCTTTCGGCGCTTGAGAACGGCAAACGCGAGCCGCGGCTTCCGCTCCTGCGTGCGCTTGCGGCGGCGCTCCAGTCAACAGTCGACGAGCTCCTGCTCGACGAAGCGCCGAGCGAGCGCGCTGCGCTCGAGATCTCTGTCGAGCGCGCGCAGCGAGGCGCAGTGTTCAGGTCGCTCGGGCTGCAACCCATACGTGTGTCGAAGGCCACGAACGACGAAACGCTCCGCGCGATCATCGGGCTGCATCAGGAAGTTGAGCGGCTGCACAGTGAGCGCGCCGCAACCCCCGAGGAGGCGCGGCGCGCCAACACCGAGCTTCGGGCGGGCATGCGTGTGGCAAATAACTACTACCCGGACCTCGAGCGTGCTGCGGCTGAGTTGCTGGATAGCGTCGGCTACTCGGGTGGTCCCGTGCTTCAGCAGACTGTCGCGAAGGTCGCCGAGAAGCTCGGATTTACGCTGCACTACGTGAGCGACTTGCCGCATTCGACGAGGTCGGTCATCGATCGCCGGAACGGCAGGATCTACCTGAGCGCGAACCTCCCATCACGGGACGCCAGGGCACCGATCCTGCGCGCTCTCGGCAGCCTCGTGTGCGGCCACGAAGAGCCCCGAAACTACGGTGATTTCTTGAAGCAGCGCGTCGAGGTCAACTACCTCGCGGGAGCTGTGCTGCTGCCCGAGGCGGCTGCGGTGGAGTCGCTGAAGGACGCGAAGAAGCGCCGTGAGATCTCCATGGAAGACCTGCGCGACGCGTTCGCGGTGTCGTACGAGATGGCCGCGCACCGTTTCACGAACCTTGCGACTGAGTGGCTCGACCTCAACGTGCACTTCATGAAGGCGCACGAATCTGGCACCCTCATCAAGGCGTACGAAAACGACGGCGTGCGATTTCCGTCAGACGCGCTTGGCAATCTCGAAGGCGCGATGGTGTGCCGCAACTGGACGGCGCGAACGGTGTTCGCCCAGCCCGACTTCTTCAATCCGTGGTATCAGTACACCGACATGGCCGCGGGGGGCACGTACTGGTGCACGTCTCGCCTTGAGAACGCGAAGGAAGGCCAGTACTCCGTGAGCGTCGGTGTGCGCTTCGAAGACGTCAAGTGGTTTCGCGGGCGCGAGACGCAGCACAGGTCGCAGTCGTTCTGCCCAGACGAGCGCTGCTGTCGTCGAGCATCAAGCGAGCTCACCCAGAAGTGGCAGGCCTCGGCCTGGCCCGAAGCTGCGACACCGACGAGCCTGCTCGCCGCCCTGCCGACAGGCACATTCCCAGGTGTCGACTCGCACGAGGTGTACGAGTTCCTCGAGTCTCACGAGTAGGCGCGTGCCTGGCCCAGTGGACGACTGGCTGCCGGGGCCGAGAGGCGCTCTCGCGTATCTGCGAGGGAAATCGGGTCCAGGGATGCGCCGCGATGCCTCACTGCGATAGCGTAGGGGGAAAGTATCGAGGTTCTAGCCCCGACAAGGATAAGACAGGTGAGATAGTGGTGAACGAGAAGCGGAATAAGGATACCGAGGTACGCGCCACGGAGCAGTTCCGTGAGGATCTCAACGCGATGATTCGCGCGCAGGTCACCGACCTCACCGTCGACGAGCTTGAGGCGGTGCAGTCGCTGCCCTCGGGTGCTGCGCTGCTCGTTGTGCGCCGTGGCCCTGATCTCGGGGCACGCTTCCTGCTCGACCAAGACGTGACTGTGGCTGGCCGTCACCCGGCCGCCGATATCTTCCTCGACGATGTGACTGTCTCGCGTAAGCATGCTGAGTTTCGACGTCGGGGAACTGTGTTCTCGGTGCTCGACCGCGGTTCGCTGAACGGCACCTACTGCAACGGTGAGCGCATCGAGGGTGAAGTTGTTCTCGAGGACGGCGTGGAGGTGCAGGTGGGAAAGTTCCGCTTCACATTCTTCGCCTCCCGGTTTGATCTCCCGGGCTCCTTCTGATGGCTTCGGCGCAACTGCGGGCTGTGCCCGTAGGGCTTCTCAGTATCGGCCAGGTGCTTGCCGCGCTGCAGGAGGACTTCGCCGACCTCACTCCGTCGAAGCTTCGCTTTCTTGAAGACCAGGGGCTCGTGACGCCTGAGCGCACGAAGTCTGGCTACCGGAAGTTCTCGCAGGAGCACGTTGAGCGTGTTCGTCTCGTGCTGACGCTACAGCGAGACCACTACCTGCCGTTGAAGAAGATCGCTGAGGTACTCGAGGAGCTTGACGCCGGGCGTGATCCAGTGATCCCTGGGGCGTCTCAGCGCAGCGCTTCGACGATCCTTTCGTCGAAGGAAGTGCTCTCGAGCGACGAGCTCTGCCACGCTGCTGCGACGAACAAGCGGTTCCTTGGTGAGGCGATCGCGGCCGGCCTGCTGCCTGCCACGGAGGTCTTCCCATTCGACGCGATTGCGCAGCTCAACGCTCTCGTGCGCCTTGCTCAGGCGGGTCTGACACCCAGGCATTTGCGCTCCCTGAGGATCGCCGCCGAGCGAGAGGCTGAGATGCTCGCTCACGCTGTTTCGTCGCGCGGTGAGAAGCAGGGATCTCCGGGCGCCGTCGACGGCTCGCTCGAGCTTGTCGAGTATCTTGAGACTGTCCGCTCCGGCGTGTTGCGTCGCAAGTTTAGTGCGCTGTAGATCGGCGGAATTTCGCTGTTTTCTCACCTTCAAGTAGAACCTGAAGGTAGAAATCGCAATTCGCTGCTCGCGGTCGTTGCCTCGGGGGCCACTCGCCGATAGCGTTAGGTGAATTGAGCACAACGCGAGAGAGGGAAGTCATGGAGCACATCGATCCGCCATTTGGCGGGAGCGGCGCTGGTGCGGGGGAGTACCTGGACTCCGCAGAGATGCTGTTCAGCGACGGGCTTCCCCAGCCGAACATCGACGGGGGCTTCAAAGGCGCCGTCGCGGCGCGTGCGGCGGGCATCACGTACCGCCAGCTTGACTACTGGGCGAGGACCGGGCTCGTTGAGCCGACAGTCCGCGGCGCGAGCGGGTCTGGCTCTCAGCGCCTGTACGGCTTCCGGGACATCCTCGTGCTGAAGCTCGTGAAGCGTCTGCTCGACACAGGAATCTCGCTGCAGCAGATCCGCACCGCAGTGGCGCAGCTCCATGAGGCAGGCGTGCACGACCTGTCTCAGACGACGCTGATGAGTGACGGTGCCGGCGTCTACCTGTGCACCTCGAGCGACGAAGTCATCGACCTCGTGAGCCGCGGCCAGGGCGTGTTCGGCATTGCGGTTGGCAAGGTGCTTCGTGAGGTCGAGACCTCACTCGTCGATCTCGACGATCACCGCGAGAAGGCCGCAGATGACTCGTCACTGAACGACGAGCTTGCTGCTCGCCGTGCCGCACGAAAGACCTCATAGTTCTTGTAGCTCGCGCATACGAGAGAGGGGCTCCGCGGCATGTGCCGCGGAGCCCCTCTCTCGTATGCGCGCTGGGCGCCAAGTCTACTAAGCCTGTTTTGCCTGCGCCGCGGCCTGGCCCGCAGACCTCAGCACGCGGTCAAGGACCAGGTCAAAGTTAGCGGCCATCTCCTGCGCAGGTTCGCCAGGCCAGAGGTGTACAGGCTTCGCGGCGCCCTGGGCCTGCTGCAGCGCAGGGCGCTCGGGGAGCTGCGGGTTCAGCACAAGGGGGCCAAACATCTCACGCAGCTCGCGGATGCGGAACTGGTGCTCCATTGACTGCGGCTGCGTGCGGTTGATGAGAATTCCAAGGGGCTGCAGTCGTGGGCTCACGCCGCGGCGGATCTCCTCGATTGCGCGCAGGGCGCGGTCAGTTGCTGCGACGGCGAACAGGCTCGGCTCGGTGACGATAAGTACGCGGTCGCTCGCTGCCCAGGCAGTACGCGTCAGTGCGTTCAGCGAGGGCGCGGAGTCGATGATGACGAGGTCGTAGTCGGCCTCGACAGTCGCGAGCGCCTCCTCGAGCTTCCAGATGTCGCGGGCAGAGGGGTGCGGGCCGTCGAAGTTGATCGCGGAAGGGCTGCCAACGAGCAGGTCAATCTTGCCGCCCTCGTGGAACTCATTCCAGCCGCTCGGTGCGATCGCTGAACGCACGACCTTCTCCTTGGGAGACTCAAGCACGTCTGCGACGTTCGCGAAGCCCTCAGGGTCGACTGCGAGCCCGGTGGAGACGTCGGACTGCGGATCGAGATCGACGACAAGCGTCCTGAGTCCACGTGAGAACGCCGCCGACGCAATGCCGAGACTTACTGTCGTCTTTCCTACGCCACCTTTGAGGGAGCTCACACTCAATACATGCACGTTTCGAGCTTACTGGATTCCGATTGGAAACTGTTGGGTGTTCTTCCAAAACGGCAGCGATTTGCGCTGAGCCGATAGCATCGAAGCTATGGCAAAACGCGAGATTCGATTGTTCGGTGACCCGGTGCTGCGCACGGTCTGCGAGGAGGTGACCGAGGTCGATTCGGGGGTGCACGCAATCGTGGCCGACCTCGTTGAGACTGTTGACGAGCCGGGCCGGGCCGGGCTCGCCTCAACGCAGATTGGCTACACCGTGCGTGCGTTCAGCTTGAACATCGACGGCCACGTCGAGTACGTGTTGAACCCTGAGCTCGTTGAGGTATCGGGGGAGCCCGTGCCGACGGGCGAGGGTTGTTTGTCGGTTCCTGGCCTGTGGTTCGAGGTCATGCGCTACCCGTACGCGAAGGTGCGCGGGATCGACCTCGAGGGCAACGAGATCACGATCGAGGGCACGGGGCTGAAAGCTCAGGCCCTGCAGCACGAGTGCGACCACCTTGACGGGAAGCTGTACATCTCACGGCTCGACCGCGAGGCCCGCGGCGAGGCAATGGGGCAGATCCGCACCTCTACGTGGTTCTAGCCGCGCGGACACACACGAAACGCATGTGGGGGGTGCTCCGACTCTGAGTCGGAGCACCCCCACATGCGTCTTGTGCAGGCTAGTGCTGCGTCTGGACCGCCTCAGTCTGCGGGTTTTCGCCGTAGATGTCGGCGATCTCCGACGCGAAGTCGCGCAAAATGTTGTCGCGCTTGATGCTCATCTTCGGAGTGAGGTGACCGTTCGCTTCGACGAAGTCAGTCGGCAGGATGACGAACTTGCGAATCGACTCAGCCCGTGACACGTACTTGTTGCCTTCGTCGACGGCACGCTGCACCTCGGCGAGCACCTTCGGGTGGCGCGCGGCCTCTTCGACAGTCATGTCAGGGTTCTCACCCTGGTTCTTCAGCCAGGCAGGCAGCATCTCCATGTCGAGCGTGACGAGCGCCGCAATGAACGGCTTCTGCTCGCCGACTGCAACGACCTGGCTGATGATCGTGTTCGCGCGGATTGGATCCTCGAGAGCCGCAGGCGCAACGTTCTTGCCACCAGCGGTGACAATGATCTCCTTCTTGCGGCCGGTGATCGATAGGTAGCCGTCGCTATCGAGCGAGCCGAGGTCGCCGGTCTTGAAGAACCCGTCCTCGGTGAAGACTGCCTTCGTTGCCTCAGGGTTGTTCCAGTACTCCTTGAAGACGTCGATTCCCTTGACTTCGATCTCACCGTCTTCGGCGATTCGAACGGTGTGGCCGGGTAGCGCGGGGCCGACAGTGCCGATCTTGAACTTGTCGGGCAGGTTTACGGTGACCGGAGCCGTCGTCTCTGTCAGGCCGTAGCCCTCGAGGATCTTGATTCCGAGGCTCCTGTAGAAGTGGCCGAGGTACTGGCTCAGGGGTGCAGAACCCGACACTGCGTACTTGACGCGGCCGCCGAGCTTCTCACGGAGCTTCGAGTAGACAAGCTTGTCGAACACCTTGAACTTCAGGCCGAGCATGAACGGCACGTTGCCAGCATCGAGCGCCTCGGAGTGCTCAACTGCGACCTTCGCCGCAGTGCGGAAGATCTTCCCCTTGCCCTCAGCCTCAGTCGACTGCTCAGCCGAGTTGTAGACCTTCTCGAATACGCGGGGTACCGCGAGAAGGAAGGTGGGGTGGAAGGTGCTCAGCGCAGGGAGCAATTGGGTGGTGTCTGCCTGGTGGCCAACGCGCACGCCACCGTGCACGCACAGCACGGAGATAAAGCGGGCGAAGACGTGGGCGAGCGTGACGAAGAGCAGCGTCGCGGCGCCCGGCTGCTGGACGAGTTCCGACAGCGCGCTGCCGGCGTTGCGAGACAGGTCGACGAAGTTCGAGTGGGTAAGTACGCAGCCCTTCGGTCGACCGGTGGAACCCGAGGTGTAGATCAGCGTTGCGATGTCATCGCCTGATGCAAGGTTTCGGCGACGCTCGATCTCGGCGTCGTCGACACCCGCGCCCTTCGACGTCAGCGAAGCGATTGCGCCCTCGTCGAGGCGCCACACGAGATCAACCTGAGTGAGCTGATCCTGGACTTCTGCGAACCTGCCGAACTGATCGCCTGTCTCGACGATGAACCCTCGCGCTCCCGAATCCTCGAGGATCCAGTGGATCTGCAGCGCCGACGAGGTCTCGTAGACGGGAACCATGACAGCGCCGGCGTAGTGCAGCGCAAAGTCGACGAGCGTCCACTCGTAGCTCGTCTTGCACATGAACGCGATGTGGTCTCCTGGCTCGACGCCAGCCTCGACGAAGCCTTTGGCGAGGGCAACGACCTGGTTTCTGAACTCGGTCGCCGTGATGTCAGTCCAGCCGCCATTCGACGGTGTGGCGAAGAGGGGGCGATCGGGGGTGGCTGCCACCCGCTGTTCGAGAAGGTCTGTAATGTTATCCTCGGGAACCGGGGGAACGAGCAGTGGTGTTTCTGACAGCTTCACGGCAACTCCTTTGTACCTCGTGTCGGACGCTGTTCGCAGCGGTTTCGCTGCGAACATGTATGCTCTCACCCTATCTCTATGCGCCTGTGGGCGCGCGGCTCCGCTATTCTGGAGCTCTACGAAGGGAACCAGCTCACTTTGCTTTACTGGATCTTTAAACACCTGATCGTCGGGCCCTTTTTGAAAGCGGTGTACCGGCCGTGGGTGGAGGGAGCCGAGAACATTCCGGCGACTGGCCCCGTAATTCTTGTCGGGAATCACCTATCGGTTATCGACTCGTTTTTCCTGCCAATCATGATCGAGCGACGCGTGTACTTCCTCGCGAAGAGCGAATACTTCACCGGTAAAGGGCTGAAAGGGTGGCTCGTAAAGACCTTCATGCTCGGAGTCGGTCAGCTGCCAATCGACCGCTCGGGGGGTAAGGCATCTGAGGCATCCCTGAACACCGCACTCAAGGTGCTTGACCGCGGCGACGTCCTTGGGATCTACCCGGAGGGCACTCGCAGCCCTGATGCCAGGCTCTACCGTGGCCGAACTGGCGTCGCCCGGATGGTGCTTGAGTCAGGCGTCCCGGTCGTTCCAGTTGTGATGATCGACACTGAGAAGGCGATGCCGATCGGCGCGAAGTTCCCGAAGATCCGGCGCATCGGTACAGTGATCGGCCAGCCGCTCGATTTCTCACGTTTCGAGGGTATGAGCGCTGACCGTTTCGTGCTGCGTAGCGTGACCGACGAGATCACGCTCGCGATCCAGGAGCTCAGCGGCCAGGAATACGTCGACGTGTACGCGTCGAGCGTTCGCGAGCGCGCGGGCTCCTAGCTGGCGCGTTCGCTCATGGCTGTGGTCTGGAATGCCACGTCGGCGCGGCGTGTTGGGTAGTGTTGAGTGGTGCCGCTAATTGGGGCGGTGCCTTTGAGATACACACGGGATGGCCATGAACGCAGCAAGCGTAGAGACCCTGACGGCGCAGCAGACCTTTGAGCAGCTCGATGCATATCGTGCACTCGAGGCAAAGCAGCAGCCGAGCTGGCCCGACGCCGCCGCGCTCGAGTATGCGAAAGAAGAGCTCTCAACGCAGCCGCCACTCGTGTTTGCAGGCGAGGTAGACCAACTCCGCGAGCGGCTCGCAAGCGCCGCCCGCGGCGAGGCATTCCTTCTGCAGGGCGGCGATTGCGCCGAGACGTTTGAGGCGGCGACAGCAGACAAGATCCGCGACCGCGTGAAGACGCTGCTGCAGATGGCAGTCGTGCTTACCTACGGCGCCTCGATGCCAGTCATCAAGGTCGGTCGCATGGCCGGGCAGTTCGCGAAGCCCCGCTCGAGCAACGAGGAGACCCGCGAGGGTGTCACGCTGCCCGCGTACCGCGGTGACCTCGTGAACGGCTACGACTTCACGGCGGCCTCGCGCACCGCGGATCCGAGCCGTCTCGTGCGCGGCTACCACGTCTCAGCCTCGACGCTGAACCTCATTCGCGCATTCACGCAGGGTGGGATGGCTGACCTGCGCCAGGTGAACTCTTGGAACCAGGGCTTCGTCTCAAACCCCGCGAACCAGCGGTACGAGGCCCTCGCGACTGAAATCGATCGCGCACTCCGCTTCATGGATGCGTGCGGGGTCGACCACACGGCGCTCACCCAGACTGAGTTCTACGTGAGTCACGAGGCGCTGCTGCTCGACTACGAGCGCCCGCTCGCGAGGATCGATTCGCGCACAGGCGAGCTCTACGGCACCTCAGGGCACATGCTCTGGATCGGCGAGCGCACCCGCGACCTCGATGGCGCACACGTCGACTTCCTGTCGAAGCTTCGCAACCCGATCGGCGTGAAGCTCGGCCCGACGGCCACGACTGACGACGCACTGCGGCTCATCGACAAGCTCGATCCTGAGCGGGAGCCAGGCCGCCTGACATTCATCACGCGTATGGGCGCTGAAAAGATCCGGGACGTGCTCCCAGGCCTGCTCGCTGGCGTGCGAGACGCGGGCGCGCAGCCGCTGTGGGTCACCGACCCGATGCACGGGAACGGCATTACGACGGCGACGGGCTTCAAGACACGCCGCTTTGGTGACGTCATGGATGAGCTGCTCGGATTCTTCGAGGCACACCGTGAGGTGGGAACATACCCCGGCGGCATCCACGTCGAGCTCACCGGCGACGACGTTACCGAGTGCCTTGGTGGTTCGGAGAACATCGACGAGGAGGCGCTCGCGACACGCTACGAGTCAGTCTGCGACCCTCGCCTGAACCACATGCAGTCGCTGGAGCTCGCGTTCCAGGTTGCTGAAGAGCTGAAGCGAACCGTGGGCGCTGGCGCACGCTAACCAACTGAAACCCGCTGAGGGCACGCTCGCGAGAGCCTGGCCTCAGCGGGTGAGTTGTTTCTGCGAGCTGCGTCCGTCCCTGAGGTGCGACCGCTCGTGAGCTGCTTCCGCCTGGCCACCTGGCCACCTGGCCACCTGGCAGCCTGGCCGCCTAGAGCGAGAGCTGAGAGGTGATCCTGATCTCGGTTCCGGCTTCGACCCGCTCGCCAGCTGCCGGATTCGTGCCCGTCGCCTTGGCAAATCCGCGCAGCGCCTCAGGCACGAGCGTCGAGGGTGAGAAGCCCGCGCCTGCGAGCGTGTCCATTGCTTCCTGGAGACCGAGCCCTGACACGTCAGGAATCTCGAAGAGCTCGGGTCCTGTCGAGATCTGCAGGCCGACAGTGTCGCCAGGTCGAACTGGGTCTGTCGTCCAGTTCACGGCGACGACCTGACCCTTGGGGACATCGTCTGAAATGACCTCGGTGTTGTGGGCGCTATCGACTGTGAGCTCGCTCTTGCTGAGCACGCTTGTCGCCTGGTCGACTGTGAGACCGTTGACCGACGGAGGTTGGCCTGCAGAGACGATGAGGTTGATAGTGCCGCGCTCTGGGAACGTGCTGCCAATCTCGGCGTCGTCGGCGTCGAGAGCGGCGAGCACCTGGCCCTCGGGCGTGTCCGAGAATCGGGTGTCGGACACCTCGCCAAATGTGAACTTGCTGTCGCTGATGAGCGCTGTGGCATCGTCAAGCTGGAGGCCGACAAGCGTTGGCACGGCAAGCATTTCCGGGCCCGTCGACTTACAGAGCGTGACTTCGGAGCCGCGGTCGAGTCGAGAACCCGGGTCCGGGGTCACTGCCGAGGCAAGGCCAACCTCGACCTCGAGGCTCGAGCAGTCTGTCACCGCAACGGTCAGGTCGAGCGCTTCAAGTTCGGCCTGAGCGTCGGCAACTGTCATGCCAGAGACTTCGGGAACTGTGACGGCGGAGCCTGGTCCCTGTCCGAACCAAAAGGCTCCGGCGCCTGTCGCGACGGCGAGTGCGGTGACGATGAGCGCCATGGTTCTGCCCCTGCGAGCGCGGCGAACGCCCTGGACGTGTGCGCGATCGGTGCTCGTCGCGGCGGCTGCAGGCGCGACCGCGGCGTCCCGGGTGACAGCCTGCAGGGATGCCTGTTCGACACCGTTCAGTACTGTCGTGGATGGAGTGAGGCGCGTCGTCGCGGCGTCGTCGAACGCATTGCCGGGCAGCACGGTTGTGTCTCCGGGGCCCTGCCCAATCGGGAGCACGGCTGTCGCGAGTGCCTCGGGCATGTCATACGGGTCGTTGCGGAGTTCGCGCATATGCAGGAGCGCCTCGCCCGCGTTCGCTGGCCGAAGTTCAGGATCGCGTTGCGTCAGCCACACAACGAAACTGTCGAGTGCGGGAGTCGAGACATCGCCTGATTCCGATGGCGCGGGCACGTCCGAGTGCGCGTGCTGGTACGCAATCTGCATTGGCTGTTCGCCGGTGAACGGTTGGGAGCCCGTGATCATCTCGTAGAGCATGATGCCGAACGCGTAGAGATCGCTGCGCTCACCGGCAACGCCGCGGGTGACAAGCTCGGGGGAGAGGTACGCGATCGTTCCGAGCAGGGCCTGGCCCGTCGTCGTGTTTGCGCTCACCGCTCGTGCGAGGCCGAAGTCGCCAAGCTTGATCCTGCCGTCGTCTACGAGCAGCACGTTCTCGGGCTTGAGATCCCGATGCACAATCCCAGCGTTGTGAGCCGCCGCGAGGCCAGCGAGCACGGCTTCGCCGATCTCGAGGCTCTGATCGAGCGTCAGCCGCTGTTGCTTCTTGAGGAGTTCGCGGAGCGTGATGCTCGGCAGATATTCCATGACGAGGTAGACCCTGCCAAGGTCTTGACCCTGGTCGAACACGTTCACGAGGTTCGTGTGCGAGAGGCGTGCAGCACTGCGAGCCTCGCGGTCGAAGCGTCGTGTGAAGTCTGCGTCTTCAGCGAGGTGTTCGTGCATCACCTTGACGGCGACCTTGCGTTCTAGCCGCAGGTCGTGCGCAAGGTAGACCATTGCCATACCGCCGCGGGCAATGCGTGAGCGGATCACGTAGCGCGCGTCGAGCGTCTGCCCGATAAGCGGGTCGATAGTGGCAGGGGTCACGGGGAAAGTCTACGGAAGATTGCATGCGCATACCCTGCCGCGCGCCGTGTGCTTGCGGATTGCGCTTCGGGGAACACGCTGGCAGAGTTATGGGGTGTCAGAGAATACTGCATCAATCGGCTCGACCCTTACTATCCCCGAAGTCGCTGAGCGCCTCGGGATCCCGCTCGGCAAGGTACACCGCCTCGTTGAAGACCACTATCTCGCGATCGTGCGCATCGACGGGGTTCGGCGGGTGCCAGTCGAGTTCATCAACGACGACAACGAGCCGCTACACTCCCTGCGCGGCACGCTGCTCGCGCTCAGCGACGCCGGGCTCAACTCTGAGGAGTCGATGAACTGGCTGTTCTCGGTGAACGACGAACTCGGCGTGCGGCCGATCGACTCGCTCGTCGCCGGTCACAAGAGCGCGGTACGCCGCGCCACACAGTCGCTCGCGTTCTGAGTTAAGAACTCCGGCTGGCGGCGCGGCCGGCGAGAGCGCTCAGGCGTTCTGCCGCTGCGCCGTCAAGCTCTGCGAGTGCTCGGTGCGCGCGGTCGATGTTTCGCGTGATCATCTGTTCGACCTGCTGTTCAGCGCCGCTGTCGCGAATGGTGCGCTGCAGCATGTACACCTGCTCGGTATCGAGGTCGGTGCCGAGCAGGTCATCGAAAATGCGCCGCTGGGTCACGGGCAGCGCCTCGCGCGCAAGTGTCACAAGCACCGTCCGCTTGCCTTCGACGAGATCGTCACCACTCGGCTTGCCCGTGAGCTCTTCATCTCCGAAGACGCCAAGGAGATCGTCGCGTAGCTGGAACGCGACTCCGACAGGGAGACCGAACCCCGCGAGGGCAGCCTCCTGTTCTGCGCTAGCGCCAGCGAGCGCCCCGCCGATGAGGAGCGGTGCCTCAACGCTGTACTTCGCCGACTTGTAGACGAGCACACGAGTGGAGCGGTCGAGCTGTTCCGCGTGTTCGGCGAAGCTTGAGCGCTGCTCCTCGAGCACGTCGAGGTACTGGCCGACAGCGACTTCGCTGCGCATCCTGTTGAAGTGTGCGCGGGCTGCCCGCGAGAAGGACGACTCAGCTACCGCGTCGCAGGCGCGGTTCATGAGCTCGTCTGACCACGACTGGAGGAGGTCGCCGAGCAGGATCGCGCTCGAAATGCCAAAGTGCTCGGGCGCGCCGCGGTGGCCATGTTCGCCGTGAAGCCCGGCAAAGCGTTTGTGGACGGCTGGGCGGCCACGGCGCGTGTCGGAGCGGTCGATGACGTCGTCATGGATGAGCGCTGCTGCGTGGAAAAGCTCAAGGGCGCACGCGGCGTCGAGGACAGCGCCGAACTCGGTCGTCACCGGGCCGACAATGTCGAGGGGGCGCACGGCGCGATACCCGTGTACGGCGAACAGGGCGCGGAATCGCTTGCCGCCGGTGAGGAAGTCCTTGGCCTCGTCGAGCAGCGGAGCCGCGTCTGGACCGAGCGGCTCGAGGTCTGCGCGGTGGCTGTCGATGATGTCGTTCAATCGCTCCTGAATAAGGCCTGCGAGTCTCGTCGTTTCGTCCACCCGACTAGCCTATCCGGCGGCCGTGGTCGTAGACTGGATGGGAAGACTTTTCTAAAGGTGAAGGGGGCATCATGGCGCTGTCAGAACACGAACAGCGGCTGCTCGACGAGATGGAGCGTCGGCTCTATCAGAGCGAGGCTGATCTGCTTCCTGCATCGACGGGCGTGCCGCGTCGTTTTAACTACCGTTCGCTCGTGCTTGGCACGCTGCTCGCGCTCGCTGGCATCGGCCTGCTCATCGGTGGGGCCGCCATGCAGCAGCTGTGGCTCGGTCTTCTCGGGTTCGTCGCCATGCTTGGTGGTGTGCTTGTGATGTTCTCGAAGAGAACAGAGGTTGAGCCAGAGCAGTTCTCCTCAAGCGCCCGTCAGACGGCGCAGGCCAAGGAATCGCTTGCAGATCGCATGGAACGCCGCTGGGATGAGCGGATGGGCGGCCAGTAGGTCGCCCCACTTTCCTCCACACGGGTCACAGCTTCGGCTGTGGCCCGTTTTTTTATGCCCCTTTCGAGTCGGCCGTCGCCAACCGTTGCGCCTGGGATCTGCACGAGAAATGCCCGGATGCTTGGAGACCACGATTTGTACTGCAGATCTGCGGGTTATGGGGCGTGGCTTTGCTGGTGGGCCGTTGGGCTGAGTCGCCGCACCTCTGAGTCGCCGAGCTATTGAGTCGCCGAGCTGTTGAGCCGCTGAGCAGCCGAGCCGCCGAGCCGCTGAGCAGCCGAGCTGCTGAGCAGCTGGGCTACTGAGACACCGCACTCCGAGCCACTGGGCCTGCGTACAGGCCACCCTTTCTGCCTGGCACTGCGGCTCTCCGTGCCCGGAAATGCACCGGCGAGCGCAAAAGAGCGCGAAACCGCCCAAAATCGCTCCACTTTGCTCCACCATTCAAATCAACAGAACTTTCGAGATCTATTCGAGAAATAACGGCCATTTGCGTGATAAGTGGAGGGAAGTGGAGTACCGTGGGAGAAACGTATCGAATGAGGAGGGGAGTGGACTATGTTTCTCGGCACGTTCACTCCGCGCCTCGACGAGAAGGGCCGGCTGATTCTCCCCGCGAAGTTTCGCGACGAACTCGCCGACGGACTCGTGATCACCCGTGGCCAAGAGCGCTGCCTCTACGTCTTCAGCGAGAGCGAGTTCGAGGCGATGCACGACAGAGTCAGGCAGGCGCCGCTCACGTCGAAGCAGGCAAGGGATTACCTCCGCGTGTTTCTTTCGGGTGCACACCCTGAGACGCCAGACAAGCAGCACCGCGTGACGCTTCCCCAGACTCTTCGCGACTACGCGGGCCTCGATAGAGAGCTCGCCGTCATTGGCGCGGGCTCGCGAGCCGAGATCTGGGACGCCCAGGCATGGGAGACCTACCTGACCGAGCAGGAATCAGTCTTCTCCGACATCGAAGAGGAGGTGATTCCCGGCATGTTCTAGCCGGGAACACGTTATGGCCCAGCCCACACCACGCAATCCTGCCGAGCTGCACACCTCCGTCATGCTTGACCGCTGCGTTGAACTTCTCGCCCCCGGCGCGGAGCGCGACGGAGCTTTCGTTGTTGACGCGACGCTCGGGATGGGCGGTCACACCGAGGCGCTTCTTGAACGCTTCCCAGGTCTCACAGTTATTGGGCTCGACCGCGACACAGAGGCACTCGAGCTTGCCGGCGCCAGACTCGAAAGGTTCGGCGACCGGTTCGTGCCTGTCCACGCCGTCTACGACGAGATCGACAGGGCGCTCGCTGAAGCCGGCGCACGGAGCATTGACGGTGCGCTGTTCGATCTCGGCGTCTCCTCGCTGCAGCTTGACGACGCCGACCGTGGCTTCGCCTACGCTCAAGACGCCCCGCTCGATATGCGCATGGACCAAACCCGGGGGCGCACCGCGGCTGAGATTCTCGCGGAAGAGCCCGAGGGGCGACTGCGAGAGCTCTTCGAACGTTACGGTGAGGAGCCGCTCGCAGGTCGCTACGCCCGGGCGATTGTCGCGGCGCGCAAAGTCGCCCCGCTCGAGCGCTCGGGTCAGCTCGTCGATGTGCTGCAGGAGGCGACCCCTGCCGCGGTTCTCGGCAAGCGGCACCCGGCCAAGCGGGTGTTCCAGGCACTCCGTGTCGAGGTGAACGGTGAGCTCGCGACACTTGAACGCGCGATCCCCGCGGCGATCGACAGGCTGAACCTCGGCGGAAGGCTCGTGGTGATGTCGTACCAGTCGCTCGAAGACCGCATCGTGAAGCGGGCCATTCAGGGCCGGAGCCGCTCGACGGCACCGCAGGGGCTTCCCGTCGAGCTTCCAGAACACAAGCCTGAGCTGCGCATCCTGACAAAGGGCGCTGAGCAGGCGACAGACGAAGAGAAGGCAGTGAACCCGCGCGCTATCCCGGCACGGCTTCGCGCGGCAGAACGAGTGAGGGAAATGTGATGAACGCAACAGTTCCCGTCGAGGTAGATCCGATTGAGCTGTTCGGCGCGCCCGCGCCGCTGCGCGACACCTCGCGCGATCGCGCAGATCGACTGCGCCCGGTTCCGGCTCCGGCCGCGAAGCCGAAGAAGAGCCCGGTGCTCGGCGCGATCGTTGCCGTATGCGTCATCCTCGGAATATTCGCAGCTCAGCTCGCACTCAGCATCCTCGTGTCGCAGGGCGCGTATGAGAGCCGCGCGCTCGAGATCGAGGAGCGCGACCTCGGCCGCGTCGAACGGGTGCTGTCGCAGAACCTCGACAAGCTCGCATCGCCTCAGAACCTCGTCGAGAATGCAGCCGCGCTCGGCATGGTGCAAAACGTCGCCCCAGCGACGATGCGCCTCAGCGATGGTGCGATCCAGGGAGACCTGAACTCAACGACTCGCGAGGCTAGCCCGAACCTTGTGCCAAACGCTCAGCTCGAGAACCTGCCTGTCGTTGACGCGAAGGGTCTCCTCACGAACCGAAACGCTCAGGCTGCTCCCATCGTCGACGCCGCCGCGGCCGTAGCATGGCAGGGCAAACTTCCCGCACCAGAAACGCACTAGTCCGCTCGGCGGGCCCGTTAGGAGACGAACGAGTGTTGTGGCGAACCCTGCGAGGCACGCGAGGGCGAAACCTGGTTGTCTTCGCCATTCTCGTGCTCGTCGCGCTCGCCTTCATGGTCCGGCTTATCGACCTGCAGATGATCTCTGCCGCGGCGATGAACGAGGAGTCCCACGAGAAACGCGCAGTTCCGGTCACTGTCTCGAGCGTGCGCGGCGACATCGTCGACCGCAATGGCAACGTGCTGGCGACGACTGATGAGCGCTACGACGTGCAGCTCTCGCCGAAGAACACCCTCGTGAACAAGGGCGGGTTTACCCGCCCGGATCTCGAGCGCGGCGCGGGCACCATCGACGTCACACTCGAGCAGGCGTACGCGGAGATCGGCTCGGTCACGGGCCAGAGCGGCGCGGAGATCAAGAAGATCGTCGACGACGCGCTCGAGGTCGATAAGAAGTCGGACTTCGCGTACGTCAAGCGGGGCGTCGACCTCAACCAGCTGCAGGAGCTCAAAAAGCTGCAGATTCCGTGGCTCACTTTCGAAAGCCAGCACAAGCGCGTCTACCCGAACGGCGCCGTCGGCGGCAACATTGTCGGCTTCGCCGGGCAGGACGAGGTCGCCCAGGCGGGTGTGGAACTCTCGCAGGACGAGTGCCTCGCGGGCGAAGACGGGGCAGAGACCTACGAGCGCGGCGCAGACGGCATCCAGCTCCCCGGCAGTGTGGTGGAGACGAAAAAGGCGCAGAACGGCGGCACTGTCGAGCTCACGATCGATCTCGACCTGCAGTGGGCGAGCCAGCAGATCATCAACGAGCAGGTGCAGAACGTTGGTGCCGAGTACGGCTACCTCGTCGTCATGGACGCGAAGACGGGCGAGCTCGTCGCGGTCGCCGAGGACGGCTCGGTGGATCCGAACGACGTTGGTGCGGTTGACGGTGACAGGCGAAACGCCCGCTCTTTCACCTCGCCGTACGAGCCCGGCTCGACATTCAAGATCATCACCGCGGCCGCGCTCATTGACAAGGGCCTCGCCACGCCGCAGAGCACAGTCACGGCGCCAGACAACTGGCAGCCGCAGTCGGGCGTTACCTTCAGCGACTGGTTTAACCACGGCCCGGCCGACTGGACCCTCACAGGCACGCTCGTCTACTCCTCGAACGTCGGCATCTCGATGCTCGGCAGCCAGCTCTCGCCCGAGACGCGCTACGAGTACCTGAAGAAATTCGGGGTGGGCCAGCCGACGAACGCCGGTATGCCGCTCGAGGACCAGGGAATGTTCGCGGACGTCGCTGACTGGGATGCGCAGACAAGCTACGTGACGATGTTCGGTCAGGGGCTGTCGTCGACGATCGTGCAGACCGCCGGGGTCTTCCAGACGATCGCGAACGACGGCGTGCGGGTGCCGCCGTCGATTGTGAAGAAGTGCACGCCGGAGGAGGGGAAGGCTGTCGCGCCCGACCACGGCGACGACGTCAAGGTGATTTCGCCTGAAGCGGCGGCCGAGACCCGGAAGATGCTTGAAACCATCGGCACTGACGGCCTCATCAAGGACATGGCAGCGATTCCCGGCTACCGGATCGGCGGAAAAACGGGAACCGCCGAGCAGTCTGACGGCCAGGGTGGCTACCGCACTGACTTCGTCTACAGCTTCGCAGGCATGTTCCCGATGGACGACCCGCAGTACGTGATCGTGGCGACAGTCGCATACCCGCACGGTGGTGACGGAACCGCCGCGGCTGTGACTGCGTTCCACGATGCGGCCGAGTCCACGATCCGCAAGTTTCACATTCCGCCGTCGACAGGCAAGTACGAGAAGTTGCCAATTGGCGATGAGCTCGCGTCAGCTGGGTAGGATCGATACACGTGACCAGCACTACCGGTGATCTTACGATCAGACCCCAGCATCCGCAGAAGGTGACGCTCGCGCAGCTCGCTGAGCCCTTCTCTCTCGAACTCGCACACGCAGACGGCGAGGTGGTTGTCACTGGCGTGACTATCGACTCGCGTGATGTCCAGCCTGGCGACCTCTATGTCGGCATTCCCGGCGCGAAGCATCACGGCGCGAATTTCGCTCAGGTGGCGCTCGCGAGCGGCGCGGCCGCGATGCTGACTGACGCTGCGGGCCGCGACATCGCGCTCGCTGCAGGCGTCGCCGGGCTCCCGATCCTTGTCGCCGATGTGCACCCGCGCTCGATCCTCGGCGAGCTTTCGGCCCGTGTCTACGGCACTGACGCGCTCGCTGCGAAGACGTTTGGCGTGACTGGCACGAACGGCAAGACAAGCGTCGTGTATTGCATCGCACAGGTTCTCGAGGCGGCCGGGCTGCGCCCGGGCCTGAGCTCGACGGCTGAGCGCAGGATCGGCGACGAGGTGATCGTGTCGAACCTCACGAGCCCAGAGGCCTCCGAACTGCACGGCCTGCTCGCCCGCATGGTTGAGCGGGGTGTCGAAGGAGTCGCGATCGAGGTCTCTGCGCAGGCCATCGGGCGCCACCGCATCGACGGGGTGCACTTCGACGTCGTCGCGTTCAACAACTTTTCGCAGGATCACCTCGAAGAGTACGGCGACATGGAGACCTACTTCCAGGCGAAGCTCGCGCTGTTTGCCCCGGAGCACGCCGCACGCGGCGTTGTCGTCGTTGACGGTCCGTGGGGGCAGCGCGTCGCACGCGAGTCGCAGATCCCGGTGACAACGCTCGCGACCGAGTACGGCCAGAGCGCCGATTGGCACCTCGCGATCACCGCCCAGGATCTCGACGGGGTCGCCTTCGTGCTTCAGGGCCCCGAGGGCGCACACTTCCGCGGCAGGGTGCCGGTGTTCGGGAGGTTCATGGCCGAGAACGCCGCGCTCGCCCTCATCATGCTGCACGAGGCGGGAATTCCTATTTCCAGGGTTGAGGCGGGACTCACTAATGGGCTCATCCCCGTGCAGATTCCCGGCAGGCTCGAGGAGATCACCGAGGGTGGCGCCGGGCCCCGGTTCTACGTCGACTACGGCCACACTCCAGGGGCCTTTGAGGCGATGCTTGACGCGCTCGGCGAGGTCGCCGAGGGCAAGATCATCTTCATGTTCGGTGCCGACGGCGACCGCGACACGACGAAGCGCGAGGAGATGGGCAGGATCGCCGCTGCTGGTTCAGACGCGCTCATCATCTGCGACTACCACCCGCGTAGCGAGCCACCCGAGCAGATTCGCGCTCAGTTGCTTGCGGGCGCTCGCTCGGCAGCCCACGCGACGCTCTACGAGGAGGCGGATCCGAAGCGCGCGATTCGCCTCGCCATTTCGCTCGCAGAACCGGGCGACGTTATTCTGTATGCCGGTCCCGGACACGAGGACTACCAGGAGGTCGCCGGGGCGTTTATCCCGTACTCGGCGCGTGATGAAGTACGCGGCGCGCTCCGCGAGGCAGGATTGCTTGCGTGATTGAACTCAGTTTCTCCGAGGTCGCTGCCGCGATTGGGGGCAGGCTCGTGCTCGCCCCAGGCGACACGCCTGACACCCTGGTGTCGGGGGAGTCCCAGACCGACTCCCGCGAGGTGCAGCCAGGCCAGATCTTCTTCGCGAGGCGCGGTGACGACACTGACGGCCACCTCTTTGCGGGAAAGGCCGCGCGAGCTGGCGCGAAGCTGCTTGTCGTGGAGCGCGAGCTCAGCGCCGCAGAACTCGGTCTCGACGCCGGCGCTCCAGCCGTCACGCAGCTCGTCGTTGGTGACGCAACTGACGCACTTGGCGCTCTCGCGACCGAGGTGATCCAGCGCCTGCGCGCACACGACAAGTTGACCATCGTCGGGATCACGGGCTCGAACGGGAAGACAACGACGAAGAATTTGGTCGCTGCGATGGCCGAGAAGCTCGGCCCGACGGTTGCGAGCGAGAAGTCGTTCAACAACGAGGTCGGCGGGCCGATGACGATGCTCCGCGCGACGCCCGAGACCGAGACCCTCGTCGCTGAGATGGGTGCGAGTGGCGTCGGCGAGATCGCTCGGCTCACGGCTATGGCTCAGCCGCATATTGGCGTGGTGCTCACTGTCGGGCTTGCGCACGCCGGTGAGTTTGGCGGCATCGAAGCGACCTTCCGCGCGAAGAGCGAAATGGTGCAGAGCCTTGACGCGACCGGTGTGGCGGTGCTCAACCGCGACGACCCTCGTGTCGCCAAGATGGCTGAGCTCACCCCAGCGCGGGTTGTCTGGTTCGGTCAGCACCCGGAGGCAGATGTCCGTGCGAGCGATATCGAGCCTTCGGCAAGCGGCACGACGTTTACCCTGCACGCTGGCGGCGAGTCGCGCTCCGTTGCGTTTCGGGTGCTCGGCGAGCACCACGTCATGAACGCGCTCGCTGCTGCAGCCGTCGGAACGACGCTCGGCCTCTCGCTGGACGCGATCGTTGAGGTGCTCGAAGCGGCGACCCTGGCGGCTCCGGGTCGTATGCAGGTGCTCGGCGGTCGCGACGGAATCACGATCATCAATGACGCCTACAACGCGAGCCCCGATTCGATGAGCGCCGCCTTGCGCACGCTCGCCCAGATCACGAAGCCTCAAGGCCGCTCGGTCGCCGTGCTCGGCGCAATGACCGAACTCGGGGACTACACGATCGAAGAGCACCTCAGAGTCGGGCTGCAAGCCGTGCGGTTGCGGATCCGGCAGCTCGTCGTCGTCGGCCGAGACGCGCGCGACCTGCACATCAGCGCCATCAACGAGGGCTCGTGGGATGGCGAGAGCGTCTTCTTCGAGACACAGGACGAAGCTTTTGATTATCTCGTCGAGATGCTCACTACCGATGACACGGTGCTAGTGAAGTCTTCGAACGCCGCGGGCCTGCAGGCCCTCGGAGACCGCCTGGGGGAGGCATACGCATGATTGCCATGCTCATCGCGGCGGGGTTCTCGCTGTTGTATTCACTGCTACTGACGCCGTTATTTGTTCGCGGCTTCAACAAGCTCCGTTGGGGGCAGCCGATTCGCGTCGACGGGCCGAAGGAGCACGAGACGAAGCGAGGCACGCCAACGATGGGCGGCCTGATCTTCCTCTCGGGCTCAGTGCTCGCCTACTTCGTCGGCAAGCTTGTCATGGGGGAGACCCCGACGCCGTCGGCGCTGCTCGTCATTCTCATGGCTGTCGGCGCCGGCACTGTTGGCTTCATCGATGACCTCATGAAGACGAGGTTGCAGAACTCCGCGGGCCTCGGCGGCTGGGCGAAGGTCTTTGGCCAGGTCGTGATTGCGGTGTCGTTCGCGCTCCTTGGCCTGCAGTTTGCGAACGAGCACGGCCTCACGCCTGTGTCGACGCATATCTCCATCTTCCGTGACCTGCCGTTTGACTTCATGAGCCTCGGGATCATCGCGGGCACGATTCTGGTGATCCTGTGGGTCATGGTGATCGTCACTGCGACCACAAACGCTGTGAACGTGACCGATGGCCTTGACGGCCTTGCAGCGGGAGCATCGATCTTTGCGTTCTCCGCGTATGTGCTTATCGGGTTCTGGCAGTCGGCACAGAACTGCGCGGCGACCGCGGGCGAGGCCGGCTGCTACGAGGTTCGCGACCCGATGGACCTCGCGGTGATCGCGGCGGCGTTCCTCGGCGGCGTCGCCGGCTTCCTCTGGTGGAATACGAACCCCGCCCAGATCTTCATGGGTGACACTGGCTCAATGGGTATCGGTGGCGCGATCGCTGCGCTCGCGATTCTCACCCGCACCGAGGTCCTGCTCATCCTGATCGGTGGCCTGTTTATCATCGAAACCGGCTCAGTCATCCTGCAGCGGCTCTACTTCAAGGTGACGAAGGGCAAGCGAATCTTCCTGATGAGCCCAATCCACCACCACTTCGAGCTCAAAGGCTGGGCTGAAGTGACGATCGTTGTCAGGTTCTGGATGATCGCAGGTATTTTCGCGATCGTCGGAATCGGCGGCTTCTACGCAGAATGGGTGCTGAGCCAATGACCGCAGTCCAGGATCGTCTCGCCGCGCTGACAAGCTGGCACCACGACTGGTCAGGGCTGCGAGTCGCCGTGCTCGGTCTTGGTGCGACTGGCTTCTCCGTTGCTGACACACTCGTCGAGCTTGGCTCCCGCGTTCGCGTCGTCTACGGCAAGCCTGACGCCGACCGCGAGCGGTTGCTCGACGTGATTGGTTCGGAGCGTGCGCTCGCGGAGACTGACGATGCGCAGATCGCAGAGCTCACAGGCTTTGATCCCGAGCTCATCGTGATCTCGCCGGGTTACCCGGCGCATCACCCAGTGATTGAGTGGGCGAGCGAGCACGGCGTTGAAGTCTGGGGAGACATCGAGCTCGGTTGGCGGCTGCGCGATAAGACGGCGAGGATCGCCGACTGGATTTGCATCACCGGAACGAACGGCAAAACGACAACCACTCAGCTCACTGCGCACATGCTCGTCGCCGGTGGTCTGCGGGCGGCACCGGTCGGCAATATCGGTACGCCGCTGCTCGATGCGCTCCGCGACCCCATTGGGTACGACGTGCTTGTGCTCGAGCTTTCAAGCTTCCAGTTGGAGCGCGTCCGCTCGATGTCTCCGTACGCGAGCGCGTGCCTGAACCTCGCGGACGACCACCTCGACTGGCACGGCGGCGCCGAGGCCTACCGCAACGCGAAGGCGAGGGTCTACGAGAACACGCAGGTCGCCTGCGTGTACAACCGAGGAGATCTCGAGACTGAGCGCATGGTCGAAGAGGCAGACGTTATCGAGGGCGCCCGCGCGATCAGCTTCGGGCTCGATACTCCGCCGCCGAGTGGTTTCGGTGTCGTCGAGGGGATTCTCGTCGACCGCGGCTTCCACACGGGGCGACAGAACGAGGCCTACGAGCTCGTCACTGTCGAGGAGCTGAAGGATCGTGGCATCGGCCAGCCGCACATGGGGCTGAACATTCTCGCTGCGGCTGCGCTTGCCCGCTCACGCGGCGTTGAGCCCGCAGAGGTTGCGAGCGCAGTTCTGAGCTTCACTCCCGACGCACACCGCGCCCAGCAGCTCGGCGAGCACGCAGGGGTGTTCTGGGTCGACGACTCGAAGGCGACGAACGTGCACGCGGCAGACGCTTCGCTGCGCGCGCTCTCCGGAGTCGTGTGGATCGTTGGCGGTCTGCTCAAAGGCGTCGACATTACGCCGCTCGTTGCCGAGCACGCGTCCCGCCTCCGCGCCGCGGTCGTCATCGGCGCGGAGCGCTCGGAGGTGCTCGGGATTCTTGCCGAGCACGCTCCCGGCGTTCCAGTCGCCGAGGTGACCGCCGAGCGCGGCATTGCCGTGATGCGTGACGCGGTGCGCGAGGCAGCCTCGTTCGCACAGCCGGGGGACACTGTCTTGTTGTCGCCAGCGTCGGCATCGATGGATCAGTTTGCTGACTACGCCGACCGCGGGCGCGCCTTCCAGGACGCGCTGCGGGAGCTTTCGGCGGACGCGGAGTAGCTGATGGCTGCCAGAGGCGGGGAGCCGGGCGAGGGGAGTGCCCGGCCCGCCCTGGCGGGTGCGCGGATATCGCTCGGCGCCGCCCCAAAGACTGGCAACAATCGCACGGTCGCATTGCTGTGGGGGATCACGCTCTTTCTCACGGGTATCGGGCTCATCATGGTGCTGTCGGCGTCGTCGGTCACGTCATACACGCAGGATCAGGGGAGTCTCGGAGGGTTCACGCGCCAGCTCGTGTTCGCGGGCCTTGGGCTACCGCTCATGGCGTTCGCGGCGACGCGCAAGCTTGATTTTTGGAAGCGGTGGGCCTGGTGGTTTTTCGGCGCAGGGCTGTTGCTGCAGGCACTCGTCTTCACGCCGCTGGGGTTCGCGGTCGGCGGTAACCGCAACTGGCTGCTCATCGGCGGCATGCAGGCGCAGCCATCAGAAGCGCTCAAGCTCGCGCTCGTCGTCTGGATCGGTGCGGTGCTCCTGAAGAAGGAGAAATACCTCGGGCAGGTGTCTCACGAGCTCGTACCGATCGTGCTCCCCGGTGCGCTTCTCGCTCTTGGCCTCGTGCTCGCGGGTCGTGACCTCGGCACCGTGCTCATCATGGCGGCGCTGGTGATCGGTGCGATGTACTTCGGTGGCGTGAGCTTGAAGTCGCTTGGGATCATCGTCGCTGGTGGTGTGATTGCGACGATATTTTTCGTCGTCACGAGCGAGAACCGCATGAAGCGTCTCTTCGAGCACTCGGGCGGCGAGTCAGACTACTCGGGTATCGGCTGGCAGCCCCAGCACGGCCTGTGGGCCCTCGCGAACGGCGGCATGTTTGGCGTCGGGCTCGGCGGGTCGAAAGCGAAGTGGAACTGGCTCCCTGCCGCCGACAACGACTACATCTTCGCAATCATTGGCGAGGAGCTCGGGTTTGTTGGCGCGATGCTTGTGATTGTGCTGTTCATCGTGTTGGCTGTGCTGATGCTGCGAGTGATCTCGCAGGCGCGAGATCGGTTTGGCCGTGCGGTCGTCGGCGGCGCGCTCGTGTGGATCGTCGGGCAGGCCTTCGTGAATATTGGCGTGGTGATTCGAATCTTCCCCGTGCTCGGCGTGCCGCTGCCGCTGATTAGCTCAGGCGGCACCGCGCTCGTGTCGTGTCTTGTGACGATGGGGGTCGTGATCTCGGTCGCGCGCGACGCGAAGGCCTACCGAGAGGAACTTGCGCAGGGCGCATCCGTGGGACGATAGACCCTATGACAACGTACCTCCTCGCTGGCGGCGGCACCGCCGGACACGTGAACCCGCTGCTCGCCCTCGCCGATCGGATTCGCGGGAGAGAGGCAGACGCAGAGATCGTTGTGCTCGGCACGAAGGAAGGCCTTGAGGCAAGGCTTGTGCCTGAGCGAGGGTACGAGCTGTCGACGATTGCGCGGCTGCCGTTCCCGCGCAGGCCAAACGGCTACGCACTGACCTTTCCAGCGAAGTATGTCGGCGCAATCCGCGAGGTTCGCGAGCTGATCCGGGATCGCGGCGTCGACGTCGTTGTCGGCTTCGGCGGGTACGCGTCCGCTCCCGCATACCGGGCCGCAGCGAAGGAGGGCATCCCCTCCGTGATTCACGAGGCGAACGCGAAGCCAGGGATGGCGAACAAGCTCGGCGCACGGTCGACCGAGTTCGTTGGAGTCACGTTCGCCGACACGCCGATCGCGCACGCTCGGGTCACAGGTATGCCGCTTCGGCCCGAGATCGAGGAGCTCGACCTTGCCGCGCTTCGTGGCGAGGCTCGCGCCCATTTCGGCTTCGATCCTGACAGGCCGACCCTCCTGGTGACCGGAGGCTCCCTCGGCGCCCGGGCGATTAATCGCGGCATTTCTGGCTCGGCCAAGGCGATTGTCGACGCCGGAGTGCAGGTGCTGCACGTGTGGGGTGGACTCACCGAGATTGAGGACCCGGAGGTCGCGGGCTACACGGTCATCGAGTACTGCGACCGCATGGATCTGGCCTTCGCGGCATGCGATCTCGCGATCTCGCGAGCCGGATCGACGACTGTAAGTGAGCTCTCGGGTCTCGGGGTCCCTGCCGTCTTCGTGCCGCTCAGCCACGGCAACGGCGAGCAACGGGCGAATGCGGCGGGCGTTGTTGCCGCAGGCGGGGCACTCATTGTTGACGACAGTGAGCTCACTCCCGAGTGGGTGACCGGCACGCTCCTGCCCCTCATCACAGACCGGGAGCGCCTCAGCGCGATGTCCGAGCGCGCACGGCGTTCAGGATCGCTCGACGGAACCGCCAGGCTCTACGACCTTGTCCGCGAAGCCCTTGCGGCAGGATAGCGCCGCACCCGGCATCACTCCGCGTTCGTGGGCGATGCTCGCGGTGATGGTGTTCGGGCAGGCGGCTACGACGGTCGTCACGGCAACGCCAGCGTTTCTTATTCCCTACCTGCATTCTGAGCAGGGCATGAGTCTCGCTGGCGCGGGGATGCTCGCAGGCGCACCTCACCTCGGACTCGTGCTCACGCTTATCGCGTGGGGCGCGCTCACCGACAGGTTCGGCGAGCGTAAGGTACTCATCACAGGCCTCGCGCTCACGACCCTCGCGGTTGCTGCCTCCATGCTTGCCCAGGGGTTCGTCTGGCTCGGGGTCGCGTTTGTTGCGAGCGGAGCAATGTCTGCGTGCATCAACAACGCGAGTGGCCGCTTGATCGCGGGCTGGTTCCCGGTTGAAAAGCGGGGCCTCGCGATGGGCATCCGCCAGACATGCCAGCCCGTGGGCATGGCGATCGCGGCGCTTGCGGTGCCCGCGGCGGCGAACGCCTGGGGCATCGTCGGGGCGCTTGCGTTTGGCGGCGTGCTGACCGCCGTGAGCTTGGTCGCGTGCGCGATCATTGTCGTCGACCCGCAGATTCCCGCGAAGACGCTCGCCCAGGTGAGTAGCAGCCCTTACCGTGAGTCTGGCACGTTGCTGCGGATCCATGCAGTCTCCGTGCTGCTCGTCATTCCACAGTTCGTGCTCTCGACCTTCGGGCTCGTCTGGTTCGTGATCGGCTTTGGGTGGAGCGAGCTGGCGGCCGGGGCGCTCGTCGCGGCAGCCCAGCTCATCGGGGCGGCTGGCCGAATCGTCGCGGGCGTCTGGAGCGATCACGCCGGGTCGCGTCTGCGACCGATCCGGATCATCGCGTTCGCGTGCGCCGCGCTACTGCTTGTCGCGGCTTGCTTCGGTTGGGCCGATATGGCGATTCCAGCCGCGGTCGTGTTTGTACTCGTGAGCTGCGTGAGCGTCGCCGACAATGGCCTTGCTTTCACCGCCGTCGCCGAGATCGCCGGGCCGCGCTGGTCGGGCCGCGCCCTCGGGGCACAGAACACCGGGCAGTTCCTCGCGTCGGGCCTGCTGCCGCCAGTGATCGGCGCGCTCATCGCCGCGCTTGGGGTACCCGCCGCGCTCGCGATCGTCGCCATCGCGCCGCTTGTCGCGGCCCCCATTGTGCCGTCGGAGGAGGACGCGCATGCCACAGCGACGCGTACGGCGAAGGCGGTACGCTTGAAGCCGCGCAAACGTGCAGCCGGACCCGGTTCGGCGCACGACGAGGCGCCCGCACGACAGCCTGAGGAGGCTCCCTGATGATCTATCCCGACACCCAGCTTGAGATCCCTGAGGACCTCGGCCGCGTGCACTTCGTCGGTATCGGTGGAGCCGGGATGAGCGCGATCGCACACATGATGAGCGCCGCGGGCGTTCAGGTGACTGGCTCCGATCGTGGCGCGAACTACAGCACTCAGGCGCTTGCTGACGCGGGCGTCAAGATCGCGGTCGGTCACGCCGCGGAGAACGTCGGGGACGCAGACACGCTCGTCGTCACCGGCGCGTTGTCGCCGGACAATCCCGAATACGTCGAAGCCCGCGAACGTGGGATCCCGGTGCTGCACCGCTCGCAGGCGCTGGCCTGGCTTGCCCGCTCGAAGCGGCTGGTCGCTGTCGCGGGTGCCCACGGCAAGACGACCTCGACAGGAATGCTCGCTACCGCACTTTTGGGGCTCGGCACGGACCCGTCGTTCGTGAACGGGAGCGTCATCGCGGGCATCGGCACCGCCTCCGCCGCGGGGGACGACGACCTGTTCGTGATCGAGGCAGACGAGAGCGACAAATCGTTTCTCATCTACGACACGCAGGTGGCGCTCGTGACCAACGTCGATCCCGAGCATCTTGATTTCTTTGGCTCGCGCGAGAACTTCATGGCCGCGTTCGTTGACTTCGCCAGGGGAGCGAGCGAGTTGCTCGTGATCTCGGCAGACGATCCTGGCGCGCTCGAGGTGCTCGCCGCGCTTCGCGCTGAGCGCGATGGCGAAACTCCAGCTCCGGTTCGCACTTTTGGGTTTGCGGACGGCGCAGACGTTCGGATCGTATCCGTGGACACCACTGATCGCGCCGTCCTCGAGCTTGAGATCGCCGGCGAACGATTCGCGGAGCAGCTCGGAGTGTTCGGGCGCTACAACGCCGTCAATGCCGCCGGCGTGGTCGCTGTGCTCACCGGGCTCGGATTCGATCCGGGAGCCGCGCTGCGTGCGGTTGCAGGTTTCACTGGGACGCACCGCAGGTTCGAGTCACACGGCGAGCCTGGCGGGGTGCGCGTATACGACGACTACGCCCACCACCCGACAGAGGTCGCAGCGCTGCTCGACTCCGCTCGTTCGGTCGCCGGCGCGGGAAAGCTCATCGTCGTGCACCAGCCACACCTCTACAGTCGCACAAGGACGTTTTTCAAGGAGTTTGCTGAGGCGTTCTCGCTCGCGGACCACACGATCGTGCTTGAGATTGACCCCGTGCGTGAGGCGCCTGACCCCTCGACGACGGGAGCGCTCGTCACCGAGGCCTTCGCAGACCGCAGCCGCGCCTCATACATCGACGACTGGGCCGCCGCAGTCGCGCGGGTCGTTGAGCTCACCGCCCCAGGGGATCTCGTGCTCGTCGTCGGTGCGGGCAACGTCTACAAGATCGTTCCGCAGCTTGTCGAAGCGCTGGGCGTGGCGGTCGGGGATTCGGGCCGCGAGTGAAGCGTCCTGATGGGTTTGATTCGGGGAGGCCGCAAGACCCTGAGCGGACAGCAGCCGACCTCCGCGCCGAGCGTGAAGCGCTCGCCCGCGAATCCGCTGCTCGCGAGCAGGCAGCGCGGGAGGCAGCTGAACGCGACGCCCAGAACCGTGCGGACGCTGCGCGCGAGCAGGAGGCGGCCGACACTGCCGCGCGCGCCGCGGAGCGCGCATGGATCGCAGAACGCACCCACGCAGTCGACACGGTGACCGGCGTAGAGGGCGGCGCAGGCGATCCTGATCCGGCTGATGCCCAGGAGACACGTGACGTCTCGGCTTCGCTTGATGTCGCTCGGCTTCGGAGCGCGCCGGACAGAGTCCGCGCGCTGTTGCCCAGGCGTGCAGTGAGCGAGGTTGACCCAGTCGTCGCCGCCGAGAAGCGGCTGCGCGCCGCGGAGCGGCAAAACAAGCGGCGCGTGAAGCGCGAGACAAAGCGCTTTACCGCTGAGTCGCGTCGGCGACGTCGGCGCGTGCTCATAGCGCTCGGGACAGTCGCGGCACTCGTGCTGTTTGTGCTCGTCGGCGCGTTTACCCCGATCATGTCTGTGCGCGATATCAAGGTCGAGGGTGCTGCAAGCGTGAACGTCGACGAAGTGGCCGAGGCGCTCACTGAGTTCAACGGGGTGCCCCTGGCGCTCGTGAACGAGAATGACGTGCTGCGCGCGCTCGAGCCCTTCCCGCTCATTCAACGCTATGCGATCGAGCGCGTGCCACCGAGCACGCTTATCGTGCGGATTGAGGAGCGGGTGCCTGTCATCGCGATCGCAGAGGGGGACTCGCTTCGCCTGTACGACGCCGCTGGGGTCGTGCTTGGCGACGTTGCGGAGCGGCCCGAGGGGGTGCCGCTCGGCAGCGCTGGCATGCGCAACACGTCGTCAAAGGGGTTCCAGGCCGCCTCGCGCGTGGTGCGTGACATGCCTGCCGCGCTCCGCGCGCAGCTCGCTGAAGTGAGTTCGACGAGTGGGCAGGACGTGACGTTTACGCTGGCGAGCGGCGTCGAGGTGTTCTGGGGAAACACCGAGGAGACGAAGCGGAAGTCGCTCGTCCTCGAGACGATGCTGAAGTCGCTCGGCGATCGCGCGGTCAGTCATATTGACGTCTCGTCGACCGAGTCGCCCATCTTCAAATAGATTCGCGGCGTGTCGAAGGCGCGGGGTGGGCGCTGAGCCATACCGTTGACACGAAAGCGTATACGGCAATACTAACTTTGAAGTTCAAGTAGAACTTTAATGTTGCTCGTACTTGAAGGTTGAGGGGACCAGGTGGCCATGAACCAGAACTACCTCGCGGTGATCAAAGTCGTCGGAGTCGGCGGCGGCGGTGTCAATGCAGTGAACCGCATGATCGAGCTCGGGCTCCGCGGCGTCGAGTTCATTGCAGTGAACACCGATGCGCAGGCACTGCTCCTCAGCGATGCTGACGTAAAGCTCGACGTTGGCCGCGAGCTCACTCGCGGGCTCGGCGCAGGCGCCGACCCCGAGGTTGGCCGGCGTGCAGCCGAGGACCACGCTGAGGAGATCGAGGAGGCGCTGGCTGGCGCCGACATGGTCTTCGTGACGGCTGGCGAGGGTGGTGGCACGGGCACTGGAGCGGCGCCAGTCGTCGCGCGCATCGCAAAGTCGATCGGCGCGCTCACCATTGGCGTTGTGACCCGCCCGTTCAGCTTCGAGGGCAAGCGCCGTGCCGCGCAGGCCGATGCTGGCGTCAATACCCTGCGCGAGGCCGTCGACACCCTCATCGTCGTGCCGAACGACCGCCTCCTCGAGATCAGCGAGCCGGGCATCAGCATGATCGACGCGTTCGCCGCGGCCGACCAGGTTCTGCTCGCAGGTGTCCAGGGCATCACTGACCTCATCACCACGCCCGGCCTCATCAACCTCGACTTCGCCGACGTGAAGTCGGTCATGCAGGGTGCCGGCTCGGCGCTCATGGGTATCGGCTCGGCCCGCGGTGCAGACCGTGCGATCAAGGCTGCCGAGCTCGCTGTCGCCTCGCCGTTGCTCGAAGCGTCGATCGAGGGCGCGCACGGCGTGCTCTTCTCGATCCAGGGCTCCTCGAACCTCGCGCTCAGTGAGATCACCGAGGCGTCGACGCTCGTGCAGGACGTCGTGCACCCGGAGGCCAACATCATCTTCGGAACTGTCATCGATGAGACTCTCGGAGACGAGGTCCGCGTGACTGTCATCGCCGCAGGCTTCGATGAGGAGCCCGCAGGGCAGACTCGCGGCGCCTCGGCGGATCGCGGCCGTCGCGCCGGACATGTTGAGAGCATCGAGGAAGCCTCGGCGGTCAGCGCCGCGCTTGCGGGCACCGGCGCGCGTTCGGCGACGACCGAAGTCACCGAAGAGACAGGCGAGTTCGGGGGAGCGCTGCAGCACCCGCCCGTCGAGGAGCAGCTGCGCGATCCCGCGTTTGACGGCGACGATGACGACGATCTCGACATCCCAGCCTTCCTGCGATAGGCGAACACGTGAGCGTCACTGAGGCGTCGAGTACGTACGAGGGGCTCGCCGAGCGCCTGCACGCCGTGCAGGACGGGATCGCTGAGGCCTGCCGGGCAGCGGGGCGTGATGCGTCGGAGACGACGCTGATTGTCGTCACGAAGTTTCACCCCGCGAGCCTCGTCGAGGCGCTTTCAGCGCTTGGCGTCCGAGACGTCGGCGAGAACCGACACCAGGAAGCTCAAGAAAAATCAGCGCAGCTCGCGGCTCTCGACCTGAACTGGCATTACATCGGGCAGTTGCAGACTAAGAAGGCGCGGCAGGCGGCCCAGTATGCCTCCGCCATTCACTCGATTGACCGCGCACGGCTCGTCGATGCGCTGTCGAGTGTCGACCGAGCGCTCGATGTCTTCCTGCAGATCAACCTCACTGACGACCCTGGCCGCGGAGGCGCCGCCCCGAGCGACATCGAGTCACTGACCGAGCACATTCTCGCGACAGACTCCCTCGTGCTCCGCGGAGTGATGGCTGTCGCGCCACTCGAGGAGCCGGCGCCCCGGGCGTTCGAGCGCCTCGCCGGATACTCAGACAGAGTGCGCGCCCTCGCGCCGGCAGCGACGGCGATCTCGGCGGGAATGACTCACGACTACGCCGAGGCCATCGCGGCTGGGGCGACACACCTGCGAATCGGCAGCGCAATCACAGGAAACCGGCCGGATGCCCGGTAGTCTCAAGGCAAACAACCGTTGGGAGAACAGATGAGTAACCCGTTGAAGAAGACAATGGTGTTCCTCGGACTTGCCGAGGAGGGCCTCGAAGAGGAGCCTGTCGCCCAGGCCGCGCCCGAGCGCGACCCAGCTCCCTCGGCTCAGGCCGCAGCGAAGCCCGCTCAGACGCCGCGCCCGGCAGTGGCGCCGCTTCGCCGGGTTACCCCTGTTCGCAATCAAGCACCTCAGGCAATGAACGAGATCTTTACTGTCCACCCGACCGCGTACCGTGACGCTCAGGTCATCGCCGAGAGCTTCCGTGACGGCATCCCCGTCATTATGAACCTCTCGCGCATGAGCGACGATGAGGCCAAGCGTCTCATCGATTTCTCGAGCGGCCTCACGCTCGGCTTGAACGGTCGCATCGAACGCGTGACGAGCAAAGTCTTCCTGCTGACCCCTGAGCACATCGAGGTCGGTAGTGACGAGCCCGCGAGCGAAGCCGACGGTTCATTCTTCGTGGCTCCCACCGCATAGTGGAGATCCTCTATATCTTCACCACCGTGGTGCGTGTCGCACTGCGGCTGTTCGTTTTGCTGCTTTGGGCCCGCTTCATCCTTGACTGGGTGACTGTACTCGCCCGAGGATTCCGCCCGAAAGGGATTCTCGCGATCATCGTCGAAGCCGTCTATATGATCACTGATCCGCCGATTCGCATGTTCCGCAAGATCCTCCCGCCTATCCGACTCGGCCAGGTCGCCCTTGATCTCGGCTGGTTCTTGACAATGTTCGCCTGCATCATTTTGCTCAGGATTATCCCTGGCTGGGTGTAAACCCCGTAAGCTCAATGAGAGTTTGTTAGCGTTGATGTGTAGATCGCGCGAGCGATCCAACCCACAGAAAGAGATTTAACGATGGCCCTAACTCCTGAAGACGTTGTGAATCAGAAGTTCACGATCACGAAGTTCCGTGATGGCTACGATCTCGATCAGGTCGATGACTTCCTCGACACGGTCGTTGAAGAGATCCGTCAGCGCGACGCAGAAAAGCAGGAGCTTGAGGCGAAGATCGCCGAGCTCACCGCTCAGCTCGAGGAGCGCGGCCCCGTTGCCGCCGACGAGACGATCGTCGTTGAGGCGCCTGTCGCCGTCGCGCCCGCACCCGAGGTCGTCGAGGCCGCACCTGCGGCCGACGGTGCACAGCGCCCCGACGCGATCAAGTCGAGCGCGATGCTGCAGATGGCACTCGAGCTGCACGACAAGTACGTCAGCGAGGGCGAGACCACCCGCGACGAGCTCATCAACGCCGCGCAGACCAAGAGCACTCAGATGGTCGACGACGCAGAGCGCACCGCACGCGAACTCGTCGAGGAAGCGCAGAAGCGCCGCACCGACGAACTTCGCGCGCACAGCGACGAGATGGAGAAGCTCAACCAGGTCGTCGCAGAGCTCCGCGGCTTCGAGAGCGAGTACCGCTCCACGCTGCGCTCGTACATCCAGTCGCAGCTTCGTGACCTTGACAGCTCGCCCGAGCCGCTCGTGAGGCCTGAGGGCCTCGAGTAAATCGAGGGTGAAGACAACAACTTCAGCCGCAGCGGCACCAACAACCCTTCGCCGGGTATTGGTGCCGCTGTTGCTCGGTGCAGTAGCGGCGACGGTCCTTGTCACCGACCAGCTCGTGAAGAACTGGGTCGTCGCGACCCTGCCCGAAGGGGAGACCGTCCCGGTCTTGGGAGGCTTCCTGCAGTGGCACTTCGTGCGCAACCCGGGGGCGGCGTTTTCGATTGCGAGCGGGCAGACATGGATCTTCACGATCCTCTCCGTGATCGTCGTCGGGGTCATCATTTGGCAGATTCGCCGACTGCGGTCGGTGCCGTGGGCGCTGTTCCTCGGACTGCTGCTCGGCGGTGTGCTCGGAAACCTCACTGACAGGCTCACTCGCGAGCCAGGCTTTCCCGAGGGTCACGTCATTGACTTCATCCTCACGCCGTGGATGATGCCAGCAATCTACAACATTGCCGATATCGGCATCGTCAGCGGCATGATTCTGTTCGTGCTCATCACCATTTTCGGGCTCTCGATCGAGGGCGGACGAGAGAAGCGTGGCGATGATGCGGAGGCAGGCGCAGAAGCCGTGACTGGTGCTGAAGCAGAGGCAGGTGCTGAAGCAGGGGCTGGTGCTGAAGCAGAGACAGTACCAGCGGCCGACGCCGAGACAGGCGTCGCTGACGAGAGGTCAGAGGGTGGAACACCGTAGTCTGCCAGTGCCCGACGGGCTCGCCGGCGAACGTGCTGATGCGGCTCTGGCGAAGCTTCTTGGGTTCTCCAGAAGCTTCGCGCAGGAGGTCATCGCGGCCGGGGGCGTCTCCCTCGATGGAGAGACGATTCCAAAGTCCGCGCGGCTGAGCGCCGGAGCCCTGCTCGAAGTGAGCTGGACGGAGAAGGCGGAGCCCACTGTGGTGCCAGTCGACCTTCCCGAGCTCGGCATCGTGTACGACGACGAAGACCTCGTCGTCATTGATAAGCCAGCGGGCGTGGCAGCCCACCCGTCGCTCGGGTGGACAGGGCCGACGGTGCTCGGCGCGCTTGCTGGCGCCGGGTATCGCATCGCCACCTCCGGCCCGCCCGAACGCCAAGGAATCGTGCATAGGCTCGATGCTGGCACGAGCGGACTCATGGCCGTCGCGAAGAGCGAGCGCGCCTACAGCCTGCTCAAGCGTGCGTTCCGCGACCGGGAGGTGCGCAAGATCTATCACGCGGTCGTGCAGGGCCATCCCGATCCGTTCTCAGGAACTATCGAGGGCTCGATCGGCAGGCACCCGGGCCACGAATGGAAGTTCGCGGTGACGAGCGACGGCAAGCCTTCGATCACGCACTACGAGACTGTTGAGGCTTACCCGTTCGCAACCCTGCTCGAGATCGAGCTCGAGACCGGACGTACGCACCAGATCCGCGTCCACATGTCTGCGCAGCGCCACCCATGTGTTGGCGACACGATGTACGGTGCCGACCCCGTGCTCTCCGAACGGCTTGGGCTCACTCGCCAGTGGCTCCATGCGATGCGGCTCGGCTTCAGGCACCCGGGCACGGGGGAGCCTGTTGAGTTCGAGTCGACGTACCCCGCCGACTTGCAGCACGCGATCGACGTGCTCGACGCGTAACCCATGCTCCAGAGCCGTTCCGGGCGGCGCGCGCGGGCAGCTTCGCTCCGAGTGAGCCTGTCGGCGACTCTGGGTGTCCGCCCACGCTGGACGCGGTACCCTTGAACTGTCTTCGAAAGGGGCTCTTGAGTGTCGGATTCTGACGGTTTCGTTCATCTCCACGTGCACAGCGAGTACTCGATGCTCGACGGTGCTGCGCGCGTGAAGCCGCTGATGCAGGCTGTCGCAGACCAGGGGATGCCTGCTATCGCGATGACCGACCACGGCAACACGTTTGGCGCGTTCGACTTCTGGAGCTCTGCGAAGGATGCCGGGGTGAAGCCCATCATCGGCATCGAAGCCTACCTCGCCCCGGGCACGCACCGCTCTGATCGCACGCGGGTGCGCTGGGGGGACGGTGGCGGCGATGACGTCTCTGGTGGCGGCGCGTACACCCACATGACGATGCTCTCGGAGACGACTGAGGGCATGCACAACCTGTTCAGGCTGTCGAGCTATTCGTCGCTCGAGGGATATTACTTCAAGCCTCGTATGGACAGGGAGCTCCTGCAGACCTACTCCAAGGGGCTCATCGCGACGACTGGGTGCCCCTCGGGCGAGATCCATACTCGCCTGCGCCTCGGGCAGTACAACGAGGCGCGCCAGGCGGCAGCCGAGTTCCAAGACATCTTTGGGAAAGACAACTTCTTCTGCGAGATCATGGATCACGGCCTCGAGATCGAGCGCCGGGTGCAGAAGGATCTGCTCGCGATCGCTCGTGACTTGGGCATTCCCCTGCTCGCGACGAACGACCTGCACTACGTCCATGAGAAGGATGCTGAGGCGCACTCGGCGCTGCTGTGCGTGCAGTCGGGGTCGCGACTTGACGACCCGAACCGGTTCCAGTTCAGCGGCTCAGGCTACTACCTGAAGAGCGCGGCCGAAATGCGGCACATCTTCCGCGAGCTGCCCGAGGCCTGTGACAACACCCTGCGCATCGCTGAGCGCTGCGAGGTTGAGTTCAACACCTCGGCCAACTACATGCCGCGATACCCGGTGCCCGACGGGGAGAGCGAGGACAGCTGGTTCGTCAAGGAGGTCGAGAAGGGCCTCCACTACCGCTACCCGAGCGGCATCCCGGATGCGGTTCGAAAGCAAGCCGAGTACGAGATCGGCGTCATCATTCAGATGGGCTTCCCCGGATACTTCCTCGTCGTCGCCGACTTCATCAACTGGGCGAAGGAGAACGGGATCCGGGTGGGCCCCGGCCGTGGCTCGGGCGCCGGCTCAATGGTCGCGTACGCGATGAGGATCACCGACCTCGACCCGCTGCAGCACGGCCTCATCTTCGAGCGCTTTCTCAACCCAGATCGCGTCTCCATGCCCGACTTCGACGTTGACTTCGATGATCGTCGCCGCGGCGAGGTCATCAAGTACGTGACCGAGAAATACGGTGACGAGCGCGTCGCGCAGATTGTGACCTACGGCACGATCAAGTCGAAGCAGGCGCTGAAGGACGCCTCGCGCGTGCTCGGCTTCCCGTTTGGCATGGGCGAGAAGCTCACCAAGGCGATGCCGCCGGCAGTCATGGCGAAGGATATCCCGCTTTCTGGCATTACCGATTCGGAGCACCCTCGGTACAAGGAGGCCGCCGAGTTCCGCGCCGTGCTGCAGGAAGACCCCGATGCCAAGCGAGTCTACGAGACCGCGCTTGGTCTCGAGGGGTTGAAGCGGCAGTGGGGCGTGCACGCCGCTGGAGTGATCATGTCGAGCGATCCGCTCATCGACATCATTCCGCTGCAAAAGCGTGAGCAAGACGGTCAGATTGTTACGCAGTTCGACTACCCGACGTGTGAGGGCCTCGGCCTCATCAAGATGGACTTTCTGGGGCTTCGAAATCTCACGATCATCTCCGACGCGCTTGAGAACGTCAGGCTGAACCGTGGGGTCGAGCTCGACCTTGAGCGCCTCGAGCTCGACGACGCGCCCTCGTACGAACTGCTTGCGCGCGGCGACACGCTGGGCGTCTTCCAGCTCGACGGCGGCCCCATGCGCGGCCTGCTTCGCCTGATGAAGCCTGACAACTTCGAAGACATTTCGGCCGTGCTCGCACTCTACCGGCCCGGCCCGATGGGCGCCGACTCGCACACGAACTACGCACTCAGAAAGAACGGGCTGCAGCCAATCACCCCGATCCACCCTGAGCTCGAGGAACCGTTGAAAGACGTGCTTGACACGACATTCGGCCTCATCATCTACCAGGAGCAGGTGATGTCGATCGCGCAGAAGGTGGCGGGCTTCTCCCTGGGCCAGGCAGATATTCTGCGGCGGGCGATGGGCAAGAAGAAGAAGTCTGAGCTCGACAAGCAGTATGAGGGCTTCGCTGCCGGCATGCACGAGCGTGGCTTTAGCGACGCCGCGGTGAAGGCGCTGTGGGACATCCTGCTGCCGTTCTCGGATTACGCGTTCAACAAGGCTCACTCTGCAGCATACGGCGTGGTGAGCTACTGGACCGCTTACCTGAAAGCGCACTACCCGGCCGAGTACATGGCAGCGCTGCTGACGAGCGTTGGCGATTCAAAGGACAAGCTCGCGATCTACCTCAACGAGTGCCGCAGGATGGGCATCAACGTGCTTCCGCCAGCTGTGAATGAGTCGTTCGCGAACTTCTCGGCCGTTGGCGACGACATCAGGTTTGGACTGGGAGCAATTCGCAACGTCGGCACGAACGTCGTCGAAGCCGTCCGGGAGGCGCGCGAGAAGAAGGGCAACTTCGAGTCGTTCCACGACTACCTCAAGAAAGTCGCGCTGCCCGCGCTGAACAAGCGCACGATCGAGTCTCTCATCAAGGCTGGCGCGTTCGATGGACTCGGCGGTACGCGTCGCGCGCTCCTCGAGATTCACGAGGGCGCGGTTGAGGGCGCGGTGAAGGAGAAGCGGGCCGAGGAGAACGGTGACGTCGGGTTCGACTTTGACAGCCTCTTCGCGGAGGCCGCCGAGGCCACCGGGGTGGGCTCGGAGACGGTGTCGCTCGTTCCCGAACGGCCGGAGTGGAACAAGAAGGACAAACTCGCGTTCGAGCGTGAGATGCTTGGCCTGTACGTGTCTGACCACCCGCTTCGCGGCCTCGAGACGACGCTCGCGAAAGAGGCGTCGGCGACTGTCGAGCAGGTGACGAATCCTGATGCGAACTTTGATGGCGAGACCGTCGTGCTTGCTGGGCTCCTCACGAGCGTGCAGCACCGCACAGCGAAGTCGGGAAACCTCTACGGCATGGCGACTATCGAGGACTTCACTGGTGAAATCCAGGCGCTCTTCATGGGCAAGTCGTACCAGGAGTTCGGGCCGATGCTGCAGCCAGACTCGATTGTCGCGCTCAGGGGCAAACTCAACGCGCGAGATGATGGAATGTCGATGCACGCGTATGGCGTGCGCGGAATTGACGCGTCGGTCCAAGACGAGGCAGGGACGCTTGCGCTCACGTTGACGGAGGCGCGGGCGACCGAGCCGCTGATGGAAGAACTTCAGTCGACGCTGAAGCGGCATCCTGGCGATTCAGAGATTAGGCTAAACCTCATCACGCCACACGCTGTGCGCGTGTTTGAACTCCGAGAACGGGTGAGAATCTCTTCCGACCTGTTCGGTGAGCTCAAGGGGTTGCTGGGGCCGCGCTGTCTCATGGACGTAGAGGAGCTTGTGTAGTGAACGAACTACAACACCGGATCATTCGCGAGCTCGGCTCGCTGCCCGAGATCGATGTCGCGGGTGAGATCGAGCGGCGGATCGCGTTTCTCGCGGACTACGCCGCGGCGATCCCCGGCGTCCGCGGGTTCGTGCTTGGTATCTCCGGGGGGCAGGACTCGTCGCTTGCTGGCAGGCTCGCACAGCTCGCTGTCGAGCGCCTTCGCGACGCTGGGTCGCCAGCCGAGTTTTGGGCGATGCGTCTCCCGTATGGTGTGCAGCACGACGAGGAAGACGCGCAGCTCGCGCTTTCATTTATTCGGCCCGACCACGCCGTCACAGTGAACATCGCCGACTCGGTTGACGGCATGGTGTCGGCGCTGACGGTAGCGACGGGCGAACCCGTAAGCGATTTCAACAAGGGAAACGTGAAGGCCAGGGCCCGGATGGTCGCACAGTACGGCCTCGCTGGCGACCGCGGGCTCATCGTGATTGGCTCGGATCATGCAGCCGAGGCGATTACTGGGTTCTTCACGAAGTTTGGTGACGGTGCCGCCGACGTGATTCCGTTGCAGGGTCTCACGAAGAGCCAGGGCGCAGAGATGCTGCGCGCCCTCGACGCGCCTTCCCGGCTGTGGGAGAAGGTACCGACGGCTGACTTGCTCGACGGCAAGCCCGGCGAGACCGATGAGTCGAGTCTTGGCGTCACCTACCCCGAAATCGACGCGTACCTGCGGGGTGAAGAGGTGTCTGACGAAGCGCGCGCGAACCTCGAACGTCGGTTCCTCGCGACTGACCACAAGCGGCGAGTGCCGGTTGGACCAAACGACGCATGGTGGCGCGGTGAAGGAGAACTCGCATGACAACGACCTATGTGCTGGGTGGCGGTTGCTACTGGTGCCTTGACGCTGCCTACCGGGCCCTGCGCGGCGTGAGCGCCGTACGCTCCGGGTTCGCTGGCGGCGAGACTCCGAGCCCGACGTATGAGGCTGTGTGCACTGGGCGCACCGGGCACGTAGAGGTCGTCGAGGTTGAGTTCGATGAAAACGTATTGCCGCCGAGCGTTGTGCTCGATGCGTTCTTCACGATGCACGACCCGAGGCAGCTCAACCGTCAGGGCAACGACGTCGGCACGCAGTATCGCTCGGCTATGTTCTACGCTGACGACGCGCAGCGCGAGCAGTTTGAGGCCGCGCGCGAACGTGCAAACGAGGCGTGGGGCGGGGGAGTCGTCACCGAGATTGCTCCCCTGGACGCCGTGTACCCAGGGCCTGAAGAGCACCAGGACTTCTTCGCGAAGAACCCGACTCAGGGCTACTGCCTCGCGGTAGCCGTGCCGAAGGTGAACAAGATTCGCGCGGGCTTCGCTGAGTACCTCGTCTAGCCGCTGATGACAGAGAATGGAGCCGCTCGCACTGAGGCGACGGCGGCTGGCGCGCCAGTTCAGAATGGAATCATGCAGCAGGGCGCACTCGCGCTGCGCCCAGTTGCCTTCGCGTTCAGGGCCGTCTCGTTGGTGCTCATCGCGGTTGGAATCGTGCGGATCACAGGCATTTTCGGACCTGACCCGAGCCTGTCAGCGTTCACGTTTTACACGGTGCTCAGCAACGTGCTCTGCTTGGGCTGGATGCTCGTGCTCGTCGTTGCGACGAGCCGAGACCTGGTACTGCGCGGCCCGCACGGAGTCTCGTCGCCGTCCGCCTCCTGGAGCGCCGCGATCATGATGGCAATCACCATCACGATGCTCGTCTACCTTGTCGTGCTCGTTCCGACCTCGTTTGTGCAGGGCAGCGATTACGTCCCGTTCTCGCTGACTGACAACCTGATTCACATCGTCACGCCGTGCCTGTTGATCGTCGACTGGCTGCTCTTTGTGCCGAAGGGTGCGCTGCGCCGCGCCGATCCTGTGCGATGGCTCGGATTTCCACTCGTGTACCTCGTGTTCGCCTTCATTTACGGTGGCCTCGGGGGAGAATTTTCGCCCGGCCAGCGGTACCCGTACCCGTTCTTGAACGTTGAGGCACACGGGGTCGGCGGCGTCGCGCTGTGGGTCGTCGGTCTCGGCATTGCGCTTACTGCCGTCGGATACCTCTACTTCTGGCTTGACAGGGCACTCGCTGGCCGCGCGCGGAACTCTGAAGCCTCACGCCGAAGCGAGCTGGGGAGTGAATCCGTCGGATGACCTGGCGACGTCTGGCGACCCGGCGTCGTCAGAGCCACCGCGGTCGGCGTCCACACGCGAGCGTTCTGGGGGAGTCGGGTCAGCGCTCGCCTCGCGGGAATCCTCAGATGGCGTCGCCGCGGGTGTCTGATTGGCGCCCTCGACGCCGTTTGCTTTGAGGAATCCAGAGACCCCGAACCGCACGTCGTGCCCGACTCCCTCTGCGTCGACCTCGACTGCCGTGCCCCGCTTGCCCTCGTTCTCCCAGTCGCGCAGTCTGAGCCTGCCCGCGACGACAATCCGGTCGCCTTTCTTGAACGATTGTTTCGCGTGGCGCGCGAGTCCGCGGAAGGTGTTGATCGTGAACCAGTTTGTTTCACCATCCGACCACTCTTTCGTTTCCGCGTCGAACCTCCTGTCAGAGCTTGCGAGGCGAAACGTGCAGAACTCCGCCCCGCCGGCGGGCGTGAAGAGCTTCGGTTCTGTCGCGATCTGTCCGATGATGCTGATGTGCTGGGCCATGATGGCTCCTTTTCTCTCACTGCTGGTGTCGGTGGGCGACGCCTCCGTCAGGCGTCGGTTGCGTCCGGGTGTCTCGGACGGGTGTTTCTAGCCTGGCGCTCGGTGACACGGCCCTCGACCAAGTACGTCGGCCTGTGGACAATCAACCGGGTTAACGACGAATCGGGCACCTGTGGGCGAAGCTCACAGCATTGCTGAGGCTCACACCCTGCGGCGCCCCGTAGACTTGGCGCATGGTTGTGAAACGAGCTCGTCGCGCTGCGGCAACTGTTGCGGGCGCTGCGGCGCTCATGCTTGCCCTCAGCTCGTGCTCATTGCTCGAAGGTCCGACGCCCGTGACGCCCGAGCGTCCGCCTGTCGAGGTGCCCGCTGAGCCCGCTGTGTTTGTCCCGGGGGGTTCCTCCGAGGAGAACCTGCCGTTCTTCAGCCAGGTGCTCCGCGAGTACGCGGCAGGCGAGCAGGCCGTGCAGGGGCAGCCAATCGTGGACGCTCTTGCGGCCGGTGGTTTTGAGAAGCAAACGATGCAGGTCTCGTTTGACGCGTCCAAGACGGGCCTCGCAGCCGACAGCATCTACGTCTCGGTTCGCACAGGCGAGACCTGCCTGATCGGGCAGATCTCCGCGGAGGAACGCGACGCCACGGCGGAGGTCGTCGACGCTGTTGGGCCAGAAAAGAACGTGTGCCTCATCGGGCAGACGCGTCCGATCGACTGGTAGCCGCCGTGCGCGCCACTGGCGACTATCCGACGTCCCAGAGCAGCCGATAGAAGTCGATTCGATCCTGATCGGGGTCGATGCCGTACCCCTCGTACACGAGGTGATCGAACCCCTGACCGTGGTTCCAGTCGATACTCCATGCGGCGACCGCAAGATCCGCCCAGCGATCCGCGACGCCGAGTGAGCCGAGATCAACGTGCGCTGCGAAGCGCCCGGTCGAGTCGAGCAGCGTGTTCGGAGCGCACGCGTCGCCATGGCACACGACGAGTCGATCAGGGTCAGGCGGGTCCAGCAGGATCCTTCTGACCGTTTCGACAGTGAGATCCCGATAGTTGCGATGCCAGTCGCCCGGACTCTCACCCGAGGCGATGCGCTCCTCGAACCGTGAAACCCGGCCCGCGATGCCCCATTCGAACGGGCACTCGGCGACGGGGAGAGTGTCGTGCAACACTCGCAGCCCGGCGCCGATCGCCAGAGCGGCGGTCGCTGGCTCCGCGATCCACTGCGGAGCCACTGCCGAGGCGCCCGGGAGCGCGCACGTGATGAGCCAGTCTCCATCGCTGTCGGAGCCATGACTCACTACCTCGGGCACAGTGGCACCGCCCGCCAGCGCCCACGCGAGCCGCGTCGCCTCCTCGGAGAGATTGAGTTCGGGAGTGCCAGCCGGGACCCACTTCACGTAGCTCGCGCCACCGCTACCTGGGGCGCCCTGGTCTCGAAACGTGAGCCCACCAAGCTCGTTGACCCAGACAGGGACGAGATGACGGCCGCCGGTGAGCTCGCGTACGCGCTCGGGTACAGGGACCGGTCCCGTCGGGATCTCGGCGACGGGTTCAGGTGCGTCACTCATACACACGAGTCTACGGAGCGGGCATCGTTGCCGTCCGGTCGCATGAACCTGAGTCGCCGCGTGCCGAGAACGGGTAGAGTAGTCCGCGATAGATTCCACCTCGTGAAGCAGGGAGTTCGGAGCGCACGCGCTTTTGAAAATATATGGCTGAATACATCTACCAAATGGTTCGCGCCCGCAAGGCAGTCGGCGAGAAGCTGATTCTTGATGACGTGACGATGTCGTTCCTTCCGGGCGCCAAGATCGGCATGGTCGGCCCGAACGGCGCCGGTAAGTCGACGATCCTGAAGATCATGGCGGGTCTCGATACCCCGTCCAACGGCGACGCCGCGCTGACCCCCGGCTACACCGTCGGCATCCTCATGCAGGAGCCCGAGCTCGACGAGACCAAGACGGTCCTCGAGAACATCGAGAGCGGTATCGCGATCAAGGGCAAGCTCGACCGGTTCAACGAGATCTCGGCACTCATGGCCGAGCCCGACGCTGACTTCGACGCGCTGCTCGCCGAGATGGGCACGCTGCAGGAAGAGATCGACGCCGCAGACGGCTGGGATCTCGATAACCAGCTCGCACAGGCGATGGATGCGTTGCGCACCCCGCCAGGCGACGCTGAGATTGGCCCGCTTTCTGGCGGCGAGAAGCGCCGTGTTGCGCTCACCAAGCTGCTGCTCCAGAAGCCCGACCTGCTGCTCCTCGACGAGCCGACCAACCACCTTGACGCCGAGAGCGTGCTGTGGCTTGAGCAGCACCTGCAGAAGTACCCGGGAGCGGTCATCGCGATCACCCACGATAGGTACTTCCTCGACAATGTCGCGGAGTGGATCGCCGAGGTCGACCGCGGCCGCCTGATCGGGTACGAGGGCAACTACTCGACCTACCTGGAGAAGAAGCACGAGCGCCTCGAGGTCCAGGGAAAGAAGGATCAGAAGCTCGCGAAGCGTCTGAAGGATGAGCTCGAGTGGGTCCGCTCGAACACGAAGGGCCGCCAGGCGAAGTCCAAGGCGCGTCTCGCGCGCTACGAAGAGATGGCGAACGAGGCCGAGCGTACCAAGAAGCTCGACTTCGAGGAGATCCAGATTCCCGCAGGCCCGCGCCTCGGCAACCTCGTTATCGAGGCAAAGGACCTCAAGAAGTCGTTCGGCGATCGCACGCTCATCGACGGCCTCTCGTTTAGCCTGCCCCCGAACGGCATCGTCGGTGTCATCGGCCCGAACGGCGTCGGCAAGACGACCCTGTTCAAGACGATCGTCGGCTTGGAGCCGCTCGATGGCGGCGAACTGCGCATCGGCGAGACTGTGAAGATCAGCTATGTTGACCAGAACCGCGCAAACATCGACGCAGACAAGACGCTCTGGGAGGTCGTGAGCGAGGGCCTCGACATCATCACCGTCGGCAAGACTGAGATCCCGTCGCGCGCGTATGTGTCGAAGTTCGGGTTCAAGGGACCGGATCAGCAGAAGAAGGCCGGCGTGCTGTCGGGCGGAGAGCGCAACCGGCTGAACCTCGCGCTCACGCTGAAGCAGGGCGGCAACCTCCTGCTCCTCGATGAGCCGACGAACGACCTTGACGTCGAGACGCTGCAGTCGCTCGAAAACGCGCTGCTCGAGTTCCCAGGCTGCGCCGTGGTCATCACCCACGATCGCTGGTTCCTCGACCGCATCGCGACGCACATTCTCGCGTACGAGGGCACCGACGAGAACCCGGCTGACTGGCACTGGTTCGAGGGGAACTTCGAAGCCTACGAGGCGAACAAGATCGAGCGCCTTGGTGCGGACGCTGCGAAGCCGTCGCGTAGCCACTACCGCAAGCTCACCCGCGATTAGCGAATGATCGAGTGCCCGCAGGCGTGTCCTGCGGGCACTCGTATTTTGTCACCCAGAGGTTTCCGCGAAAGGATCGCACAATGGCCCGAGCCCACGTCACCCTGCAGCTTCGCTGGGGCGATCAAGACGCCTATGGGCACATCAACAACGTCGTGTTTGCCCGACTGCTTGAAGAGGCGCGCGTGCGCGTGCTGTGGCTCGGCGCGGCGACCGAACCCACCGGGCTTGAACAGCATTTCCAGTCGAATATCGCAGGCGGGCCGAAGATGCTCGTTGCGAGCCAGTCGATCGAGTTTCTCAGCGTGCTCGAGTACTCGGAGCAGCCTGTCACTGTCGAGCTTTGGGTCGGCAAACTTGGTGGTTCGCACCTCGAGATCCATTGTGAGATTGTCGACGGAGCTGCGGCTGAGCGCTCAGTCGTCGCGCGCGCGATCACCGTCGCGGTGATGGTCGACGGCGAGACGCTGAGGCCGGCACGTCTGAGCGCCGAGGGTCGCACGGCCGTCCGAGAATGGATGGACGAGCCGCTCATGCTCGGGCGTGGCTGACGGAACAACGCTCGCGGACAACCGCTCCCTGGTCGTGGCCCGGGAAGCGTCGGTCGCGGGCCGTGGCTAGCGGGGGAATCGAATCATCGACTCCTGCGAGACGCTCGCGACAAGCGCGCCAGAGCGATCGTAGAAGCGGCCATGGGCGAGTCCGCGGCCGCTCTGTGCGGTCGGCGACTCGAGCGTGTACAGCAGCCACTCGTCGACGCGGAAGGGTCTGTGAAACCACATGCTGTGGTCGAGGCTTGCCGCGCTCATCCCTGGCGTCGCCCAGGGAATGCCATGGCGCCGCGCGACCGGCTCGAGGAGGAGGTAGTCGGACGCGAACGCGAGCGCGGCTGAGTGCAGCGCCTGACCGCCGTCAAGCGGCTCGCGGCTCTTCAGCCATACTGCCTGATTGCTACGCGGCTCGCCCGCGTCGACCAAGATGTCGCCCTCGACGTGGCGGAAATCAAACGGCCTGTTGAGTACCCACGAATTGCGCCGCTCTCCGGTGAGATGGCCGTACTTGTCCCATACCGACGGGAGCGACTCTGGCTGCGCGATTTCCGCGGTGTCGAGGCCGTCCTGATGGTCGAGCCCCTCCTCGGGCCCCTGGTACGAGGCGATGAGCGACATTAGTACGGCGCCATCCTGATAGGCCTGGGCGCGCCTGGTCGAGAAGGACCTGCCGTCGTGAAGTCTTGCGATCTCGAACGTCATTGGGGTGTGGCTGTCGCCGGGGCGCACGAAGTAGCCGTGCATCGAGTGAATCTCGCGGCCCTCTGGAGCGGTGAGGCCTGCTGCCATGAGCGCCTGTCCGAGCACCTGGCCGCCGAATGCGCGGCCGTGGGGAGTCGGCATCGCAGGCCCCGTGAAGATGTCGTAGTGGGTGCGCGCCTCGGTGTTGGCGAGCGCGAGCATCTCAGCAAGGTTGGGGGCGGGAACCTCGTCGCCGTGCATAGTCTTCGCCGCGTCAGTCATAGGCATCAGTCTATGTCGCGGCTGCGCTAGCGGGTGAAAGCTCGCGGCTCGCATCAATCTTGCGGCGGTAGGCTGATGCTGATGACCGAACAGACTTTCACTCTTGGCCTCGCAGACAAGCCAACACGAGACGACTTGCAGAACTACCTCTCCCGCCTCGCCCGGCTCGGGGAGGCCGAGGTTCGGCTGCAGACCCGTGGCAGCGCTCTCGCAGTGTACGGCTGCACACAGGCGCCGGTGGGGATCATGGACGAGTCGCCAGTCGTGCTCGTCATGCGCGCCTTCCCGTTGGCTGCCGCCCCGGCTGCGCCGATCGACACTGTCGTGGAGGTGCGTGCGCTCACAGATAGGCTTGCGCGTGCCGCATCCGGGCTCGATCTTGCGCTTCCCGACATGACAGTTGCTGCGGCGTGGGCCGGAGTACTTCCCCCAACCGCGGGCTGGGAGGCCCGTGGTGAAATGGACGCGGGGTCTCTCGCTGTCGTCGCTGCTGAGGGCATGGCGCGCGTCGCCGAAAACGTACCGGCCGATGCCGGCGATCCTGTTGTGCAGAAGGTTCGTCGGGCAGTTTGGGGCAGTGAAATCGCTCCCGGGATCCCTGCGGCGGCCGCGTTCGCGGCCGAAGGTCTCGGCTTCCTATCGGGCATTGATCGCCTGACGATTTCGGGTACTCGAGCCTGGACGAGACTGAGCAGTCGTAACGGGCACGTCATCTTGCGCCGCGGCGTCGGCCTCATGGGCTAGAATAGACGGGTCTATCTAGAGGAGTTAATTCATGGCTAATGTCAACGGCATCATCGACCCACCGATCGACGATCTGCTCGACAAGGTGGACTCGAAGTACGCTCTGGTCGTCTTCGCTGCTCAGCGCGCGCGCCAGATCAACGACTACTACACTGATCTGCACGACGGGAACCTGTTCGATAACGTCGGTCCCCTTGTAGATTCGTCGGTGGATGACAAGCCGCTGTCGATCGCGCTGCACGAGATCGTCGAGGGCAAGCTGCAGATGACGCCGAAGGCGTAACTGCTCACTCTGTCGGTGGCGCCGGATACCCTCTAGGTACCGGCGCCACAGCCATTCTGGGGCCATACGTTTCGGCCCATTTCATCACTATTCGAGGAGCATCCGTGCTGCGTCAGTTCACGTCCGAGTCCGTCACCGAGGGGCACCCCGACAAGATTTGCGATCGCATTTCTGACTCGATCCTTGACGCGATGCTTGAGCAAGATTCGGGGGCGCGCGTCGCCGTCGAGACGCTCGTGACGACTGGTCTCGTACACGTCGCCGGCGAGGTATCCACGAGTGGCTATGTCGAGATCCCGCAGATCGTGCGTGACGCGATCCGTGAGATTGGGTACACGAGCTCGGAGATGGGCTTTGACGCCTCGTCGTGCGGCGTGTCGGTGTCGATCGGGCAGCAGTCGCCAGACATCGCGGGTGGCGTGGACGTGTCGCTTGAGGCGCGCGAAGCCGGCGACGATGACGCGCTGAGCGCGCAGGGCGCAGGCGACCAGGGCATCATGTTTGGCTTCGCGACCGACGAGACCCCCGAGCTGCACCCGCTGCCGAGCTGGATCTCGCACCGCCTCGCTGAGCGACTGACTGAGGTGCGCAAGAGCGGCATCATCCCCGAGCTTCGCCCTGATGGGAAGACCCAGGTCACTATCGGCTACGACGGCGACCGTCCCGCGTCGATCGAGGCAGTCGTTGTATCGACCCAGCACGCGGCGAGCCTCTCGACCCCCGCGCTGCGCGAGGTTGTGGCCCGCGAGGTCATCAACCCTGTGCTCGACAAGGTCGACCTGCCGCGCGCCGGCGCAGAGTTCTTTATCAACCCGGCGGGCCCCTTCGTGGTGGGCGGACCGATGGGTGATGCGGGTCTCACAGGCCGCAAGATCATCATCGATACCTACGGTGGCGCGAGCCGGCACGGCGGCGGCGCGTTCAGCGGCAAAGATCCTTCGAAGGTCGACCGCTCGGCAGCCTACGCGATGCGCTGGGTCGCGAAGCACGTCGTGCGCGCGGGCCTTGCTCGACGGGCCGAGCTGCAGGTCGCCTACGCGATCGGACGCGCGCATCCGGTCGGCCTGTATGTCGAGACCTTTGGCACAGAGACCGTTCCGACAGCCGTCATCGAGGCCGCCGTGCGCGAGGTGTTCGACCTGCGCCCCCTCGCGATCATCCGCGATCTCGAACTGTTGCGCCCGATCTACGCACAGACGAGCGCCTACGGACATTTCGGTCGCGAGCTGCCCGACTTCACCTGGGAAGCGACGCCGCGCGTCGCCGAGCTGCGCGCAGCCGCAGGGCTCTAGTTGAGGCGGCGGCGTGTCGGCCGGTGAGCTGAGCGACGTCTCCGCAGCTGCGGGGTCTGGCAAGCGAGCTGAGGCGGCCGCTCCCGCGGAGCCAGTGGTTCCCGCGACCTCGTGCAGCTGTCTCGACGCCGAACGGCCGAACGGTCGGGCCGTCGCCGAGGTGCTCCTCGATTCGGCGCTGCCGCAACTCGACCACCTCTTCGACTACGCGATCCCAGAGGGGCTCGCAGGCGAACTTTGTGTCGGCCAGCGCGTTCGGGTGCCGTTTCGCAATCAACAGCGCAAGGCGTTCGGGTACGTCATTGGGTTCGCCGAATCGAGCAGCTTTGGTGGTGAACTCTCGCCAATCGCCGACATCGTGAGCCCTGTCCCGCAGCTCACACCAGAGATTTGGCGGCTCGCGCGCGCAGTGGCCGACCGCGCCGGCGGTTCTGCCGGCGACATCCTGCGTCTCGCAATTCCAGGCAGACAGGTGCGCGTCGAGAAGCAGCACCTCGCCGCGGCGGAGTCTCAGCCTGGGAGGCCCGACGGCGCGCCTGCCGGAGATCTCGACGCCGATTCCGCTGGTATCGCGGCTCGCCTCGTTGCTGGCGAGCGGCTCGCGCTCACCGCGAATCACTCACCAGAGCGGCTGTCGACAGGCGAGTGGGTCGGGGCCTGGGCGATCCGGCTCGCGCAGGTCGCGATGTCGGTCCGCGCCGCGGGCAAGAGTGCAATCGTTGTGCTTCCCGACTACCGCGATCAGGATCAGGTGCAGAGCGCCCTCGCCGCCCTCGGTGCCGAGGGCGTGCTCAGGGTTGACGCGAGGCAATCAAACGCGGAGCGCTACGCTAGCTTTCTGCAGGCGCTCGACTCGGCGCCGCGAATTATTGTCGGGAATCGTTCTGCCGTGTACGCCCCGGCGCACGATCTTGGCGCGATCCTGATGTGGGACGATGGCGATCCCGTGCTCGCCGAGCCGCTCGCACCATATGTGCACGCCCGCGACGCGGCCCTTGTGCGCGCCGAGCAGTCGGGCGCCGGGCTCTTCTTCGCCGCGCACGCTCGCAGCGCTGAGGTCGAGCGGTTGGCCCTCATCGGATACGTGCAGGATCAGGTGAACCCGCCCAGGCGTACCCGCGTGATTCACGCCGACCAGTCGATCGCGCCAGACGCGTTCGCAGGGCGTGTGCCTGACTTCGCGGCGAAGACTATCAGGGAGGGGCTGCGCACCGGCCCCGTACTCGTGCAGGTCGCGACGCCAGGATATGCGCCAGTCTCGGTGTGCGGCGACTGCGGTGACCTTGCCCGCTGCACCGGGTGCGGTGGCCCGATCGGGTTTCGCACGGCAGGCACTGCCGCGTGCCGCTGGTGCGGACAGCACGCCGGGGGCTGGGCGTGCTCTGGCTGCGGCGGGAACCGGCTCGCGGAACGCGGCATGGGGTCGGCGCGCACTGTCGAGCAGTTCGAACGGCAGTTCCGCGGATTTCGCGTGCTGCTCTCCGACGGCGACCACCCCCGCGAGCGTGTGGACGCGCGACCGGCGATAGTCGTCGCGACTCGCGGTGCTGAACCGCTCGCGGCTGGCGGCTACCGGGCGGTCGTGCTGCTCGATGCCGAGCGGCTGCTGAGCCTCGAGAACCTCCGGGCCGGCGAAGACTGCCTGCGATGGTGGGAGAACGCGGCCGCGCTCGCCGCTCCTGACGGGGTGTGTCTGATGGCATCAGGGGGAGGCCCCGTGGTGCAGGCGTTCGTCACCGGGCGGCTCGACGAGTGGCTGCACAGCGAGCTTCGCGACAGGCAGGCGCTGAGGTATCCACCCGCAGTCCGCGTTGCGAGTGTGACAGGCGGTTCCGCCCAGGTCGACCGTGCGATCGCGGCGCTCCGCACTCCCGACGTGCTGGCGGGTGTCGAGGTGCTCGGGCCGACGCCCGTATCAGCATCCGACCCAGCTGCACGCGGCGCTGGGCTCGTACGCGCCATTGTGCGGTTCGAGTATGCACGCGGCAGCGACGTCGCGAAACGGCTGCGCGGCGCGCTCGTCGCTGACGCGGCTGGCGCGTCGTCACGGCAGAAGGGTCGGGCTCCAGGGCGGGCCGTCCCGGAGGCGCTCAGGCTGCGATTCGATGACCGCGGGGTGTTCGATGGGTGATGCCGGTGAGTCCCGCAAGGCCGGGAGCTGCTGGCCGGGCCCTGCCGACCTCAGCTGACCCGAGCTGACCGCTGCCGTTCCCTGCTGTCTCTGCCGCTATGCCCGGGAACGCCAAGACACACGATCCTCGTGGGAACACATGTCAAACTGCTCGGTGAGCGTGTGTTCTCGCGAGGATCGTGTGTTCACGGGCCACTGGGAAGCCGCGGCCAGGCCGACCGTGCTACTGCGCGAGGCGCTCGGCGACGAAGTCGATATCCTTGTCGCCGCGGCCCGAGAGGTTCACGATGATCACAGCGTCCGCGGGCAGCGTCGGCGCGAGCTTCACCGCGTGTGCGACGGCGTGCGACGACTCGAGCGCGGGGATGATGCCTTCGGTGCGAGTGAGCAGCTGGAACGCGTCGAGCGTCTCGGCGTCGGTGGCGGTCACGTACTCGGCGCGGCCGAGCTGCTCGAGCCTGGCGTGCTGGGGGCCGACTCCTGGATAGTCGATGCCCGAGGCAATTGAGTGCACAGGCGAGGGTTCGCCGTTTGCGTCCTGCAGCACCTTCGTGTGCATGCCGTGCAGCATGCCCGGGGTGCCGAGCGTCATCGTTGCTGCGTGGCGGGTGCCTTCGAGGCCCTCACCGGCTGGCTCGACGCCAATAATCTTGACCGCCTCGTCCTCGAGGAAGGCGTCAAACAGGCCCATCGCATTTGAGCCGCCGCCGACAGCAGCGATGAGGTAGTCGGGGAGCTTCCCCTCCGCTTCAAGCACCTGCGCGCGGGCCTCGCGGCCAACCACTGACTGGAAATCACGCACCATCGACGGGTAAGGGTGGGGCCCGACGACCGAGCCGATCGCGAAGAAGTACTCGTCGGGGTTCGCTGCGTAGACGCCGAACGCTGAATCGACTGCCTCTTTGAGTGTCTTGCCGCCCTCCTCGACCGAGACGACCTTTGCGCCGAGCAGTTCCATGCGCACGACGTTCGGGTGCTGTTTGGCGACGTCGATCGCCCCCATGTGAATCTCGCACTCGAGCCCCACGAGCGCCGCGGCCGTGGCGAGCGCCACGCCGTGCTGGCCGGCACCGGTCTCTGCGATGACCTTCGTCTTTCCCATGCGCTTTGCGAGCAGCGCCTCGCCGAGGCAGTGGTTGATCTTGTGCGCCCCAGTGTGGTTGAGGTCTTCGCGCTTAAGGTACACCTTGGCGCCGCCGAGCTTCGCGGTGAGGTTCTCAGCGAAGTACAGCAGCGAGGGCCGGCCGACGTACTTCGAGAGTAGCGACTGGTACTCCTCTTGGAACGCGGGGTCAGCGCTCGCCTTCGCGTATTCGCGTGCGACCTCGGCGATGGGCTCGACGAGGAACGGCGGCAGCGGCGCGCCCCCGTACTCGCCAAAGAAGCCGTGCTCGTCGGCGCGGTAGGGGGAAGCAGTGGTGGTCTGAGTCATGAGTGGAGATCCTTCGTGGTCACTGAGTGGGGGTCTGAACGCCACTCGTGAGACAAAAAACACCGCCTCAGAGAGGCGGTGTCGAGGTGCATGCAGATGCGTGAAGAGTGACCGCCCTAGGCGGCCCACCACTGAATCACGATCTGCATGTGGCGAGTGTAGCACCAGCGGCGCGCCCGTGTCACCCGTGGTCGCTAGCATCGAGATATGACGATGCAGCATGCGCCGGCTCAGGCAGCCCCGCGGGCGTTTGGCATGCTGACAGGGGCGGTGACTGACGGGCTCGTGCTCGGACTCGCTCCCGCCCTCACCCGGCAGGGAATTGACGGTTCGCCGAGTTTCTTCTCCGGCTTTGCGACGGAGCCGCTGGTGCTCGCCCGCGGATTGCTCGCGCTCTCCGACATCACTTCGACCCGCTACTTCAACTACGTGCCGACAACGATGCGCGACCCCGTACTCACCGCACAGGGCGACAGGCTTCGGGCCGAGTGCTTCTCGGCCTGCAACAGCGTGTACGCGAGGCTCGACTTACTCGGCACAGGTTTTGACGGCGGAGACATTGCGTACGGCACGACGAACGTCGATCTGGGTCAGCAATCGCGTGCGGTGCTGACGGGGGTGAGGCGCGCCGAGCTTCTGCACCTCGATGTTGGGGGCGGCGGTGCGGTGCTCGCCACACCGAACGCGCACGCCACGGAGCGCCCGGTAAACATGCCGGGCCGGTGGGTGCGGGCGTTCGGCAACGTTGCCGAGCTCCACAGCCGCATGGTCCCGCTCGCGAAGCTCACTGCGTCGGAGGCGCGCGCCTTCGTCGCGGCGGTTCCGCCAGCGACGGCGAATGGGAGAACGGCGTGGATCGTTCCCGCGACTTCGGGCGTCAGGATCACGTCGCGGCCGGTGGCAGGGGCGGTCGCGGTTCCGGGGCTGCACCGCTTGAGCGCGGCGAAGCGCCTCCTTCCACATCTCAGGGGCGCGACAGTGCATGGCGCGCCGCACACGGAGACTGGCTCGGTCGCCGTCGTATTCGAGCTTCCGCACGCGCGACTCACACTCGGGCTGACCGCTCAGGCGTGGCGCGGGCACTCGGGGGAGGGCGCGCTTCTCGCGGCGCTTGCGAGCGACGACGTCGTGGCCGACGCGGAGCGTATTTCCGCACTACTTGCGTTCGAACCCGTGCTCGATGCCGCAAGGCTTGCCAGCGCGGCAGGGCTCACGCGTGCCCGCGCGGACGGGGCCATCGCGGTCCTTGCCGCCTCGGGGCGTGTCGGATGGGATCTCGAAGGTGGCGCCCACTTCCACAGGGAGCTTCCAGATGACCCGGCGCGCGTCGAACGCGACGGCCCCCGCCTCGCCGCGGCACGGGCGCTCGTCGCTGCGGGACGAGTGATGCCGCTCCCCGGCGAAGGGAGCTCGAGCGGACCGCGAAGCTGGATCGTGCGTGGCGGGAGTGCTGGTGGTGACGGGAGTGCTGGTGGTGCTGGTGGTGGCGGAGGTGCTGGTGGTGGCCGTGGCGTTCGACCGGCAGGCGGGCCTGGCGGCGACACCATTGTGCGCGTCGGGGACGGCGGGAAGCTCGACTGCGGCTGCGCGTGGGGCCTGAATCACGGGAACGGGCGTGGCCCGTGTAAGCACGCGCTCGCCGTCGAGATCACCCGCGCCCGCGCATCCCAGGGCGATCACCCGGTCGCACCGGCCGCATCCTCCACCCGGACACAGACATCGATACATACGTCGACCCAGGCATCGACGAAGAAGGAGCAGGCGTGAGCGCCTCCGCAGCATTGAACGACTCACTCGCGGTCTACCGCGCGCTCGGCTGGGCTGACCACACCCCAGGCCTGGCGCCAGAAGCGATCCTCGCGCTGCCGCTCGGCACCCCCGAGCAGCAGCGCACCGCGTTGGCGGGGCTCAAAGCTGGCGAGTGGGGATCATTCGAGGCTCTCGACGCCGCGAGCTACGGGTGGCGCAGCTGGCTCGGTGACGGCGTGCACGCCGGCATGCTCGCCCTGTTCGCAATCCGCGTCGGCGTCGCTGCCAAGCGCGCCGTCGCGATCGCTCCAGCGAGCGGGGCAATCAGTGACGAGGTTCTTGCTGCTGTTGTGGCCGACCGGGGAGCAGAGTACGCGCGGAGCTTCGTGACTCACGCGTCGGCGCGCGGAGGCAGGCTGTGGATCGATGCGACCTCGCGGTTGGCGGGCGCCACCGTCCGCCTGGTGCATGACCTCGCACTCCCGGTGCCCGAGCACGTCGACTACCTACGCGACTGGGCCGTCTACGCTCTCGGCGCGCCGGCAAATGACGGCTGGCTGCAGCCGCGCGACCGCGGCAATATTTCGGGCGAGTCGCTCGGCCCACGCTTTCGCGAGCACGCAGAGACAGCGGTCGCGCTCGGGCTGAGCGTCACTGGGCCGTTCGGCGGACTGCTCCCGGCTGCGCTTGAGCGCGGCTGGCTCGACACCGACACCGCGCTCGACCTTGCACTTGCGGGTCTCGACGCTGCCCAACGGCCCGGCGACCGGAAAGTCTGGGCCGCCTTCCTCACCGAGCACCTCGGGCTCACTGGCGAGGCGCGCCGGACAGACCTTCTCAACCGCGCCGACGCGCTCGTGTCAGCAATCGCGACAGGAGACGCCCCACTAGTTGAGGCGTTCGGCCCGGCGCTCATCGCACACGGCGACGACAACACACTCCTTGAGGTGCTGCAGCTCGGGCTCGGAGTGAAATCGAAGAAGGCACGGCGCGCGCTGCTCGCCGCTGCCACCGGGCGACAAGCCCCGAGCGCCGGTGTCGCCGCGGACGTCGCAGTGCTCATCGAACCGCTGAAAATAGGCAACGACGTCCCGCTCGCTCGCGCTGCGAGACGGTTGATCGACGCCTGGGGAATCGCCTCGGGGCCGGGTGGCGACGTCGCAGACGCGTTGGCATCATCGAACACCGCGCAGACGGAAGCCCGCGGCCGCTGGGACGCGACTCCGCCCCTTTGGCAGGTGCCGCTGTTCTCGCTCGGACTGGGTGAAGCAGGGGGTGGGGCAAGCGGACCCGCAGGAGGTGCCGCGCTCGCCACAGCGGGCACTGAGGCGCTCGCCGTCGCGGACACTGACGCGCTCATTGCTGCCGTCACCGCGGCGGCCGCCGAGCTCACCGGACGGCCCGAGGGCGGTGCGGTCGACCCAACCGCCGAGCGCGTCCTCGCACTGACGAATGAGCTGGCGCGGAGAGACACTGGCCTCGCGCGAACTGTGCTTCGGGGTGTGCGACAACACTGGGTTCCCGGGCTGCGGTGCATCGCCCAGTGGGTTGCTGGCGAGCAGCTCACAGCGCTCGACCGGCCTGCTCGCCCTGACTTTCCTGGCTCGAAGCCGACGATCTTCGGCCCGTCACCCGCCCGTGATGCGGCGGTGACCAAGCGCCTCGGCGAGGTTCCAGTGCTGCTCTCGACGCCGACGTGGGACGACATGGGCCTCTCAATCGATGAGCTCGTCGCGAGGCTGCGGGTGTACGCCGACAAGCGCGCGACAGCGAGCGAGGCCGACCTGCTACTCGCGCTGCTCCGTGTCGACGCCACGACCGTGACGCTCACGCACCGCGACGCGCTCAGCGAGCTCGACGTCGCCATCGTCGGACAGGACGGGGCTACGCTCCCGGTCCGCGCAGGCGCGGTCGCCTGTGCCTATCTCGCGCACCCGCTCACCGAGCCAGAAGTGGAGCTCGACCCCCAGCGGCACTGGTGGGCGCCGACAGGTCTCGAACAGCCGCCTGCGCTCGCCGCATTCCCCACCCGGCTGAAGGCGGACACCTACCGGAGCGATATCGAGGTTGGGGTGCTGCCCGCAGGCGGAGACTGGGCGTCCCTGACAACCGGGGATACTGATAGCTCAGCCCTTGGCCTCGTGCTGCGACAGCTCGTACGGCGGCGCACACCGCTCACTCCCGGGCAAGCGGTGAACCTCATTGGGGCCCAGCGCGGCCTTCACGAACGCGCCGTCGCCGACGGGGTTCTCGCGATCCGCGAGGGCTGGGAGCGCGGGCTCTTGATTCCCGGGGTCGCCGACGTGCGCAAGCTTGGCTGGACCGACACTCCAACGAAGCTCGCCGCACTCGCGAGCGCGTGTCTCGATCTCGCCGATGAGGGAATGCTCGCAGTCGTCTGGCCGCTGCTCGATGACCTCGTCGCGCTGTCACTCGCAGCCCCCAGGCGTCTCGCTGGAACGGCAGAGATAGTGGAAGCCGTCGGAGAGCTGCTGCCGGCAGTGATCTCAGCGGTCGAGGCAGGCGTTGCTACAGGCACCGCGCTCGAGATCGCCGGCGTCAGGGCGCTCGCCGCAGCCGGCGGGTCGTCGCGCGCAGTCCAGCTTGCCCGATCAGTGGTGGAGAGGCTCGCGGAGGTGGCGCCGACGCCTGCCGAAGCTCCGAGGGCAACAGTGCTCAACCCCGCGACACACACCCCTGCAACGATGACAGAGGCCGAGTTCGCGGTGTTCTGGCCCGCTGACGTTGACGCGCAGCCCGCTATCGATGACGGCGCATCGATCAAAGCGACCTGGCAAGACCCAGCGGCCTCGACACGGCTGTTAGAGATCGAACTCGAGTTCGCCCCCGAACGCCTCGCAGACCCGACCGACGGCCCCCGCCGGTTTCGCACCCGGACCGCGTGGTTCTACGACATCGAGGAAGAGGGGCAGTGTGGCATGACCGAGATCCTCTCTGACGCCGACGACGTTCGGCACGACTCCCGTGCATGGCTGCGGTGGGACCCCGCGGCGCGGGCGGTACGGGTGGCTGAGCACCGCAACTGGCGTGACGGCAACGCGGGCCCGCTCGGGCGGGGGGAATCTGTGCCACCTATTACGGTCGGTATGGTCGCGGTGCTGCTCAGCGGGATGAGTCACGACAACGGCAGCGGCTACCACGTGCTTGCGGCGGTGCGCGCCGGGCTCGTTGGCGCTGACTCCGTGCGGCTCGCGGTCGGGCGGCTTCTCGAGAGCCCCGATTTCACCCCCGTGAAGCTCGCAGGAATGATCGAGTCCGAGCCGGACACGCTGCGCGCGCTCTGGCCTGCGCTGACCGAGTCCGTTCGCGTTGCGGCCGAACTGTCGGCCCCGCCGAAGTGGCTGAACCGTGTGCTTGACGCCGCGCTCGTGCGGGCACCCGTACTCGTCGAGGCTCGGAGGCGAGGACTCATTGCCGGCGACGTTTCGGCGTGGCCCGGGCTCGCCGACATCGCGGCGCGCAAGGGCTCGCAAGCCGCCCTGCGGAAGGCGCGAATGCTGCTTGACGCTTTCGGGTGACGCCAGCCGTGCGTGCGTTGTCTCGTCTGCGGGGTGAGAGAATAGCCTGATGCGTATCGTGTTTGCCGGAACCCCGGAGTTCGCCGTCCCCAGCCTGCGAGCCTTGGTCGAGGCCGGCCACGATGTCGTCGGCGTTGTCACGCGTGAAGACGCCCCGCTTGGGCGCAAACGGGTGCTCACGCCGTCACCAGTCGCCCAGGCGGCTGCAGAACTCGGGATCGAAGCGCTCAAGGCGAACCGACTCGGCGACGAGGCCACCGCTTGGGTCGCTGACCGCGCGCCCGATCTCGGTGTCATCGTCGCCTACGGCGGACTCATCCGCGAGCCGCTCCTGTCGAGCCCCGCTCACGGCTGGATCAACCTGCACTTCTCGGATCTTCCGCGCTGGCGCGGAGCCGCTCCAGTGCAGCGGGCGCTCATGGCGGGAGAGCAGGAGCTGGGCGTCACTGTGTTCAGACTTGTCGCTGCGCTCGATGCCGGGGACGTGCTCACACGCGACTCGACGACGTTTGCGCCTGGCACCTCTGCGGGCGCGGCGCTCACCGAGCTCTCTGTCTCGGGCACGGGCGCGCTGCTGCGTGCAGTCGAGCTGCTCGCCACGGAACCGGGGGCGGGGGAGCCGCAGACCGGGGAAGACACCTACGCGCACAAGCTCTCCCGCGAGGACGGGCTCATTTCGTTTGGCTCGGGGGTCACAGCAGAAGCCGCGCTCGCGCATTGGGCTGGCGTGACGCCCGAGCCGGGCGCCTACGCGCTCATCGGTGGCGAACCGATCAAGCTCACCGAATTGCGCCCGCTCGATTCCGTCCTCTCGGCGGCGCTGCCGACTGACCTCGCGCCGGGCGAGGCGCGCATCGTTTCAAAGCGTGCCGTTATTGGCTGTGCGAGCGGGCAGTCTGCTGCCGGGCTTGAGCTTGTGCGCGTGCAGCCCGCGGGAAAACCTGCGATGGACGGTGCCGCCTGGTTGCGCGGCCGTGACGGAAAGGCGGACCTCGCGTGAGCGACAAGCATTCACACAGTGGGCGCGGCCGTAACTCGGCTCAGGGTGGCGCTCGCGGACGCGGCGGCAAGCGTCAGAGCCGGCCGCGAATTTCGGGCGCCAGGATCGTCGCCTACGACGTGCTGCGTGACGTCGTCGAACGCGACGCGTACGCGAATCTTTCGCTTGCCTCTCGGATTCGTGACGCGAGGCTCGACGGACGCGATGCGGCCCTCGCAACTGAACTCGCTGCGGGGACGCTCCGCTCGCTTGGCAGGCTCGACCGCATCATCGAGCTCGCGGCCGATCGGCCGACCGAAGACATCGACTCCCGCACCCTGAACGTGCTCAGGATCGGCGCGCACCAGCTGCTCGCCATGCGCACGGCGGCTCACGCCGCGGTCCACGAAAGCGTCGAGTTGCAGCGCCTCGTCGGCAACGAGCGGGCAGCCGGGTTCGTGAATGGTGTGCTCAGGGAGATCGGGCGGTCAACGAACGAGGAGTGGGATGCGCGCATTTCTGACACCGCGAAGAACGCCGACGACGCTCTCGCGGTCCGCACGTCGCACCCCGCCTGGGTCGTGCGTGCCCTCCGCGACGCGCTCCGTGCGGAGGGGAGCGAGACCGAGCTCGACGCGTTGCTCGACGCCGACAATGCCTCACCGCGTGTAAACCTTGCCCTGCTTGAGGGTGCTGGTATCACCGCTGAGGAACTCGCGCTTGTCGAACCAGATGCTGTCGATGCAGTCGGCCCATCGCCTATCGGCCTTGAGCTCACCGGCGGCGATCCCGGCCGTGCGATCGCGGGCGCCGAAGAGCGCGCCGCGATCCCTGCTGGGCTGCTGCGCGTGCAAGATCAGGGCTCCCAGCTCGCCGCGCTCGCGCTCGTGCGCGCGACGCCGGTTGCCGAGGGTGAGCGTTGGCTCGACCTGTGCGCGGGACCTGGCGGTAAGACTGCCATCCTCGGCGCCGAAGCAGTTGTCGAGGGCGCCACGGTACGCGCGAACGAGGTGTCCGATCACCGGGCTGATCTTGTGCGGAACTCGGTTGACGGCATCTCGGCGCTTTCGACCGGGACCGTGGAGGTTGTGAGCCATGACGGCCGCGACGAGGAGGCATTCGGGTGCGGCCGTGACGGGCACGAGCAGTACGACAGGATCCTCGTCGACGCGCCATGCTCCGGTCTTGGAGCGCTTCGCCGCCGGCCTGAAGCGCGCTGGCGGAAACAGCCGAGCGACCTGCCCGAGCTCACAGCGCTGCAGAGCGAGCTCATCGATGCGGCGATCGCGCACCTGAAGCCGGGCGGCGTGCTCGCCTACGTGACGTGCTCACCGCACCTCGCGGAGACGCGCGTCGGCGTCGATCGTGCGCTCAAGCGCCACCCGCAGCTCCGGGAGCTCGATGCGAAGGCGGCCGTGCGGGCTGCCGCGCGCGAGGACTCGCGGCCCGAGCTTGCGGGTGAGCATCTCAGTGCACAGCTGTGGCCGCACCGCCACGACACCGACGCGATGTTCGTCTCGTTGCTCACCCGCGACGCAGAGTAGCGGGAGGCCCCACCGCCACCGCTCCGCGCGTCTGGGAGTTACGCCCGCGTGCGGGATGAGGCTCTTTCGTTTCATCGATGCGACGCATACTCTTGGCCTATGAATGAGTCGGGTGCGATGGAGCCCCGCCACCCTGACGCGGCGCGCGGGGCCGCAGGAGCGCCCGCGGCTGTCCCCGGTGGCGCGGCCGGGCAAGCTCCGAGGACAGGCCCGGAGACAGGCCCGGGGGAGGTGCCGCCAGCTGGGGGCCGAACCTTCGCCCACGTTCTCGTGAACACCGCGGTTGCGAGCCTGACGACGAACTTCCTGTGGTTCGCCATCGTGTTCTGGGTGTACTTGGAAACCCGGAGCATTCTGGCCACCGGGGTGCTCGGCGCCGTCTACATGATTCTGCTTGCCGGTTGCTCAATGTGGTTCGGCTCGCTCGTCGACAGGATGCGCAAACACCGCGTCATGCTGCTGAGCGCCTGGGCGACGCTCGTCTCCTTCGTCATCGGGTGCGCACTCTTCTTTGCGGTGCCCAGTGACACGCTGCTCCGCCTCGACGCCCCCTGGTTCTGGCTGTTCACACTTGTCGTTCTCGCGGGCTGCGTCGTCGAACTCATGCGGAACCTTGCGCTTGCGACGACCGTAACGCTCCTTGTTCCCGTCGAACGCCACGCGAATGCGAACGGGCTCGTCGGCACCGTCCAGGGACTCGCGTTCATCGCGACGAGCGTGCTCAGCGGACTCTCAGTCGGCCTCCTCGGTATGGGGGCGACGATCCTGCTCGCCACGCTCTTCGTCGCGGTTCCGCTCGTGCACCTGCACCTACTGCGGATTCCCGAGCCAGTTGTCGCCCGAGACCCAGACCGCGCTGCCGTCGATTTCCGCGGCGGCATGGCCGCAATGCGTGCAGTGCCTGGACTCTTCGCGCTCGTGCTATTCAGTACGTTCAACAACCTCGGCAGCGGAGCGTTCATGGCGCTCCTCGACCCGTATGGGCTCACGATGTTTCAGGTCGAGATCTGGGGCCTCGTCTTCGGCCTTGCATCGACGGGCTTCATCGTCGGCGGCCTCGTCGTTGCCAAGTGGGGGCTTGGGCCAAACCCGATCCGCACCATGCTTGTGCTCGTCGGGATCCTCGGATTCGTAGGAATCGCCTTCACCCTCCGCGAGTGGCCCTGGCTGTTCATCGCGGGAATCTGGGTGTTCATGGCGCTCATGCCAGCGGTCGAGGCGGCCGAACAGACTGTCATCCAGCGCGTCGTGCCGTTCGAAAAGCAGGGGCGCGTCTTCGGGCTGGCGATGACGTTTGAGGCGGCGGCTGCGCCAATCACCGCGCTGATAGTCGCGCCGATCGCCGAGTTCTGGGTCGTGCCGTTCATGCGTGGCGAGACCGGGCAGCGCGATTGGGGATGGTTACTCGGGCAGGGCGACAGCCGGGGGATCGCGCTCATCTTCGTCTGCACGGGACTTGGAATGATCTTGCTCGCTTGTGCGGCATTCTTCACTCGTTCCTACCGCACACTGTCGCGCGTCTTCGCCGAACAGCCCAGCTCCGGACAGGCGACGCGGCACGGCGCGGCAGAGTCCGCCGTAGACTAGTCGGGTGACCGCGCAGCGCATTAACCCCAGCATCCTGTCCGCAGACTTCGTGAACCTCCAGGCAGAGCTCGAGGCAATCCGCACCGCGGATCTCGTGCACGTCGATGTGATGGACAACCACTTCGTTCCGAACCTCACGATGGGCCCGCCGATCGTCGAGCGAATTCAAGCGGTGTCGCCGGTTCCGCTCGACATGCACCTCATGATCAGCGATGCCGACCGTTGGGCGCCCGGGTACGCTGAACTTGGCGCGTTCTCGGTGACATTCCACGTCGAGGCATCGACCGATCCCGTCGCGCTCGCTCGGAAGATCCGCGACATCGGTGCGCGCGCCGGCATCGCGCTCAAACCCGGTACCGACCCTGAGCCCTACCTCGAACTGCTGCCTGAGTTCGACCAGGTGCTCGTGATGACTGTCGAGCCAGGGTTCGGCGGCCAGTCGTTCATGCCCGACATGATGCCGAAGCTTCGGCGCTTCGCTGAGGCCCGCGCGCAGCACGGCCTCGACGTCTGGCTGCAGGTCGACGGCGGTATCACCGTCGACACCATCGGGATCGCGGCTGAGGCTGGCGCCGATACGTTCGTCGCGGGCTCAGCTGTGTACGGCGGCGTTCCCGAGGAGCGAATCGCCGACCTGCGCGCAGCGGCCGCCGCGCACGCCCACTAGTCTGCAGCGCCGCCGACGTTGAGTAGCACCACGCCGGCGATAGTCAGTGCGACGCCGATGAGCTGCAGTGACGTCAACCGCTCGTGGTAAGCGACGAACCCGATCCCGACGACGAGCACGGTGCCGGCGGCCGACCAGATAGCGTACGCGGTGCCGACGGGCATGGTTTGCAACACTCGCGATAGCAGAAAGAACGAGAGCGCGTAGCCCGCGAGGACAGCCACTGTCGGCCAGAGCCGCGTGAAGCCGTCCGATATCTTGAGCATCGAGGTCGCGAACACCTCGAGGGCGATTGCTGCGGCGAGAAGAGCCCAGTGCATGAGTGTCCTTCGTGTTTCGAATAGTGTCCGTGCATGTGGGGGCGGTTGCCAAGCGCGCTCGCCCCCACTCCGGCACGCGTACTAGGAATCGAAGCCCATGCCGACAGCATCCATGGTGCTGAGCCACAGACCGCGCTTGCCTTCGCGCCTATCGGATCGCGCCATCTCAGCGGTGGTGATCTTGACGCCGAGCGCGGCAATCGGCTCGGGCGGGAACGGGATCGGCTTCTTCTTGACGAGCTCGAGTTGGGTGCGTTCGGTCTGCAGGCCGTCAAGCAGGTCGAGCATGACGTTTGCGCCGAACCGAGTCGCTCCAACACCGAGCCCTGTGAAGCCGGTAGCCGACACGACGCGATCCCGGTGCGCCCGTGTGAAGAATGAGAAGAACCGGCTGCACGAGTCGATCGCGCCGCCCCACGCGTGGCTGAAACCGATGTCTCCGAGCACGGGGAACGTTTCGTAGAAGTGTGCGACCAGTCTCCGGTAGGTTGGCTCGCTGTTGTAGTACTCCTCGTTGAGGCCCTTTCCGAAGTGGTACAGCGCGTCGTATCCGCCGAACAAGATCCGCTCGAGTCCGTCGGAGCCGCGCGTCTTACGGATGTAGTGGAACCGGTTGTTCATGTCGGCAAGGCCCTGGTTGCCCGCCCAGCCGAGCGCCGCGGACTGCTCAGCGGTGAGGGGGTTGCTCATGAGCGCATAGTCCCACACCGGAACAGTAAACGGCCGGGCTCGCCTCAGGAGATTCGGGAACACATTCGTGGCGAGCGCGACGCGCTGCGCCCGGATCGTGGCGCCGCCGTCGGTGGTGACCGTAACGGCGTCGGCTGAGGCGCTGATGTCAGTTGCCTGAGACTGCTCATAGATGTCGACGCCGAGCTCGAGGCAGACGCGCCTGAGCTCCCATGCGAGCTTTGCGGGGTGGACGAGGACGTTTCCTTCGCGCTCCCACAGCGCGCCGTGGTACACGGGTGAGTTGATCTCTGTCTTCACCGCGGCGGCGTCGAAATAGACGGCGCCGGGATCCTGCGCGGCGTCCGCCCTGAGGATCGCGTCCTGGTAGGGCTCCGAGGCGACGCGCAGCACACCCGTCTCGCTCCAATCACAGTCCATGTTGTAGCGGCGAACCGTCTCCCCGAACTCGCGGATGTTCTCGAGTCCAAGCTCGTGCAACCGCGCGGTCTCCTTCGGCAGGTGGCGCTCGCCGTTGCTTGCACCATGTGTCAGGCTGGCCTCGCAAAAACCGCCGTTGCGGCCCGAGGCGGCCCAGCCGATTCGCTGCCCTTCGAGCAGAATCACGCGCCGGGAAGCTTCGCGTTCCTTGGCAAGGAGCGCCGTCCACAGTCCGGTATAGCCGCCCCCGACGACGAGGAGGTCGGTCTCGAGCGCACCCGCGGCGGGTGGAAGCGCTGCAGGGCGCTCGTCCGAATCAAGCCAATAGGGCTCGCGGAGGGTGTTCGCAAGGGCTGCGTCGATGCGCTCCGCCGAGACAGCCGCCTCGGCGCGCTCGTAGGTGGTCATGCGTGTTCCTTTTCGATCGTATGATGGGCCCGGCCCGCGAGCAGCGGGCCGGGGCGGGGAAGCCCGGCTGTGACCGGGCCGTCGCTGAGCTGGCGGGCTCAGCTGGTTTGGGGGTCGTGGTCGCCGCGGGCGGCGAGTGTGTGCGTCATGACAACTCCGTTGTTATCGGGGTGTACCCCTGCGTCGAGTGGACAAGATGCATCGTGCACTGATTTGCTGAAATAGTCAATTCGAGTACGCTGAATTGTTTTCTCAGCAACTCAACTGGGCTCGATCTTGCGCAATCGTGAAGCGTGTCGTATGGTGGGCATGCAACATTGCAGTTACTGATACACGGAGGTATCGCCATGAGTTCCCTGCCAGTGCCGACTCGGACCCAGCTGTTCATCGCCGGTGAGTTCACCGACGGTGCATCCACCGAGCGGGCCGACATCTTCAGCCCCTCGACGGGCGAGAAGATCGCGTCGATCCCTGTCCCAACAACCGCTGACCTCGACCTTGCAGTCGCGAAGGCACACGAGGCGAAGACTGCATGGCGCAAGCTGGGTGTGTTCGCGCGCGCTGAGATCTGCCACAAGGTCGGCACCGCGCTCGAGTCCCGCGTCGAGGAGCTCGCACGCCTGCAGTCCCTCGAACAGGGCAAGCCCTACGAGGAGTCGCTCGCCGACGTCAAGGAAGCGGCACAGCTGTTCCACCTCCACGCTGAGGACGCCGTGCGCCTGTACGGCGAAACGCTCCCATCGAACGATATTCAGAAGCGCCAGATCACCCAGCGGGCCCCGATCGGTGTGTTTGGCATCATCACCCCGTGGAACTTCCCGCTGCTGATGTTCGCAGAGTTCGTCGCTCCAGGCCTCGCGACAGGCAACGCGCACGTCGTGAAGCCCCCGACGAACACGCCCCTCACTGTGCTCGCTGCGATGGACGCGCTCGTCGAGGCTGGCGTGCCGAACGGGCTCGTCTCGGTTCTCCCAGGCGAGGGCGAGTTCGGTGCGGCGCTCGTGTCACACCCAGGCATCGACGCTGTCGGCTTCATCGGCTCGTCGGCAACCGCTACGAAGATACAGGCGACAGCCGGCCTCAAGCCGCTGCTCATCGAAGCATCTGGCAACGGCCCTGTCGTCGTGCTCGCCGACGCGAACATTGAGCGTGCCGCTAAGGCCGCGGTTGACGGCGCCTTCTACTGCGCCGGCCAGGTCTGCTGCGCGACAGAGCGCGTGATCGTTCACAAGGATGTCCACGAGAAGTTCGTCGCTGCAGTGCTCGAGTACTCGAAGACTGTCGTGCTCGGCGACCCCTTTGACCCGAACACAAACCTCGGCCCGCTGAATAATGAGGGCGTCGCAGCGAAGATGGACCGGCACATGGCCGACGCGCGTGAACGTGGCCTCGACATCCTGCTCGGTGGCGGGCGCCGTGAGGGCCAGCCGACTGACCTCTACTACGAGTTCACCGTCGTTGACAACGTGACAACCGACAGCCTGCTGTCGCGCGAGGAGTCCTTCGGACCCGTCCTCCCGATCATCGTTGCCGAGGACGACGACGACGCACTGCGAATCGCCAACGACGATCCGCTGGGGCTGCAGGGCGCCGTCTTCACTGAGAACCTGTCGAAGGCGTTCCGCTTCATGGAAGAGATGGAAGTTGGCCAGGTCGTTGTCAACGACTCAAACGGCTGGTGGGACGTCAACATGCCGTTCGGCGGCGCGGGCGGCAAGGGCACCGGCTGGGGGCGTATCGGCGGCATGTACACCTTGCACGACATGACCTACCTGCGCACCGGCGTGATCCACATCGGCGCGTAGCGCGCGGTCGCGGAGAACGCGAGGATCGGCGACGGGGCGTGGTTCCCCGTCGCCGATCCTCGCGTTGGTAGATTGTGACGAGCGCGACCCCTGACCGTCTTGAAGGAGCCCACATGAAAACCGACCTCGACGACATCGACAGGCGACTCATCGCCATCCTGCAGACCGACGGCCGACGATCGTTTAAGGAGATATCTGAGGAAACCGGGATCCCGGCATCGTCGGTGCGCTACCGGGTACAGCGCCTCGAGGAATCGGGGACGCTTCAGATCGTCGGCGTCGCTGACCCCCTCAGGATCGGATTCGACAGGCTCGCTCTCGTCGGGCTGAAATGTGAAATGGGCAAAGCCCGGCTCGTGTGCGAGGAGCTCTCGAAGCTCCCTGAGACGAGCTACGTTGTGCTCACGACGGGACCGTTTGACGTCATGGTGGAAGTCGTGTGTCGCGATGTCGCGCATTACACCGAATTTCTCCACGACCGCCTCCCGAAACAAGACGGAATTATCGGCGCCGAGACGTTCTTCGTTCTCGAGGCATACAAGCTTGCCTATGGCTGGGGCGTCGGCGACACGCCGGCCGAGCCCGCGGTTGAGGCAGCAGATGACAAGCGAGGTGAGCTCGACGAGCTCACCTCGCAGTGAATAACTGCCGCGCACGCGGCACAGTCGAAGGAGACATACTATGACTCAGGATGAGACAGTCCCGCCACCCGCTGGTGACGCGCCGCTGAAGGCGGGCGCGGTGCTCGATACGCTCGCTCTGGCGCTGCCACTTGAAGACTTGCCTGTCGAGGAGGTCCGCGCCGGCGCGCCGCTTGCCGGCGCGATCGATATCGATGCAGGGCCGGGCGTCTCCCTCGGCGTCTGGGAGATGACAGCCGGGACCGCTATCGACGTCGAAGCCGACGAATGCTTCGTTGTGCTCCGCGGGAGCGCTACGGTAACAATTCTTGCTGACGGCGGCGATCCGGCGACCGTGCTAGAGCTACGGCCGGGCTCGCTCGGGCGCCTCTCCGCAGGCATGCGTACCGAATGGGTGATCCACGAGGATCTGCGGAAGGTCTACATTCTGCCGACGGAGTAGCGGTGTTGGCTCCCTGCAAATCTGCAGGGAGCCAACCGATACTCTGCTGGAGGGCGCTACCTTGAGTGCGTCGCCACGTGGAAAGGACCTGGTTGTGATTCTCGCGTTCTCTGTCGCTCCGAGTGGGGGCGAATCGAGCTCTGACGGTTCCGTATCGGAGGCGGTCGCACAGGCCGTTGCCGTCGTTCGAGCCTCGGGGCTTCCTCACCGAACGAGCAGCATGTTCACCGAGATCGAGGGCGAGTGGGACGAGGTGTTCGACGTCGTCAAGCGCGCGACAGAGGCCGTGGCGAAGTACGGCTCGCGGGTATCTCTCGTGATGAAGGCCGACATTCGGCCAGGTTTCACCGGAGAGCTCGATGGAAAGCTCGAGCGCCTCGAACGCGCGATCGAAGGCGGCGCGCCTGGTACGCCGGCGCGCGGCCGCCATAGCTAGCGGAGTGCGGCAGGGCTAGCCACTGGCGGTGTGTCGCCGTGTCGCTTTCGCCTGTCGAAAAGCCCCTGGCTGGCGAGCACTCCCAGAACTATGACGCCCCCACCCACTGGTTCGTTCCAGTGGACAGATTCGCCGAGCACCGCGACGCCGAGCGTGACGCCCACAACGGGGGTGAGGTACGTGACTGTTGACGCACGTGCCGGGCCCCACGCTCGAATGATGCCTGTGTACCAGATGTACGCGACGCCGCTTCCAAGGATTCCGAGTGCGAGCATTGCAGCGATGACGCTCGGTGTGAGTCGCACCGGCTCGAGCGAGATGAGCGGCGCTGCCGCGAGCGCGAGCAGACTCGCGGTGGTGAGCTGCATCGCAGCTGCCGTGACCGCGTCGAGCCCAGTTCGGGAGAGAAACTTTCGCATGTATAGGCCCCCGAAGCCGTAGCAGAGCGTAGCCGCGAGGCACGCTGCGAGCCCGGGCAGTGAGACGCTTCCGTCGGCTGCGAGGTACCGCCACGGTGCCACAAGGACCGCGACGCCGATGATGCCTGTCACTAGTCCGATTGATTGCCGCCGACTCAACTTCTCCGCGGGGATCAACAGCGGCGTGAGTAGGAGGGTCATGATGGGCGTCGTTGCGTTCGCGATACTCGCCACGGTTGTCGGGAGCACCGTTTCTGCCCAGGCGAAGAGCGTGAATGGGATGGTGCACAGGGTCGCGCCGATGACAATCATGTGTGCCCAGACTCGTCGCTCGCGGGGCCATCGTCGACGGGTGAGGCGCATGATTGCAGCGAGAGTGCATGCACCAAGCGCGATTCGGCCGAGCGCAACCTGACCGGGGGACAGGCCGACAAGTCCGAGCTTCATGAGGAGGAAGCTGGAACCCCAGATGAGCGCAAGGGCAGAGTAGGTGAGGATCGTCGTTCGGTTCTTGCTGGGCTGCGCCATGTGGGTTAGCTTAGAAATTCCGAAATTATGAGGCAAATGCATCTACCTCATGTTGGCATGAGGAGAATTCATGAGCATCACCGTGCAGCAGCTTCGCACGCTTGTGGCAGTCGTTGACGAGGGGTCGTTCACTCACGCGGCGCTTGTTTTGGGCAATAGCCAGTCTGCGGTCTCGCACGCGGTCGCTGCGCTCGAGCGGGAGCTTGGCGGACCCGTTGTCGAGCGTGATGACCCGCTCGTGCCGACTCCGTTGGGGCTCCGCGTGTTGCCACATGCGCGTACCGCGGTGGCCGCGATCACTGCGGTCGAGGTTGCCGCACGGGGCGATCGTGCGCTCGCGGGCTCGGTGCGGCTCGGGGCTGTGCCCACAGTGTGCCAGGGGCTCGTTCCGCAACTTCTTGACGAGTGGCGCGGGGCGCTGCCCGACGTGCGTGTCGAAGTCGTAGAGGGTGATGACGATGAGATGCCAGTGTGGCTTGAGAACGGGTTTGTCGATGTGGCAGTGCTCGTCGACCCGCCCAAACTTCCTCCGGGGGCGAAGCTCATTGCGATTGACGAGTACGCAGCGGTTGTTCCCGATGATCACCCACTTGCTGGACTCGCGGAGATCCCCCTCGAGGAGCTTGCCGAGGACGGCGTGATCGTGACTACCGGGGGATGCGAAGCCCACGTTCGCGACATGCACGAGGCGGTCGGGCTCACGTTCGCTGCCAGGCACCGGGTACGCGACATCGGGTCAATGTTCGCGATGGTTCAGCGCGGTTTCGGAGTGTCAATTGTGCCGAGCTTCGGGAGAAAGCTTGTGCCCGACGGGATGCGGATGCTGCCAGTCATTGAAGGCCGAGCTCGGCGACACGTTATCGCGGTGCCGCAAGAGCGCGAGCCTCACCCGATTGCAGTCGCCCTCGTCGAAGCGGCGATCCCCCAGCGTTCGGGCGTCGCCAACTAGGTTTCGGCCTCGACCATTCGGCGTTCCGCCGCTCTAGCCGGGCGGCCGCGTTGCTCGAGGGCTCCGCCTCGTCGTCACGGGGGTTCCGGGCAATGTCAATGTCATCTGCTGTTCCAATGCCCGGCCGCTGGCACTTTGGACATGTCAACTGCAGATCCCATGGCTTGTGGTTGTGGTTGTGGTTGTGGTTGTGCTGGCTTGTGGTTGCGGCAACGCTGCAGTCGGGTCTGGGGCGCCCCGGCGGGACCGTGGCACGGGTCCGCCGCCAGCCCTGATAGGGTTATCGAGTGAAAACCTTCGACACGCTCTTCGCCGAGCTCGCCGAGAAGGCCGCGTCGCGGCCCGAGGGCAGCGACACTGTCGCCCGGCTGGACGCTGGCGTGCATTCGATCGGCAAGAAGATCGTCGAAGAGGCGGCAGAGGTATGGATGGCGGCCGAGTACGAGTCGCAAGAAGCCTGTGCCGAGGAGATCAGCCAGCTGCTGTATCACCTTCAGGTGCTCATGCTCGCAAAGGGCATGACCCTCGAAGACGTGTACGCGCATCTGTAGCGTCGACGCTCGGCTTGAGCCATGCGTCGGCGCGTTTCGCTGACCTTTACAACTCACTCGGCCGAAACACTCTCGTGCGCCGGCCACGATGGAAGGAAATTCCACATGCTGCGCATTGCAGTTCCGAACAAGGGTTCGCTGTCTGAGATCGCGGCGGAGATGCTCGCTGAGGCCGGCTACTCCGGCCGAAAAGACTCCCGCAAGCTCGTTCACGCTGACCCGAAGAACGACGTCGAGTTCTTCTACCTTCGCCCGCGCGACATCGCCACATACGTGGGGTCGGGCGCGCTCGACGTCGGCATTACTGGCCGGGACCTGCTGCTCGACTCTGGCTCTGAAGCGCACGAGATCGCCGAGCTCGACTTTGCAGATTCGACATTCCGCTTCGCCTCGCCCGCGGAGGGCGACATCAAGGAGCTCACCGATCTCCACGGAAAGCGTGTTGCGACGAGCTACCCGCTCCTCGTTGACACTTTCCTGCGTAAACACGGCGTTGAATCGACACTCGTGAAGCTTGACGGTGCTGTCGAGTCGGCGGTTCAGCTCGGCGTCGCTGACGCTGTCGCCGACGTCGTCTCGACGGGCGCGACACTCCGTGCCGCAGGCCTTGAGATCTTCGGCCCCGTCATTCTCGATTCGACTGCGGTGCTCATTGGCGGCCCGAGCCAGCACCCCGGCATGGAGCGCCTGATGCGCCGCCTGCGCGGCGTGCTTGTCGCCCGAAAGTTCGTGATCATGGACTACGATCTCCCGGTCGCGCACCTTGACGACGCTATCGCCGTCGCCGGCGGCATCGAGTCGCCCACGGTATCACCGCTGCGTGATGAGGAGTGGGTCGCTGTGCGTGTCATGGTCCCATCTGACGACGCGAACACGATCATGGACAGGCTCTACGATCTCGGTGCCCGTGCAATTCTCGTCACCGCGATCCACGCCGCACGTCTGTAGAGAGGAGCACTCATGTCTGTTGCAGTACGTGTGATCCCCTGTCTCGACGTCGCCGGCGGGCGCGTCGTGAAGGGCGTGAACTTTCTGAACCTCCAAGACGCGGGGGATCCCGTCGAGCTTGCTGCGAAGTATGCGGAGCAGGGCGCGGATGAGCTCACGTTCCTCGATGTGACCGCGACGGTAGACGGCCGGGCGACGACCTACGACGTTGTGCGTCGTACTGCCGAGCAGGTCTTCATCCCGCTTACCGTTGGCGGCGGCGTCCGCGAGGTCGATGATGTTGCACGCCTGCTCGAGGTGGGGGCCGACAAGGTTGGAATCAACTCTGGTGCGATCGCTCGCCCCGCGGTGATCGGCGAGATCGCAGACCGCTTCGGCGCACAGGTGCTTGTGCTGTCGCTTGATGTGAGGCGCAGCGACCGGATGCCGAGCGGTTTTGTCGTGACGACGCACGGTGGCAAGCGTGAGACTGACCTTGATGCGCTTGAGTGGTGTGCTGAGGCCGTTGAGCGTGGCGCTGGCGAGCTACTCGTGAACTCGATGGACGCCGACGGAACCCAGGACGGCTTCGATCTCGAACTCGTTCGCAGGGTGCGAGAGCTCGCAAGCGTGCCTGTGATTGCGTCGGGCGGGGCAGGCGAGCTCGAGCACTTCGCTCCCGCAGTTGATGCTGGCGCGGATGCCGTGCTCGCTGCTTCGGTGTTCCACTACGGCAAGTTCACTATCGGTGACGTGAAGGGCGCGCTCGCAGATGCGGGCCACACTGTGCGCCTCGGCGCGACGGGAGGTGCAGCGTGAGCGCGATACCCGCAGAAGCAGTTGAAGCCGCCATCGACGGCTTGAAGTTTGGCGAGGGCGGCCTGATGCCAGCTATGGTGCAGGATGCTGAGTCTGGTGACGTGCTCATGCTCGCTTGGATGGACGCTGAGGCAGTTCGCCGCACCCTGTCGACTGGCCGCGTGACGTATTGGTCGCGCTCCCGCGGAGAGTACTGGCGCAAGGGCGACACGTCGGGCCACCGCCAGTACGTGCAGTCTGTCGCCGCTGACTGCGACGGCGATACCCTGCTTGTGCGCGTCGTGCAGATCGGCGCTGCCTGCCATACGGGCAGCCGCACGTGCTTCGACGGCCGCGGGCTGCCCGCTGTTACAGGCAGCCCGGACGTCGACTAGCGCACCTGCCTGCCGGAGCTCGGCGGCCCGCACAGACGACCTGGATACCCCGAGAGATAAGCTGAGTTCGTGAGCAACACCACCACCCGCGAGGAGTTCGAGGTCGAACGATCCGCGCACGCTGTCATTCCCGTCCGCCGCGAGGTCTTCGCAGACGCTGACACTCCAGTGAGCATCTACCGAAAAGTCGCGGGGTCGCGAATCGGTACGTTCTTGCTCGAGTCTGCTGAGCAGGGCGGGGTGTGGACACGCTTCAGTTTCGTCGGCGCCGGCAGCTTTGGCGTGCTGGGCGAGCGCGACGGCTTCGCGCAGTGGACGCCAAGCGTGGGTGGCTTCGGGGAGACTGCCGGCGCGGGCCCCGCGCGTGCGCTCGATGAGGATCGCCTGCTGCCTGGCGGCGTGAGCCACCTGCAGCCTGTCGAGGCGCTTCGCGCGGCATACGAGCGTTGGAAGGCGCCGCAGGTGCCCGGGCTTCCTCCGCTCGCGAGTGGTTTCGTTGGATACCTCGGCTGGGAGACCGTGCGTCAGTTCGAGCGCCTCGACTCACCGCCGGCGGTCCCGAGCGGCTTGCCAACGCAGGGGCTCAGCTTCGTCTCGGAACTCGTCGTGATCGATCATCGTGAGGGCTCGGTGATCCTCATAGCGAATGTCTTGAACGACGGTGCCCTTTCGCAAAGCGGCACGGAAGCGCCGGCTGGAGAAGCAGCTGACGCGCAGTGGGCCGACGCGCAGCGGCGCCTCGACGCACTCCAGGCCGCGCTCGCGGCCCCCGAGTCGTCGCCACTTGGCGTGCTCGACCGCGCCGCGCTTCCTGACCCGCAACGACTCACGACGACTCCCGAATATATGGCGACTGTTGACGCGGCGAAGCGGTACATCGTCGACGGCGACATTTTTCAGGTCGTTCCATCGCAGCGATTCGATCAGGAATGCACTGCCGACCCGCTTGATGTGTACCGAGTGCTGCGACATCTGAACCCGAGCCCGTTCCTGTACCTCGTGCAGCTCGAAGACAACGGGGGAGTGCCGTTCTCAGTCGTTGGTTCGAGCCCCGAAGCGCTCGTGACTGTGCAGGAGCACGGCCACGTGATGACTCACCCGATCGCGGGATCGCGCCCCCGCGGCGACACCGTAGAGCAGGACAACCAGTACGCGAAGGATCTGCTCGCTGACGAGAAGGAGCGGGCAGAGCACCTGATGCTTGTCGACCTCGCGCGCAACGACCTTGCCCGAGTGTGTGAGCCTGGCAGCGTCGAGGTGACCGAGTTCATGCGCATCGAGCGTTTCAGTCACATCATGCACATTGTCTCGTCGGTCGAGGGGCAGGTCAGGCCTGACCAGAACCCCGTTGACGTGTTCCGCGCGACGTTCCCGGCGGGGACGCTCAGCGGCGCGCCGAAGCCGCGGGCGCTTGAGATCATCGACGAGCTCGAGCCTGTGCAGCGTGGGGTCTACGGGGGCGTGGTCGGGTACTTCGGGCTTGGCGGCGCGGCGGACTTGGCGATCGCTATTCGAACAGCGACTATTCGCGACGGCGTTGCGATGGTGCAGGCAGGCGCAGGCATCGTCGCGGACTCGGTCCCCGAGACAGAGGACGCCGAGTGCCAGAGCAAGGCAGCGGCACCCCTCAGGGCGATTGCTATCGCCAACTCCCTGACGAGAATGGAAGCGCATGTCTGACGGTAAGCGGAGCAAGCTCACTGGCAAAGGGGGCCTCATCGGTCTTGTCGTGCTCGCGGGCGCTGCAGCATTGCTTGCGTCTGTGCAGCCGTGGCTTCACATTGAGTTACTGCCCGGCGTCGCCACCGTCGAAGAACTCGCGGTGACCGGGCAGCAGATCACCCCGGCTCTCACGTTGATCGCTCTCGCGGCGCTCGCCACTGCTCTGGTGCTCACGATCGCCGGCAGAGGTTTTCGCCGGGTCATCGCGCTCCTCATCATTGTGCTCGGGGGAGGCCTCGCCTATTCGGGCGTTGAAGCGATCGTGAACCCGCTTGATGGTGCCAGTGGTTCGCTCGAGGGGGTCAGCGGTATCGCGGGTGAGGCGCAGTCAGCGCTGGTGAGTTCGGTCGCAGTGTCGGCGTGGCCGGCAGTCACTGTCGCTGTCGGCATTGTGCTCGCGCTTGCTGGCGTGCTCATCTTGCTGTTCGGTTCGCGGTGGAAACAGGGCGGCCGAAAGTACGAGTCGAGCACCGAATCGAAGCGGGCTCGCGCGGCCGGAACTGCAACCGGAGACCGCATTTCTGATTGGGAGGCGCTGTCAGACGGTGATGATCCCACTGACGACGACTACCTCGACGACGCCATCTCAGATGAGGTTGCGAGCGCCGACTCAGAACAGAGCGACTCAGACTCGCGGCAGTGAAGCGCGTGCGCCACGCGCGCCGCATTCGCTGAAAGCTGGGAGTTCCCGGTAAGATTGAGACGTCCGAATGTGCACACCTGCCAGAGGAGATACATGAGTAACCAGCACGGAGACCCCGGTCACGGCGATTCGCCCGCGGCATGGACAGCAGTGGTGGTGATGCTCATTGGCATTGCTGCCGGAACTGTCTTCTTCTTCCTGCACATGCCGACCCTCGTGTGGGTCTGTGTTGGCGTCGTCGCGCTCGGCCTGATCCTCGGGTTCGTCCTGGCGAAGGCCGGTTACGGCGTGAACGGCCCCCGTTTCACCCCGAAGTCACACGACTAACTGTGCTTGATCAGCTCCTCCAGGGTTCGCTCGAGGACGCGAAATCCCGCAGGCAGATCAGGCCGTACGCAGTCGTAGAGGCTGAGGCGCTTGCGCGTCAAGCAGCCCTTGACGCGCTCGCGCACCTCGCCCCGGCTGACCATATTCGGGTCATCGCCGAGGTGAAGCGTGCGAGCCCGTCACGCGGAGACCTCGCAGAAATCGCCGAACCGCACGCTCTTGCGAGCCAGTACGAAGCTGGCGGCGCGAGCGTCGTTAGCGTGCTGACCGAAGAGCGTAAGTTTAAGGGGTCGCTCGACGACCTCGATGCGGTTCGTAAGGCCGTCAGTATTCCTGTGCTCCGCAAGGAGTTCATTGGCGAGGAGTACCAGATCCTCGAGGCGCGTGCCGCAGGCGCCGACCTCGTGCTGCTCATTGTCGCAGCGCTCCCGCAGGAAACACTAGAGCGCCTGTACTCCTTCACTCTCGAGCTCGGCATGACGCCGCTCGTCGAAGCGCATTCTGCTGACGAGGTCGCGCGGTCTGTTGACCTCGGTTCGCAGCTCATCGGTGTGAACGCCAGGGACCTGTCGACGTTCGAGCTTGATCGCGACCTGTTCGGTCGCGTCGCCGACCAGATCCCTGCGGGCGTGATTCGCGTCGCAGAGTCGGCAGTGCTCGGCATCGACGACGTCGTGCGTTACCGTGAGGCCGGCGCCGACGCGATCCTCGTTGGTGAGGCGCTCGTGACGAGCGATCCGATCGCGACCCTCGCTTCGTTCTTGAGCGTCTAGTACGCTCTTCGGCGCCCAGCGCGACGCCGTTCGTTCCACCTTCGAAAGGCGACAATGTCAGACCAGACCTCAGTGACGAGTCTCAGGGATCAGGAGGGGCCATTCTTTGGCTCCTTTGGCGGCAGGTTCATGCCCGAATCGTTGATCGCCGCGATCGATGAGCTCTCTGACGCGTATGCGGAGGCGAAGGCCGACCCTGCGTTTCAGGCGGAGCTTGCCGAGCTGTTGCGAGACTACGCCGGCCGGCCGTCACCGATCACCGAGGTCCCGAGGTTTGCAGAGCACGCAGGCGGTGCGCGCATCTTTTTGAAGCGCGAGGATCTGAACCACACTGGCTCGCACAAGATCAACAACGTGCTTGGTCAGGCGCTCCTGACCAAGCGTCTCGGGAAGACTCGTGTTATCGCCGAGACAGGGGCGGGTCAGCACGGCGTCGCTACCGCAACCGCAGCCGCGCTGCTCGGCCTCGAGTGTGTTGTCTACATGGGCGAGGTCGACACCAAGCGACAGGCCCTGAACGTCGCGCGCATGCGGCTGCTCGGTGCCGAGGTCGTGCCAGTCACCACCGGCTCTCGGACGCTCAAGGACGCGATCAACGAGGCCTACCGTGACTGGGTCGCAACGGTTGAGCGAACCAACTACATCTTCGGAACTGCGGCCGGGCCGCACCCGTTCCCGGCGATGGTGCGCGACTTCCAGAAGGTGATTTCTGAAGAAGCGCGCGCCCAACTGCTTGAGAAGAACGGTCGGCTCCCTGACGCTGTTGTCGCGTGCGTGGGCGGCGGATCGAACGCGATCGGCATGTTCGACGCGTTCCTCGACGACGAGGGCGTCGCGCTCTACGGCGTTGAAGCGGCGGGCGACGGCGTCGACACTGATCGCCACGCGGCGTCGATCGAGCGTGGCCGCCCCGGCGTGCTGCACGGCGCGCGCACCTACGTGCTCCAGGACGAAGACGGTCAGACAATCGAGTCGCATTCGATTTCGGCTGGTCTCGACTACCCGGGCGTTGGGCCTGAGCATTCGTGGCTCTCAGATATCGGTCGCGCGACCTACATCCCCGCAACCGATGACGAGGCGATGCAGGCGCTCAGACTGCTGAGCCAGACCGAGGGAATCATTCCGGCGATCGAGTCGGCGCACGCCCTCGCAGGCGCGATCCGGATCGGCAAGGAGCTGGGCCCGGACGCGACAATCGCAGTGAGCCTGTCTGGCCGAGGCGACAAAGACATGGCTACCGCTGGTCGATACTTTGGGCTGTTTGACGGCACCGAGCTTGATGCTGCCGAGGAGGCCGCCGAATGAGCACATCACGCGTTGAAGCCACGATCCTCACCGCCAAGCGCGAGCGCAAGGGCGCTCTCATCGGCTACCTGCCTGTCGCCTTCCCCGACCTCGACACGAGCGTCGACGCCGCGATTGCGATGGCGCGATCCGGTGCAGACGTGATTGAGTTTGGCGTGCCATATTCTGACCCGGTGATGGACGGCCTCGTGATCCAGGAGGCAACTCAGACTGCACTGAAAGCAGGCTTCAAGCTGTCTCAGCTGTTCGAAGCGATCAGCCGCGTCACCGCCGAGGTCGACGCGCCGGTGCTCGTGATGACGTACTGGAACCCTGTCGTGCAATACGGCGTTGAGCGGTTCGCGCGTGACCTCAAAGCTGCAGGTGGGGCGGGCCTCATTACGCCAGACATCACACCGGACGCCGCTGCAGAGTGGATCGAGGTGAGCGAACGGTTCGGTCTCGACCGAGTTTTTCTCGCGGCACCGACGTCGACCGACGAACGCCTCAGAATGATTTCTGAGCAGAGCACGGGCTTCGTCTACACAGTGTCGACGATGGGAATCACCGGAGAGCGCTCTGAGCTTGACGCCGCAGCCCGAGTGCTGACTGGCAGGCTTCGAGAGGCAGGCCACAAGCTCGCTTGCGTCGGCATCGGAATCTCGAACGCCGAGCAGGTCGCCTCGACGCTCGAGTACGCGGATGGCGCGATCGTCGGAACGGTGTTTGTTCGGGCGCTGCGCGACGGCGGGGTCGACGGGCTCGCGGCGGTGGTTCGCGAGATCGCTCAGGGCACCACCAGCTAGGATTGATCTCGGTGCCGGGGGAGACCACGGCTAGAGACAAGATTTCAGCGGCGCATGCGCCGGGTGCGCCTTGCCCGGTGGTTCGTAGCCGCGAGTACGTAAGATTCGCCCGCGAAAGAGGAGCAAATGATTCTCCCGCTCAGTATCCCGAGCCCCAGCTTCCAGTTCTTTCAGATCGGACCGCTGACTATCCACCTGTACGCGCTGTGGATCATCCTCGGGATTGTCCTTGCGGCAATCTGGACTGGCCGCCGACTCACCGCTCGCGGTGCCGAGCGCGGTGTCGTGCTCGACTTCACTGTGTGGTCAGTGCTCATGGGCATCATCGGCGCCCGGCTCTACCACGTTGTCACTCACTGGGGGTTCTACTTTCAGGAGGGGCGCCAGTGGTGGAACCCGTTCGAGAAGGACGCAATCTGGAACATCTGGGACGGCGGAATCGCCATCTTCGGTGCGCTGCTCGGTGGCGCAATCGGCGTGCTCATCGCCTCACGGCTGACGGGCGTCCGGTTCCTTTCGTTCGCTGACGCGCTCGTGCCCGGCCTGCTGCTCGCACAGGCATTCGGCCGCCTCGGCAACTACTTCAACCACGAGCTCTTCGGCGGCCCAACAACTGCACCGTGGGGGCTCGAGATCGATTCCTCGAACCCGGCATTCCCGATCGGACTGCCCGAGGGGACTCTGTTCCACCCGACCTTCCTGTACGAGATCCTTTGGAACCTCGTCGGGATCGTCCTACTGCTCGCGATCGAGCGCAAGACCCGCCTCCGCTGGGGTAAGTTCTTCGCGCTGTACCTCATCTGGTACGGGATCGGCCGAGCGATCATCGAGTCGATGCGCGTCGATCCGAGCCTGCTGTTCCTCGGCCTGCGCACCAACGTGCTGGCTGCTCTGCTCGCGATCGTGCTCGGCGTCATCATCTACCTCGTTCAGCGCCGCAGGCACGTTGGCATCGAGACCAGCGTCTACCTGCCCGGCCGGTCAAACCCGGCTGATTCGATCCTCAAAGACACTGCGGATCCCGAAGAATTTCACCACGTGATCAACCGCGGCAACGCGGAATAGAAGGAGTAGCCATGCGCCACGCCAAGATTGTCGCAACCTGGGGCCCCGCGGTCTCGAGTTACGATCACACACTGGATCTCATCAGTGCTGGCGTCAACGTCGCTCGACTGAACATGTCGCACGGCACCTACAACGTCCACGAGGGCATCTACCGAAACATTCGCCGCGCCGAGGTTGAGGTGAAGCGACCGATCGCCGTGCTCGCCGATCTCCAGGGGCCGAAGATTCGCCTCGCAACGTTTGCCGACGGGCCGCGCGACCTTGAGGTTGGCGACGAGTTCGCGATCACGATCCTCGACGTTCCTGGCGACCGTACAATCTGCGGGACGACCCACAAGGGACTCCCCGGCGACGTGAGCGTCGGAGACCCGCTGCTCGTAGATGACGGCAAGGTCGTGCTTCGCGCGGTCAACGTCACCGAGGACACCGTGCACACTGTCGTCGAGGTGCCGGGCCGCGTCTCGAACAACAAGGGCATCAACCTTCCCGGCGTCGCTGTGAATGTGCCTGCCCTCTCAGACAAGGATGAGGAAGACCTCCGGTGGGCCCTCAAGCTCGGGGTCGACTACATCGCTCTCTCATTCGTGCGTGACGCCGCAGACATCGTGCGCGTCCACGAGATCATGGACGAGGAAGGCATTCGCCTTCCCGTGATCGCGAAGATCGAGAAGCCCCAGGCCGTCGAGAACCTCGAGGAGATCGTCGACGCGTTTGACGGCATCATGGTCGCACGCGGTGACCTCGGCGTCGAGATGCCGCTCGAGCGCGTGCCGCTCGTGCAGGCCGAAGCGATCGACATCGCGCGCCGCAACGCGAAGCCAGTCATCGTGGCGACCCAGGTACTCGAGTCGATGATCGAGAACCCGCGTCCGACCCGCGCCGAGGCGTCTGACTGCGCCAACGCGGTGCTCGACGGCGCTGACGCTGTGATGCTCTCGGGCGAGACGAGTGTGGGCGCCTACCCAGTCGAGGCGGTACAGACCATGGCCCGCATTATCGAGGCGACTGAGGATCACGCGCTCGATCGCATCGAGCCGCTCAAGACCGCGCCGCGCAGCCAGGGTGGTGTGCTCACGCGCGCTGCCGCGGAGGTCGCGGAGTTCATTGGGGCGCGCTACATCTGCGTGTTCACCGAGTCTGGCGACACCGTCCGTAGGATGTCGCGTCTGCGCACACCGATCCCGATCATCGGGTTCACGCCCTCGGTCGCGACACGTCGGCGGATGGAGCTCACCTGGGGCGCACGCTCAATCGAGATGGAGCGTGTCGGAAGCACTGACGAGATGTTCGCGCAGGTCGACGCCACGCTTGAGCCGCGCGAGAACATCGAGCTCGGTGAGCGAGTTGTCATCGTTGCTGGCTCGCCTCCCGGGGTCGTCGGCACAACGAACACGCTTCGTATCCATCGAGTAGGGGAGATGAGCGGCAACCTCGAAGCCGCCGGCCCGCGCAAGCACACGCTCGCTGAGGGGTAACGAACACGGGTCTCCAGTACAGTAAGCTGGAGTCTCTTGCCGGATTGGTGGAATGGTAGACACGGCGCACTCAAAATGCGCTGCCGAGAGGCGTGCGGGTTCGAGTCCCGCATCCGGTACCAACGGTCACTCGCGCGAGTGACAACAGATAAGGCCCGCGACACGCGGGCCTTATCTGTTGTGAAGCTGTGTGTTCGACGCGATTTGTTCATCGTTTTCCCCCACGCGCAGAAATCTCGGCGTTATCCAAACGAGATAACGTAAGCTGGAGGTGTGAATGACCAGAGTGTTGCACCGACCGCGCCCAGGCGCGTAGTCGTAGCAGAAGACGAATCCCTCATCCGCCTCGACATCGTCGAGACGCTGCGCGACAACGGGTTCGACGTTGTCGGTGAGGCAGGCGACGGTGAGACCGCTGTTGCCCTCGTGAAAGAGCTCCGCCCCGACCTCGTCGTGATGGATGTGAAGATGCCGAAGCTTGATGGCATCTCGGCGGCCGAGCAGATCAACGAGGACCACATTGCCCCCGTCGTCCTGCTGACTGCGTTCAGCCAGCGCGAGCTCGTCGAGCGCGCGACCGAAGCAGGCGCGCTCGCCTACGTCGTGAAGCCATTCACCCCCGCAGACCTCATCCCTGCAATTGAGATCGCACTCTCGCGTTTCCAGCAGATCGTCGCCCTTGAGAGCGAGGTCGCTGACCTCGCTGAGCGCTTCGAAACCCGAAAGCTCGTCGATCGTGCGAAGGGTATCCTCAACGACAAGATGGGCCTGTCTGAGCCTGAGGCGTTCCGTTGGATTCAGAAGGCGTCGATGGACCGCCGCCTGACGATGCAGGACGTCGCGAAGACGATCATCGATCAGCTCGGGCCGAAAAAGGACTAGCGTTCGCCCCTGAGCCACGCCCGACGGGCAGCACAACGAGAAAGACCCCGCCAGCGGCGGGGTCTTTCTCGTTGTGCTCGTTCTCGGTGTTGTCGCGCGCTGAGGGCGCGCTACGCCGAAGGGATGGTTTTGTAGAAGTTCGTGATCCTGAGCGTCGAGCATCGACGACCGGTGTCGTCGGCGCAGACGATCTCGTGCACAGTCATTGATCGGCCAGCGTGTATCGGTGTGCATACGGCAGTGATTGAGCCCTCCGTGGCGGAGCCCGTGTGGGTGGCGTTGATGTCGACACCAACGGGAACCTTCCCTTCTGGGGCGAGGAAGCCCGCGTGCATCGAACCGAGTGTCTCGCCGAGCACTGCGTACGCGCCGCCGTTAACGAGGCCGAACGGCTGAGTGTTTCCCTCGACGGGCATCGTCGCGACAATGCGCTCGGCGGTGAACTCCGTGACGACGATACCCATCCGTGTAGCGAGAGCGCCGAGACCGCGGGCATTGACGAGATCTACGTCTGCGCTGTCGCTTCCAGGCTCGACTCCGAAACGGTTCCTGGTTGCTGCATCGTGCTCTGGCATTGCCACTCTTTCAATGTCGGTTCAGCCTTGTAGGCTGGGTACGTGTCGAATAACACTCAGCAGCCTACCCTCATGGTCATCGACGGTCACTCCCTCGCTTTCCGTGCCTTTTACGCGCTCCCGGTCGATAGTTTTCAGACCCAGACTGGCCAGCACACGAACGCGATCCACGGGTTCATCTCGATGTTGATCAACCTGCTCGCGAACGAGAACCCAGATTCTCTCGCGATCGCGTTCGACATCTCGCGGCACTCGTTCCGCACTGAGGAGTACCCCGAATACAAGGGAACTCGCGGCGAGACCCCCGTCGAGTTCAAGGGCCAGATCCCGCTTTTGCAGGAGGCCCTGCACGCGATGGGGATCCGCACGATCGAGAAGGAGGGCTACGAAGCCGACGACATCCTCGCGACACTGTCGCTCGAGGGCGCAAACGCGGGTTACCGCGTGCTCGTGGTCTCCGGCGACCGCGACACGATCCAGCTCGTTGACGACAATGTGACGCTGCTGTACCCGTCGAAGCAGGGCGTGAGCGAGCTCACACGCTACGACGCCGACAAGGTGATGGAACGCTACGGCGTGCGCCCCGAACAGTACCCAGAGATCGCGGCGCTCGTCGGTGAGACGAGCGACAACCTCCCAGGCGTGCCTCGTGTCGGCGAGAAGACAGCCGTCAAATGGATCAACCAGTTTGGCTCGCTCGAGGAGATCATCAGGCGGCAGGACGAGATTGGCGGCAAGGTCGGGGAGAGCCTGCGCGAGAACGCGCACCTCGCCGAGCGCAACCGGCGCCTGAACCGCCTCGTGCGTGACGTAGAGCTCGACCTCACGCTTGACGACCTCAAGCGTGGCGACGTCGACATGGAGGCCGTGCAGCAGAAGTTTGCGGAGCTCGAGTTCCGCACGCTGCTGCAGCGAGTCGCGAAGCTCGTCGGTGCCGAGGTACCCACGGGCTCGGGCAAGCCCGCTGCGATCGGTGCGAGCCTGCCCGAGGCACGCCTGCTCATTGACGAGGAGCTCGGCGACTGGCTCTCGAAAGCGAAGAGCCCCGCCGTGTACCTGGCGGAGACCGGTGGCGGCATCGACGTTGGCCTCGCCACTCCCGAGTCGACAGTGAAGCTTGTCTGGCAGCCTGGCGGCCGCGACTATGCCCAGTTCGAAGAGTGGCTCGCGTCTGACGCCCCGAAGGTGTTCTTTGACGCGAAGCAGCAGCTTCGCATTGCAGCTGCGGTTGGTGTGACAGTCAACGGGATTGCTGGCGATGCGCTGCTCGCTGCGTGGGTGTTGCGCCCGATTGCGCCCGAGAAGACGATCGCTGAGGCCGTGTTCCGCTACCTCGGCGAGGAGGTGCCTGTCGGAGACCCGAACCAGCTTGTGCCCGAAGAGGGGAGCGTCGCGACCCCTGAGCAGCTCGCCTGGTACATCGTGCGTGTGCACGCCGCTATCGTCGGCAGGTTCGAAGGCCGAACCTCCGAGGTCTACGAGCAGATCGAGCTTCCGCTCCTGCCGATCCTCGCGCAGCTTGAGGCTCGCGGCGTTGCGATCGATCTGCCGCTCCTTGAGGCGCACAACGCCGAGCTCACCGAGCGCGTTGCGGCGCTTGAACAGCGCGCGTTTGATTCGATCGGCCACGAGGTAAACCTCTCGTCGCCGAAGCAGCTGCAGCAGGTGCTCTTCGAAGAGCTCGACATGCCGAAGACCCGCAAGACGAAGAGCGGGTACACGACTGATGCGGCGGCGCTCGCCGATCTGCAGCAGAAGCACCCGCACCCCTTCCTTGACTCGCTGCTCGCGCATCGCGACGCGAACAAGCTTCGGCAGATCATTGAGACACTCATCAAGGCTGTCGGGGCTGAAGACCAGCGGATCCACACCACACTCGTGCAGGTAGGCGCGAGCACGGGCCGGCTCGCATCGACTGACCCAAACTTGCAAAACATTCCAGTGCGCTCCGAGGAAGGGCGCCGCATTCGCGAGGGCTTCATCCACGCCCCCGAATACGCGACACTGCTCACCGCTGACTACTCGCAGATCGAAATGCGGATCATGGCGCACCTCTCGGGTGACGAGGGGCTCATCGAGGCGTTCAACGCGGGCGAGGACCTGCACCGCTTCGTGGGCTCGCGCATCTTCGGCGTGACGCCCGCCGAGGTGACGAACGAGATGCGCTCCAAGGTCAAGGCCATGTCGTATGGCCTCGCCTACGGGCTCTCCGCATTCGGGCTGTCGAAGCAGCTGAACATCTCCGCCGGCGAGGCGAAGCAGCTCATGGAGGACTACTTCGAGCGGTTTGGGGGAGTGCGCGACTACCTTCGCTCGGTCGTTGAGCAGGCGAAGCGTGACACCTTCACCGAGACGATCTTCGGCAGGCGGCGGCCGTTCCCCGACCTCGCGAGCCCGAACCGGATCCTGCGCGAGAATGCGGAGCGAGCCGCGCTCAACGCGCCGATCCAGGGCTCTGCGGCCGACATCATCAAGATCGCGATGATCCGCGTTGAGGGCCACATGCGCGAGGCTGGCCTGAAGTCGCGCATGCTGCTGCAGATTCACGATGAGCTCATGTTCGAGGTTGCCGATGGCGAGCAGGAACAGCTCGAGGCGATCGTACTCGCCGATATGGCGGGAGCTGCCGAACTCAAGGTGCCGCTCGAAGTGCAGTTTGGGCACGGCCCCAACTGGAATGCTGCGGCGCACTAGCGAACTACGAGCGGGCGACGCGCCGGGAATCGTCACTTGCCGAGCGCGTCGAGAGCGCGTTAGACTGAACTGTCACATCTGTGGCGACTAAACCATGTCCACGTGTGGGACGTCTCGCGGAACCGAAGCAATTCGGTTCCGGCCAATTTGGCACGCGCCCACCTGAATATCCTGTCCATTCTGGAGACCAATTACATGACGAACGCAACGACCACGAGCAAGCAGGTCGCAGTAAACGACATCGGCTCAGCCGAAGACTTCCTTGCAGCGGTCGAACTGACCATTAAGTCCTTCAACGACGGGGACCTCATTGAGGGCACCGTTGTGAAGATTGACCGCGACGAGGTTCTCCTCGACGTCGGGTTCAAGACCGAGGGCGTCATCCCCTCGCGCGAGCTGTCCATCAAGCACGACGTCAACCCTGATGAGGTTGTTCAGGTCGGCGATTCCGTTGAGGCACTCGTGCTCCAGAAGGAGGACAAGGAAGGTCGCCTGATCCTGTCCAAGAAGCGTGCTCAGTACGAGCGTGCTTGGGGCGACGTGGAGAAGGTCAAGGAGACCGAGGGTGTCGTCACCGGCACCGTCATCGAGGTTGTCAAGGGCGGCCTCATCGTTGACATCGGACTCCGCGGCTTCCTCCCCGCATCGCTCATCGAGCTCCGCCGCGTGCGCGATCTCACCCCGTACCTTGGCCAGGAGATCGAGGCGAAGATCCTCGAGCTCGACAAGAACCGCAACAACGTTGTGCTTTCGCGTCGCGCGCTCCTCGAAGAGACGCAGTCCGCTACCCGCTCCTCGTTCCTCGCCGACCTCAAGCCCGGCCAGGTTCGCAAGGGCGTCATCTCGTCGATCGTTAACTTCGGTGCGTTCGTTGACCTCGGTGGCGTTGACGGCCTCGTGCACGTCTCGGAGCTCTCGTGGAAGCACATCGAGCACGCTTCGGACGTCGTCGAGGTTGGCCAGGAAGTCACCGTCGAGGTGCTCTCGGTCGAGCTCGATCGCGAGCGCGTGTCGCTGTCGCTGAAGGCTACGCAGGAAGATCCGTGGCAGGTATTCGCACGCACCCACGCAATCGGTCAGATTGCTCCGGGCGCGGTTACCAAGCTCGTTCCGTTCGGCGCGTTCGTTCGCGTTGCAGACGGCATCGAGGGCCTCGTGCACATCTCCGAACTCTCGGGTCAGCACGTTGAGCTTGCTGAGCAGGTCGTTTCGGCAGGCCAGGAAGTCTTCGTCAAGATCATCGACATCGATCTCGAGCGTCGCCGCATCTCGCTCAGCCTCAAGCAGGCGAACGAGGGCCTCGACCCCGAGGGCACCGAGTTCGATCCGGCTCTGTACGGTATGACTACCGAGTACGACGAGAACGGCGAGTACAAGTACCCCGAGGGCTTCGATCCTGAGACTCAGGAGTGGAAGGAAGGCTTCGAGAGCCAGCGCGAGAAGTGGGAGCAGGAGTACGCTGCTGCTCAGGAGCGTTGGGAAGCACACAAGAAGCAGGTCGCCGCTATGCTCGCAGAGCAGGCAGCTGCACCCGCTATTGATGCGCCTTCGGCCTCGAACTTCTCGAGCGACTCGGCTTCGACCGGCGCACTCGCTGACGATGAGGCACTCGCTGCACTCAAGGCTCAGCTCGAGGGCAACTAAGCCCGAGCTAGTTTTCACTAGCTGCTAGCCAAAAGCCCGGCCCCGCATGTGCGGTGGCCGGGCTTTTGCGTTTCCTGCATGGCACTGGTGACCGGAGGGGACACAGGCTCTCGGGGCGCGGATCCTCGAGGGCTTCAGGATCCCACGCCTCTAGGCGACGGCCGGAGTCCCGCTGTTCCCTTGCCTGCGGTGCCGCAGCTTCCTGAACCAGCGGACTCCGAAGACAATGAGTAGCACGATGAGGGCGAGTGCGACGAGGGGGAGAAGTATCGCGAGTACGGTGACGACTACGGCCGCGACGTCCTCGATTGTGCTCATGATCGACGCGCCGACTCCCGCTGACATGAAGTTGACCACGGGCCTTGCCACAAGCTTCAGTATGTGGGGCACGAGTGCGATGAGCACACCAATGACGAACGGCCAGAAGGCTGAGGAGTTCACGAACGCCGCGGGGTCGGTGACTGCGACAGTTGAGCTCGCTGATCCTGCGCTGAACACGAGGCCCCCTGAAGCCGGGCGCACTATGGTCTGGAGGATGTCGTTCGCCGTGTCAAGGGCCGGAACTTTGTCGACGATCATCTCAACGATGAGCAGGCCGCCGAGTACGCCGAGGGCCCACCCGTTCTCCAGCCAGTCCCAGCCTGCGGGTAGTGTCAGGAGGTCAGTGAAGCGCGAGAGCAACCCGAGCCCGAGCAACGGAATGTAGGCGTTGAGTCCCGCGGCTGACGCGAGTGCGAGACCGGTGATGGCTTCAAGCATGGTGACCTCCTGACTCCTAGCCTACGGGCGCGCTAATGTTGGCGTATGCAACTCATTGCCCTTACTGGTGGAATCGCGGCAGGAAAGAGCACTGTTGGCGGGCGGCTCGCGGAACTCGGCGCGATCAGGATCGATGCTGATCAGCTCGCCCGTGACGCGGTCGCTCCTGGATCGCCCGGCCTCGCCAAGGTTGTCTCGCGGTTTGGTGTGAGCCTGCTCGAGGAGGACGGCTCCTTGAACCGAGCTGCACTCGGTGAGCGTGTCTTCGCGAGCCCTGAGGAACTGCAGGCGCTCAACGCGATTGTGCATCCTGAGGTGCGCAGGCTCGCAGACGAGGCCATTCAGGCGGCGGCCCGTTCCCGCCCTGACGCGGTGATCGTGTACGAGATCCCGCTCCTTGTGGAGAGCGGGGTCACGCCCAGCGAGGGCGGGCTTGACTGGGACATGATTGTTGTCGCGGAAGCGCCAGTCGAGACGCGTGTTGCACGACTGGTTGAGCTGCGCGGAATGACTGAAGCTGAGGCGCGAAACCGCATCGCGAATCAGGCGAGCGACGCGGCCCGGCGTGAGATCGCGGACGTGGTGATTGACACCTCGGGTACGAAAGGCGAGACGATTGAGCAGGTCGACGCGCTCTGGCGTCGGATCGCTCCAACGTCCTCGGCGACTTAGCGCGAGAACTCGGCGAACCAGTTGAGCTGGAACTGCGCGACAGCCGCGATGACGAGGTACGAAATAAGTACGAGTACCCACGCCCACGAGTTGATCGCGGCAAACGCCTTCTGCGTGCTCGGTTTCGCGGCGTAGTAGCCCTGTGCCTCTGGCCGGAACGCAGTGAAGAAGAACAGCGGGATGGTGGCTGACCATACGACCATGCACCACGGGCAGAGCGTGTTGATGTAGAAGATGCTCTGGTAGGCGAGCCAAAACACGAAGATCACGCCGAGCGCGAGGCCTGCGCGGTAGAGCCACCAAAACCAGGCAGCGAAGCGGGCGCCGGCGAGCATGCCGACACCGACAGCGATCGGGGCGACGAACGCCATGAGGCCGATGATCGTGTTGCTGAAACCGAGGATGGATCCCTGCCACGAGTCCATGTTCGGCCCGCAGGTCACGAGAACTGAGAGCTCACAGTTGGGGACGTAGTCTTCCACCTGCAACGTCTTGATGTATTCGGTGGCGAGTTCCCACGAGGCAAACAGGCCGATCGCGCCGAGAACGATGGTGACGATTGCAAACCCACGACTCTTCGGGGTCTGGACTTCGATAGCACTCATGTGTTGATAGTAACGCGCGAATCCTGTGACAACGCGCCGCGAGCAGCGTTCCAGCAATGTTCAGTGTGTCCGTGACATAATGATTACCGTTGGATAACGCCACGACGGCACCGTCCACGTACAGTCTTTGGCTGCCCCAGGGTGGCCGCCGGCATCAGCCGAACACTCACGTCGAGTGGGTGAATTCAAGGATTTGCGGTGAATCACCGCACTCAATATTGGTTTCCGCGGAGCTTCACGGCCGTGGTTGAAGGAGCACACCAGAAATGGTGAATACACAAGAGAACACCGAGGATGCGGCTGGCGCCGTCGTTGAGGCAGCAGCATCTGTAGAGAACGAGCCGACACAGACGCACGAACCCGACGGCGAGGCGAGCGAGGAGTCAAGCGCTGCTGAAGCGAATGAGGCGCCGGAAGAGAGCAGCGAATCGCCAGAGAAGACACTCTCTGATGGGCTGCCGCTCGTGCTGCCGCTCGCTGACATGTCGCCCGAGGAACGCTTCCGCGCAACGACGCGCCTGATCTTCCTCGCGCCTGATGTCCCGCCGGTGCAGCCGATGCCGCGCCGCAACGAGCTGCGCAAGCTCGACGATATCCTCGACTCCCGGTTCCCGGGCAACGAGACTCGCGACCGCAACCAGCGCGATCGCGGCGAGCGGGACCGAGACCAGGATCGCGGTGAGCGCGATTCTGACCGCGGTGGAAGGGACTCGGGCAACACCCGCGGCGGTTCGCGCCGCCGCCAGGGTGGGGCAGAGCATGACGAGGAAGACGGACGTCGTCAGCAGCGCCAGGCGCCGGTGGTGACCGAACCTCAGAAGCTTCGCGGCTCGACCCGACTTGAGGCGAAGAAGCAACGGCGTCGCGATGGCCGCGACGCTGGACGCAAGCGCATGGTGATCACCGAGTCGGAGTTCCTCGCCCGCCGCGAGTCCGTCGACAGGGAGATGATTGTCCGCACCACTCCGGATCGAATCCAGATCGGTGTGCTCGAGGACAAGGTGCTCGTCGAGCACTACGTTGCGCGTTCGAGCGAGTCTTCGCTCATCGGCAACGTCTACCTTGGCCGCGTTCAGAATGTGCTTCCCAGCATGGAGGCGGCCTTCGTTGACATCGGTCGCGGCCGGAACGCGGTGCTCTACTCGGGCGAGGTCGATTGGTCTGAATTTGAGGGCGGAAACACTGCCCGGAAGATCGAGAACGCTCTCAAGCCGGGCGACCAGGTGCTCGTACAGGTCACGAAGGATCCGGTTGGCCACAAGGGCGCCCGACTGACGAGCCAGATCTCGCTCCCCGGCCGTTTCCTTGTGTACGTGCCTGGCGGCGCGATGAATGGTATTTCACGGAAGCTTCCAGACACTGAGCGTGCACGCCTGAAGAAGATTCTCAAGGAAGTGCTGCCGACTGGCGCTGGCGTAATTGTTCGCACGGCTGCGGAGGGGGCGACCGAAGATCAGTTGACTCACGACGTGCAGCGCCTCACCCGTCAGTGGGAGTCGATCCAGGCTCGGGTGAAGAAGGGCGGCGGCCCTGCCATGCTGCATTCCGAGCCCGACATGCTGATTAAGATCGTGCGAGACGTCTTCAACGAGGATTTCCTGCGGATGCGCATCGAGGGCGCCGAGACCCATGAAGTCATTGAGAACTACCTCTCAGCGGTCGCACCTGACCTGATGCAGCGCGTGGAGCGTTACGAGGGTGAGCGCGACATTTTCGACGAGTTCCGTGTCACCGAACAGATCGCGAAGGCGCTGGATCGCAAGGTGTGGCTGCCGTCGGGTGGTTCGCTTGTGATTGACAGGACCGAGGCGATGACAGTTGTCGACGTCAACACCGGAAAGTTTGTTGGCGCTGGCGGCAACCTCGAAGAGACTGTCACGAAGAATAACCTCGAGTCGGCTGAGGAGATCGTGCGACAGCTGCGACTCCGCGACATTGGCGGCATCATCGTCATCGACTTCATTGACATGGTGCTCGAGTCGAACCGAGACCTCGTGTTGCGGCGCCTCATCGAGTGCCTCGGCAGGGACCGCACGAAGCACCAGGTTGCCGAGGTGACCTCTTTGGGGCTCGTGCAGATGACACGCAAGAAGCTGGGTCTCGGGCTCCTTGAGTCGTTCAGTGAGCCCTGTGATGTGTGCGCGGGCCGCGGCGTGATCGTGCATCACGAACCTGTGCACCGCCACCGCAGCGAGTCGACAGGGCGCCAGAAGCGTGGCGGATCACACTCGGGGTCGGGCAATGGCTCGTCGAACGGGAAGGCTCAGACTGAGCCGAAGGCGCAGACGCACGCGATCAGTGATGGCGCGAAGAACATGCTCGCGCAGGTGGCGGCGTCGACGATCCCGACGGCGAAGGCTACCGAGGAATCGGCGCCGGCGGCCGTGCTTGAGAGCGTGCTTGATGCGCTCCCTGATGCGCCTCCAGCCGGTGCGTCGAAGTCGCGCAGCCGCCGCGTGAGCTCGCGTGCCGGAGCTCCAGCCAGTGCACCAAAGGCGCAGGATCAGAAACCAGCTGACCACGCGACTCGCAGTGCGGGCGAGTCTGGCGAGTCAGTTGCAGCTCCTGGCAGCCCGGGTGTGGAGCCAGCGGGGGAGCGCCGCGACGGCGATAGCACTGATTCGATGGCGCAGCTCGCTGCGGCGTTGGATGGAGATACGCAGCGGAGCGGCCGCACGCGAGGGTCGCGTTCGCGCTCGTCGCGCGCGCAGTCCCAGAGTGGGGCTCAGGGCGCGGCGAATGCCGCGAGCGAAGCTTCCGGCGCATCAGCGGGCAATGGCGCGCTCGATCCGGAGCGCATGCTCCTCGACGCGCTTGACGCCCGCACACAGGGTCGCGGCGAGGCTCAGGCTGACACGCCGACCCACATTTGACCGAACGCGGTTATTCGCGTTATTATTGACCGTTGTGCGTACTCGCTTTTGAGGCGGGAAGTGCACGTATGACTTCGATCGTGACGGGTTCGCGATTCGACACGATTTAAGACGATCCTCGAGAGATGGGTGACCAAGTGGTTTACGCAGTAGTGCGCACAAGCGGACGGCAGGAGAAGGTCGAGGTTGGCTCGATCATCACTGTAAACCGTGTAGCGGGAGACGCTAAGGGAAAGATTGAACTCCCGGCAGTGCTCCTCGTTGACGGCGACAAGGTGACGAGCGACGCTTCGGCTCTCGCAAAGGTGAAGGTTACCGCTGAGGTCCTCGACGACCTTCGCGGACCGAAGATTGTCATCCAGCGTTACAAGAACAAGACCGGTTACAAGAGCCGCCAGGGGCACCGTCAGGATCTGACGCGCCTCAAGGTCACCGGCATCAAGTAACACTTTTTAGACTCTAAGGAGACAGACCAATGGCATCCAAGAAGGGCGTCGGCTCCAGCAAGAACGGCCGCGACTCGAACGCACAGCGCCTCGGCGTGAAGCGCTTCGGCGGTCAGCAGGTGAACGCCGGCGAGATCATCGTGCGTCAGCGCGGAACCCACTTCCACCCCGGCGTCAACGTTGGCCGTGGCGGAGACGACACGCTGTTCGCTCTCGCAGCGGGCGCAGTTGAGTTCGGTGCGAAGGGTGGCCGCAAGGTCGTCAACATCGTTGCCGCTGCGTAAGTAGTTCGGTACCGACAATAGGCGAGCTTCGGCTCGCCTTTTGTCGTATCTGGCCGGATTGTGCGGGCTCGCGCTCGCGCACGACGTGATTCGGCGTCGCCTTGACGATTTTCGTCGGGCAGAATGTAGTTACTCGAGCGCGTCTTCGGGTCGGAAGGGAAAACTCTCATGGTGACGTTCGTTGACCAGGTCCAACTACACCTGCAGGCGGGCCGCGGTGGGAACGGCTGTGTCTCTGTTCGGCGCGAGAAGTTCAAGCCGCTCGCCGGCCCAGACGGTGGCGCAGGCGGGAACGGCGGCACGATCGTGCTGCTCGCCGACCCGCAGGTGACGACCCTGCTTGAGTACCATCGCCGGCCGCATCGTACGGCTGAGAACGGCGCGTACGGTGCGGGCGACTACCGGGCAGGCGCGCACGGAGCCGAGCTTGTGCTGCCGGTTCCGGTGGGCACTGTCGTCAAGGACGCTGAGGGTGAGGTGCTCGCGGACCTCACAGAGGCCGGCACGCGCTTTGTCGTTGCCGAGGGCGGCCTCGGCGGCCTCGGCAACCATGCGCTTGCAAGCCAGAAGCGCAAGGCCCCCGGCTTTGCTCTCCTCGGTACCGAGGGCTGGGCGGGTGACGTCACGCTCGAACTCAAGACGATCGCCGATGTCGCGCTCGTTGGCTTGCCCTCGGCTGGGAAGTCAAGCCTCATCGCTGCGATGAGCGCCGCCCGCCCGAAGATCGCCGACTATCCGTTCACCACGCTGCATCCAAACCTCGGCGTCGTCGAGGCGGGGGAGACCCGCTTCACAGTTGCTGACGTTCCTGGCCTTATCGAGGGCGCGAGCGAGGGTAAGGGTCTCGGCCTCGACTTCCTCCGCCACGTCGAGCGCTGCAGCGCGCTGCTGCACGTGCTCGACTGCGCCACCCTCGAACCGGGGCGCGACCCGATCTCTGATCTTGAGATCATCAAGAAGGAACTCGCGGCATACGAGGTTCCTGATGGGCAGGTCCCGCTTCTCGACCGTCCGCAGCTCGTTGCGCTCAACAAGATCGACGTGCCTGAGGCGCGTGAGCTCGCGCAGTTCGTTCGCCCAGACCTCGAGGCGATGGGGTACCGGGTGTTCGAGATCTCTACTGCATCACGCGAAGGGCTCCGCGAGCTTGGCTTCGCCCTTGCGGAGATCGTGGAGGATGCGCGCGCGAAGGCTGAGGCTGAAACTGAGCGCCTCGAGCGAATCGTGCTCACGCCGAAGGCCGTTGACCGTCAGGCTGGTTTCCGAGTTGTGACCGAGGGCGGATCGTACGGGACGCTCTTTCGCGTGCTCGGCCAGAAACCAGAACGCTGGGTGCAGCAGACTGACTTCCAGAACGATGAGGCCGTCGGCTACCTCGCAGATCGCCTGCAGAAGCTCGGCATCGAAGACGCACTTGTGAAGGCGGGCGCAGTCGCCGGCTCAACAGTGGTGATCGGCCCCGGCCAGGGCGTCGTCTTTGACTGGGAGCCGTCGCTGACGAGCGCCGCCGAGGTGCAGGTTGGCGTCCGCGGCAGCGATGACAGGCTCGACGGGCCGCAGCGCCGCACCAACAAGGAGCGTCGTTCCGACTACCACGACCTCATGGACGCGAAGGCAGCCGCGCGCGAACAGCTTGAGGAGGAGCGGAAGTCAGGGATGTGGGAGTCTGACGAGTGAGCGGCGCAGGTTCGCGCGGCGCGACGCTCCTTGCGGCGCGCCGCGTCGTCGTGAAGGTCGGCTCGTCGTCGGTCAGCGGTGACAACGCCGGACAGATCCCCACCCTCGTCGACTCGCTCGCGCGGTTGCGGGCTGCCGGGGCCGAGGTGATCCTCGTCTCCAGTGGTGCGATCGCGACCGGTGTCCCGTTTCTGAACATTGATGCGCGACCTGACGATCTCGCGACGCAGCAGGCCGCCGCTGCTGTCGGGCAGAACATTCTTGTGAACCGGTACCAGCGTGCGCTCAGCAGTCACGACCTCGTCGCCGGGCAGGTGCTGCTCACCGCGCACGACATGGAGAACCCGACGCACAGGGGAAACGCCAGGCGCGCCCTCGAACGGCTGCTCGCGCTCGGCACCGTGCCGATCATCAACGAGAACGATACCGTCGCTACCCACGAGATCCGGTTCGGCGACAACGACCGCCTCGCGGCGCTCGTCGCGCGGCTCGTCGAGGCTGATCAACTCGTGCTGCTCTCTGACATCGATGCGCTCTACACGGCTCCACCCGAGATGGTGGGCGCTGAGCGCATCGCACACGTCGCGTACGGCGATCCACTCGATGGCGTGAAGATCGGCGAGAGCCAGTCGGGCTGGGGGACCGGTGGCGCGGCCACGAAGGTGCAGGCTGCGAGGCTCGCTGCTGACGCAGGAACGGCTGTGCTGCTCACCGAGGCTCGGCTGCTTGCCGCGGTTCTCGATGGTGAGGATCACGGCACCCTCTTTGGGGCGGCAGCGCGGTAGCTCCGGCGGGCTAGAATGGCGTCATGTCTCGCACTGATGCCTTCGTCGACCTGTTGACCCTGGCGAAGGGTGCCTCGCGCACCCTTGCTACTGCTACCACGGCGCAGAAGAACGCCGCGCTCGAAGCGATCGCGGTCGCGCTCGAGGGTGCGGTCCCAGAGATCATCGCCGCGAACGAACTCGACCTTGCGAGGGGAACCGCGAACAACATCGGTGACGGTCTGCTTGACAGGCTGAAGCTCGACGAGGCGCGCATTCTCGGGCTTGCTGCCGCGGTGAGGGAGATCATCGCGCTTCCTGACCCTGTCGGCGAGGTGGTTCGGGGCAGCACGCTCGCGAACGGGATGACTATCGCGCAGAAGCGAGTTCCTTTCGGTGTCGTCGGTGCGATCTATGAGGCGCGCCCGAACGTCACTGTTGATATCGTCGCCCTCGCGCTCAAGAGCGGGAACGGGGCAGTGCTTCGCGGCGGCTCTGCCGCAGAGGATTCCAACCGCGTGCTTGTCAGCCTGATCCAGGACGCGGTTCAGCGCAGCGGGATCGATGGCGACGCTTTCCAGACGATCGATCCGTTCGGACGCGAGGGCGCAGGGAGGCTCATGCGTGCGCGGGGCTTCGTTGATGTGCTCATCCCGCGCGGCAGTGCTGGCCTGATCGCGACGGTCGTGAACGAATCGACAGTGCCCGTCATTGAGACGGGGGCTGGCATCGTTCACGTGTTCGTCGATGCAAGCGCGGACGCTGCGATGGCGGAGTCAATCGTCGTGAACGCGAAGACGCATCGTCCGAGCGTCTGCAACTCCGCAGAGACGCTGCTTGTGCACGCGGCGCATGCGGACACGCTGCTGCCACGCCTCGTCGACGCGCTCGCGGAACGCGGCGTCGTGTTGTATGGCGACGAGCGCGCCCAGGCGGCGGGCGTGCGCGAGCCCGCCACTCCCGAGACGTGGGCGACCGAGCACCTCGACCTTGTGATGGGAGTGCGTGTCGTGGATTCAATCAACGAAGCAATCGCCCACATCGACGAGTTCTCGACGAAGCACACGGAGTCGATTGTGACGAACGACTTTCAGAGCGCCGAGCGCTTCCTCTCCGAGGTTGATTCGGCAGTCGTGATGGTGAATGCGTCGACTCGGTTCACCGACGGTGGCGAGTTCGGCTTCGGGGCGGAGGTTGGAATCTCAACCCAGAAGATGCACGCGCGCGGACCTATGGGACTGCCCGAACTGACAAGCACGAAGTGGGTTGTGCGTGGCACTGGGCAGATTCGATAGCCAAACCCTGTAGGGTTGTAGTAAGTATTTCTGCCATACGAAAGGTCAGGGCTCTTCATGTCATTTGCAGCCACGATTGCAGCAGCCGAGGGCGCAAGCCACGTCGTCACGGAGCTTCCGATGCCTGCGCCCGTATACGGCGTCATTGTCTTCTCCGTCTTCGTTGTTGCCGCACTGGTGACGTTCTCCTTCCGTGACGTTGCGAACCGTCACGCAGAGAAGGCAGCGGCATACGCCCGCGAGCACGGTGAGGCGCAGCAGCACTAATCGTGGCTAGTCGGCGACGCGTGGGGGTGATGGGCGGCACCTTCGACCCAGTTCATCACGGCCACCTCGTCGCCGCCAGCGAGGTTGCGAAGAGCTTCGACCTCGACGAGGTCGTCTTCGTGCCCACCGGTCAGCCCTGGCAGAAGAGCAACGTCTCGGAGAGCGAACACCGCTACCTGATGACAGTCATCGCTACGGCATCGAACCCGCAGTTCACTGTGAGCCGAGTGGATGTCGACCGGGACGGGCCAACCTATACAGTTGACACGCTCCGCGATTTGAAGCGGCTCATGCCTGACGCGGAGCTCTTCTTCATTTCTGGAGCAGACGCGGTTCAGCAGATCGTCAGCTGGAAAGACGTTGAAAAGCTCTGGGAGCTCGCGCACTTTATCGCGGTGTCGCGCCCCGGACACGAGCTCTCCCTCTCGGGCCTTTCACACGATAACGTAAGCTTGCTTGAGATCCCGGCGCTCTCGATCTCGTCTACGGACTGTAGGGAGCGGGTGTCGAGAGGTTACCCTGTGTGGTACCTAGTGCCCGATGGGGTGGTGCAGTACATCGCCAAGCACGGCTTGTATTCCGAGGAAGCGACAGACGAATGAGTGAGCAAGACCACGAACGGCCCTTGACGCGGCGCGAGATGCGCCTGCGCGAGCAGGCTGAGCGCGAGGGCGCCGAATCGATCGAAGAGGTCCCGGCCAGCGACGCCGGCGAAGCCAGTGCTGCGGCGGAAGAGGCGGCGTCGGGAACAGCTGCAGTCGATCTTGCGAGCATCGAGATCGACCCGCTGAATCCCGATGGGACCCCGCGGACCAGGCGCGAGATCCGTGAGCTCCGCGAAGCGGCCGCGGCCGCGCTCGTGGCAGAGCAGGAAGCCGCCGACGCTGCGAAGGTAGCTGCCGAGGCTGCGGAGCAGCCTGCCGCAGAGGCAGAAGCTCCCGCTCCCGCTGAGGACCCCGTTGTCGAGGACCACTTTGATTCGTTCGGTGCACCGACTGAGGCGCTGAGCTTCGAAGACCTGCCTGCAAGCGGCGCCTCCTCGGAGCAGCCTTCGGGTGAGTCGGTCGACGCTCCAACCGAGGCTTTCTCGCTCGAGGACCTCCTTGACGCTGCAGAGCCCACCTCGCCGACTGGTGACGCTGATGCGGTCGCGAACCTTTTTGCAACCGGCTCGAACGATGTCGTCACGCCAGTGGAAGCAGAAGCTGTTGTCGGCGCTGGCACTGAGGCCGCTGTCGACACCGAGGCAGCAGTCGACGTTGATGCAGAGGAGGTCGTTGTTGAGGCTGAGGCCGTCAGTGACGACGTCATCGCGGATGCGGTTGTTGTTGACGAGGTAGTTGTCGACGATGTCGTTGTTGACGTGACAGCAGGAGATGCGGGTGAGCCTGTCGACGTCGTTGATCCTGACCTCGTTGCCGCAGACCTCAACGCAAGCGCCGTCGACCCGAGCGACCTGGCCGCTGATGCAGCCGAGGCCGCTGCCGAGGCCAACGATTCGCGCGACACCGGTACAGACACTGCGGGCTACTCGTTCCCAGACATCCAACCGCCCGAGGAGTGGCGCTCGGTGTTCGACGACCCCGCGCGTGCGGCAAACATTAGCGCTCCCGGCGATTCGGGCGACTTCGACGATCTCATCTCCCGCGCAGTCGCGCAGGAGGGGAGTACGGGAGGAACTGGTGCATCCGCGCTGATCCTGCCCTCCCACCCAGGCGAGACCGGCGGCCTCACTGGCCCGCTCGGCGCGACAGGCGAGCTCTTCGTGACGGGTTCGATCGAGCTGCCGAAGTCGATGGGCGAGACCGGGGGGCACTCCGGTATTCACGACTCAATCGACTTCGATCCGTTCCTGACGGGCGAGACGCCCGACGCGATCACTTCAACGTCGGAGTCGGGACCCATGCCGGTCTCTGCCCGCAGTGCGGTGAGCGCGCGTCGTCGCCCAGAGGTGCCTGTCGTAGCGGAGCCAACCAAGGACCGCAGCAAGGTGCCGCTCATCCTCGCGCTGTCAGGCGGCGGGCTGATCGTCATCGTTATTGGTGTTGTGGTTTTTGCCGCGACCCAGGGATTCTTTAACTAACACCTTGAGGGGTACACACGTGGCAGACGCTCGAAACATGCTCGCCGACCTGCAGATCGCCGTTCGCGCGGCCGACGCGAAGGGCGCAACGGCTCCCGTCGCGCTCGAAGTGGGGGAGCTGTTCGGCTTTGCCGATGCGTTTCTGATCGTGTCTGGCAGCGTCGAGCGAAACGTCCAGGCCATCTCAGACGAGATCGAGCGCGACCTCAATGAGGCCGGCGTTCGCACCATCCGTCGTGAGGGGCGCGAGGGCGGCCGTTGGGTGCTGCTCGACTTCGGCGACATCATGGTGCACGTCTTCCACCACGAGGAGCGCGACTTCTACCAGCTCGAGCGACTCTGGCATGACTGCCCAGTGATCGACGTCTCCGAGATGCTTGAGGTCGCCCCGCAGTAAGGTTTCAGGCCAGGTTCCGGGCGCGTCGATTTGCTTCGCGCGATCCGGGCTGGTGTAGAATAGAGGAGTTGTCGGGCGAGCATTCGCCCGACTTCCATGAGGGTCTGTGGCGCAGTTGGTAGCGCACCTGCATGGCATGCAGGGGGTCAGGGGTTCGAATCCCCTCAGATCCACTCCAGTTGAATTTCGCAAGTATCGTATTGAAGTGGCCGCCTGACATGGCGGCCTTTGTCGTTTCTGCGGCCCTGGCGAGTCTCAGCCCGAGCCTGAGCCGCAAGCGGTATACCTACGCCGCGCCACCTCGCTGCGCGTGCTGATTCAACCCGCTCGCGGGATTGCTTCCCTCCCTCTGCGCGGGTTATGGTCGGTGAGGGAAGCAGCGCACGCGGGGCCGAGCGCAAGGAGCTGAACCAGAATGACAAGGCAGTCGCACGGGATCCAGGTGCTTGTCGTAGAAGACGATCTCAGGCTCGCCGACGCGCTTGCATCCGGACTCAATAGCCGCGGGTTCGGCGTCAGCCGCGTGAGCACCGCCGCCGCCGCCAGGGATGCGCTCGCCACTGTACTGCCCGACGTCGTACTTCTCGACTTGGGACTGCCGGATACAGACGGCGTCGAACTGTGCGAAGAAATTCGCGCCTCGGTCGCAACGTCTGAGGTTGGCATCATCATGGTTACCGCCCGCAGCCAAGAACGGGAGCGAGTGCTGGGGCTGCGGCGCGGGGCCGATGACTACGTGGTGAAGCCTGTCGGACTCGATGAACTCAGCGCGCGCATCGAAGCGGTGTTGCGACGGCGACAGTTCGCACCCGCCCCGGTGCTCACAGTGGGACCGGTCACGATCGACCTGGCGACCCGTTCGGTGCTCGATGGGGGCGAGCCCGTCGAGCTGCGACCTCGGGAGTTCGATCTGCTTGCGGCGCTCATGCGCGATCCCGGGACGGTGCGCAGTCGAGACCACTTGCTCTTGCAGGTCTGGCATACGGTGTGGCCTGGAGGCAGGAGGACGCTCGAGGTCCACGTGAGCTCGCTTCGGGCAAAGCTGAGCGAGCCCGACCTCATCGAAACCGTCCGCGGGTCTGGATACCGTTTCAGTACGCGCACGACACCGGAGGCCGGGGCGGACTAGCATGCGCAGGCGGATTGTCGGCATTATCGTCGGATTCATCGTGCTTGCGGTGTCCGGGCTGGCTGCGCCGCTCGCGGTCGCGATCGCGGAACGTGCGACGGCGACGATGGCCGCGGACCGGACAGGTGACGCCGTCCGGTTTGCTGGCATCGCGGAGTCGAGTATCGTCTCGGGGGAACCGGGCACGATCGGTGCAGAACTCGCACGATACGAAGAGCTATTCGGGATCGAAGCGATTGTCATTGATCGAGAGGGCGGGATCGTCGCTTCGAGTCGGGAGGGGCTCACACCCGCTGACTTGCGCGGGCGCGAGCTCGCTGGAGGAGGCGCGCTGCCGGCGCTTGTCGCCTACGCGCTCGCGGGAACGCGAACCGTGAGCATCGATGCGGTCTGGCCGTGGACCACGGAGCGGCAACTCGTCGCAGAGCCTGTTGTGAGCGGCGGCGAGGTTGTCGGTGCGGTCGTCACGGCATCGCCGACGGGCGCGCTCCGCGTGGCTATATCTCTGCATTGGCTCATTGTGCTGCTCGTGATCGTTGCCCTCGTCTGGGTGGGGGCGGCAGCGGCAGCCCCACTCGCGCGTTGGGTGCTCCGGCCAATCGACACACTCGAACAGGCGACGGAGGATCTCGGATCAGGAGACCTGCACGCGCGCGTGCCGTCAGGCATCGGTCCTCCTGAACTCGTCCACCTGGGTCGCTCGTTCAACCGGATGGCCACGAGGATCCACAGCCTAGTGAGCCGGCAGCGCACGTTCGTTGCGTTCGCCGGGCACCAGGTACGCAACCCGCTCGCTGCACTGCGAATGAGGATTGAGGGGCTGGGTGGCGCACTCGATTCAGCGGCGGCAGAGGAGCTTGCGCTCGCGCTGGAAGAGGTGGATCGCCTCACACGAACCTGCGACGGCCTGATCACGCTCGCCAGAGCCGACTCCCACCATCCGCCTGTCGTTGACTGCGAGGTCAAGGATGTGATTACACGGCGGGTCGCCGGCTGGTTGCCCATCGCCTCGCGCGTGGGAAGCTCCCTGGAGATTGGCGCGGTGCCTTCGAAGCTCAGTGTGCGCGCCTTCGAAGGAACTCTTGACCAGGCGCTCGACGCGCTCATCGACAATGCACTGAAGTTCGGCGCGCGTCGTGTGATCGTCGACGCCCGCGAGACGGCTGGTCCGAGGGAACGCGCAGAGGGGAGTTTGGGCAACACGGATGTTGAGCTGCGCGTGCGTGACAATGGGCCGGGGCTCAGCGAGGAGGACCTGCTCCGCGCGGTCGAGCCGTTCTGGCGCTCACCCGAGCGCAGCGAGGAGCCAACGAGTCCCGCTGCCAGCGGCTCTGGGCTTGGTCTCTCCGTTGTCGTTACGCTCCTCGGGATGCAGGGCGGTACGCTCGCGCTCACGCCGATCTCACCGAGCGGAACGGAGGCAGTGCTTCGCCTACCAGTCGGTCAGGCGAACGGCTTAGCTTCGCGGTAGTAGCGGGCGGCGCCCGGATGAAGCGGCACTGGGGAGGTCGCGACCGCGGTGCGCGGAGATAGCTGGTACGTTGCCGGGTGTAGCCGTGCAAGCTCTTCTCGCGAGTCGAGTACAGCGCGTGTGAGCGCCGCCGCCACATCGTCGGGCATCTCAGAACCCACGACGAGCAGACTTGGGACGCTCACGGTACGAACCGGGGCGACCCCCGGGTAGGTATCGGCAAGGATCGGCGCTTCGGCGTAGAAGGCTCCATAACTGGCCGTAAGGTCTGAGACGGCCGCCGATACGTCGAGGAGCCGGATCGGTACCCGGCTAGCGAGACTGGTGATGGCGTCGGTGGGAAGCCCACCCGACCAGAAGAATGCGTCAATCTCGTCTCGCTCCAAAGCAGCCACCGAGGCGCCGAGTCCGAGCCTGAGGGCCGCCGCGACGCCCTCTGGGTTCCCCTCGGCACCCGCTGGGTTCCCCTCGACGGTCGCCGAGATTCCTGCAACCTCCAGCAGCCGCTCCGCGATCACTTCGGTGCCGGAGTTCTCAGCCCCGAGCGAGACCCTGGCTCCGGCAAGCTCCTCGAGGCCATCGTAAGGCGATGCGGCCCGCACGACGAGGTGGACGCTATTGTCGTATAGCCGAGCCACCGCCCGCAGTTCCTGTACGCCACTCGAGCCGTTTGCCGCCTCAGACGGGTCGGGCTTTGACATGGCAAGCGCCGCAACATCCGCGAGCGCGAAGCCTGCGTCGAGGTCTCCGCTACGTACACGGGAAAGGTTTTCGACTGAGGCTGCGGTCGGAACCGCGGTGATCGTCAGAACGTCACCGTCGGCAAGCTCAGCGAGGCTCCGCCCGACCGCGTCATAGACCCCGCCTGGCAGGCCCGTTCCGACGCTCACGGGCACGGGAGCTGGTGCCGTCGAGCCCTGCAACCAGAGGGCGCCTGCGGCAAGCGCCGCGATACCCGCGACCGCGATCCAGATCTTTCGTCGGCGTCCCATCTCCCGTCGCACGATACGCGCGGTCGGCGCCTGGGGCGTGGCCTTCTGTCCAACCGTTACCGAATCTCCACTTCCTCATCGCAGCCTCAAAACTGGGTCGTCAACTCGGAGCCCGACGCGGTGCCACCCCTAGCCTGGCTCGAGATGCAACGACGCATCGGCGAACCCTGGAGGACATCATGCAACGACGCAGACTCTATCCGCTGACATTCTTAGGCGCCGCGATACTTGCACTCACCGGCTGCTCCCAGCCTGGCGACGCCGGTGGTGCCGCAGCCGATGGCGAGCTCGGGCGCCTCCCCGCTGTCACCATTGTGACCGGCGGGACCGCGGGGCTGTTCTATCCGATTGGCGGGGCACTGCGCCAGATCGTCAGCGATGAGGTGGAGGGGACGACAGCGTCGGTCGAGTCGACTGGAGCATCGGTCGAGAACATCCAGCTCATCGGCTCCGGACAGGCGGAGCTCGCGATCGCGCAGGGCGACGCGGCGAACCAGGCCTTCAACGGCCTCGCCGACTTTGAGGGGCGCGAGGTGCGAACAAGCACGCTCGCCGTCCTCTACCCGAACGTCTACCACACCGTGTCGCTCGCTGCCACGAAGTCCAGGCTCGGGCTCGAGTGCTTCTCAGACGTCGCGGGTTCTCGCTTCTCGGTCGGCGACATTGGGAGTGGGAATGAGGCGACTGCGAACCAGGTGTTCGCCTCGCTCGGCATGGACCCCGCGACCGACATCGACCGACGCCAACTCGGTTATGCAGAGACCTCGACGGGGTTGACGAGCGGCGGTGTAGACGCTGGCACCTGGGTTGTGGGTCAGGGGCATGCCGGCATCACGGAGCTCGCGACCACCGACGACGTCGTTCTTATCCCGATGTGCGACGACGAACGGAAGAGGATTCTCGAGGGATACGGAGGATACGTCGACCACGTGATCCCCGCAGGCACCTATCCGGGTGTCGATGTTGACACCCCGACAATCGCAACCTGGAACGCCCTCGTGGTACCCGAGAACTTCAATGAGGAGCAAGCCTACGACATTACGAAGGCTGTCTTCGAGAACGTCAACGTGATCGAAGGCGTCTACGCGCCAGCGGTCGAGTTTGTCGTGCCAGAGAACATCGAGAATGCCCCGGTTCCAGTGCATCCTGGGGCGCTCAAGTACTACGAGGAAGTAGGGATAGACGTCCCTGCCGAGCTGCGCGGCTGACCCGTGCTCGAGCCCGGCCCCGGCGGAGAGCCCCAGCACAGCGGGGGAGTCTGGGACCCTCGCCCCAGCGGGGACCCCCGGAAGCACCGCAGCCTCCGTGCCAGGTCGCGCGACGCCCGGGGTGCAGCGATCCTTGTCGGCGTCGCGATCCTCGCCGGCGTCGCGTTCACGCCGCTCCTCGCCCCGACTCGCGCGATCATCAGCGTGACCGCTCGAGGCGAGACCGGTGGCGCCGAACTCATCGCGCGCCTCCCGGCGACCGCGACGGTCACGGTGAGTTACGTGCATTCGATTGACGGACTCCCTGTCGAGGAGGAGCTCGCAGTTCGCGAGGGCGAGTTCGTTGTCGAGCGGACCCGCCTGCGCCAGTTCGGCGCTGGGATGGGGCATCAGGCTCGTGAAGGATCGGGGCATGCTGAAGGTCCGTGGTGGGTGCTGGAAGGTCTCGAGCGTCCGATCGGGCCGGAGCTCACGATCCGCGCAGGGAAGCCGAACATCGACCACCGTCTCTGGGCCGGCGAACGGGAGCTGCTGCTCTCGCGGTGCTGGCCGCGGCGGGCTATCACGCTCGAGATCCAGCAGATCTCGCTGCTCGACATGGCGAGGGGTGAGCTCCGCGCACAATACGACCCGCGCACACAGGGGTGCGCGGCGGAGGAGGAATAATGAACGACCGCACTACCTCAGCGGTGAAACCCGATCAGGGCCCCGCAGATCCTCAGGCATTCGACGAAGACGACGGTGTGCCAGGCGACGGGCCGCTGTGGCAACGACTCGCCGGACTGCGCTTGGACGAGGGACCGCACCGGCGTGCACTCGGCTGGGTGATCCTTACCCTCGCCGTCGCACTCGGCGCGTTTCAGATCTACATCACTATTTCGTACGCAATGGACGCACGTCAGCAGCGGCTCGCGCATCTCGTGCTCGTGCTCGCACTCGGTCTCATTATTGTGCCCGCGTCGAAAAAGCCGTGGGGGAGAAGCGCTGCGATGATCGTTGTCGACTGTGCGCTCATCTTCGCGAGTATCGCCGTCTGCCTCTACCCGATCCTCTACCAGGCGCAGCTGGCCCGCCGGGCCGGGGCGTACGAGACGCTCGACTGGGTGATGGGACTTGTGCTGTGCGCGGTGCTGCTGGAAGTGACGCGACGCACCGTCGGATGGTTCATGTCAGTCCTCGTGCTGCTCTTCGTGTTCTACGCGTGGGCGGGTCCGTGGTTCCCGGGCGTCTTCAAACATCGCGGGGCAACCATCGAGCGAATCTCGACCCACGTCTACCTGGGAACCGACGGGATCCTCGGGTTCACCCTCGGCGTCGTTGTGACGTTTGTCTTCATCTTCATCCTGTTCGGTGCGATGCTCCAGAAGTCCGGCGGCGGCAACTTTTTCATCGGCCTCGCCTTTGCGCTCACTGGTAAGTCACGGGGCGGCCCCGCGAAGGGTGCCGTGCTCGGCAGCGCACTGATGGGCTCTGTATCAGGCAGCGCAATTGGCAACGTTGCGACAACAGGACCATTCACTATCCCAATGATGAAGAAGGTCGGATACAAGTCGCACGACGCGGCCGGGATCGAGGCCGCCGCCTCGACTGGCGGGCAAGTGCTGCCGCCAATCATGGGAGCAGGGGCCTTCCTCATCGCAGAGCGCACCGGAATCCCGTACGCCGACATCGTGAAGGTGTCCATTATCCCCGCGCTCATGTACTTTGCGTCCGTCTACATCTTTGTGAGCTTGCTCGCCCGGAAGCACAACATAGGCGGAATGAAGGCCGAACAGCTCCCGAAACTTCGCGAGGTGATGCGCTCGGCTTGGCATTTTCTTGCACCTCTCGTCTTGCTGGTGACGCTGCTGCTCAACTACGTGCCGCCAGCCCGGGCCGGGATGTACGCGCTCCTTGCGCTGTTTGTCGTATCGATGCTGCGCGTAGGAAGCCGGATGTCGCTGACTGACCTTGGCGAGGTATTCGTGATCGCCGCGAAGAACACAATTCCAGTGAGCGCAGCATGCGCGATCGCCGGCGTCATCGTGGGCATCGTCGGCATGACAGGGCTCGGCCTCGTGATCTCAGAGCTGCTCATCACTGCGTTTGCAGGAAACCTCTTGCTCACGCTCATTATGGTGGCGTTGGCTTCGCTCATACTCGGCGTCGGCCTACCCGTGACCGCCTCCTACGTCGTCATCATAATCCTCGCCGGGCCCGCGCTCGAAGGGCTCGGCCTCGCCGTGATCGTCACGCACCTCATTGTCTACTGGCTGAGTCAGGACTCGAACGTCACCCCGCCAGTCGCGCTCGCCGCATTCGTCGGCGCGGGAATCGCGGCGGCGCCGCCCATGAGATCAGCGCTCTCCGCGTGGAAGTTCGCGAAGGGGCTCTACCTGATCCCCCTACTGATGGCCTATAGTGCGCTGATGCTACAGGGTAGTTGGATAGAAGTCGCGATAGCCACCGTGACTGGCATGGTCGCGCTCATGGCCGCGTCGATCGGGCTGGAAGGGTACATGCTGTCGCGGGTGAGCTGGTACTGGCGGGTTGCGCTCGGCTTCGCCGCTGCCTTCGTGCTCGTCGCGCCCGAATGGTCGGGCTGGGTCAGCAACGCGCTCGATCCGTCGGCCTTCGTCTGGGGCGGTACGCTTCTCAGTCTCGCGATTATGGCGCTGCTCTGGCTGCAGCGAGACCGGAACAACGGCCGCTCGATGCCAGCCCCGGTATCAGCTGCGATCACCCTTCCTGTGTAGCTGTCGGGTATCCGGGTGCAGCGTGGGGCTGCACCCGGACGTGCAGTTACTCCCGCAGCCTCGGTATCTCCCGCCGCCACGGTATCTCCGCCAAGGCTACGCGCACGAAGTGGCAACGCACGAGACCTAGACTTGGACGGTGCTGAAGAAACGCCGAACACTCTCCTCGACGCTCTCGGGGCGATCGGTCACACTCACGAGCTCGAGGCTGCGGCCTGGTCGATTCGAGCTCAGCGTTGACGGGGTTGCGCAGTCTGTCGTCTCGCTGTCTGACCCCACCAAGCTCGCGTATCCGTACACCCGCCATATCGCGCGCGCGATCGATGCCGCTGCTCCCAGCGGTGCACCGCTCTTCACGGTGCATCTTGGGGCTGGCGCCCTGACGTTGGCGCGGTACGTTCAAGCCACCCGTGCAGGCTCACCACAGCTCGTTGTCGAGTTCGAGCCGGAACTCTACGCAACAATGCTTGACGCGCTTCCGCTGCCTGAGGGGAGCGACGTGCGTGCGGTCTTCGGAGATGCGCGTGAGGTCGCCGAGGCGGCCAGCGCCTCCGAGGCAGGGCGGGCGCCGGGGCCGGCGCCAGGGCAGGGGCCAGCGCAGGTATCCGAGCCGGAGTCTCAGCAGGTGTCCGAACCGGAGCCCGCCCCGCAGTCCAGGCACGCTAGTCAGGGCGACGCCGGGCGAACCGCAACGCCAACAGACTGGGCCGAAGCTGAGTTCACGATTGTCGACCTCTGGGATGCGGCCGTGATCCACCGTCGCGTCGCGAGCCGCGAGTTCTTCGCCCTCGTCGCCGCGCGCTCCGCGGCTGGCGGAGCCGTCGTGGTCAACCTGCTCGACGGTCATCCGTTCGAGTACGCGCGCACGCAGGCCGCAACGCTGGGCGACGTGTTCGCGCACGTTGCTGTCGTGCTCGACGCCGACCCGCTCGACGCAGATGGCCCCCTGGGGAACGTGCTGATCTTCGCGAGCGACGCGCCGCTCGCAGTCGCAGCTGATCCAGACCTGCTTGGACTGCCGCGGCCGCACCTGCTGTGCGCCGGCCAACTCGCGGCGTGGGTGGGAGATGCTCGCGTCATGACCGACGGCGATGGTGCAGAATCACCGGATCCGAACGATCCTCGCTGGGGGTAGCATCTGTGCGCGCCGTGAAAGTACCTGACATTGCTCGTGGCGTGCGTGTTGTGCCTGGCGGAGCGAGCACATTGGCCGATAGTGTGCCCGTGACACGTGAGTAAGGATGGGCAATGACAGGTGGTCTCCCTGCAGGAATCGCTGACTTTCGTGACGGTGTCGCGATGGCTGACCCGTGGGTGGCGGGAGAGCCGCCCCCTGAAGCGCTGGCTGTCGTGCCAGCGAACCCGGGTTGGCCCGAGCGGGCGCGCGTCCTGGGCGACGCGATCCTCGCGGCAGTCGGATCCGCGGCGGTTTCGCTCGAGCATGTCGGCTCAACTGCGGTCCCACGCCTACCGGCAAAGGACGTCATCGATCTTGACCTCGTCGTAGCCGACCCCGACGATGAGTCACGCTACATCCCCGCGCTCACCGCACTGGGGTATCGGCATACCGTACGGGAGCCGGAGCTCGACGGCCACAGGATGCTGAGGCTCGAGGAACCGCGGGTCAACCTGCACGTGTTCGCTGCCGGTACTGCCGAGCCCGCACGCCATGTGCTCTTTCGTGATTGGCTTCGCGCGCACCCGGAGGACGCGGAGCGCTACGCTGCGGCGAAAGCCGCGGCAGCGGAGGGCGCCCCGCAGACTGCGATGGCCTACAATCGCAGGAAACACACGACTGTGCGGGAGATCTACGCGCGTGCGTTCGCTGCGGCCGGAGTTTCACTCGCAGACCGTGCGCTCGCACCAGACGCGCTGCCCGAGCTCCCCGCGACAGCTGGCGGTGAACACCTGAGCTGGCGCCCCGCGACTGGCGATGATGCCGAGGCAATCTGCGAGCTATACCGCGCGGCGGGAGTCGTCGACCACCCGTATGAATTGTACGGACTGGATCTCGTGAAGCTCTGGCTCGCCGGAGATCGCTTTACTCTGGCGACCGACACCGTGCTGGCGTTCTCGAACGCTGGTGTCCTCGTCGCGTTTGGGGAGGCGAAGCTCGACGACGAGTGGCGTGACCATGTCGACGTCTTTGTCGACGGCGTTGTCCACCCTGAGTGGCGGGGTCTTGGTATCGGCACCGGGATGCTTGCGTGGCAGGAGGCTCGCGGTCGGCAACTACTCGCGACGGTCGACGCGAGGCTGCCCGGGCTGCTCAGCATGGGCGCACGGGAAGCGAACTCCGACACTCTCGCGCTCGCTGCGAATGCCGGATACCAGCCGGTGCGGTGGTGGATGGAGCTCGGAAGATCCCTCGCTGGCGAGATTCCCGCCCGCAAGTTGCCTCCGGGGGTTGAACTCCGCCCGTACACCGCGGAGGTGTCTGAGGCTACGCGGCTCGCGGTCAACGACGCCTTTCGAGACCACTGGGGTTCGCGCCCCATGAGCGCGCAAGAGTGGGCGGACGAACGAGAGCTTGGGGAGTTTTCCCCTGAACTGTCGCGCGTGCTCGTCACGGGTCGCGGCTCAGACGCCGACCCGATTCGGGTTGTTGCTGCCGCGCTCACGGAGGTGAACGAGGACGAGTGGGAGCTGAACGGCGGCCCGTTTGGGTACATGTCGACAATCGGCGTCGTACGCGATTGGCGAGGTCGCGGGCTGTCGTCAGCGGTGATTTCGGCAGTGCTCGAAGCGTACCGCGCCGCGGGTTTCGTCAACGCCCTGCTCGACGTCGACTCTGCGAACCCGAGTGGCGCGCTTGGCATGTATGAGCGTCTCGGGTTTACCGCCCGTGACCGTTCGGTGACGCTCGCGAAGTGGGTCTAGGGGAGCCGCAGCCGGGCGTCTCCGTTTAGGGGAGGAGGGCGCCGATCGAGATCATCAGGCTGTATGCCATGATGATGATCAGGGAGAACCTGAACATGCGACGTGCCCAGGCGTTGTCGTCCTTTGCGCTGAGGCCCTGGATGCCGATGACGATCCACCAGACGCCAAGCGCCCCCATGACCGCCGCATACACCCAGCCTGTGTAACCGAGCGGGGTGAGCGCGACCGATGCCACGACGTACGCGATCGTGTACAGCAGGATCTGGATCTTGGCCGCTGGAATCCCATGCACCACGGTGATCACGGGAACGCCGGCACGAGCGTACTCGTCTCGACGGTACACGGCGATTGAGTAGAATTCGGGCATCTGCCAGAAGAAGATGGCGAGGAAGGTGAGGATCGCCGCCGCATCAACCGTCCCGGTGACCGCAACGTAGCCGGCGAAGATCGGCGCTGCGCCTGAGATACTGCCCACGAGCGTGCCGTGCACGCTCATGCGCTTTGACAGCATGCCGTACAGCACCACGTACGTGAAGAACCCGGCGAGGCCAGTCACTACGACGAGCCAGTTTGTCCAGGCAACGAGGATCGCGTTGCCGAGCACGAACAGCACAACCGAGAAGATGACCGCGTTTCGCACGCTGATGCTGCCAGATACGGTTGCGCGTTTCTTCGTGCGCTCCATCCGGTCATCAATATCCCGGTCGAGCACGTTGTTCAGCACGCAAGCGGCGGCGATGACGAGGGTGGTGCCAACGATCGTCGCGAGAAAGAGAAGCCCGTCAAAGGCGCGCGCAACACCCGCGGCGAGCAGGAAGCCGGCTGCCGCAGTCAGGACGTTTCCGTACAGCACGCCCGGTTTGGTCAGCGAGTAGTATCGCGCGAATGTAGCGCGTAGGGTATCGCCGTCTGCACGAGACGCGATCTTCGCGTCAGTTCCCCGGCTGCGCTCGGAGAAGACTGCCGCGTCTGCGAGCTCGGCGAACTCTGGAGCGATCTCGCTTTCTCGCGCAGCGGTCTCACGATGACCCTTCGGCGTCTCAGGGGTGCTCGGGACCTGCTGGTCGTCCTCAGGGATCCCATTTGCGGGCATACGAATCTGGCCTTTCTCAAGCCCGTGCGCCATTTGGCTCCGGCTTGCCGCCTGCTGTGCGGCGTGTCTGCAGCGCTGGCGGTGCCAGGCGCCGTAGCCGATAGGCCGCAGACTTTGCTCTTCAAATATACCGTGTCTCTGCAAGTCGAAAGGCCAGCTAGCGTGCAGGTTCACGTGTACTCACTCGACGCAGGGAGCGTCTCCGGCACGGCGTAGCATTGAGGCACGTATGAATAGTCCCGATGTCGATGCTCCTCCACCAGCGCAGCGTGGCCCTGAGGCTGCGTGGCGAGCGCGGCTCGGCGAGCTCCTTGGGAGCAGTGACGGCTCGCTCGAAGGTTCGCTGCGAGCGGTCGGCGAACGCGGTGCCTCCTCGGCACGCGGAAGCGTCATAGCGGGGGGACAGTTCGCGCAGCTCGGCCTGCAATTCGAGGTTCGCGAGATGATTCCCCGCTCCGCAGACAACTGGAATGGGCCGCTGTCGCGCTCAGTGAAGCCCGGGCAGGACGCCGGGAGCGGTATCTTCCAGTTGGGAATTCGGCCGGCGATCAGAACGGAGCGCGGCTGGGCTCGGGGGAGCCTCACCTGGGCAAATATCGGCCATCACGGGAGTCGGTTGAGCCTTGACCCCGCACAGCAGCGATGGTTTCGGCAGCTGCACGCTCTCCATCGAGCCGGCGAGACTGTCGCCATCGGGAAGGATCCTGATTGGGTCTTTCTCGACGAATACCTGAGTCCGGCGTTGTGGACTCTGCTCCGTCAGTCTGAACACCTTGGAATCGCGCTCGTCGTCGCGGGCAAGGGCGCTTCGGTTCGGTTGCACGAACGGGCAGAGCTATGGCTTGACACCGTCGCAACCGGCGGCGGCGCGGTCGTGCTGACGCCGAGGCTTGAACTCGACGGCGCAGAGGTACCCTTCGTCGAAACCGGTGCAGTAGGAAACCACGGTGTCTACATCGCCGGGCGCGGGCGCGACCGCTCCGTCCACCTCGCGCCGACGACGAACGAGACGACAGCCTCGGAGGTGGCGCTCCTTTCGGGGGCGCTCGAGCCGGGCGGCCTTACAATCGCTGCACAGGAGCGGACAGAGTTCCTCGCCGACGGACTGCCAGAGCTGCAGTCGGAGTTCACCGTGGCGAGCAGCGACGGGTCGGTGGCGCTGCCCGATCCGGACCGGGTGCGGCTCTTGCTGACGGCGGCCTGGCGCGCAGGACACCGACTGCTACTCACCTGGAGCGATGAACGCCCCACTCGACGCCGCGGCGAGGGGCGCCCAGCGACCCTCGGCAGTGTGATCCCCGATGAGATCCTTGCCCAAGAACTCTTCCCCGACGCATGGCGCGGGGATGCGCCAGAAGGGCTCGACGCCGAGGCGCAGCGCGGGCTGCCCGGCCCCCTTGAGCTTCGTGGGGTGGCTGCCGCCGAATTCTTGACGAAGGTGGTCCCTCAGCTCCGCAATACACCGGGGGTCACGGTGCGTGTCTCGGGGGCTGTCCCTGCGTACCGCGAGCTGCAAGGGGTGCCGCACCTCAAAGTGACGACGGTGCCGAGCGAACGGGAGGATTGGTTCGACCTCGGCGTGCTCGTCACGATCGAGGGGCGGACGGTGCCGTTTGGGCCGCTATTTAAAGCGCTCGCGACAGGGCGAACAAAGCTGCTGCTTGTCGACAATACGTATCTTCACCTGAACCACCCTGCATTTGCGCCGCTGGCGGCCCTCATAGCGGAGGGCCAGGACCTTGACGAATGGGAGACTGGGCCGCGCGTTCCGAGGCACCAGGTGCCGAATTGGGCAGACTTTGAAGACCTCGCAGACGAGTCGGAAGCCGCCGTTGAATGGCGTGAACTGGTCCGTGAGATCGGCGCTGCGCGACCCGTGCCAGTGCCCGAGCCGGCCGGTATCACTGCTGAACTTCGGTCATATCAGCGCGACGGCTTCCACTGGTTGGCGTTTCTGTGGCGCAACAGACTGGGTGGCATCCTCGCCGACGACATGGGGCTCGGAAAGACCCTCCAGTGCCTGACGCTGATCGCCTACGCCAAGGAAGGCGAGCGTGGTGGTATTGATGGGCCGGGTGTGTTGCGCGATTCAGTCGAACCCGGCGATTATCGCGAGTCTGGCGGGCCTGCAGAGTCCAACGACTCCGACGACTCCAACGACTCCGACGACCCCGGCGACCCCGGCGATTCCGGCGGCGCTTCGATCCCGTGGCGGCGAGCCGCCGGGCGGGCCGAACGTCGGCCGTTCCTCGTTGTCGCGCCAACGTCAGTGATGAGTAACTGGGCCGCGGAGGCGGCACGCTTCGCGCCGGGCCTGCGCGTTCGCGTCCGCGCAGCGACGGAGGCCGCGAGCGGTCGCACGGTGCGAGATGATGCCGCCGAGGCGGACCTCATCGTGACGAGCTACGCGCTGTTCCGACTCGACTTTGCGAGCTATCGGTCAGTCGCTGAAGACCCGGAACTCGGAATCGCGGGCCTCATTCTCGACGAGGCGCAGTTCGTGAAGAACTCGGCTGCCCAAGGAAATGAGCTTGCCGAGACCCTCCCGGTGGGATGGAAGCTCGCCGTGACGGGAACACCGATTGAGAATTCGCTCCGAGAGCTGCACGCGCTCACCAAGATTGTCGCGCCTGGGCTCTTCCCGTCCGCTCGCCGCTTCGAAGAAGACTACGTGCGTGCCATTGAGCAGCCTGCGCCGGGTAACTCGGTCGGTACAGGGGCCGGGAGCGGCCCGAAACTGCAGCGAGAACTCCGTGCGCGGCGCACGAAGGAACTTCGACGTAGGATCAGGCCGTTCATGCTGCGCCGTACCAAGGCGAGCGTCGCTGCAGAGCTTCCCGAGAAGCAGGAACAGATCCTTGAAATCGAGCTAGACTCACGTCATCGGGCGCTCTACGACGCCTTCCTGCAGCGGGAACGGCAGAAACTGTTCGGGCTGATGGAAGATCTTGATCGGAGTCGGTTCACTTTCTTCCGGTCGCTCACGCTCCTGCGCATGCTCGCGCTCGATGCGACGCTGATCGATGGGCAATACTCTGAGATTCCTTCTGCGAAGCTCGAGGCACTCGCGGAGCATGCCCGCGCGCTTGCCTCCGAAGGTCGGCGTGCGCTCGTGTTTAGCCAGTTCACCTCGTTCCTTGAGCGCGCGTCGGCTCACCTCGCGGCTGAAGGGATCCGTACGATTACGCTTGATGGCGGGACCCGAAATCGAGACTCGGTCATCGAGCGTTTTCGAGATGGGGAAGTGGATGTGTTTCTCATCAGCTTGAAGGCGGGAGGAGTTGGTCTCAACCTCACCGAAGCCGACACCGTGATTCTGCTTGATCCCTGGTGGAACCCGGCGAGCGAGGCCCAGGCAATCGACCGTACTCACCGGATCGGTCAGCAGAAGCCTGTAAACGTTGTCCGCATGATTGCGCTCGGGACGATTGAGGAGAAAGTCCTTGAACTGCAGCGACGCAAGCGTGCACTCTTCGACGCAGTGATTGACGATGAGGAACTCTTTTCCAAATCTCTCACGGCCGATGACATGAGAGACCTGCTCGCCTGATCGCTTCCTCGCCTGGTAGCGGGCCCGTCACTCCGCATGCGCCCTGCTCGTGCGAGCGCGAAACCTGACAGTGCTGGGAGCGCGTGAGGTGTGCTCGGGCCCTGTCGGGCTCACCTACGTGAGTGCCCCAGCATCGTGCTGGATGAGCCTCCAACCGCTTGTGTGCTTCAACACGTGATGGCCTCGGCAGAGGGAAGCGAGATTGTCGGTACTTGTCGCGCCGCCGTGGGCGGCATCGATCGTGTGATCGATATCGCAGCTCGTCGCCTGCCTGCGACAACCTGGCGCTCGGCAATGGAGGTCTCGGGTGATGATGAACCGCCGCATGTGCGCGGATGGCCGATACGTCTTGACGCTCATGACGGTGCCGCCAACCGTGACGTTCACGAGGTCCCAGCTATCGCCGGCTGCGGCGGCCCGTTCCGCTGTCTCGCGCGCAACCTTTCCGCCGATCGGGCCATACCCAACAAGCTCCGCGACGCCTCCAACATTGGCGTTGTCGAAAGCGGGGTCGCCCGTTGATTCAGTATCCGTGAGCGGTACGTCGTGCAGCCGATGCGCAGGCACAACGACCTGAATGCGGCCAGATATGCCCGGCCGATCGGGGCCGACCCTTCGGCCGCAACCGGAACCTCGCCTGTCAGCAGGAGATCTGTGAAGAGGTCAGCCTCAATCTGCGAGCGAGTGCGGCCCCCGCCCTGCTCATGAGTGGAGAGTGCTGAGCGAGGGGTGCCCGCTCCACCCCTTCCACTGCCAGTGCCGTCGGCCCCCAGCGAACTCGCGGCTGCGGGTGACTCCGTCTTCGCAATGTGCTTGGCAATCTGAGCGACCCTGTCACGAATCGCGTATGCTGCCGTCGCTGGGAGGTACGCGGCGTACTCCGCCATGCCGTCCGGGAGATCGCGCACCTGTACGCATCGCCGTCTCGTGGCTGACTCATGCTGTTCGTCAAGTGGAAGATCTGCAAGCTCCAGCGCAATCCGGTGGGCAATTGGCCGAAGCCTGTTGGGCGTCTCGACGCGGGCGTGGGGAATCACCTCAGCTTCATACTGTGCGCGCCGCGTCGACGCCTGCTCCGGTGGAAGAGATTGAAAGACAAGCCCCTCGTCGACGGTGACGTGCACGACCTGCAGCGAAACGCGGCCTGCAGCGAGTTCGGCCAGGGTTGCTTTGTAGACGTCGACCGTGTGATGAGCTGTATGGATGAGCTTTTCGGCCGCGTACTCGCTGAGGTGGAGGCGTGCCGCGACCTCGAGTCTCAGCGAGCGCAGTTCGAGCTCTGGATTCCGAGAGCGGCTACTCTCGCCGACAGTCGCGTGCCCGAAAGTGCGCCGCATCAGGCCACCAAGCGCGCGCACCTGAGCTGCTTCAGCCGCTCGTGCAGCCGATGCTGCGTCGGCCATGTCGGCGAGGTCTGTTGCGTCAGCCCGGTCGTCGGCGTCGAGTCCATTGGCGGTCACGGGTGCATCTGAGCCCGGCACAGTAGGGCTAGGCGGTGATGCGGCCGTGGAATCGGGGACCGCTGCGGGGGAAGTCGTTGGGGTGCCTGGGGCGCCTGGGTGGCCTGGGTCGTCTGGTGGCTGCTCGCGTTCGGAAGTATTCAACATGGGATGAGTCAAGCACCGGTGCACACCCCGGCCGTTGCTTTCCACAGGATGAGGTCAGTTTGCCGCTACCAGCGGAGGACGTCGCCCTTGTGGACCGAGCAAGCAATGCTTCGCGCTCCGCAAGTCGCCAGTGCTATGAGCGGCACTTAGCACCCTGGCGTCCCCCGGTGGCGCCCGAGCGTCGTCCGGAGCATCCCAGCGGCACCCAGCGGCACCCATCGGTACTTGGCACCCTGACGGCACTCAGCGGCGAATGGGGCATCACTTGTCACTCTGGAGTTGAGCGCCTACGCTGAAAGAGCAACCAGAGACTGAGCGCTAGGTCGCGGACCGGCGCCGTCCTACGTAGGGAGCCGGAATGACAGCGTTGCCGCCAAATGGTCAAGTTGGGCAGCCCGTAAACGGCGGACAGTCGCCCCAGGTCGCACGGCAAGTCCTGCCACACCCGAACCTACACCCGAACCGACACCCGAGCCAGTACCCGAACCAGCGACCGCGCTCGAGCGTCGCCGCGGTTGTCGCCGTAGTGCTCGGGGCGATCCTCACGCTCGGGGGTTTGCCGTTTGGCCTCGCAGTCGGCGCTCTCGCGACGGTACCAAAGGTATTCGAAATGATTGAGGAGGTCACCGAGATGACCCCGAGTGGCACGGTGACAGCTAGCAGAGCAGATGACGCGTTCTATCTCCTTGCGCCAGAAGATGCTCCGAATGCTTCGTTGCCTATCGAATGCACTGCAACGACTGAGTCCGGGAGGAGTCTTCCTGTTCAAGCGGTCCGCCCCTACTCGTTCAGCTCCGAGTATCGAGGCGGCGACTTTAACTCCTTTGCGATCGTGCGGGCGGAGAGCCCTGGAGAGATCCTGATCGAGTGCCCAAGCGATGTCGTTGGCGTCGTCGCCGCACCCGCCTTCAACGCCGCGAGCTTCTTTGCCCCGCTCTTCTGGTGGTCAATTGGCGGTGTCGTCGCGACGGTCATGGGTGTTGCGCTTGTAGTGGTCGGAATCGTATTGCTCGTCCGGCGGCCGCGCGCCGTGCAAGGTTAGCGAAGGAGCGAAGGGCAGCGTCCGTCGCCCCGTCGGCGACCTGGACCTACGTGCTCGTCGACAACCCGCTTGGTACGCGGGCAGACCGCGCGACTCGTGGGTTGAAGCGCCTCACTCGCCGATAGGGCAGGTTTGACAGCTCTCGGAATAGGCGTATGCTGACTTATGGTCAGAATGACTTTAAGTCTGAATTGAGCGGAGCGAGGATGCACTACCAGCGCGCTAGCGTCGCCGAGCGTCGCTATCTGCCGCCAGCGGTTGCAGTGTCAGTCGTCGCATTCGCCCTGCGACCGCCCGCGGACGCCGAGCATGTCGGCGAGGCCGCCGCGGCTCCCACAATTTGGCTTCCTCTCGTGCGAAGGACTCGCGCGCCTTTTCTCGGTGAATGGGCGCTACCAGGCGGGCCAACCGAGTGGGATGAGACACTCTCCGATACCGCGCTCCGCACCCTGCGGGCCGCTGCCCGAAGGAATCCGCGTCACCTCGAACAGCTTTACTCATTTGGCGGTATAGAGCGATCGGCGGACGCCCAGCGGCTCGTCACCATCGCCTACTGGGCGCAGTACGGCGAGCTCGAGCTCGAGCTCGACGCCGAGCCAAACGCTGACGCCGACCCAAACGCTGGTGTCGAGCTGCCGCGCGAGGGGCGCGCTCGCGTGGATTCCGATCCTGATCCCGTGCCTCGGCCCCGCCGCTGGGACGACCCGCTCCCGCCCCTGTCATCACGCGACGGAGGCGACGCGGGGGCGGCTGAAACCGCGGAGGCACTCGAACAGACCGCGGGGGAGAACGTCGCCTGGTTCTCAATCGACCGACTTCCGCAGCTCGCGTTCGATCACGCCGAGATCATTGACCATGCCGTCGACAGGCTTCGCGCCAAAACCGAGTACGCGGCGGTCGCGCACAGGTTCCTTGGTGGGTCATTCACGCTCGGGCAGCTCCGTGCGGTTACTGAAGCAGTGCTCGGCCAGGCCATCGACCCAGCGAACTTCAGGAGGCAAGCGCTCGCCCGCGGCGGGCTCGTCGACACGGGCGAGCTTGACTCTGGCGGTGCGCACCGGCCAGCCCGGCTCTACAGGTTCAGCGAGTCTGACCAGACCCCGGACGTCACACGCCGGAGAACGCCAACCGCTCCGCCAACCGCATTAGCCCCCAGACCCGACACGACCAAAGAAGACGCGAGGAGCAACTCATGAGCAGCGTGCACGAACTTATCCGCGGCGCGGCAGCCCGCGAGGCGGCTGTATCCGAGCGACCCGGCCGGCCAACGACGGCCCCACATCGCAAGCCGATAGCGCTCCGCGCGACAGGCTCGGTATCTTCGTGCGATACCGACCTCGCAGACGATCCGTGGTCGATCGACACGAAGCCCGGCTACGGCCCCGGTGCCTCTGTCGGTGACGTGATCCCGGGGACGGCGCCGCGCCAGGGCCCGCTGCCCGAGCGATACACGAACGCGAGCGACGCTGAGCTTGACCAGTGGATCACGGCGGCGAAGGCGGAGCTTGGTGACCGCGTTCGGATCCTCGGCCACTTTTACCAACGCGACGAAATCGTGAAGTACGCAGACTTCGTCGGCGACTCGTTCATGCTTGCGCAGGCCGCGAAACAACACCCTGAGGCCGAATCGTTTGTGTTCTGCGGTGTGCACTTTATGGCCGAGACAGCCGACATCCTGTCTGGCCCTGAGCAGTCTGTCGTCTTGCCGAACCTTGCCGCCGGATGTTCGATGGCAGACATGGCGACGATCGAGCAGGTCGAAGCGTGCTGGAGCGAGCTGACAGCCGCGCTCGGTCCAGCCGCCGAGGGTGAGCTGCAGCCAGTGATTCCCGTCACCTACATGAACTCGTCTGCAGCGATCAAGGCGTTCTGCGGGCGCAACGGCGGCATCGTGTGCACGTCGTCGAACGCCCGCACCGTGCTCGAGTGGGCGTTCGAACGCGGCCAACGCGTTGTGTTCTTCCCCGACCAGCACCTCGGACGCAACACGGCGAAGGCAATGGGGGTCCCTGAGGAGCTCATGCCGCTCTGGCGCCCGCACCTTGCACTTGGCGGAAACACGGCTGAGCAGCTCAGAGATTCGAAGGTCATCCTGTGGAACGGCTTCTGCTCGGTGCACAAGCGTTTCACCGTCGCGCAGATCGAGCAGGCACGCGCAGAGTACCCCGGCGCGCGGGTTATCGTGCACCCAGAGTGCCCGGCGCCGGTCGTCGAGGCAGCTGACGGGGCAGGATCGACGGAGTACATTCGCAAGGAGGTCGAGGCAGCAGCGCCGGGCGCAGTTCTCGCCATCGGCACCGAGATCAACCTCGTGAACCGGCTTCAGCAGCAGCGCCCTGACCTCACGATCTTCTGCCTCGACCCGGTCGTGTGCCCGTGCTCGACAATGTATCGAATCCACCCCGCCTACCTTGCCTGGACACTTGAGTCGCTCCTCGCTGGGCAGGTGCCGAACCAGATCAGCGTCACGGATGACGTGGCGCACGACTCGCGGATCGCGCTCGAGCGGATGCTTGCGGCGAAGCCGTGATTCTCGTCATCGGAGCAGGTGTTGCTGGGCTCTCGTCCGCGCTTGCGGCGGTAGCGCGGGGTGCAGAGGTGATGCTCGTGACGCCGGGACGCTTGCGGGATGGCGGCAACACTGCGCTCGCGCAGGGAGGAATCGCCGCGGCTGTCGGGCCGGGCGACACGACTGACGCGCACCTCGCCGACACTGTCGGCGCGGGGGCAGGCCTCGTCAACGCCACGGCCGCGCGCGTGCTGACTGTCGAAGGCGCCAGGATTGTGCGCGAGTTGCTCGCCGCGGGGCTGGCGGTCGACCGCGCCAGCGATGGCTCGGTGCTACTCGGGCTTGAGGGGGCTCACAGTGTGCCCCGCATACTTCACTCGGGTGGCGACCGCACGGGGGCGGCGCTGCATGCCTTCCTGGCAGAGCGTGCGCTTGTTGCAGTCGCCGAAGGAAGGCTGCAACTCCGCGAAGAAACCAGACTGAGCGCCCTCATCGTCGATGCCGGGGAGGTGACGGGTGCGCAGCTCCGAACTGCCGGCCCATCCGGCGACGCCAGCGCGAAGACCGCGCAGCCCGCTGCCGCTGTCGTGCTGGCGACGGGCGGCTATGCCGCAATGTATCCGCGCACGACGAACCACGCCGGGGCGCGGGGCGAAGGGATCCTCATCGCCGCGCGAGCCGGCGCGCTTGTCTCTGACCTCGAGTTCGTGCAGTTTCACCCAACCGCGCTTGAGAGCGGTGAGCTCATCTCGGAAGCGGTCCGTGGCGCCGGCGCCGTGCTGCGAGACTCCGCGGGGCGGCGGTTCATGGAGGGGCGTCACCCGCTTGCCGAGCTCGCGTCGCGCGACGTCGTGTCTCGCGAGATTCACCGCGTGCTCCGTGAGGGGACTCGTGGGCCAGGGGGCGGCGGAGCGTCGTTGGACACAGTCTTTCTCGATGCGGCCCCCATCGAACGGGAGCACGGCCGTGGGGCCCTCGAGAGACTGTTCCCCGGTATCTCTGCTGCAGTTAGGGCCCAGGGCTTCGACTGGACACGCGATCCAATCCCGGTGACGCCCGCTGCTCACTACTCCATGGGTGGCGTCGCCAGTGACGTGCTCGGGCGAAGCAGCCTTCCGGGCTTGTTCGTTGCCGGAGAAGTCGCATCAACCGGCGTGCACGGTGCCAACCGGCTCGCCTCGAACTCCCTGCTGGAAGGGCTCGTTTTTGGCGAGCGTGCGGGCGCAGAGGCCACGCGCTACGCAGCCTCTGGCAAGCAAGGCTGGGACGTCGCTGCGGCTGCGCTTGGGGTAGAGATGGACACCGACCCAGGTCAGAGCGTGGCTCGCCTCGCCCAAGGTGGGGAAGGGTGCGCCACAGCGGGCACCGGCGCGGCAGGTGTGGCCAGGGCGACAGCCGAAGCCGCCACCGCAGGTGGAGCCACCGTGGTCGCGGAAGCGATCGCGGGATCTCTCGGGATCGAGCGCGACGCCGACGGGCTGTTGCGAGCTTCCAGCGTCTTCGCCAGGCAAGCTGCCCTCGGCTCAGACCTGGCGGAGTTCGCTGGCCTCGTGTGCGTTGCGGCGCTCGCGCGCACTGAATCTCGCGGGGCTCACCAGCGATCCGACCACCCAGATACTCACGACCGCTTTGCCCAACGACGCGGGCTCGTACTGACGCCTTCGAGGGAGCCAGTCGCTGTCGGCTAGCGTGACGTCGCACCGAAGCCCCCGATTTCACCCCACATTCACCTGAGCGCAACGCTCACGCCACAACCCCGAGGAGCTGCCACGTGCTTACCCCGCAAATCGTTTCTGATGTCGTTGGGCGCGCCCTCGCTGAAGACGCCCCGTGGGGCGACCTGACTGTCGCGCTCGCGATTCCTGAGGATGCGAGAATCACGACGGTACTCGTTGCGCGCGAGTCGGGAGTGTTCGCGGGCGGGCCGCTGATCCTTGAGACCTTCAGGCAGGTCGACGACCGGATCGGCGTGACCGATCTCGCGCCGGAGGGAACCGCTTTCATCGCGGGCGATGTGCTCGCGCGCATCGCTGGTCCGGCACGCGGGGTGCTCACTGGTGAGCGGGTGGCACTGAATTTTAGCCAGCGCTTGAGCGGCATCGCGACGCTCACGTCGACGTTCGTCGCTCTCGTCGCGCACACGGGTGCGCGGATCGCTGACACCCGGAAGACGACTCCGGGCCTCCGGGCCCTCGAGAAGCACGCGGTGGCCGCCGGCGGGGGATCGAACCACCGCTTCGGTCTCTCTGACGCGATCATGGTGAAAGACAACCATCTGGCGGCCCTCGGGGCGGTCGACGCGGCGACGACGACGGCCGCGCTCGCGACGCTGCGGGCCAGAGCTGGGCACACGACGTCGATCGTTGTGGAGGTCGACAGGCTCGACCAGATCGAAGCGGTGCTCGCCGCAAACCCGACGGGGGTGCTGCTCGACAATTTCTCCCTCGAAGACCTTCGCGCGGGGGTGGCTCTCATCGGTGACCGGGCGCTCGCAGAGGCGAGCGGCGGCGTGAATCTTGACACGGTGGCTGGCATTGCGGAGACCGGCGTCGATGTGATCTCGGTCGGATTGCTCACACACGGGGCGCGGGCGCTCGACCTCGGGCTTGACGCCGAATGAACGCTGGCGGAACAGGCGGCGGCGCCTACCCTGGCGGTTATCTCGACGCAGCGGCGACTGCTCCGTTGCGGCCGGAAGCACTCGACGCAATGCTGCGGGTGTTCGCAGGAGGACAAGCGAACGCATCGAGCGTGCACTCGCCCGGGTTCCGCGCGCGCGAGGAGATTGAGGCGGCACGCGCGCGCATTGCCGCGGCACTTGGCGCCCGGCCCGCTGACGTGATCTTCACGTCGGGCGGGACGGAAGCGAACTCGCTCGCGATTGTGGGGCTCGCCCTCGCCACCCCCCGCGGTCGGCACCTCGTCACCACCGCTATCGAACACTCATCAGTGCTTGAATCGTGCCGGTACCTTGAGCGGGTGTTTGGCTTCGAACTCACGGTGCTGCCCGTCGATGGTGAGGGCCGAGTGAGCCCCGCCGATCTCCGCGGAGCCCTTCGATCCGACACGACGCTGGTTTCGATTGGCCTCGCGAACGGCGAAGTCGGCACTGTGCAGGACGTGCCGGCGCTCGCGACTCTCGCGCGTGAGGTCGGGGCGATCGTGCACACTGACGCGGTGCAGGCTGCGGCATCGCTCCCCGTTTCGGTGAGCGAGGGGGACGCGTGGCCTGGCGGCGCCGTCGACGCGCTGAGTGTCGCCTCCCACAAGTTTGGCGGCCCCCAGGGCGTCGGCGCACTCGTCGCTCGAAGCGGGCTCAGGGTCGAACCAATCATCCACGGCGGCGGGCAGGAGCGCGGGGCTCGATCCGGCACCGAGAACGTCGCCGGAATCGCGGGGTTCGCCGCGGCGGTCGGCGCGGCCACCGCGCAGATCGGGGCGTCGGCGCTCGCGCTCATGGAGAGCCGGGACGCGCTCACCGACAGGATCCTCGCTGAGGTGCCCGGCGCCCGGCTCACCGGGCATCCGACGGAGCGGCTGCCCGGCCACGCCTCGTTCACCGTGCAGGGGGTGAGCGGGGAATCGATGCTCGTCGCCCTCGATGCTGCAGGGCTCGCGGTGTCCTCAGGCTCGGCCTGTGCTGCTGGCAAGTCCGAGCCCTCTCCGGTGCTGCTCGCGCTGGGTGTCTCCGACGAGCTTGCGCAGACCGCCGTTCGGTTCAGCCTTGCAGGCCCGCTTCCTGGCGAGACGCTCGATCGGATCGTTCGCGTGCTGCGGTCCGAGGTGCTGCGGGGCGTCGCGGGCTGATGCCGCCGCAGGGGCTGGCTGTCGTGCGCAGCTGACCGCGCGTCGGAGGCGCGAGCTGCCCCGCGAGCATCGCGGCGAGGGCGACGCCGAAGCCGACGAGCTGCACGGGTGCGAGCGACTCGCCGGCGACGAGAACGCCTAGTGCGGCGGCGACGAGTGGCGACAGTAGCCCGAGCAGAGCGGTCGAGGTCACGGGCAGCTGCCTGATTCCCGAGAACCAGATTGTGTAGCTCGCCAGCGCCCCGAACACAGCAAGCCAGGCGTACCCCCACGTCGCCGCCGCGTCGACCACGGGCGGGACGCCGTCGATGATGAGCGCGGGCCCGGCGATCACTAGGCCGGCCGCGGTGAGCTGCCAGCCGGCGAGCGCCATCGCCGAGACGCCCTCGGGCCTGCCCCAGCGCTTCGTAAGGACGACACCCGTGCCCATCGACAAGGTGCCGGCAAGCCCCGCGAGGATGCCGACGGGGGAGAACCCGGCACCAGGACCGAGAACGACGAGGCCGACGCCGACGACGCCGACGATGCCCCAGCCAAGACGCCGGCCGGAGAGCCGCTCACCGAGGATTACTACCGCGAGAAATGCGACGATGATCGGCTGGCCTGCGCCGAGCGTCGCGGCGACGCCGCCTGGGAGGTGCTGCGCCGAGATGAAGAGCAGCGGGAAGAAGGCAGCCATGTTTAAAGTGCCGAGCACAAGGCTCTTCCACCACCAGGATCCCCGCGGGAGCGTCCGGGTGATGAGAAGCGCGATGAGACCCGCGGGGAGTGACCGCATGAGCGCGGCGAAGAGCGGGTGGCCGTCGGGAAGCAGGTGCGTCGTCACGAGGTAGGTCGTGCCCCAGATCGCCGGGGCGAGAGCAGTGAGCGCGATGAGCGAAGTGCGGGGCCGAGAGGCGGCGGCCAGCGGAGCTGTTGATACTGATGGGCTGTTCACGCTTCCATCGTCCTCGCGCCCGGTCAATCATTCCAACGCATAATTGCGATTGCATTCATGAAATGAGATCATTAATCGTATGGAGCTGCAACAGATGCGATACGTGGTCGCGGTCGCTGAGGAGCGGAACTTCACCCGCGCGGCGGAACGCTGTCGGGTCGTCCAATCGGCCCTGAGCCACCAGGTGAAGGCGCTCGAGCGCGAACTCGGGGTGCGGCTGTTCGCGCGCACGAGCCGCCGGGTGGAACTCACCGCCGCCGGCGAGGCCTTTCTGTCGCATGCCCGCGCGAGCCTTGAATCGGCTGAGCGCGCCATCGCAGACGCCGCCTCGGCAGCCGGCGAGGTGCGCGGCACCCTGACGATCGGGCTGATCCCGACGGTGACCGCGCTCGACGCGCCCGCAGCGCTTGCTGAGTTTCACCGCTCGCACCCCGCCGTGCAGATCGCGCTGCGTGGCGGCGGGAGCAACGAGTTCATCGCGGCGATTGCTGCGGGCAGGATGGACATCGCCGTGCTCGGGCTTCCAGACGACTCGCCCCCGAAAGGAGTCGCCCACCGCGAGCTTGTCCGCGAGCGCTTCGTCGCCGTCGTGGGAGAGCAGCACCCGCTCGCTGGCAGGGGTCGGGTGAGTCTCGCCGACATTGCCGAAGAGACCTTCGTCGACTTCCCGGTGAGTACCCCGGGGCGCGCGCAGTCCGATCTCGCGTTCGAAGCGGCAGGGGTGCGCCGTGAGGTGGCCTTCGAGGTGATGGACATGGGCATTATCGTGGAGCTTATTCGGCACGGCCTCGTCGTCGCTCTCCTTGCACCCGCCCTCGTTGCCGACATGGCAGGCATCGCCACAGTCGAACTCACCGACGGGCCAGGAAGAGTCGAGTACCTCGCCTGGAGTGAGTTCAACCCGTCGCCCGCCGCGCTCGCGTTCCTGCGAACGGTCGAGCGCGGCGGCCTCGCACGCAGTTAGGCCCGCGCCGAGCTACTCAGGCAGCTCGGGGAGCTGCGTCATACGCCCCTCCTCGTCGAGTGCGAGCACCGTATCGATGCCGATGCGCCGAAGGAACCCGAAGTCGTGGCTTACCACGAGCAGGGCGCCCCTGTAGGCGTCGAGCGCCTCGGCGAGTTGGGCGACGCTCGCAATGTCGAGGTTGTTTGTCGGCTCGTCGAGCACGAGCAGCTGCGCAGGCGGGTCGGCGAGCAGCAGGGTCGCGAGCGAGACGCGGAACCGTTCGCCGCCCGACAGGGTGCGCACGGGCCGGTCGACAGCGTCGCCGCGGAGCAAAAGCCGGGCGAGCTGGTTGCGAATCGCTCCCTGCTCGGTGCCGGGCGCGACGCGCTGCACGTTCTGGATCGCGCTCTCATTGTCCACGAGGCCGTCGAGCCGCTGCGGCAGATAGCCGACGGTGTCGGTCACGAGCTGCGCCGCAGGGCGATCAGGATCACCCTCTCGCTGCCCGAGCAACTGGGCTATGAGTGTCGATTTGCCGCTGCCGTTCGCACCGACGAGGGCGACACGCTCGGGCCCCTGCACGACGACAGTGCGGCCGCCGTCCGCAAATTCGGCTATCCGCCGGCCTCGCGGAACCCCCGGGTCCGGGAGGGTGAGGTGGATGTGCTCGTCTTCTCGAACCCGCGCGTCTGCCGCGTCGAGCGCAGACTGTGCGGCGCGAACTTTGTCGTCGAGCGTGCCGCGCATAGCCCCGGCGGACTCCTGGGCGCTACTTGCCCGCCTTCCCTGGAGAATCTTCGGTATGCCCCCGTCCTTCTGAGCCTTCTTCGCTGTGCGCTCGCGACGCGCGAGCTTTGTCTCCGCCTCAACCCGCTGACGCTTCTCGGCCTTCAGCGTCTGCTGCGCGGACCGTGCCGCCTGCTGTGCAGCCGCCTGCTCCTGCTCGAGATGCGCCTGCCACTCGCTGTAGGGTCCGCCAAATGTCGTGAGTGTCCCCGCGTGGAGCTCAGTCGTGTGTTCCATGCGCTCGAGGAGCTCGAGGTCATGGCTCACGACGACGAGCGTGCCCGGCCATTCGTCGACGAGTTCGGCGAGCCGGGAGCGCGTCGGCCGGTCGAGGTTGTTCGTCGGCTCGTCGAGCAGGGTGATCGCCGTGCGGCGGATCCTGAGCCCCGTGATCGCGATGAGCATGGCCTCCCCGCCAGAGACCTCGGAGACGCGGCGATCCAGATCGCTCGCCGCGAAACCGATGCGGCCGAGCGCCTCGTCCGCGCGCGACTCGATATCCCAGTCGTCGCCGATCGTGTCGAAGTGCGCCTCGGCCACGTCGCCTGACTCGACGGCTCGGATTGCGGCGAGGATGTCGTGAACGCCGAGCAGGTCCGCGATCGTCGCGTCGCCTGCGAGCGTGAGCGTTTGCGCGAGGTATCCGACGTCGCCGGCGGTGTCGATGTGGCCCGACGTTGGGGCGAGCTCGCCCGCGATGAGTCGGAGCAGCGTCGACTTGCCGGCGCCGTTTCTGCCGACGAGCCCGGTGCGGCCGGGTAGGAACGAGCCGCTCACGCGATCGAGTGCGACGGAGCCGTCGGGCCACTCCAGCGTGACATCGCGGAGTGTGATTGCAGACTTCTGGGCCTGTGCGTTGGGTGCTGAATGCAACATGGTGAGGGGTCCCCTCTTTCCTCGGCGGACCGTGGGGTCGCCGGAATCGTGTTCGAACTGCGTGCCCGAAACGGGCGAGCGAACCGAGCGTCCTGGCGTTCAACAGATACCCAAAACAGTGGGGAGCGCCGAGCGGGCGTGGAGGTTCGCAGCGAATCGCTACGGGGCGGTCAACGCGCGGGGCAGTGCCCAATCGTGCGGACGGCGGCGGTAGCGCGGAGGCTAGATGCCATCCACCTCAATCATCTCCATGCGGGACAGAATAGCACGCCGGGCGTGGCGCTATGCGGCGAGGCCCCGGGAGAGGCGGGCAAAGACCTGTTGCGCGATCGCCGCGGGGACGCCTTCCGCGCCGTCAGGATCGGCGTCGCCGGCCGCCCAGTGCTCGAGCCCGAGCCTGATCGCGTCTGACGCGACCGTCGCGAGGATTCTGACGTTGAGCGGGTCGATGCCGGGGCCGCATAACTCGCTCAGGATCGGGCGGAGGCGCGCCTCAGAATCGGCATTCACCCGATGCCAGGCGGCGCGGAGGAGCGGCGTCTCGGCGATGCTGCGGAGCACGCCGCGGGTGACGCGAAGCTCCTCGCGGTCGGCCGCTGTTTGGGGGAGGAGGACCTCGTCGATGAGGCGCGGAAACAGCGTGAGCGGGTCGCGCTCGGGAGCGTCGGCGAGCAGCCGCACCCAGTTGTCAGCTCCCGACGTCAGGAGTGGGGTGATCGCATCTTCCTTCGCCGAGAAGTGCCTGTAGAACGTGCGAAGCGAGATGCCCGCGGCTTGGGCGATCGCCTCCGCCGTGACGTGCTGCGGGCCGTGCTCGGCAAAGAGCCCGGCGGCAGCCCGGGCGATCTCCAGTCTCGTTTCCTCACGGCGGCGTTCAGCGAGGGTCTGAGGTTGGGTCTCGCTGGTGGCGGGCGTGAGTGCGTCCGGGAGGTGCATGAGGTCAGTCTACGGCATGATGTGCCATAGTGGCATGACGTGCCATGCGTCGGTCGACGGTGGCTGACCGAATGAGAGGAACCCCCATGAATCGCTACGAGAATCGCCGCGCGCTCGTGACCGGCGGCGGATCAGGCATCGGCCAAGCGACCGTGCTGCGCATGCTCGCGGAGGGCGGCCGGGTCGTCGCCGCAGATATGAGTGAGGCGGGTCTCGCTGACACGGCTCAGAAGGCAGGTGCCAGCGCGGACAGGCTCTCAACGGTGGTGCTGAACGTCGCCGAGGAGGAGTCGGTGCGGGCCGGCGTTGCGGCCGCCATCGAGTGGCTGGGTGGACTCGACGTGCTTGTGAACGCCGCCGGCATCCTCCGGTCCTCTCACACGCACGAGACGAGCGTCGCGGAGTTCGAACAGGTGCTTCGCGTGAACCTCGTCGGCGCGTTCACGGTGATACGCGAGGCAATCCCGGCGCTCACGCAGGGCACTGACGCCGCGGTCGTGAACTTTAGCTCAACCTCGGCGGACTTCGCCCACCCGTACATGGCGGCGTACGCGGCGTCGAAGGGTGGCGTGCAGTCGATGACCCACGCGCTCGCGTCGGAATACGCGAAAGACGGCATTCGGTTCACTTCGGTGCAGCCCGGCTCGATCTCGTCCGGCATGACCGACGGTTCCGGTGCGAGCGGTCAGAACCGCGGGCCGGGACTGCCCGAGGACGCGGACATGTCGCTGTTCATGAAGCTGAGCCCGGTCCTCGGAACTGGATACGCGGGCCCCGAATCGGTCGCGAGTGTTGTTGCAATGCTCGCGAGCTCGGACGGCAAGTTCATCACGGGGACGGAAGTGCGGATCGACGGCGGCACCCACTTCTAGGAGTACCGGCGTGCCGGAGTCGCTCGGGTCGCCCCGAGCGGCTCCGACAGGCCCTGCTACTCGGCGAGCTTGCCCGCTGGCGAGTCGTCGATGCCCTGCTCCGCGAGCGCGCGGAACGAGTCCGGGGCCTCGGCCGCTGGCTCGAACGTGACGCCAGCATCGGGGGTCCACACCATGTTGCCGCGCAGAGCCGCGTTCTGCTCGGGGAAGTCGGAGCGGTTGTGGGCGCCGCGCGTCTCACGGCGCTCGCGCGCGCTCTCGAGTGTCGCGCGGGCGGCGAGCATGGAGCCGTACATGTCGAACGCGTGCGCGAGATCGTCGAAGCCCGCGATGTCGGGGTGCGCCGTAAGGTTCGCGACTCGCTCCCCGAGTGCGTCGAGCTTCTCGAGGCCGGCGGTGAGGCCCTCCTCGCTGCGCACAACGCCAGCGTGCTCGGTCATGAGGTTGCGCAATTGGCGCTGGAGCAAACGAGGGCTTTCCTCGCCGGCGCCAGTGAGGAGCTGCTGCATCTCCTGGCGGGCCTCGGCGACCGCGGCGGGGTCGCGGGTGATGCTCGTGAGCCCGGAAATGTAGCTCGCCGCGTCACCGCCTGTGAGCCGGCCGTAGACGAGCAGTTCAATGAGCGAGTTGCCGCCGAGGCGGTTGGCCCCGTGTAGCCCGCTCGCGGCCTCGCCAATCGCGTACAGTCCGTCAACGCCCGTCGCGTGCTCCTCGGCGCTCACCCACACTCCGCCCATCGAGTAGTGCGCTGTCGGCGCGATCTCGATGGGGCGCTGCGTGATGTCGAGCATCTGCAGGTCGATGAGGTTGCGGTACACGCGGGGGAGCTTCTCGAGGATCTGCTCGCGGGGCAGGTGCGAGACGTCGAGGAAGACGCCGCCGTTCGTGGTGCCGCGCCCCTCGATGATCTCGGTGTAGCTTGCGAGTGCGACCCTGTCGCGGGTCGAGAGCTCCATCCGCTCCGGGTCGTACTTCTCCATGAAACGCTCCCCGAGTGCGTTGCGCAGGATCCCGCCCTCCCCGCGGGCGGCCTCTGAGACGAGCAGGCCGGCTGCGTCGGCTGGCTCGAGAATGCCTGACGGGTGGAACTGGACGAGCTCGGCGTCGCGAATCTTCGCGCCGGCGAGGGCGGCGAGCCTGAACGAGTCGCCCGTGTTCTCGTCGCGCCGCGAGGATGTGTTGCGCCAGATGCGCGTGTGGCCGCCGGCCGCGAGAATGACGGCGTCGGCGTGGATCACGACGGGGGTGCCATCGACGATGTCGAAGCCATACGCGCCGAAGACGCGACCGTCGCCGACGAGCAGCCGGGTGATGTAGATCGAGTCGATGATCGGTACCTGGAGTTCCTGGGCCCGGCGGAGCAGGGTGCGCTGGATCTCGAGGCCGGTGTAGTCGCCCGCGTAGCAGGTGCGCCGGTAGAGGTGCGCTCCGAAGAAGCGCTGGCTGATCCGCCCGTCGGCCTCGCGCGCGAACGGCATGCCCCAGCGCTCAAGATCCTCGATGCCCTGCGCGGCGTTCTTCGCGACAATCTCGACGATGTGCGGATCGGCGAGGAAGTACGATTCCCGCAGTGTGTCTGCGGCGTGCTGCTCCCAGCTGTCTTCGGGGTCCATTGTGCCGAGCGCGGCGTTGATGCCGCCCGCGGCGAGGGTGGTGTGGGCGTCGTGCTTGCGGCGCTTGCCGACCGCGAGCACCTGCACTCCTCGCTCGGCGAGCTCGATTGAGGCGCGGAGGCCCGCGCCGCCGGTACCGATGACGAGAGCGGAGGTTGAGATGAGTCGTTCGTGTGTGCCTGGTGCAGTCATGAGAGCAACGCTAGATACTGACGCTCGATACATCCAATGAATAGTTATCATCGTGACGATGCGCGTAGGCTATGCTCATGAATCTTGAGCAACTGCGTGGCTTTGCCGAGGTCGCGCGCACGAGCCACTTCACCCGAGCCGCAGAGGGGCTCCACGTGACTCAGCCGTCGCTGTCCCGTCAGATCGCCACGCTCGAGGCCGAGCTCGGCGTCGAACTGTTCCACCGTGCGCGTGGCAACGTCTCGCTCACCGCCGCGGGCGAGCGGCTGCTTCCGATCGCGAAGCGCATGCTCGCCGACGCGGAGACCGCAGCTGCTGCGATGGCCGAACTCGCGGGACTCCAGGGAGGCAGGATCAGGCTCGGAGCGACGCCCACCCTCTGCACGAGCCTCGTCGTCGAGGTTGTGGCGCAGTACAGCGCTCGGTACCCAGGGATCGACATCGAGATCCTCGAGCGCGGCTCTCGCAGCCTCATTTCGGCCCTCGTTGAGGGGCAGCTCGATTTGGCGCTCATCGTGACGAGCGTGTCGTCCGAGTCGGGGAGGGCAGTGCTTGAGCGGGAGCCGCTCCTCTCTGAGCAGCTCGTCGTCGCGGCGAGCGCTGACGCCCCCTGGCCTGCCGCCCTCGCGACGCCAGTAGACCTCGCGGCCCTCGCCGCGGTACCGCAAATCATGTTCCCCAAGAATTATGATCTGCGCGCCGCACTCGACGCAGAGTTTCGCGCCCAGGGCCTCACTCCGACAGTCGCGGTCGAAGGCGTTGAGATGGACGCGGCATTGCGCTTCGCCGAGCGCGGCCTCGGCGTCGTTGTTGTGCCAGCGATGGTTGCGGTAGAGCGGCCGACGCTGCGGGTCGCCCCGCTCGCAGGGCCAGGCATCTCCCGCACCGTCAGCATCGCCCGCAGGTACGACATGACGCCGACCCACGCCGGGGCGGCGATGCACGCGCTCATCCGTGAGACCGCCGACCGCTTCGCAAGCGACGACGCGAGGCTGACGACGCTTGTTCGGCGGGTTGGCCCCGCCCAGGGGTAGCATTGCCGCATGTGCGCCGGATACGGACTTGAGCTGCGCGGACCGACCTCGACCACGGGGGAGCGAGTCGGCGTGCTCGCGTTCGTGCCGGGCCGCGACGACGATCAGCTCGAGCTCGTGCGCCGATGGCTCGACGAGCAGCATGGCGAGGCGAAGATCACCGGCCGGAACGCGCGGAATCTCAACCCGATCATTCGGCACGGGGAGACAGGCCCCGTGGCCGAGCTCGCGTGGTGGTGGCTTCACGTGGGCGGCCAGCCCGCGAAGTTCACCGCGTTCAACTCGCGCTCGGACCGGCTGCTTGCGAGCTGGCGCGAGCCCTTCCAACGCCGGGCGCTCGCGCCCGCGAGCTGGTACGTCGAGAAGGGCGTGCGGTTCGAACTGCCCGGCGGAGAGCCGTTCGGGATCGCCGCGATCACGGCGCCCACCGCCGAGGACGCGCTCACGAGCTATTCGATCGTGACGCGCGAGGCAGTCGCCGATGCCGCTCGGGTGCACAACCGGATGCCCCTCGTGCTTCCTGAGGCGCTTCACGACGAGTGGCTCGACCCGGCCAGGCAGGGCGATGCGTCACTTGTGGACCGGGCAGTCCGGGCCTCAGAGGAGCTCTCCGCAGCGCTCGTCGCGGCCGGGCCGGTCGCGGGCGCGCCGAAGGGTCGCGCGGCGGCCACAGGCGACGGGCGCGAGGACGACCCGCAGCCGAGGCTGTTCTAGCGCGAACCTCCCGCGTGCAATGCACGGAGCGCTTCGAGGCGTTCGATCGCGGTCGCGAGCGTTGCATCGTCTTTCACGAAGGTGAACCGCACCCAGTTGCGAAGCCGGTTGGCCGTTGCCGACCCCGCGCGGCAGAACGCGGCGAGCGGCACGCACGCGACCCCGATCTCAGCGGGGAGCCACCTTGCGAACGCCGCGCCGTCAGGCACATCACGGGTGAGGAACGGGGTCGCGTCGGCGCAGATAAAGTACGTGCCTTGGGGACGGACAGTGCCGAACCCGACCGCGGTGAGGCTGTCGAGCAACACTTGCCTGCGGCGGTCGAGCGTCGCCCGGAGCGCCGCGATGTCGCCGTCTCCTTCGGCCAGCGCCCGGGCGATCGCCGACTGGAACGGGGCGCCGCCCGAGTAGGTGAGGAACTGTTTGATCGCGGTGACCGCTTCGATGAGCTGCGCAGGTCCCGTCGCCCAGCCGATCTTCCAGCCCGTGAGTGAGAAGGTCTTGCCAGACGAGGAAACGGTGATCGTCCGCTCGCGCATGCCCGGCAGCGTGGCGAACGGAACGTGCTCTGCCCCGTCGAACGTCAGGTGCTCGTACACCTCATCGGTGACAACGACCGCGTCTGCCCGCGCCGCCGCCTCGGCGATTGCCGTGAGCTCCGCGCGGGTGAGCACCGCGCCGGTGGGGTTGTGCGGGGTATTTACAAGGATCAGCTTGGTCGCCGGGCCCACCGCCTCATTGAGCGCTGCGCGGTCGAGCGCGAACCCGCCCTCGGTTGGCGCGAGCGGAACGGTGACGTGCGTCGCCCCCGCCATTGCGATCGCCGCGGCGTGCGAGTCGTAGAACGGTTCGAGCGTGACGACTTCGTCGCCGGGGCCAGCGAGCGCAAGGATGGCCGCGGTGAGCGCCTCGGTTGCGCCGACGGTCACGAGCACTTCGGACTCGGGATCGAGCGCGATTCCGTAGTGGCGGAGTTGGTGTGTAGCGATTGACTCACGCAGGGCCAGCGATCCGCGGCCCGGCGGGTACTGGTTCTCGCCAGAGCGGACTGCCTCGACGACGAGCTCCCTGATCCAGTCTGGGCCGTCTTCGTCAGGGAATCCCTGCCCGAGGTTCGCGGCACCGGTCGCGGCCGCGAGGGCGCTCATCTCAGCGAAGATTGTCGGCTTCGTCGTCCCGTCTTCAGCTGTGAGTCCTGCTGCGGCCTCCACTTTTCTCCACCGTGAGTCCATACCCACCACACTATGGGCTGTGAACCGCACGTGGGGTGCGGTGCGTAACAGGCCGTAGTGGTTCGGCGCGTAGGATCGGACGGGTGAGCGATTCCAAGGCCGTCCAGCAGGTGCCACCCGGCAGCGGGTCCCCGGCGTTGCTGCGCGACGCAGGTCTCGTGGGCCTCGGGGGCGCGCTGGGTTCGGTCGCACGCTATCTTGCGGGCCTGGCGCTGCCCATGGACGCGAACGCCGCGACCTTCGCAATCAACGTCGCGGGTTCGCTCGTGCTCGGGCTGATCGTCGTCGGCTTCGCGGGCCGACGGCCCCGGCTTCAGCTCGCGCTCGGCACAGGCTTCTGCGGCGGATTCACCACGTTTAGTGCCCTCGCGGTCGGGGTCGCCGAGTTCGCCGGCGCGGGAAGCGTCGTGTCGGCGCTCGTTCTCGCGCTCGGCACCGTCGCCTGCGCGGGGGCAGCCACACTGGTGGGGGTCTGGATCGGGCGGCGGCTCTCTGCCGGAGGAGCGCTATGATCGCCGCGCTCGTCGTCGCGGTCGGTGGTGGCGTCGGGGCGATCCTGCGGTTCCTGCTCGACGCGTGGGTGACGAGGTGGGCGACCCGCCGGGCGAGTCGAAACAGGAGTGGTTATCCCGCCCAACGGTTTCCGTGGGGAATCACCGTGGTCAACCTCACCGGTTCACTCGCGCTAGGCGTGCTCGTCGGGTGGCTCGGACGTGGCCTTGTGGTCTCTGCCGCAGCGCGGCCAGGGAGCCCGGATACCCTGCTGTGGTTGACGCTTGGAGTCGGACTCCTCGGTGGTTTTACGACGATGAGCACCGCGAGCCTCGACACGGTGAGACTCGCGCAATCCGGCCGAATCGCGGCGGCCGCGGGCAACGCGCTCGGCACGCTTGGCGCCGCCGCGCTGCTCGCGGCCGCGGGGGTCCTGATCGGGCAGGCGATCAGCTAGCGGCCACCGCCCGTGCCCACTCGGCGAGCGGAATCGGCGCGACGCCGATGCGCGCCTCGGCGCCAGTCGCCGGATCGAAGGTGAACTCGGCCTCGGCCCGGAGCGCGCGCCGTCTACCTCCTGGCCGCCGCGGCTGAGGGCGAGTCGCTGCCTGGCATTAGCCCACACACGCTCACGAGCCGGCTGCGGCAGTTCGAGGCGCACGGGCTCGTCACCCGCACCGTGTACGCCGAGGTGCCGCCGCGCGTCGAGTACGAGCTCACGCCGCTGGGTCAGCAGCTGCGCACCGTGCTCGACGCGATGGCGAAGCGGGCGTCTGGGCTTCGTTCTGGCAGCCGTTGGCCAGGACTCACGATTTGACCTACTGAGTGAGGCTCGCTGTGGCGCGAGCGTATTGGGCCGTTGCCTTCGTGTGTGGCCTCTGCAGATTGTCGCCGGTTGTGGATTCTGTGTCCCACGGCAAATGCAGCGAACCAGGGTAAATATCCGCCCCTTGGAGCACAATCATGAGCAGGGAGCAGCGCCGTATCCCGATTGCAGCACCGATGCCGGTGTAACCGTATTCACTCATGTCGCGTGCATGAAATCTCGCCCCCTGGCTCGAGGCATTCGTTACTTTCCTGCGACAGAGCCGTGCGGAGCAGGTCCCGCAGGGTCGCTGAGTTTCACCCGCGTTCGGGGGCGAGTTGTGGCGAGGTCGCTGTGCGGCGGGCTGAATCATTGAGGCCCGAAAGTCTTCGCCGCGCGCTGCATGGCTACGATGAACACGACCCACCAAAGCTTGCCCGCCCACACAGAGGAGACCACGCATGGCGATCGATACCCAAGCCCTTGTGGCGGCCGCGGCCGCGCAGCTCATCGACGCTGTGCGTTCGGTGCGCAAAGACTACCCAGGCGAAACAATCTACGGCGCCATGTTCCACGAGTTCTACGGTGACGGGACGGTGATGTACTGGCCGATGGTCACTGTCGGCACCGAAGAAACGCTCGCCGAGGTCGTCGCCGAGTACACCGCTCAGTCCGGCCCAGAAGCGGGGCTCGCCGAGTCGCTCCGTTGGTCAGGCCCAGACCTCAGCCACGGCTTCGAGCCGGTTCCCGCACACCAGGCGCTCGCTGACGAGGTGCAGGCCTCGGCAGGTGCGGGCGCTTCGCAATGGGAGCGCCAGTACAATCGGTGGCTGCGGTGCTTCCCCAAGGCCGCGAAGCAGGCGACGAAGCAACTCATCGCAGAGGGGATCGTGGCGAAATCGTTCGTTGCGGTTGCCGCCGACGAAGCAGGCGAACTCATCCCGCTGAGCCTCACGAAGAGGCAGCTCGTGGCGCACTTTCCCGAGTACGACGACGCTGAGCGGGAGCGGCGTCGGCTCGCCGCGCTCCCCCACGCGCAGCGTGTTGCCGAGCTCCTCCCGGAGGCTGTCGCTCCGCGGTACCAGGGGCCGCTCATCGGTGAACACGAGAGCCTTTTGGTCGCTTGCGGTGCTGCGGCCATCCCTGCCCTCGTCAGTGTCGTTCGACACGAGACACTTGCACGGGGCGATGTTGTTGCCGCGCGGCTGCTCGCTGAAATCAACATCGCCACCCCAGAGGTAATCGATGCGCTCGACGGGCTCATGAGGGCGAAGAAAGCGCAGCAGAACTCGCGCGCATGGGCGGCGAGCGCTCTGGCCAGGCTCGGTCGCTCAGACCTGATCCTCACCCGCATCGCCGAACTTCCCACCGACATTGTGGCGAGGGGACTCGCTGACCCCCTCAGCTCCTTCCGCGACCGTGGCGCGCATCGCGCGCTCGACTACGCGCCGGTCGAGCGGGCCCTCGCTGAGCGCCCCGAGCTCGAGCCAGCGTTTGCCGAGGAGCTTCGGCCCGGCAGCGGTTACTGTGCGCTCAGCCAGGACGAGATTCCCACTGCGCGCGCCGCCCTCGCATCGCGGTGGGAGGTTGTGCGCGTACACGCCCGGGCCGTGCTTGAAGACGCGGGTGTCCCGGCGTGATGCCCGCGTTGAGCGGCGACTGTCAATGGAGCGTCGTGCCCAGCGGTATCCTTGGTAAGTGACAAGCTCTCGTTCAGAAATCGCCTTCCAGCGTGCGCTGGTGGCCTTCAAGAACCCGACGCTCGATCTGCTCCACGGGAGGTATGCGCCGTTCGTCGTTTCGGTTCTCTCCGGGATGTTCACGGCTGAGCGGCCATCAGTGCCGATCTCTGACGCCCACGTTGAGGTCGGTAATTTTGTCGACGAGCTTCGGGCAGCGGGCTACGACGCCGACGAGCGTCGGCTCCCCAGCGGATCCGGCCGCGACATCTGCAGGTATTGGGCGCGAGTCGGATGGCTCGTTCCGCAGATCCAAGACGGCGTCGAGCTGTATAGGCTCTCGGCTCAGGCAGTCGGAGCGCTTGAGATCGCTGGGCGCGCGGGTGGCGGCAGTGCGAAGGTGTCGCGCTCGCGCGTGCGAACGCTGCTTGAGTCTGTCGAGCAGCTCACCCAGAGCGCAGAGACTGACCCCGCGAAACGCATCGAGCGGCTCCGCACCGAAAGGGCCGAGATCGACGCCGAGCTCGCCAGCCTGGAAGATGACGACGACTCCTATACGCCCATCGACGACGAGCAGTTGCTCGAGGACACGGAGAACGTGCTGCACCTCGCGCGCGAGCTGCCCGCCGACTTTGTGCGCGTCGCAGAATCGATCAACGCGATGCAGCGTGACGTCATCGCCGAGCTTCGGCGTGACGAGCGCCCAACAGGCGACGTACTGCGGGAGTACCTGCAGCGCGGAGAGCACGTCATGGACGCCACGCCAGAAGGGCGCGCCTTCGCCGGGGCCCTGAAACTCATCGGTGACCCCGTGCACATTGAGGAGCTCACCGATCAACTGCAGTCGATCCTTGGCAGGCCGTTCGCGCGGCTCATGAGTGCCGAGCAGCGATCAGACCTCCGCGCGATCGCGAAGCGGGTGGAGCAGGGCGTCGAAGAGGTGTTGACCGCACAGCGCCGGGCCTCCCACATCATCACGACACAGGTGCGCACGCACGATCCGATTCGCGATCGTGAGGTCGACAGCCTGCTGCGTAGCGTGATGGCGGGGTTGCAAGCCTGGGTTCCCGAGTCGAACGCCAGAGACCGCGTCGAGCCGCTTCGCGCGTTGCCCGGCGCTGGAATCCACCACCTTCGCCAGACTGTCAGTGATCCGCGGCCACCAAACGTGCCCGCGCCGCTCAGCGAGGCCGCCGAGGCGCGAAGTTCCGCTGAGTTCGTCGACGCCGACACGCGTGCGTGGGGTGGACCCAACTACGTCGAGCTCGAGGCTTACGTTGCGGGCCTTCCCGGCAAGGACTTCGACCTTGCCGAAGCGTTCGACAGTATTGGCGATGACGCGACGCGCCGGCCAGCCGATCTGCTCGGAATGCTTGAGCTCGCGCATCGCGCGGGCATGACTGAGGGGGAGCGGGTCTCGACTGTCGAGGCCATTCGCCCAGACGGCACGGCGCGGAAGTTCGCGTTCGCCGCCGTTACCGCCCGCACGGGCCGCGACAACCCCAAGAGTGAAACCGAATGAGTGAGATGCCAGAGCCAGCCGAGACGATCAGTTCAGACGAGATGCCTGACGCCGAGATGCCTGACCTCGGCGACGGTTTCGTCGCACCAGCGCCGATGGAGCGTGACCGCGAGGAGTACTTTGCGGGGGACCGCGGGGTGCTCGACCCTGCAGTTCGGCGCGTGCTTGTGCGACTTCTGCAACGCCGAGTGCTCTTCGCAGACAAGCACAAGGAGGACTGGTCGGTGCTGCTCGAGAACCATCAGGTCATCGAGTCGCGTCTGCACGATTTGTTCATCAGGCTCATCGTTGACCCTGAGCGCGGCGTCGCCTACAAGCAGCAGGTCCGCTCCGAGGAGCTCGAGGTGCCCGTGCTGTTGCGCGACGAGGCCTACAACCGCGCCGAGACGCTCGTGCTCGTCTACCTTCGCACGGTCTACCAGCGCGAGTCGACCGCGGGTGAACCCGCGGTGCGTATCGACGTCGAGGAGATCGAGCAGACGGTGCTCAGCTACTTCACCGACAGCGACGGAAATACGGCAGCACGCCAGAAGACGGTCGAGAAGGCACTGAACCGGCTTCGCAACGAAGGCATTATCGACGAAGAGTCCGAGGGGCGCTACCGGGTCACCCCGCTCGTCGAGGTTGTGCTGAGCGCTGACCGCCTCGGTGAGCTGCAGCGGTGGCTCAAGGAGCAGGTCGCTGACACCGCCGACAAGAACGAGGAATCCGCATCATGACCATGCTCGACACGCTTTTTGGTCTCATCCCCGCCGAGTCGCGCGGCCAGCAGTGGGTCGCAGACGAGCTCCAGCTCGTGAACTGGGGCGGCTACGACGGCGCACACAGGGTGCGATTCTCACCGCGCGCGACGCTGTTGTGTGGCGGGTCAGGATCCGGTAAGTCCACGCTCATGGACGCCTACATCGCGCTCATGATGCCGCATACGACACCGTTCAATGGCGCCTCAAACGGCGGCGTCTCGGGTCGCTCGCGAGGCGAGGAGCAGCGCAATATCCTGTCCTACGGCCGCGGCAAGCTCGACGAGTCGCGCACCGATGCGGGGACGCAGGTGCGCGTGCTGCGCGGGGACGGCGAGGACACGTGGACTGCGATCGCGGCCACCTGGCTCGATCACGACGGTTCGCGATTCACCGCGTTGCGAGCCTGGTACATTCCGGCGACCGCGCGAATCATCGAGGACACGGTCCGGGTTCGCGCAACTGTCGACGGGACTTTCGACCTTGGCGCCCTTGAGGCAGCGGCGGCTCAGCGGCTGAGCGACGCCGCTGTTCGGGCGGCCGGGCTCGAGACGTACTCGACCGACCGAGAGTTCTCGGCGAAGATCCACTCGGTGCTCGGCATCGGCGCCTCAGGCGCCGGGGCGAAGGCGATGAGCCTGCTTGCGCGCATCCAGGCGGGACAGCAGATCACGACAGTCGACGAGTTGTACAAGCGGATGGTGCTCGAAGAACCCGAGACGCTCGCGACTGCGGACGCTGTCGTCGAACACTTTGACGAGCTTGAGAGCACGCGCATGCGCATGGTCACCGCGCAGCGGCAGGTGCGCGCCCTGCGGCCGATCCGCGACATGCGGGGCCGGATCCTCGCCGCAGCGGATCAGCTGCGCCTCATCGACGACATTGGCCGATTCGACGACCCAGACTCACTCTCGGCGCTCTGGCGGACAGGGCGCAGGCTCGAGCTCCTGCGCGACGTCGAAGCCGAGTTGCGGCAGGACAAGGCCGCGGCCGACACTGAGGTGCGCACACAGCAGGCGCTGGCGGCGGCGGCTGAAGCTGAACGCGAGGGTCTCGTCGAGGTGCTCCGAAACTCCGGCGGCGACCAGATCGAACGTGCCGAGCGTGATCTCTCGATCATTGAGAAGCAGCTCGAGGTAGTGAGCGCCTCGCGCCGCAGGTTCGACGAGGCAATCGCTCCGATTGGTGAAGACGCGAGCACGGAGAAAGCATTCAGGCAGCTCATCGGCCATGCCCAGGCTGCGCTCGCCGACCCGCACGCGAAGGCCGCGGTGCGCGACGCCTACGCCGACGCCCGGGGCAAGACGAACGCGCTGCGCGAGCAGGTCTCCGACCTCGCGAAGGAAAGCGGCCGCGCCGAGTCGCTCCGCGGAAACATTCCCGGTCATCTCCACGAGGCCCGCGAGCTGCTTGCCAGCGCAGCGGGGATCCCAATTGAGGAGCTACCGTTCGTTGGTGAGCTCATCGAGGTTCGCACCGAATTTGAGCCGTGGCGCCAGGCGTTCAACCTCGCCCTCGGCGGGTTCGCCACGACGCTGCTCATCGACACCGCGAACCTCGGCAGGTTTCGGCAGGCAATCAACGAGGTGCGGCTCCCGATGCGCCTGCGCTACGAGGGCGCCCACACCGATCGCGGCTGGCATGCGCGGCTCGACTCCGCGAAACTCCCTGGCAGGCTTGAATTCCGCGACACCCCGTTCACTGGGTGGCTGATGGACAGGCTCGAGGAGCAGTTCGGCTTCGTCTGCGTTGACACCGCCGCGGCTCTCTCGGAACACCGCATGGCGCTGAGCATCAGCGGGCAGATGTCGCAGGGTTCCCGCGGGGCTCACGGTGGCCACGGCCGCGCGAACGTGCTCGGGTTCTCAAACCAGCGCAGGCTCGACGACCTCGCGGGTCAGGCGGGCGACCTCTCGGCGCGGCTCACCGCGGCGACGAAAGCCGAGAAGGAGGCTGCTGCAGCCCTCGACGCGCTCGATGCGCGACACGCGGCCTACGCGAAGATCAGTGACCTCACGTGGGATCAGGTCGACGTGGCGACGCTCGAAACGCAGCGCGACAAATGGCTTGCGCTCGTTGCAGAGCTCGTGTCGGGGAACCCCAAGCTTGAGTCGCTGAAGGCCCAGATCGGCCAACTCAAGCAGAAGCTCGCCGACCTGCAAAAGGCGCTCGGCCGCGCCGAAGCGCGTCAGGAGAAGATCGCCACAGATTGGGCGCACATCACCGACGAGGTCGACGAGGCGCAGCGCGCCGTCGACGACGCGGAAGACCAGGAGCGCCGGCTCGATCCTGATCAGCTTGCCTACCTCGACGAGCGATTCGACAGCCCGGCGGGTGCGCCCGCACGCAGCAAGCTTGAGGCGCTCGCCAGGTTCGACGCGGCCCTCGACAGTGCGTCGCGCCTGCTGCGGGAGGACCAAGCCGCCGCGCAGCTCACGCTCGAGGAACAGCGGCTGCACCTGAAGCGAGCTCTCGAGGGGTTCCTCGAAAGCTGGCCGAACCCGAACCTCCGCGCCGACCCAGACTCGTCGCTCGCCGACTTCGAGCGGATTCTCTCGGAGCTTGAGACGAGCGGACTCCACGAGCTCGAAGCCGAGTGGAAGCAGAGCCTGCTGAAGCTGTCGGGCAACGACCTGACAAACCTCGACTCGATGCTCAGCCGTGCGCTTCGTGAAATCAGGGAACGCATCGAGCCCATCAACCGCATCATGCAGGATCTGCCGTTCTACGACGATGAGCACCGGCTGCAGATCACGCCGCGTGAGAATCAGTCGGAGGCGAGGCGCAGGTTCCGCGCCGAGCTGCGCGAAGTCCGCGCGCTCATTAGCGAAGCGAAGTCGGATGAGGATCGCGCGGAGGCGTACGAGCGGATGAAGAAGTTCATCGGCAGGATCAGGCGTTCGGCCCCCGACTTCGCGGAACTCGTCGACGTGCGCAACCACGTACGCGTGAGCGCCGAGAAGGTGCACGCAGTGACGAAACAGCACGCGGCGCTGTACGACCACATCGGCGAGAAATCTGGTGGCGAGTCGCAGGAGCTCATCGCCTTCATCGTCGGTGCTGCGCTACGGTACCAGCTCGGCGACGCCGACGCCGAGCGGCCGCGCTACGCGCCCGTCTTCCTTGACGAGGCCCTGATTAAGGCCGACGCACACTTCACGAAGCGCGCGATCGGGGCGTGGCGGGGACTCGGCTTCCAGCTCGTCATCGGAGCCCCGAACGACAAGTACAGCGCGATTGAACCGCACGTCGACGTCGAGTACGACATCCTGAAAGACACGAGCGGGAGGTCGTGGGCGAAGCCGAAGGTGGGGCTGCCGGAGGCCCGGTAGCCCGGTAGCTCTGGTAGCTCCGGTAGACCTGAGGATGGCTAGCGGACCCGCTGCGCGGCGAACTGCATGCTCGGGTGTGCGTAGGCCTCCTGCGACTCGACGAGCTGCAGTTCGCGCTGACCGGAGGCGAGCGTGTTTTCGAGCAGGGTGAACACGCTCGATGCAGTACGGGCGAGTGCGTCGCCGGTGTCGCCAGTCGCCGTGAGGTGCGCCGTGAAGAGGGCAGCGGTGACGTCGCCCGAGCCGTTCGCCTTGAGTGGCAGCCGCGGGGTCTCGATGAGCCAAGCCTCGTTGTCGTGGACGGCGAGCATCTCGATCACACCGTCGGCCGCGCGTTCTGGGCGCTCTACGCTCGTGACGAGGACCGTGCTTGGCCCAATCTCACGCGCGAGGTCGACGGACTCGAGCGTGGACTCGAGCGTCGTCGGAGTCGTGCCCGTGATGAAGCCGAGCTCGAACTGGTTCGGGGTGATGAGGTCTGCGCGCGGCACGACGCGGTCGCGGATAAGGTTCTGGACCTCGGGGGCGACATGGCAGCCCGAGACAGCGTTGCCAAGCACTGGGTCGCACGCGTAGACAGCGTTCGGGCTGTGCTGCTTCACCCTGTCGACGGCGTCGAGGATCGCGTCACCAATGTCGTCGCCGCCCTGGTAGCCGGAGAGCACAGCGTCGACGCCTGCAAGCCCGCCGCGCTCCTCGATCCCTGTGACGATTTCCCGTACGTCGTTGCCCGAGAACATTGGTCCCCGCCACGCGCCGTACCCTGTGTGGTTCGAGAACGCGACGGTAAAGACTGGCATGACCTCGACCCCGATCCGCTGCAGCGGAAACACTGCGGCCGAATTGCCGACGTGGCCGTAGGAGACTGATGACTGGATCGACAGAATGCGCATTGTCTGATCCTTTCACTGGACCACGCAGTGATCCACTTCGCGCCTGTGTGGGTGGACCACTCGCCGGTGTGCTCCCGTTAGATCGCGCGACCCGGGGTGAGGATGCTGCGCGGATCAAGCGTGCGCTTGATTGCCCGCTGCACGTCGAGCGACACCTCATCCAGTTGCCAGGCGAGCTCATGCTGCTTCACAAGCCCGATGCCGTGCTCTCCGGTGATAGTGCCGTCGAAAGAGAGCGCGAGGCGGGTGATGTCGTCGATGATGGCGTCGGCCGCGGCGATCCCAGTTGGAGTGTCGGGCGCGGCGACTTTGCAGTGCAGGTTTCCGTCGCCAGCGTGTGCGACGCTCGCGACCTCGATCCCGTGCTGCCTCGAGATGTCGGCGACCCCAGTGAACATTTCCGCGAGCCGCGAGACAGGCACACCCACGTCGCAGGAGATCTTCAGCCCACGGGCGCTGAGCGCAGGATTCGATTTTCTACGCGCCTCAACAAGGTCGTCGTTCACGGCGACCGCGCCCGCTATCGCGCCGCGCCCGCGACAGATGGCGAGGATGGCCTCGGCCTGCGCGGCTGCGCCTGCGCCCACGGTCTGGCCGACGAGCAGTGCGCCGCGCGGGATGCGAATCCCCGATGGGAACACTTCCTCGATCGCCCGGACGGTGAGGGAGTCCATGAGCTCGAGAACCTCGGGTCGCGAGTCGGACCCGACGATCTCCGTGACAGCGGCGCCCGACTCGGCGAGCGCGTCAAACTCGGCCCAAAACGTCACCGGAGCGCCAACGGGGACCGACTCGAGCCGAACCACCGCCTCAACGATCACCCCGAGAGTGCCCTCGGATCCGACGAACAGCCGCGTCAGATCGTACCCGACGACGTTCTTGCGAGTCCTGGCGCCAGTCCGCAGAATCCTGCCATCGGCCAGTACAACGGTGAGCGCCGCAACCCAGTCGGAGGTCACGCCGTGTGCGACGCAGCGAAGTCCGCCTGCATTCGTCGCGATGTTGCCGCCAACCGTGCAGGTTCGAACGCTCGCCGGGTCGGGCGGAAAGAATAGTCCGTGCGCGTGCGCCGCGTCGTCGAGATCGGCCGTGATGACTCCCGGCTGCACCGTCGCAAGCCTGTCTTCAGGTGCGATATCGACGATCTTGTTCATGCGCTCAAGAGAGACGATTAGTCCACCGTCGTACGCTGTCGCCCCGCCAACGAGGCCAGTGCCAGCGCCGCGGATGCTGACCGGGACCTCGTGCTCGTGCGCCCACGCGAGCGCCGCCGAGACGTCCTCAGCAGACTCCGCGAGCACGAGGCCGAGCGCCGTACCCGCAAATGTGGCCCGCGAGGAGTCATTCTCGTAGGTCGCGACGCGGGATCTGTCAGTCACCAGTCTCGGCCCGAGCGCTTCGCGTAGGTTTGCGAGATCCTGCTCCCGCACGCCACGCTTCCCGGTCTCGCTTGTGTTCACCCGTACCTCCTCGTCGCTTCTCGCCCCAGCGTAGCGCGCAAGCCGCTGGCGGCGTGGCGCCTGCGCCGTGGGAACATAGAGCGGTGAGTACCCTACGAGCGTCAACTCCGTCGGCGGCGACCCACCAGGGTGCCGGTCGATACGCCCCAAGCCCCTCAGGCGAGCTTCACCTCGGGAACCTGCGAACCGCCCTTGTTGCATGGCTGTTCGCGCGGTCGACCGGCAGGAGATTTCTCGTGAGGGTTGAGGACCTCGACCGCGCGCGTGACGCCGGGACCGCGGGTGCGCAGCTCGCCGACCTGCGAGCCCTCGGCATTGATTGGGACGGTGACCCGGTGCTGCAGACTGATAGCGGCGAGGCGCACGAGGCAGCGATCGCCCAGCTTGCGAGCGCCGGGCTCGTCTACGAGTGCACGTGCACGAGGAAGGACATTCTTGCGGCGCCCACAGCGCCGCACGCTCCTCCGGGGGCGTACCCGGGAACGTGCAGGGACCTGACCGATGCTGAACGCGCGGCGGCCCGGGCGAGGATCGCCCCGCGACTTCCGGCGCTCAGACTGCGGGCGCCCGAGGGGGAGTCGCGCCTCGCGTTCGACGACGCGCTCCTGGGCCGCACGGAGGGTGACATCGACGACCTCGTTCTCAAACGCGGAGACGGCACCGTTGCCTATAACCTCGCGGTTGTCGTTGATGACGCGGCGATGGGCGTCGACCAGATCGTGCGCGGTGACGACCTCGCATCGTCAACTCCGCGCCAGATCCTGCTACAGCGACTGCTCGGGCTTCCAACCCCACCCGAGGTGAGCTACGCGCACGTGCCCCTCGTGCTCGGGCCGACGGGAGCTCGCCTCGCGAAACGAGACGGGGCGGTAACGCTGAGCGACCTCTGGGCAGCGGGCATGGCATCAGCCGACGTGCTCGCAATGCTCGCCGGGTCTCTGGGGCTCGCAGGCGCCGAAGAGCGCGTAACCGCATCGCAGCTCGTCTCACGATTCGACCCTGCGGCGCTCCCACGCGAGCCCTGGGTCTGGCGCCCTGCTAGCGCTTGAAAGCGCGAATGACGCGGGCGAGTGCCCTGCCAGCAACCCACACGAACGGCACGCCAACCGTGAGCAGCGCGATGAGGTTCGGTTCGAACTTCGTGTGACCGTCGCGGGTGATGTACGCGCCGATCGGCAGCGATACGCCGCCGCCACCGCCGCCCGAGCCCTCGCCCGAGAGCGACTCGTCTGAGCCGGCGCCTGATCCCGCGCCGCCCTCGCCCGCACCAAAAATGTAGCTGCCGACTGCGACAGGCATGATTGCCGTGCCGTCAACTTCGACGACCTCGCCGTAGGCAGTGGTCACGCCTGTCTGAGTTACGGTGTCTGCGATCTGCTTCGTAATGTAGGGCATGCTCCCACCATACTTTGCGCGGCCGAGTGTGCGAAGTGAAATCTCCGTGAGACCTAGTCGGCGTGACCGTGGCGCGGCCGAAGCGGTTGCGGCTCGGGGCGCTTCGGCTCGATGTCGTCGCCCGAGGACACGTGCTTGATTCGGCGGACCACCCACGGAACAAGGTGCTCTCGGGCCCAGACAACGTCGTCCTTGCGCGCCTGCCGCCACGTGCGCTCGAGAAGCGTCGGCGGATCCAACGGCCCAAGATCGTGCTGAACGTTGAGTGCGTCAAGCGCCGCCCGCGCAATCGTGTGGTGTCCGAGCGCGTTCATGTGCAGCCTGTCGCCAGCCCAGTATCTGCTGTCCTGGAGCTCCTCGATTGCCCACTGATCAACGACGTAGCAGTCGTGTCGCTGCGCGACCTTGCGAACGTTCTCGTTGAAGATCGCGACCTTGCCCCGGATCGAACGGAAGACAGGCTGAAACGCAACATCGACGCCTGTGAAGATCAGGATCGTCGCGCCTGTCTCCTTCAACCGCGAGACGATGTAATCGAGCTTCGCAGCGACCTCGTCGGGATCGGTGCCGGGGCGAATGACGTCATTTCCGCCGGCGCACACGCTCACGAGATCGGGACGCAGCTCCATAGCCGCGTCGAGCTGCTCGTCGATGATCTGCTGGATGAGCTTTCCGCGGACAGCGAGGTTCGCATACGCAAACTCATCGTTTTGTGCGGCGAGCACCTCGGCGAAGCGGTCGGCCCAACCACGAAGTCCGCCGGGGCTATCTGGATCCGGATCGCCAAGGCCCTCAGTGAAAGAATCACCGATGGCGATGAATCGCGACCACGGCAACTCCTGGTTCTCACCAGTTCCATCGTGCGGTCCGCTGCTCAAGCGTGAATCGTCAACCACAGTCTCGGCTCCTTGTTCATTCTGCTATTACCCATGTCGCATATGGTCTGCGCTAACCTGCATTGGCGCAGCTTCTGCACCTCGAAGGGGCAGCCTCTCAGCGCCACAGAAGCGACGCGCTCGGGCTGACGCGCTCCAAGGCACGAATAAGCGTTCATGGGTAGTCTAAGACGTTGTGATTGAATCGGCAGAAGACGGGACTCTCCTCCCAGGAACGTTTGCCGCCGAGCACCTCCCGCCCGCATACCCAGAGCGGGCTGCGCGCGGTACCGCGGGAAACCTCCGAGCCTGGCAGCAAGAGGCGATTAACCTCTACCTGGAGCGAAACCCGCGTGACTTCCTCGCGTCGGCGACCCCCGGCGCTGGCAAGACGACGTTCGCGCTGAGGCTCGCCGCGACCCTGCGTGGTAACCAGACCGTGTCCCAGATCATCGTCGTCGCTCCAACTGAGCACCTGAAGGTGCAGTGGGCCGACGCGGCCGCCAGGGCAGGGATCAGGTTGAACCCGCGCTACTCGAACAACGACGGGCTCGGGTACGGTCGCCACTACGACGGCGTCGTCGTCACGTATGCCCAGGTTGCAATGAAGCCGGTGCAACACAGGCTGCTTACCGAGTTCACCGACACACTCGTCATCATGGACGAGGTGCACCACGGTGGTGATGCGCTCAGTTGGGGCGACGCCATCCGTGAGGCCTACGGGACGGCAAAACGCAGACTCTCCCTCACGGGAACCCCGTTCCGCTCCGACGAAGCGCCGATCCCGTTCGTGCAGTACGCCCCGCAAGGCGACGGATCCAGAGTCTCCCTCACCGACTACGACTACGGCTACGGTCGCGCCCTCGCCGATGGAATCGTTCGCCCCGTCATTTTCATGGTCTACGCGGGCAAGATGCGCTGGCAGACCTCAGCTGGCGAAGAAATGGAAGCCCGGCTCGGCGAGGGCAACACGAAAGACGTCACGAGCCAAGCCTGGCGCACCGCCCTCGACCCCGCAGGGGACTGGATGGGCAAGGTGCTCCGGGCCGCAGATCGGCGACTCACAGAGGTGCGCGGCCACATCCCCGACGCCGGTGGCCTCGTCATTGCGACCGACCACGCCTCGGCGAAAGCCTACGCGCAGATGCTCCACGAGATCTCGGGTGAGGAAGTGGCGCTGATCCTGTCCGACGACGCTGGGGCCTCGGAGCGAATCGACAGCTATTCCGCGGGAACCTCGCGCTGGATGGTCGCTGTGCGCATGGTGTCTGAGGGCGTGGACGTGCCGAGGCTCGCCGTCGGCGTGTACGCGACGAGCTCGTCGACGCCGCTCTTCTTCGCGCAGGCGATCGGACGCTTCGTGCGCTCACGTCGCCGGGGCGAGGTCGCCTCGGTATTCATTCCGAACGTGCCACCGCTCATGGAACTCGCCGCGCAGCTCGAGAAGGAGCGCAACCACGTACTCGAGGGACCAAAGTCCGCGGAAGAGATGTGGGACGCAGAGGCGGCACTCATGGCCGAGGCTGAGCGCGAGGACAAAGCCTCAGACGACCTCATCGAAGATGAATTCAAGTACCAGGCGCTCGAGTCTGACGCTCACTTCGACAGGGCGGTGTTCGACGGGGCAGAGTTCGGCGGCTACGCCGAGGTCGAGACCGAGGAAGAACTCGACTTCCTTGGATTCCCCGGCATCCTCGAGCCGCAAGAGGTACGCGCTTTGCTGCAGCAGCGGCAGTCGAAGCAGGCGCGTCGCAGCGCGCAGAATCAGGGAATTCTCGAACACGCACCCGAAAAGGCTGAGGCGCCTGGCGCTCTGCATCGAACGCTGAAGGAACAGCGAAAGCTGCTCTCGAGTCTCGTCGGTATGTACTCGCGTGTGAGCGGCGAGCCGCACAAGGACATTCACAATGAGCTCAGGCGGTCGTGTGGCGGGCCTGCCGTTGCACAGGCGTCCGTCACCCAGCTGCAGAAGCGCATTGACCTGCTCAGGCGGCGGCTCCGGCCGTAACCCCGAGCAGTGGCTGCGCACGTATGGTGGTGGTCATGGCAAAGAAAGCGGCTGGGGCGACGCCGGCGATGGTTGCGCTCACGAAGGCTGGAATCGAATTCACCGTCCGAAGCTACACCCACGATCCGGCGGAAACCGACTTTGGGGGAGAAGCTGCGCGCGAACTCGGGATTGAGGAGACGCGGGTCTTCAAGACGCTGCTCGCCGATCTCGATGGCTCGCTCGTCGTTGCGGTTGTTCCAGTTGCGGGAATGCTCGATCTGAAGGCGCTCGCATCTGCGCTCGGTGGCAAGCGAGCGCAGATGGCGGACCCGAAGATCGCCGAGAGGAAGACCGGCTACGTCGTCGGCGGCATCAGCCCGCTCGGGCAGAAGACGCGTTTGGCTACAGTCATAGACATATCCGCGCCCGGGTTCTCATCGATTCTCGTCTCCGGGGGTCGGCGAGGGCTTGATATCGAGCTTTCTGCCGAGGATCTCGCACGTGCGACGGGCGGGAGCTTCGCGGCAATTGCGAGAGTGTGAGAATGGCGAAGATCGTTGCGGGCATTGGCATGCAGGACTTTCGGGCGGCTTGAGGGGGCCCGCGCCGCGCCCGGCTGCGTGGGGTGATTCGCATTGCGCCAACATTCCATGCTAAATTATTCTCTGTTCGGCCGGTGAGAAACCAGCCAGACAGATTCGCGCGGATGGCGGAATTGGTAGACGCGCTAGCTTGAGGTGCTAGTGCCCGTATTAGGGCGTGGGGGTTCAAGTCCCCCTTCGCGCACGTGAATCGAGTAAGGCCCCTGCTTCGGCAGGGGCCTTGTTGCATTGTGGTGGGCCGGCAGTGCCCGCCGACAGCGCGTGGGTGTGCCCGATCAGTACACACGACCCCTGCACGCCGACAGCGCGTGGCGGTGCTTGCCGAGTGCACACGACCCCTGCACGTGTACACGGGGCGGGTTCAGGTTGCTAGTGCAACACCCTGAACCTTGAATGGAATCAACATGGGTGTACACCATCCCTGGGAAACCCGACTCGCGGTCTACGC
>NZ_JBIBVH010000008.1:0-157508 GCF_043080205.1 Leucobacter sp. NPDC015123 | reverse complement strand
GAATGATCGTCCACGGGAAACGTTGGGGTGGGCGACGCCTCGTGAGAAACTGAACGAGCTATTGGCTGGTGTTGCACTAACACCCTGAAACCGCCTCGTGTACATTCGCCGGAATCGTGTACATCGGCGCAGGTGCCGAAATGGGCCGGACAGGGCAGAACCTGCCCGGGCCGGGCTGCCCCAGCGTCCCGCTACGCCCCGAGCGCGTCGGCGAGTGCCGTCAGTGTCTCGGTCGTCCCGCCGTCGATTCGCACAGCAAGCGACGGGCGCCCGTCGACGGCTGTCGGCCCACGATTGATCACCGCGAGCGGGTTCCCGAGCCGTTCAGCCTTGTGCACGAGCCGCATCCCAGTGTTCACCGCGAGCGAGGAACCCGCGACGAGCAGACCCGTCGAACGCGAGACGAGCTCAGCTGCAGCATCAAACACCGCGACAGGCACGGTCTCGCCGAAGTAGACGACGTCGGGGCGCAAGGTTCCCCCGCAGCCTGGGCAGAGCGGCACCCGAACGGATTCAACCTCGGTAACCAGGGCGTCACCGTCTGGCGCGACCTCAGCGTTCGCGTTGCGTTCCGCATAGCCGGGGTTCAACGTGTCGAACCAGCCGAGCACCTCGCTCCGTGTCCACCGTTCTCCGCACTGGATGCAGCGCATGATCCCACCGCCGCCATGGAGCTCGACCACGTTTCGCGATCCGCCGCGCTTGTGCAGGCCGTCGACATTCTGCGTGATGACGCCGTCGATGCGTCCCGTGGCTTCGAGCCGCGCCAACGCGCGGTGCCCATCGTTCGGCTCGACAGTGTTCATTCGGTTCTGCCCGATCCGGGCGCCTGCCCAGAATCTGCGCCGATAGTGCGGGTCTTCCGTGAACTGCGCGATGTTCATCGGGTTGCGAGGCGGAGTGCCGGCCCCGCGATAGTCGGGAATGCCCGAGTCAGTGCTCATGCCTGCCCCCGTGAGTACCGCGACAGGGCCGCGCTCGAACAGTTCACTAAGTTCAGCAAGCTGCGCTTCAGGGATTCCCACGTTCACGCTTTCGAGCATAGAGCCCCAACACCCCCGCGTCACCGAACTCTCGCTGCCGGCGTAACGTCACCAAACACTAGAATCGAAGCATGACCACCGCACGCGAAAAGCTCATCGAACTCATCAAGTCGGAGGCCGTCTTCCACGGCGACTTCACGCTCACGAGCGGCAAGAAGGCCACCTACTACATCGATCTGCGTAAGCTGTCGCTCGATCACCGCGCTGCCCCGCTCATCGGCCAGGTCATGCTCGACCTCATCGCAGATATCGATGGCGTCGTCGCAGTCGGCGGCCTCACGATGGGCGCGGACCCGATTGCTTCGGCGATCATGCACCAGGGTGTCGCTCGCGGCGAGGTGTACGACTCGTTCGTTGTGCGCAAGGAGCCGAAGGATCACGGCCGCGGCCGCCAGGTCGAGGGCCCGGACCTCGAAGGCAAGCGCGTCATCGTTGTCGAAGATACGTCGACGACTGGCGGGTCACCGCTCGCCGCCATCGAAGCGCTCAAAAAGGTTGGCGCCGAGGTCGTCGCCGTCGCGGTTGTTGTGGATCGTCAGGCCCCCGCAAAGGCTCGCATTGAAGAAGCCGGCTACGAGTACCGCTTCGCGATCGGCCTCGAAGATCTGGGCCTCGCCCCACAGTAGCGGCCCTCGGCCCGGGTTTTCCCGGGCCTGACGCCGCACGTGTCCTGGACCAAAACGCCGCACGCCTCCGGGGTCACGAGACGGCTTCCGCGTTGTTCCGCGGCGAGCCTGTCAGGCCCCACTCCGACAAGCAAAGTAGCTCAGACCATGAACGCCTCAGTGCGACCAAGCCCGCTCCCCCTCATCGCCATCGGCATCCTCGGAGGGCTCCTCTCGGGTCTCTTCGGCATCGGCGGAGGCACAATCATCGTGCCCGCGCTCGCGCTCTGGCTGAGCATGCCGCAGAAGCTGTCTGCTGGCACGTCGGTCGCGGCGATCCTGCCGACGGCGATCGTTGGCGCGACGACGTATGCACTCCAGGGCAACGTCGACTGGATCGCCGCAGCGCTGCTCGCCGTCGGGATCGTCGTTGGCGCGCAGGTCGGCAGCCACCTGCTGTCCAAGCTGCCGGTCGGCGCGATCCAGTGGGGCTTCATCGCCTTCCTCGCTGTCGTGATCGTGAGCCTCTGGTTCGTCGTGCCGCAACGCGACGACGAGATCACGATGACCGCGCTCATGGGCGCCCTGCTCGTCGTGACGGGCTTCGTGACTGGAATCCTGTCTGGCCTGCTCGGAGTGGGCGGCGGGGTTGTCGTGGTACCGATCCTGATGTTCTTCTTCGGCGCGAGCGACCTCATCGCGAAGGGCACTTCGCTGCTCATGATGATCCCGGGCTCGCTCTCGGGCACGATCGGGAATTTCAAGCGCGGCAACGTTGATCTGCGCGCCGCCGCCTACATCGGCATCGCCGCGTCGGTCTGCGTGCCGTTCGGGTCGATGTTCGCAGGGTGGATCGACCCGTTCTGGGGCAACATCGCCTTCTCCGCGTACCTCGCGTTCATCGCGACGCAGATGCTCGTGCGCAAGATCAGGGGCAAGGCTGCCAAGTAGCGCCCCGCGCTGGCGCTAGTCGAGCAGCTCGGCGACCGAGCCGAGCACCTCGTTTGGCCGGAACGGGAACTTCTCGATCTCTGCCCTGTCTGAGATGCCAGTCATCACGAGCACAGTGTGCAGGCCTGCCTCGATACCCGCGACAATGTCTGTGTCCATCCGGTCGCCGATCATCCCGGTGTTGTGCGAGTGGGCGCCGATCTTGTTCATCGCCGAGCGGAACATCATCGGGTTTGGCTTGCCGACGACGTAGGGCTCCATGCCTGTCGCCTTCGTGATGAGGGCGTTGATCGCTCCGGTCGCGGGGAGCACGCCGTCTGGGCTCGGCCCAGTAGCGTCAGGGTTCGTCGAGATAAACCGGGCGCCCTTGTTGATGAGGCGGATCGCCTTCGTGATCGCGTCAAACGAGTAGTTGCGGGTCTCGCCAACGACGACGAAGTCGGGGTTGGTTTCAGTCATGACGTAGCCGGCGTCGTGCAGCGCGGTCAGGATCCCTGCCTCGCCGAGCACAAACGCCGAGCCACCAGGCTTCTGCTGCTTGAGAAAAGCGGCGGTGGCGAGCGCGCTCGTCCAGATCCGCTCCTCGGGAACCTTGATACCACTCGCGGCGAGTCGGGCAGAGAGGTCGCGCGCCGTGAAGATCGAGTTGTTTGTGAGCACTAGGTAGGGCTGCTCATTCGCAGTCCACTGCGCGATGAGCTCGGCGGCGCCCGGGATAGCCCGATTCTCGTGCACGAGCACACCGTCCATGTCAGTCAGCCAGCACTCAATGGACGGACGGTCTTGCTGCATCTCGCTCATGGTTCACAGACTACTCCGTGAAGGTGAACGCGACGTGGCTTTGTTGGCCTGGCACACTAGAGGCATGGATGTTCGTGCAGGCATGCTTCCGCGCCCCGAAGACCTCGTCGATATCGCTGCGCTCGTGCGCGCGTATACCGAGGTCGTACCCGACCCCGAAGTGCCGTCACAGCGAGTGGTGTTTGGCACCTCAGGCCATCGCGGCTCGGCTCTCACGGGCTCCTTCAACGAGGCCCATATTGCCGCCATCGCCGCCGCCATCGCAGAGTACAGGGAGGCGCAGGGCATCCGCGGCCCGCTCTTCATCGGGGCTGACACCCACGCCCTCTCCGCTCCCGCGGAGCGCACCGCGGTCTCCGTGCTCACCACGCTCGGCGTCCACGTACTGACAAACGCCGGGCAGGGCGACGAAGCATACGTGCCAACCCCTGCCTTGAGCCACGCAATCCTCATGCATAACCGGGGCCGGGCGGCAGACGATCCTGATCGCGCTGACGGCATCATCGTGACCCCGAGCCACAACCCGCCGGACGACGGCGGCATCAAGTACAACCCCCCGCACGGCGGGCCCGCAGACACCGACGCCACGAGCTGGATCGCCAAGCGCGCCAACGCCCTGCTCGAAAGCGGCGAGTGGTGGGCGCTCGCGGCCCCCCAACCGCCGAGCGCGCCAGTCGTGCCGGGCGCCTACGACTTCCTCGGCGCGTACGTCGAGGGGCTCGCAAACGTGATCGACATGCGGGCGATCAGCGAGTCAGGGATCCGCGTCGCGGCCCATCCCCTCGGCGGGGCGAGCGTCGCCTACTGGTCGGCGATCCGCGACCGCTACGAACTCGACCTCACGGTGCTCGGCGCAGGCGTGGATCCGCAGTTCGCGTTCCTCCACCTTGACTGGGACGGGAAGATCCGGATGGATCCGTCTTCCGCCCAGGTGATGTCGACAGTGGCCCCCTACCGCGACGAGTACGCGATCGTCACAGGCAACGACGCAGACGCGGATAGGCACGGGATCCTGACCCGCGACGGCGGGCTCATGAACCCGAACCACTTCCTTGCCGTCGCGATCGACTACCTGCTCGAACACCGCCCAGACTGGCCTGCCACGGCGGGCATCGGAAAGACACTCGTCTCGTCGGCAATGATCGACCGAGTCGTCGCCGCGCACGGGCGCCGGCTCGACGAGGTTCCCGTCGGGTTCAAGTGGTTCGTGCCAGGACTCTCAGAGGGCAGCGTCGTCTTCGGCGGCGAGGAGAGCGCCGGCGCGTCCTTCCAACGGTTCGACGGGACTCCGTGGAGCACGGACAAGGACGGGATCCTGCTCTGTCTCCTCGCCGCAGAGATCGAGGCAGTCACTGGGCAGTCACCGTCCGAACGCTACAGCGCCCTCGTTGAGCGGTTCGGAGAGCCAGCGTACGCGCGCATCGACGCTCCAGCGACTGGCGAGCAGAAGGCCCGGCTCGCGGCGCTTTCGGCGTCGGACGTTGCCGAGTCCGAGCTCGCCGGCGACCCGATCACGTCGATCGCAACGGAGGCGTCAAATGGTGCGGCCATCGGCGGTCTCAAGGTCTCGACCGAGCGCGCCTGGTTTGCCGCCCGCCCGTCGGGCACCGAGGACGTCATGAAGATCTACGCCGAATCGTTCGCGGGGCCGAACCATCTCATCGAGGTGCAGGCGGCGGCGCAGGCGCTCGTCGCGCGGGTGCTGAGCTAGGTTTCGCGCTGCCGGGCGCTGGCCCCGGTTCAGCGCAGAGTCGCTGCGGTGCGTGCGGCTGCGACTACTGCAACGCCGCATAAGCTCGCCGCTCGCATGCACCCGACCGCACGCCCGCTCGCGGTACGCTTGGGCTCATGTCACACTCCTCGGAACCCACGCGCAGCTACTCCTACCTGGGGCCCGCGGGGACGTTTACCGAGGCGGCCCTCAAACAGGTCGACGCGGCTCGGGGACAGACCTGGCGGCCCGTATCGAACCTTGGCGAGGCGTTGAACGATGTCGTGACGGGTGTCAGCGACGCGGCGATGATCGCGATCGAGAACTCCATCGACGGCGGGGTGACAGTTGCGCAGGACGCGCTGGCGACGATCCCTGGTCTGCGCATCATCGGCGAGTACCTCGTGCCTGTACGATTCGTGCTCGTCGCCCGGCCCGGCGTGAAGCTCGAAGACGTGACCGTGGTCGCGGGTCACCCCGTCGCGTACGGCCAGTGCCGTGCCTGGCTCGATGGCGCTCTGCCCCAGCACCGCCACCTCCCAGCGACCTCAAACGTGCAGGCGGCCGCCGATCTCTTCGACGATGCCAAGCAGGTTGACGCTGCAATCGCTCCCCCGGGAATCGAAGACCACTACGACGTCGAGGTACTCGCCGAAGGGATCGCAGAGAATCCAGACGCCGTCACCCGCTTCGTGCTTGTGAGTCGAGTCGGCCCCGTCAGCGAGCCGACCGGGGCCGACAAGACTTCGCTCATAGCCGAGCTCCCAGAGGACCGTTCGGGCGCGCTTCTCGACCTGCTCGAACAGTTCGCGACCCGCGGCGTGAACCTCACGCTGCTCGCGTCGCGCCCGATCGGCGATCGGATGGGCCGGTACCGGTTCGTCATCGACGCCGAGGGACATATCAAGGATGAGCGCGTGGCTGATGCCCTGCTCGGCGTGAAACGGTCGAGCCCGAACGTCGTGTTCCTCGGATCGTATCCGCGGGCCGACAGGGTCTCTGCAGAGATTCGACCTGTGCACGACGATAACCGCTTCCGCGACGCCCGCGACTGGCTGCGCGAGGTCATCGAGGGCGTGGACGAGGCGTCCGAGCGGTAGCGCCTATTCCGTTGCTTCGTTCCTTGCCCCCTTTCCCGCAAGATGAAGCGCTAGGCAGGCAAGCACACCCGGCACGTCAGCTGCCTCCTGCAGCTATACGTGTGCGGTGTGGCGGGCGAATCGCCGTGGGGAAGGGCTAGCCGAGTTCGCGTGCCCCTCCCCACGGAAATTTGACGCGTGCAGTTACGAAGCAGATCCAAAAGCTACTCCCATTTCCCTGGAGAGCCCTCCGTCACCACATAAGATAAGCGACCGCCAGGAGCCCCAGTGCGACCGCTGCTACAAGGGCGATGAAGAAGGCCGTCAGGTTGCTTCTTTTTTGGTTTTCTTGATCCTTGGGTTGAATGAGGGTCGAAAAGAACTCAGCGCTGAGCAGGAAAAGTATAAACGCTCCGATCCACGCAAACCAAGGGATACCTGGGTGAAAAGGGATTATTACTGCAGTCGCGACAACCGCGATCAGCACATTGAATACGTGATTCGCCTTCGTAAGTTTTCCCATGGACTCACGCGCCCTCCTTCTAGACAGGCCTCCCCCTAACAAGAGATTGCAGTAGTCAAGACGCCTCCCGCAGCATTACAGGCAGCGCCCGTTACAATGCCAGCAATCGGAGTTGCGACACCGCTGGCGCCAAGTGTTGCGGGAATGCATACAAGCCCGCCCCACGCGATATTAAACGCCCAGGCCACCCACTTTGGCATGCAGACCCGAGCCGAAATTGCCCCGTTAGGCCCTTGGCCGCCTTTCGGCTCAGCGAGAATGGTCTGCGTCTCCTCATCGAAACGGAACGTGATATTTTGGTTTCCTTTGTTGTCGAGTTCGATTGAAGCGATGACGGCGCCATTCTCATCCCTCCACAAAGCCACATCGTCAGTGATGTTTACAGAGTCGCCTTCAACTATGTTCAGCTTGAGGCCATCTCCTGCAGGGTAAGCGGACCGTTCATTGCCTACCTGATCGTATGAGACCTGGGTTTCGCCTGCCGGAGGCTCGGCTGCGCTAGCAACACCAGTGCCCAGAGACGTAAGTGCGAGTGCCGTCACAACAGTGGCGACCAGAGACCGTGTGAATTTAGTGCGCATACATAACCCTTTCTTGAAATTGACTGGGCTGCTGCTCTGATGAAATGCCACGGGCGTCCCTCGCCACTTGGCAGTCCGGAACAGGAGCACGTACCAGCACTCTAATTCACATTCGGCGATGAATATCTCTCAATTTAGTATCGCTTGTAGCAAGATGCGACACTGAGCGTCGCCTTGGTTTCAGTCGAGGCCCAGAAAATCAAGCGGGTTACCAACCAGCGCTTGAGCCGTCCGCAGCGGCAGGCTCGCCGACTGATCTGCTTCGGCGCACGAATATCTCGAGCGCACACCTTGAACCAACTGCGCAAGGCGTGCGCTCGCTACAACCATGTGCCGGAGTGGCGCAGCTTTGGGGCAAGGTCGGCCTGGTCGGCGAGCCAAGGAACAGGCGCGTAGCCGCAGAGTCAGGCCGACAGGCTGTCAGGCCGACAGACAGGCAGGCCGACAGACAGGCAGGCCGCCCGACAGCCGAACGACCCACAGAACGCACCCGTGCCATAGCGCCTAGTCTTCTTGACAGCACACTATTGCGTAATGCACACTAGTGCGTAACAGCGAACATATGAGGGGGGTCCGAGTGGACGGAACGCAGCTACTCAAGGGCGTACTCGACGCCGCTGTCCTCGCGGTAGTCGAGCGCGAAGACGGCTACGGCTACGACGTGGTGCGGCGCCTCCGAGAGGCTGGACTCGACGAGGTCGGCGACGCCTCGGTCTACGGCACGCTGCGGCGACTCTACGCAGCCGGGGCGCTATCGACATACGTCGTTCCCTCTGATGGCGGGCCCCACAGGAAGTACTACAGCATCACCCCGGGTGGGCGAGAACTGCTCGAAGAGCAGCGTGGCAGCTGGCACCAGTTCTCCGAGACTCTCAGCGCATTGATCTCACCGCAGCCGACGCACCAGCCCCCGCCTCACCCCCAGCCATCACTTCCCCAGACGAGCCCCGAAGGAGTCACCGAATGAACGCCAGCGTCTCACTCACCAACGCCCAGCGGGCCGAGGCGTTCACGACCGAGGTGCGGGCTCACCTGAGCGACCTCCCCGCAGACGAGCTCGACGAACTGCTCGACGGTCTCGGCGCAGACCTCACCGAACGCCTCAATGAAGGCGATGCCCTAGGGGATGCAGCCCAGTACGCCGAAGAGCTCCGGCAGGCTGCCGGGCTCCCGCCCCGCGGCCCCGAGAAGCCCGCGAAGGTCACAGTCGCCGAGAAGTTCACCAGCTTGAAGCAGCGGGCCGCAGACTGGTTCGACGCGACCCCAGGCAGGCAGGGCTTCCGCGGCCTGATGGCCTCACTGAGGCCTGTCTGGTGGGTACTCCGTGCTGTCGTCGGCGCCTGGGTTGCTCTCCTGCTCCTCCGGCACCCACTCGTGAACGGCTTCCCGATCTCGTTCTGGTCGCTTGTCTTCACCCTCGGCTTGATCATCGTGAGCGTGCAGTGGGGCCGGGGCCGATGGCTGCCGCAGCAGTGGATCGTGCGGGTGCGCGACATCGCCAACGTCGCAGCGGTGATCCTGACAGTGCCGTTCCTCGCAGCGGGGTGGGCCAACATCAGCACTCCGCACTACGACTACGTCGTCGAGGAAGCGAGCACTCAGGGCCTCGCACACAACGGCGGCCAGGTCACGAACATCTACGCGTATGACTGCGCGGGCAACCTCCTGGATTCGGTTCGGCTCTACGATCAAGACGGCAAGCCCATCACCACCATGGGCGAAGACGAGTCGACTGCGCCAGACAGCTGGGTTCAAGCTGAGGATCGCAGCTACGCGCACTCTTTCAACCCCGCCGCCCGCGATGCCGAGGCGTGGAACGTCTTCCCACTCAGCAACGCGCCCTACTCCGACGTCACGGGCGAGGCAGGCACCCCCGCGGCCGCGCAGCCCCAGAAGCGCGAACTTCCGCCACTGTCTCGCGACTGTGTCGACCCGGCGGCGAGCGCCGAGGGGTCGGCCCACGGCGCCGAGGAAGGCGACAACCCCGCGGCAGAGGGCGACATCACCGAGGGCGCAAAGCAGGGGGAGGAGTCAACACCAGCCGAGGGAGCGACCCGGCAACAGCAGCCAGCCGACGGCTCGACCCCGCCCGACGCCACGACGACCTCCGCAGTCACGCCAGCGAATCAGACCACGGCGAGGCAGTGAGATGCTATTCAGGCCGCTGCCACCCGGGAAGCACGCGGACGATGAGGGCACCCGGGTCCACCTGGCCTCGGACCTTGACCGCAAGGCCGAAGTCATCGCCGTCGAGCTGAACAGGCTCAGGGCCCTCCACGGCAAGCGCGTACTCGCGGGCGCGGACATAGGTCACATTCTTCGTGTCGTTGACGAGGTCGATGATCCGGCGCCCCGCCTTCGTTTTCCGAAGCACGCCATTCTCCCAACCGATCTTGTTCCAGATCCTGATCCACGAGAACGGACCGAGCGGCCGAAGCGCGACCACGTCGAGGAGTCCGTCGTCTAGGCTCGCGTCGGGAATGAGGAGCACGCCGCCAGGGAGCAAACCACAGTTGCCGATCATCACCGTGTAAACGGTCAGGCGCTTCGCCTCAGATCCATCCATCGAGTACTGGATCTCGAGCGGCTTATCTTTGACCATCGTCCGCACGCCCGCGTCGACGTAGGCGAGCCAACCGACTCGCTTCTTCAGCCTCGACCGGGTCGCTCGGATGGCGCGGGCGTCGAGGCCCATCCCGGCGAGCACGAGGAACGCGTGCTCCTCTTCTTCCGAGGCACCGCTCTCATCCGCGGGGCGCACGATCGTCATACTCCCGAGGTCGATTGTCCGGCCCGACCCGAAGAATGCTGCCTCCACCGCGGCCGAGAGGTCGCCGAGCGGCATGCCAATGTTGCGGGCGAGGAGGTTCCCGGTGCCCTGGGGCACGATGGCGAGCGGCACCTCCGTGTACCTCAGCCCCTCGGCGATCGCCCGGATCGTGCCGTCGCCGCCCGCCCCCAGCACGACGCTCGCGCCATCGGAGACGGCTCGCTTCGCCGCACCGAGGCCAGCATCGTCGGCTTCAGTCTCGTACCATCGCGTGCCCGACCAGCCGGCTTTCGACTCGGCCGCTTCGACGGCGCTCCGCAGCCCCGCGATGTCAGTTTTCAGCGGGTGGTACACGACCGCGGCGTGCGGCTGCGTACGACTGGGGACCATGGTCATGGATCAATCGTAGCCGCGAGCCCGGCGCGCTAGGCTAAGAGGGTGATCGATCCAGTACTTCTCCGCAACGATCCCGACGTCGTGAAGCGCTCACAGCGCGCCCGAGGCAACGATGAGTCGGTTGTAGACGAGGCGCTTGCGGCTGATGCTGCGCGCCGTGAGGCACGTGGCGAGTTCGAGCGACTGCGCTCGGAACAGAAGTCGGTCGGCGAAACCGTGAAGACCGCGGCGAAGGAAGACAAGCCTGCACTCATCGCCAAGGCACAGGAGTTTGCCGCGCAGGTAAAAGCGGCCGAGGCTCGTGCGAAAGACGCTGATCAGGAGTTCGAACGCATCGCATCGCGCATCGAGAACATCGTCATCGACGGTGTCCCCGAGGGCGGCGAAGACAACTTCGTCACGCTCCGCACTGTCGGCGAGGTCCCCGAATTCGATTTTGAACCACGCGACCACCTCGCCCTCGGCGAGCTGCTCGGCGCGATCGACATGGAGCGCGGAGCGAAGGTCTCGGGCGCACGGTTCTACTTCCTGCGCGGCGTCGGCGCTCGCCTCGAGATCGCACTCATGAACATGGCGCTCGACCTCGCAATGCGCAACGATTTCACGCCGCTCATCACCCCGACGCTTGTGAAGCCCGAGATCATGGGCGGAACCGGCTTCCTGGGCGAGCACGCCGACGAGGTGTACCACCTCAAGGATCAGGATCTGTACCTCACAGGCACAAGCGAGGTCGCGCTCGCCGGCTACCACTCCGACGAGATCCTCGACATCTCGCGTGGGCCCGTCCGCTACGCCGGCTGGTCGACGTGCTACCGGAGCGAGGCAGGCTCGCACGGCAAGGACACACGCGGCATCCTCCGCGTTCACCAGTTCAACAAGCTTGAGATGTTCGTCTACACCGACCCCGCGGACGCCGAGGCCGAGCACGACCGCCTTGTCGCATGGCAGGAAGAGATGCTGCAGGCGCTCGGCCTGAGCTACCGCGTGATCGATGTGGCGGCTGGCGACCTCGGCTCGAGCGCTGCGCGCAAGTTCGATATCGAGGCGTGGGTGCCGACGCAGGGCACCTTCCGCGAACTGACATCGACGTCGAACTGCACGACGTTCCAGTCGCGCAGGCTCCAGACGCGGTTTCGCACCGAAAGCGGTAAGACCGCCCCGGTTGCGACGCTGAACGGCACGCTCGCAACGACTCGCTGGATCGTCGCGATCCTCGAAACTCACCAGAACGCTGACGGCAGCGTGACGGTACCCGAGGCGCTCCGCCCGTACCTCGGTGGACTTGAAGTACTTAGCCCGGTAGAAGGAACGTAATCAATGCAGGATCGCCACATCATCGCCCTCGACCTCGACGGAACCGTGCTGCGTCACGGGTTTGAAGGCGCGGGTGACCATGCCGCTGGTGGGATCATCGATCCCGAGCTCGCTGAGGCGATCCGCACGCTACACGAGGCCGGCCAGGAGGTCATCGTCTCGACAGGCAGGTCGGTCGACGCGACGCTGCCGATCGTCGAACGCCTCGGCATTCGCCCCGAGTGGGTGGTGACGGCGAACGGGGCCGTCACGCTGAAGCGTGACCCCTTCGGCACCCGCGGGTACCGCCGCGAGTACGTGGAGGCGTTCAACCCGACCGATGCATTGCAGAAGATTCGCCCGCAGCTCGCCACCGCACACTTCGCTGTCGAGCTCGCAGACGGCACATTCCTCTACACGAAGGAGATCCCGTCAGGGACGCTCCCAGCAAACCAGCGCCGCGTCGCGTTTGAGGATCTCCTCGGCGTTCAGGCCGCCCGCGTCATCGTATTCTCCCCCGACTATCGCGTCGAGGAGTTCATGAGCGCAATCGAGTCGCTCGGTCTCACCCACGTCTCCTACGCTGTCGGCACGAGCTCCTGGCTCGACATCGCGCCTGACGGCGTGACAAAGGCGAGCGCCCTTGAGGTACTGCGGGAGAAGCTCGGCGTGAACGCAGCGAACGTCTTCGCAGCCGGCGACGGCCGCAACGACATCGAAATGCTCGAGTGGGCGGGCCGGCTTGGCGTTTCGGTCGCGATGGGTCAGGCCGTCGACGAAGTGAAGGCTGCAGCAACTGAGGTCACTGCATCCGCCGAAGCTGGCGGGCTGCTGCTCGCGCTGCGCAAGCGTTTCCCCGAGCTCCTCTCGGCCTAGCTCCGGGCCTGGCTGCATGGCCCGAACCCGAATTCTGTACCCCCTTTCACGCCGAGTGGAACGATTCCCCGCGAACATTTGGTAGGCTCTTCTGCGGAGGGTTGTCCGAGCGGCCGAAGGAACTTGTCTTGAAAACAAGCAGGCGGTAACCCCGTCTCAGGAGTTCAAATCTCCTACCCTCCGCCAGGTGAAAGCCCCCGATCAGGTACTTCGTACCGGGGTCGGGGGCTTTCTCATTGACAGGATTCTCCCGGCTCGCCTCAGGCTGCCCTCAGGGCTGTCGGGTAAATTAGGGAAATCTTGCGGGACTTTTCTGTGCCGCAGCGACTAGCAAGGGGAACACCGCATGGCGAGAAGGACGCAGGCAGAACAGCCGCGCCGATCAGTCGTACGCCACGGAAAGCTCTCCCGCTCCTCCTCAGTCAAGAACTTCAGCAGGTTTCTGCTCACCACTGTCCTCGTGATCGCTTTTTCGGGCGTCGCTACTGCCGCGTATGCGCTGTGGGGGTTCGTCAACAGCGCAAAGACAATTGACCTTGGCACCTCAAACGAGGCCATCGGAGCCGGGAAGCAGACAATCGACGGTGAGCTCACGATCCTGCTCGCGGGGTCTGATACGCGCGCTGGCCAGGGTTACGACGATGGCGAGGAGGGCGAGCTCAACGATGTCAACCTCCTGCTCCACATCTCCGCCGACCACAAGAACGCCACGGTTGTCAGTTTCCCGCGCGACCTGATGGTCCCCATCCCGAGCTGCCCGAGTGAGGACGGCGAGGAGGGCTATTACCCAGCGATGAGCGAGCAGCAGCTCAATACTGCGCTCGGCTACGGCGGGCTCCCCTGCGTCGCGCGCACGATCTCTGAGCTCACGGGTATGGATATCCCCTATGCGGCCATGATCACGTTCGACGGCGTTGTCGGCATCTCGGAGGCAGTCGGCGGCGTCGAAGTCTGCCTGACCGAGCCACTCGTCGACCCGAAGACTGACCTCGATCTACCTGCGGGCATGAACACGCTCGAGGGCTGGGAAGCCCTCCAGTTCCTCCGCACCCGCTACGGCGTTGGAGACGGCAGCGACATCTCGCGCATCAACAACCAGCAGGTCTTCATGTCCTCGCTCATGCGGAAGCTGAAGAGCGCCGAGACGCTGTCTGACCCGTTCAAGGTCTGGAACCTCGGAAAGGCAGCCGTTGACAACATGCTGCTCTCCGAAAGCATGAAGAGCATCCAGTTCATGCAAGCTGCCGCTGGAACTGTTCGCGACATCGATCTTGGCAACATCAACTTCGTGCAGTACCCGACCGTGGACCACCCGTACCAGTCGGGCCGCCTCCTGCCGAACACCGAGCTTGCAGCGGTGCTCATGGAGACACTGCAGAGCGGTGAGGCGTTCGATGTCACCGGCACCGGTGGCGCTGTCGCAACGCCAGACGACGCAACAACTGAGACCCCCGCGACGCCAGAGACGGAAGCGCCAGCCACCGAGGCTCCCGCAACGCCAGAGGGCGAGACCCCCGCGACCGACGGCGGCACCTCGAGCGGTGGCGACCGCGTGCAGTTGCCCCCCGAGATCACCGGCCTGAAGCCAGATGTCGAGAGTTGCTCGGTGGGTCGCACAAACTACTAGTCCAAGGATTTCCTGGCTCAGGATTTTCCCGTTAGACTAAGTGGCGTTGCCTGCTCATGGAGACGTGCCGGAGCGGCCGAACGGACTTCACTGCTAATGAAGGGTCGGGGTTAAACTCGACCGGGGGTTCAAATCCCCCCGTCTCCGCCATAGACAGGTAACACACGAAGGCCCCACTCCTCGGAGCGGGGCCTTCGTGTTTGTGCGGCACGTAACCGCAGCGAATGGTAACTCCCAGCGCGCATCCTCGACCTTCCCGACGCATTGGGGTAGCGTGTAGGCACTCACACCAGGGGGAGTGATGCGGAAGACGTTTGCAGGCGCCATCACCGTGGCCGTCGTCGGTCTCACGGCCGGCGGGGGCTTGCTCGCCGCGTCTCCGTCTCCCGCACACGCCGATCACCCCGGCACGGTCTGCTCGTATTGGGGCGGCGAGGCCGACTCGTTCCACGTTCGTGTGGATTGGCTCGCCGGCCGCAGCTTCAGGGTCGCGATCACCGACTTCACGCTCGTCTCCCAACCAAACCCGACTGGTGATGCCTTCGCGCCGCTACCGCTTGAGCCGAACCTGCGGGTCGGCACCAATACTGTCGAGCTTGGCGACGGGCTCGCGGTCTCAGATGTGTCAATCTCGCAGGCAGTAGCACTCGAGCCGGCGGGGACCGCGACGGATGAGCCGATCGCGAACTACCTCCGGCTCGAGCCCGCCCCGTGGGAGCGCGTCGACGTCGGAGAACACTCGATCACCTGGTTGCAAGACATCGATGCGCGCAGCGACGAGCGAGGCAGCCAGGTCACGCCACAGGCTGGCGGCAAGGCGGCAGAGCTCAAGGCGGCTTCCGCCGGCGTGCTCGATTTCACGCTCACCGTCCCCGACGCCGCCGCCGGCGAGGTCGTCCTGTTCAGCGGTCTCACTTCGAGCCACACCGACGCGACGTTCAACAGCGGGTCGGGGTCCTGGGTGCCGGGCGCGCCGCACGCGCTCACGGTCACCGGCTGCTCGGTTACTGTCGAGCCCGTGGAGCGAGACACCGGGGCGCAAGCCCCCACTGAGAGTGACGTTGCAGGCCCCGCGGAACCTCAGGGGCAGGCGGAGCGCGAGCACACCGAACCAGACGCACATGCGCCCTCGCGAGGCGACGCCGCGGCGACACCGGATGACAACCCAGATCAGGATCGGGCCACCCCAGAGCCCTCCCTGTCGCCTCCCCCGCAGGGCTCCAAACCTGAGGAGGCTGAGGATCCCCGGATCGCTCGGGCCGGCTCTCCCTCGGCGCTGCTGACGATCCTTATCGCGGGTGGGGCAGCGATTATCGGCATGACACTCATCGCCGGTTCACGGCAACGCTTGTAACAGGGGTTCTCTCAGGCATCGCCTGTGAATCCCACAGGGTACTTGGATAGCGTTGAGCATCCGCTACTCCGGGAGGCACGACATGAAGCACCCACTCGCCGCCGTCGCGGCAATCGTTTTCACAGGCTCGCTGCTTGCGGGCTGCTCCGGCACTGGGGAGCCTGCAGCACCGACGGACTCGGCGCCCTCCGCCGCAGAGATCGAGAAGTTCATCGCCGACGGCACCTTCCCCGAGGGCTTCCCGTCAGACGCCAAGGACGTTCGCGTCGCGCAGCAGGGCAAGCAGGTCGCGGCCTCTTGGAAGGGCAGCCCGATCGATGCCGATTGCGTGCCAAGCACCGACGGCCCTGGTCCGTACGCGAGCCTACTGCTGCTCATGGACGTCGGCATCCAGCAGACCGAAAAGTGCGGTGATTTCTGGCAGGCGACGCAGGCCGATGGATCACGTCTCTTCTGGAACTCAAGCCGCGAGGAATAGGCCGGCGGCACTCAGCTCTTACTGCGCAATCCTTCAGCTTCGCGTTCTACGGTGGCAACCCACGCAGAACCTAGGAGGCACAAATGAATGTCAAGCGCACTCACGACGCCGACAAGGCCGCGGCTGCCGCAGCCGAACACGAAGACTCACCGGACACCGTCGATGAGCCCGTGCTCGACGGCGCGACCGAGGCAGACGACTCCGACGCCGACCCGCGCAAAGGCATGACCGACCCGCAGCTCATCCGCGACACTGAGGCCGAGCGGGCGACCGTTCACCCGTACCTATAGCGCCACGCGCCGCGGGGCACACGGGCCTCAGCGAATGGCGGAACGGTGCGGGTAGGTCGCGCCGGTGATCCGGTGCCAGACGAGCGCAATCACGACGATTGACACCGCGCTCAGCAGCACGGGCGCCACAAGGTAGCTCCACCCCGCACCCGTGACGCACACGACAACCGCGTTCGCAACCGCGGGTGGATGAAGTACCCGCAGCACAAGCATCGCGACGACCGAGAGGGCGGCAGCGAGCGCCCCCGCGAGCGCGGAGGCGAGCTCGCCGTTCCACCACCCCGTGTGCGGGATCGCGCCGACGCCGAGCCCAACTGCCGCCGAGATCATATGCCCCCCGACGACAGCGATCGGCTGCGAAACGGGGGCCTCTGGCAACGCGAAAACAAGCAGGCAGCTCGGCGCGAAGCCGAGAAACAACAGCGTGAGATCCATCGACGTGCCGAGCGCCCCGAGCAGGGCGACAGCTGCGCCCGTACCGATGGCGGCGAACGCGATCCTGCGCCACGGGAGGCGGGGCTGCGTGCTCGTTATGAGCGCACGCAGCTCCTCGCCCCACCGTTTTTGCACGGTTCCACCTTACGCGAGCGAGTCTTCCCAGGCCGCATGGAGCCCGGCGAACCTGCCGCCCGCGGCGATGAGCTCCGCCGGGGAACCGTCCTCGACCACGCGGCCATGCTCCATCACCAGAACCCTGTCAGCGATCGCGACAGTGGAGAGCCTGTGCGCGATGATGATCGCTGTGCGATCCGCGAGCAAGCGCTGCAGCGCATCCTGCACGAGGCGTTCGCTCGGCAGATCGAGCGACGCTGTCGCCTCGTCGAGGATCAGCACAGCCGGGTCTGCGAGGAACGCGCGCGCAAACGAGACGAGCTGGCGCTGACCTGCCGAAACTCGACCACCGCGCTTATTCACGTCGGTGTCATAGCCGTCAGGCAAGGCCTCGATGAACTCGTCGGCGCCGACAGCAGCGGCCGCCGCGACGATCTCATCCCGCGTCGCGTCCGGTTTCCCGAGCGCGATGTTCTGCGCGATCGTGCCGCTGAACAGGTACGCCTCCTGCGTGACCATCACAATCGCCCGACGCATATCGACAGGGTCGAGCTTACGCAGGTCGACACCGTCAAGTGTCAGCCTGCCCTCGGTCGGGTCATAGAAGCGTGCCACGAGCTTCGCGAGCGTCGACTTGCCCGCACCCGTCGTTCCGACGAGTGCGATCGTCTGCCCTGCCGGGATCTCGAGATTGCAGTCTGCAAGCACGACCCGCGGGTCGTCTGCTCCGCCGTAGCGGAAGCTCACGCCGTCAAACTTCAGCTCGCCGCGAGCCTCAGACAAAGCGACAGGCTGCTCGGGATCCTTCACAGTCGGCTCCTCCTCAAGCACACCAGACACCTTTTCAAGTGCGGCGACAGCCGACTGGTATGAATTCAGGAACATCGCGACGTCTTCAAGCGGGCCAAAGAAGTTGCGAACGTGAAGCACGGCGGCGAGCAGTACGCCGACCGCGAGCGCGTTATCTGTGACACGGAACGCGCCCCAGAGCAGCACCACCGCGATCGTGATGTTGCCGAGCAGCACGAGCCCAGGGTCAAGGACACCGAAGAGGTTCACGACGCGCAGGTTCGCGCGGCGGTAGTCGTTAGACACCTTCGCGAACGCCTTGTCGTTGCGCTTCTCGCGGCGGAACGCCTGCACTGCGCGGATGCCAGTCATCGTCTCAACGAATTGCACGATAAGCCTGGCGCTCACGGTGCGGGTCGCCCGGAAGCCCTTCTGGGATTCGATAACGAACCACCACATGAGCAAGCCGAGCGGCAGGCCCATGCACACGAGCAGCACCCCTGAGCGCCAGTCGATGAGGAACAGCGCGATGAGCGTGAACGAGCCGAGCAGCACAGCATCGATGAGTTCTGAGAGGCTGCCATCGAGCAGCTCCTGGATCGACTCGAGGTCGCTCGTCTGGCGCGAAATGATGCGTCCCGACGTGTACCCCTCATGGAACTCGAGGCTCAACCGCTGCGTGTGCCTGAAGATGCGCGTGCGCAGCTCAAGCATCACCGCCTGGGTGAGCTTCGCGATGAGCACGACGTACCAGCCAACGAGCGCGGCACCGCCGCCCCCGATCACGAGGTAGGCAAGCGAGATCCCAATCGCGGGCACCCAGTCGCCCTGCTCGACAGCGCGCGGCAGCGCCTCGTCGATGCCAAACGCGATGAGCGATGGCCCGATCGCGCGGAACACTGCCGACGCGATGACGACCGCGGCGGTGAGAATGATGAGCCGCCGAAACGGCCCAAGAAGCGACGCGAGCAGCCTCAGCGATCGCTGTCTGATGGCGCGACTCTCCTCGCGCGTGTAGCTGTTGCGGTCTTCGCCGCGCGTTCCGCGGACGCTCTCGGGGCTCAACGTGCCACCTCCTCGGTGCCAGTCGTGTCTGAATCGTTTGTCGGTTTGGTGTCGTTCGTGCGGTCGAGTCCCGGGCTGTCGGCGTGCCGATCCGAGGTGGCCGCGGGCTCCTCCGACGCTGGCTCCTCACCCGCCTCAAGCGAGGTGATGAGGTAGCGGTAGTGCTCGCTCGTGCGAAGCAGTTCGCTGTGTGTGCCCACCGCGACGACGCGGCCGCGCTGCATCACCGCAACGCGGTCCGCCATCGAAACTGTCGACGGCCTATGAGCGACAATCAGCGCCGTGGTACTCGCGAGCACCCGCCTCAGCGCGGCCTCAACGAGCGCCTCGGTGTCAACGTCGAGCGCCGACAACGGGTCATCGAGCACGAGCACGTCGGGCGCCGCAGCAACCACGCGGGCGAGCGCGAGGCGCTGGCGCTGGCCGCCAGAGAGGCTCATGCCCTCCTCGCCCACCTCGGTGTCGAGGCCGTCAGGCAGATCGTAGGCGAACCCAGCCTGCGCGACCTCGAGCGCTTCTCGCAGCACTCGGTCGGCCTCGGGCCCGGCCGGGTCGAGATCGTCTCGACCGAGCAGCACGTTGTCGCGCACGCTTGCCGAGAAGAGGATCGGATCCTCAAACGCCACCCCAATGCGTCGCCTGAGCTCTTCGAGCCTGAGCTCGCGCACGTCGACGCCGTCGAGTTCGACCGAGCCAGCCGTCACGTCGTAGAGTCGCGTCGGCAGCGCTGTCAGTGTCGTCTTGCCCGAGCCCGTCGCCCCGACAAGCGCCATCGTCTCGCCCGGCCGCAGCACAAGGTCAAGGCCGTCGACAAGGTCTCGTTCGCTGTCGCGCGCGTCGGGGAACCTAAAGTGCACATCGCGGAACGCGAGCTCACCGCGAGGGTGCTCGACTGTGCGCGGGTGCTCCGGGTCGGTGATCGTGATCTCAGCATCGAACACCTCGAAGACACGGTCCGTCGCAGTACGCGCATCGATCATGAACGAGAACAGGAACCCGAGCGAGTTCATTGGCCAGCGCACCGCAGCGGCGAGCGCAAAGAAGCCGAAGAGCTCACCGACGGAGAGCTGCCCCATGCTCGCGAGCACGATACCCGTGAACAGGCAGGCGCCGAGGGCGAGGAACGGCACGAGGTCGTACCAGAACCAGATCAGCCCAACCTCGCGAGCCTTGCGCATCTCGGTTCCCCGCAGCGACTCAGCCCGCTCGCGGAACTGCTGAAGCGAATGCGCGCCGCGGCCAAAGGCCTTGAGCACTCGAATGCCGTGCACGCTCTCTTCGACAGCGGTCGCGAGGTCGCCAGACTGATCCTGACTCTGCCGCGAGAGCACGCCGTACTTCTGCTCGAAGCTGTACCCGACAATCCAGATTGGCAGCGAGCAGACGAAGAACACCGTGCCGAGCACCCAGTGCCAGCGGAACAGGAGCCCGATGCCGATGAGCATCGTGAGTACGTTCACAATCAGCATGATCATGCCGAATGTCAGCCAGCGGCGAATCATGCCGATGTCCTGCATCATTCGGCTGAGCAGCTGGCCCGACTGCCACCTGTCGTGGAACGCCACGGGCAGGCGTTGCAGACGCTCGTAAAAGGTCTGCCTGATCGTGAACTCGACCTCGGTCATGGGGCGGAGCACGAAGCGTCGGCGCAGGAAGATGAAGAGCGCCTCGGCGACGCCGAGCGCGAGCACGGCGATAACGCCCCACAGGATCGCGGCACGGTTGCCGGTGAGGAGTGGCCCGTCAACGACCTCCTGCAGAACGATCGGGATGGCGAGGCTCGCGACCGACCCGAGAAGTGCGACGAGCAGCCCCGCAAGTACCCACCACCTGGCGGGCTTAGCGAAGGGAATCAGCCTGGCGAGCGCCTTGGGCAGAGACAGTGAAGCAGTGGATGAAGAAGACATGGTCCCTAAAAACGAGAGAGGTGCGCTCGTGAAGCGCGGAATGCTGTGGAGTGAGAGTGGGCCAGAAACGGCCGAGGTCTAGTGTCCGGTCAGCGGGTTGCCTGGACGGAGAGACTTCGTGAACGTGATGATTTCAAACATTGTCTTCTCCTTTCCAGGTCGTAGGGATTCCAAGAAGACACCCTACCCACATCTCGCGAGACGACGCAAGCACCAATTGTTCGCCACGCCGGGTGCCCGTGCGCAGGCGGTCTGGCCCGGCGGACCCGCGCCCGCATTTCGCGAACTCGCCCCTTCCCTGCAGAACACCCCCATACCGACGGTTGGGAAGGGGGCATTCTGCGGGGAAAGTGCTCGTTCGCGCGGCGTGAGCGGGCCAGGGGCGGCGGGAGTGGAGCCAGGCGCGGCGTGGGTGGAGCCAAGGGGTGGAGACAGGGATGGGGCGGCCTGGGGGCCAGGCCAGGGGGCGGGGGCCAGGGCCAGGCCAGTGCAGCGCCGGGTGGCCTCGCGCAGGGGCCCGGCTTGCCCCAACTCAGGGTCGCCCCTAGTCCCCAGGTAGGGGCACCGATTCGCTCGCGCAGGTGACGCGCCACCCCACACCGTGACGGGACGCTAGGGGTCCGCCCGAAAGGAACCCCATGTCGCTCATCAGCATTCCCCCGGCCCCGACCGCCCCGTCCCCAGGCAGGGACCCCGAAGGCGACGGCACCGCACGCGACTCCGCGGTGGACCTCATCCGGGCCGCCTGTCTGCTCGCGGTCGTCGCTGTCCACGCGCTCATGGTCGGCGTCAGCGTGCAGGGTGGTGAGGTCGTGCTTGAGAACGCCCTCGAATCGTGGGGAGGTTTCACCGTGTTCTCGTGGTTTACCCAGATGATGCCACTGTTCTTCATCGCCGGCGGCTTCGCGTCGGCGGCCCACTATAGGCGGCTCCGCGCGCAGGGAGTCACACCGTCAGGGTACGTCACGGCGAGGCTCGGCAGGCTCCTCCCCGTCCCACTTCTTGCGGCAATGGCGACGACGTGTGTGCTTGCTGGGCTCTCGGCTGCTGGCGTGAGCCCCGAGATCGTTGCGGCTGCTGGCTGGCGGATCAGCCAGCCCCTCTGGTTCCTCGGAGTGTACGTGCTGTGCTCAGCGCTCGTTCCGGCGATGCTCGCCCTGCACGAGCGGGCGCCACGGCTCACGCTCGCGGCACTCGGAGTGTGCGTCATGCTCGTGGACCTCACGCGGCACACGACAGGCGTCGACGCGATCGGCTTCGTCAACCTCGGGTTCGTCTGGCTGTTTGTGCAACAGCTCGGTTTCCTCCTCGCAGACGGGGTGATCGTGGGGCCGCGCACCGCGGTGGCGGCGCTCGCGGGCGGGGCACTGTGGATCGCTATCGGGGCGTCTCCAATGAACCTGTTCGAGGCGCTCAACCCACCGACGGCAGCACTCGCCTTCCTCGGCGTCATTCAGCTCGCGGTGTTCACAGCTGTGCGACCGGCGCTCGCGCGCCTCGCGACCCTTCCAACGATCAGCTGGGGCGCTGCGGCGCTCAACGGGCGCGCGATGACGATCTATTCGTGGCACATGCCTGCAACAGTGCTGCTCGCGGGCGCGCTGCTCGTCACCGCGCACCTTGGCGGCGACGCTGAGGCGGCGCTTTCCCGCCCGCTCAGCGCCGACTGGTGGCTGTCGCGGCCGGTCTGGCTTGTAGCCGTAGCGATAGTCGTCGCCTGCTCAGTCGCCGCCGCGACACGTCTCGAGCGTCGCATACTCCCGGGACTCCGCTTCATCGCACGCCCCGCAGCAGCACGAACAACGCTCGCGGTGTTGAGCGGCGCTGGCGGTGTGCTCGTGATCCTCGCAGCGACCGGATCCCTCACAGCCTGGTTGTCAGGAGCCGCCCTACTTGCGGCGGCAATCGTGATCTGCCTCGAACGGCGTCAGAAGGCGAACGCGGTTCCGAGCAGCAGGCCGTAGCCGAGCGCGGCAAAGCTCGTGAGCTGCAGCACAATAATGAGCTCGCGCGCGGTTCGCGCAGTGAGCGTGATGATGATCGCAGGGATGGCTGCTGCGAGCACGAACCAGACGAGCAGCATGCCCGAGTAGGCCCATCCGTAGAGGAGCGGCACCCCGAATGGCAGGACCATGCACACGACGTAGAGCACGCGGGTCCAGCGCTCGCCTATTCTGACGGCGAGGGTGCGCTTACCAGCGGCCCGATCCGTCGGAATGTCACGCAGGTTGTTCACCACGAGTACCGCGACCGCGAAGAAGCCGACGCCTGCTCCCGCGACCCACATCTCCTGGTTCGAGATCTCAGTCTGTAGCCACACGGTACCGACTGTTGCGACGATGCCGAAGAACACGAACACGACGAGTTCGCCGAGGCCAGCGTAGCCATACGGCCGCTTGCCGCCGGTGTAGAACCATGCCGCGATAATCGCGACGACACCAACGGCGAGGAACCACCACCGGCCGCTGATCACGACTGCGGCGAGGCCCGCTGCCGCTGCGAGGCCGAAGAAGACGAGCGCGAGGGTGAGCACGTGCTTCGGGTTCACCCTGCCCGAGCCTGTGAGCCGCGCCGGGCCGACACGAAACGCGTCGGTGCCGCGCACCCCATCCGAGTAGTCGTTCGCGTAGTTCACGCCGATCTGCAGCAACAGCGCGACGGCGAGCGCGAGCAGGCTGAGCGTGAGCGAGAACGCCTGCAGCATGTGCGCGATTCCGGCGCCGACAGCGACCGGGGCGACCGCGAGGGGAAGCGTGCGAAGGCGAGCACCCGACACCCAGTCACGCCAGGTGACGTGCGCGGTTTCGCCAGCTTCGATGAGGCTATCGGCGGCAGCTCGCAGTGCAGGGTTGCCTGACCGTTTCGGGTTCTTCGTGCTCACTCTGTCTCCCCTTCGTCGGCCAAGCGAGGCGTCTCGGCCCGGTCGTCGCGCAACTGCGCAAAGCTTGCCCGCAGTGTCTGAAGCCACGCCTCGATCGCGGGAAGATCTGGCTTGCCTCCCGGCAGGCGCGGCAGGCGCTCGGTTTCGTTCGCCCACTCTGGCGCAGCTGCGGCCCCGAGCTTCGCCCGGATGCCCTCGCGCACCTCGTCGAACGGCGCGGCCGCAGGGTCAACTTCGACGACGAGAACTGGCCGCTCGCCCCACTCTGGATGGTCGGTAGCAAGCGCTACCGCGCTCCCCCAGCCCGGGAACTCCCGCGCAACCCGCTCGATCTCGTCGAGCGAGACGTTGACGCCGCCAGAAATCACGACCCTGTCGAGCCTTCCCGTGACAGTGAGCATTCCGCCAAGCAATTCACCAGCGTCGCCCGTGCGGTACCAACGGATCTCTTCTCCCGCGCGGTTCGGCTCGGTAATGAAGCGCTCGGCGGTCTGCGCCTCATCGCCGAGGTAACCGAGCGCGAGCGTTGGCCCCGCGAGCTGCACCTCACCGCCGCGAATGCGCACGAGCGTGTCGCCGATCTCAACACCGTCGTAGACGCAGCCGCCCGCGGTCTCTGTCATCCCGTAGGAACGACGAAGGCTCACGCCAAGCGCGTGCGCGCGCCTGCGAAGCTCCAGCGAGACTGCCTGGCCGCCAACGAGTACTGCGTCGAATCGCTGCAGCGCCTCGGCGGCCTCAGCGTCACCCTCGGCAAGGTCGAGCAGCCGCGCGAGCTGCACGGGCACGAGCGAAACGTAGCGGCGCTCGTGATCGAGCTGCTCGGCTGCCTCAAGTAGCTGGCGGGCGTCTGCGCCCTCTGGCGCGAACACGGGCTCGGTGCGCGCGACAGAGCTGCGCACGAGCATCTGCAGCCCGGAGATGAGCTGTGTGGGGAGCGCGACAAGCCACTGCCCCGGCCCGCCAAGCGCCTCGTGCGTCGCAACAGCGCTCTCGACGAGCGCCGACCGCGAGAGCGCAACGGCTTTAGGAACCCCGCTGGATCCTGACGTGCGCACGACGACTGCAAGGTCTTCAGGGAGCGGCAGTGCCCTGATCTCCTCGATGTCGCTCGCCCCGGGATCCTCCCCGTGCGCGAGCGGCAGGATTGGAGCCCCACCCGCAAGAGCGTCGTCGAGCGCGGCGATGAGCCAGGCTCGATCCTCAACTGGGATCGCGCGAAGAACGTGGTGTGCCGTCACCCCCCTAGGGTACCGCGCCAGGATGGGTGACGGGCGCGGCAGGCGCCGCCCCTCCCCCGCTGCCTAGAAATGGTAGGGGAACGGTGACCAGTCAGGATCGCGCTTCTCGAGGAACGAATCTCGCCCTTCGACTGCCTCGTCAGTGCCGTATGCGAGGCGTGTCGTCTCGCCAGCGAAGAGCTGCTGGCCGACGATCCCGTCGTCGACAGCGTTCATCGCGTACTTCAACATGCGGATCGCGGTCGGCGACTTGCCGAGGATCGTGCGGGCCCACTCGATGCCAGTCGTCTCGAGCTCTGCGTGCGGCACGACCTCGTTCACGGCGCCGATCTCGCGGGCGCGCTCGGCGTCGTACTCGCGTGCGAGGAAGAAGATCTCGCGCGCGTTCTTCTGGCCGACCTGCTTCGCGAAGTAGGCGCTGCCGTAGCCAGCGTCAAACGAACCAACGTCGGCGTCCGTCTGCTTGAACTTTGCGTGCTCGCGGCTCGCGATCGTGAGGTCGCAGACCACGTTAAGCGAGTGCCCGCCGCCGGCGGCCCAGCCTGGCACGAGCGCGATGACAACCTTCGGCATGAAGCGGATGAGGCGCTGCACTTCGAGGATGTGCAGTCGGCCAGCCCGCGCGAGAGCCTCGGGGCCGACAGCGGTCTCGGAGTCCGAGTACTTGTAGCCATCGCGGCCGCGGATGCGCTGGTCGCCGCCGGAACAGAAGGCCCAGCCGCCGTCTTTCTGGCTTGGGCCGTTGCCCGTGAGCAGCACGACGCCGACCTTCGGGTTGACGCGCACGCGGTCGAGGGCGTCAAACAGTTCGTCGACTGTGTGCGGACGAAACGCGTTGCGCACCTCAGGCCTGTCGAACGCGATGCGGGCGATGCGCCCGTCGAGGCTGAGGTGCGCGGTGATGTCTGTGTAGCCCTCGGCGCCGGGGGCAATCTCCCAGACGCTCGGGTCGAAGATGTCAGAAACCTGTGTGGTCATGCCCCCAGCCTATTCGGCCGGGGGCACTTCCGTGCTGCTGTGCCTAGCCGACGGCGACCCCGAAGATGAGGCCGATGAGGTAGGTCGCGATCATCGTCGCCCCGCCCATCAGCACGTTGCGGAGGATTGCCCGGGCCCGCGGCGCTTCCCCAAGCGCTGCTGAGATCCAACCGGTAAGCACGAGGCCGATGAGCACGGCGAAGCCTGCCGCGGGGATCCTGCCGGCGCCGAGCGGCAGCAGGATCATGATGAGCGGCAGCACCCCGCCGACAGTAAACGCAATGAACGAGGAGATCGCCGCGGCCCAGGGGCTCGTGTACTCGTCAGGGTCGATACCGAGCTCCACCTCAGCGTGTGCAGCGAGGGCGTCGTGCGCGCTGAGCTCCTTGGCGACCTCGGTCGCGAGCGCCGCGGACACACCGCGGCGGCGGTAGAAGCCGGCGAGACCGCGGAGCTCCTCCGCTGGCCGCAACGCGAGCGAGCGGCGCTTCTGGTCGATGAGTGCCTTCTCGGTGTCGCGCTGCGTGCTCACCGAGACGTACTCGCCGCCAGCCATGGAGAACGCGCCCGCGACAAGCGCGGCGACGCCAGCTGTCGCGACCGCCACCGTGTTTCCCGGCGTCGCCGCCGCGACACCGATGACGACGCCTGCGACTGAGACGATGCCGTCATTCGCTCCGAGCACCCCAGCGCGCAGCCAGTTGAGCTTCTGGCCGATGCGCGCCGAGCGCGGCTCATCGGCAGTCGGGTCTGCGTGCTCGGGCGCCGAGTCTGGGAGCTGGGCCGCCTGAGCGGGCGCCACTGAGTCGATGTTGCTGCGGCGAGTTGCTTCGAGTGTCATGGGTATCCCTCCCCCGTCGTGCGGGTTGTTCTGACTCCAGTGTGCCCCTGTTTCGCCACCCCCGCAAGCAAGGGAAGGCTAGCCTTTCCCCTGTTCAGAGTACATTTTTTAGGCTTACCTTAGTCAGATGATTCGCTGGTTTGGGTCGAGCAGCGAAGGGTGGTGAGACAATCGGAACATGGCTACCGCCCCAACGCTTTCAGAGCTCCTCGACACTGCTCGCGTGGTGTCGATCCCAACCCGCACCAGGTTTCGCGGCATCTCCGAGCGGGAGGCCGTGATCTTTACCGGGCCGCAAGGCGCGAGTGAGTTCTCACCCTTCCTTGAGTACGACGACGCTGAGAGCGCGCGCTGGCTCGCAGCGGCGATGGAGTTCGGCTGGGAGCGCCCGCCCCTGCCTCACCGCAAAGCGATCGCCGTGAACGCGACGGTGCCGGCGGTTCCCGCGGGGGCAGTGCCTGAGATTCTCGCCAGGTTTCCCGGCTGCCGCACCGCGAAGGTGAAGGTCGCTGAGCGCGGGCAGGCTCTCGCTGACGACGTGGCCCGCGTACAGGCGGTGCGCGAGGCGCTCGGGCCCGACGGGGCGGTTCGCGTCGACGCGAACGGCGGCTGGACCGTCGCCGAGGCGTTCGCCGCGCTCGCGCGCCTCGCCCCGTTTGGCCTGGAGTACGCTGAACAGCCGTGCGCGTCGGTCGCGGAGCTCGCGGAGCTGCGCACGCTGCTCGCCAGCGCTGGCATCGCGGTGCGGATCGCAGCCGATGAGAGCGTTCGAAAAGCTGAGGATCCCCTCGCGGTTGCCCGCGCCGGCGCCGCAGATCTCATCGTCGTGAAGGCGCAACCGCTCGGCGGTATTGCTGGGGCGCTGCGGATCATCAAGGAGGCCAGGCTTCCCGTGATCGTGTCGAGTGCCCTCGATACCTCGGTTGGCATTTCGATGGGGCTACACCTCGCGGCAGCACTCCCCAACCACCTGCTGGCCGGCGCGTGCGGTCTCGGCACCGTCGCGCTGCTCGAAGGCGACGTCGCGGTTGCGCCCCTCATTCCAGTAGACGGGAAGCTTCCGCTGACACGCCCGGCGCTCGACAGCGCGGCGCTCGACAGGTTCGCGGCGTCACCCGAGCGGACCCGCTGGTGGCGGGAGCGGATCGAGCGGTGCTACGAGGCACTCGACCCCGTCGGCCTGCCCAGCTGAGGCTGTCAGGCCTTCAGGTCAGGGAAGTCTTCCTCGCGCCACTCCGAGGTGACCCGCTCGCCTGCGGCATGGGCTGCCTCCTCGCGCTGGCGTAGCTCGACTCGGCGAATCTTGCCCGAGGTCGTCTTCGGCAGCTCGAAGAATTCAACGCGGCGCACACGCATGTACGCGGGAAGCGCACGCCTCGCGTGCAACAGGATCTCCCTCGCTGTCGCTTCAGATGCCTCAACGCCGGCAGCAAGCGATACGTACGCCTTCGTCACGTTCAGGCGGGTGTCGTCTGGGGCGCCTATCACTGCCGCCTCGGCGACGAAATCGTGTTCGAGCATGACGCTTTCAACCTCGAACGGCGAGACCTTGAAGTCGCTCGACTTGAAGATGTCGTCGGTGCGGCCAACGAAGGTCAGCGACCCGTGCTCGTCGCGCTGTGCGACGTCGCCCGTGTGGTAGAGCCCGCCTGCGAGCGCCTCGGCCGTCGCCTCCGCGTTGCCGAAGTAGCCACTCATGAGGTTGACGGGACGCGCGGCGCCCTGGCCGCCGTCTTCAGGGCCAAGTCGAAGGCAGACTTCGCCCTCGTCGCCCTCGTCTCCTGTCATCGGGTCGACGAGCACGATGTCTACGCCGGGAAGCGGTTTACCCATCGCGCCCGGCACGACGGGGTCGCCAGGCATGTTGCCGACAGTGGCTGTTGTCTCGGTCTGGCCGTAGCCATCGCGGAGCACGAGACCCCAGCTCTCTTCGATGCGCGAGATCACCTCGGGGTTCAGCGGCTCGCCCGCCGAGACAACCTCACGAAGCCCCGACGGCTTCTGCCCAAGGTCGCTCTGGATGAGCATGCGCCACACAGTCGGCGGCGCGCAGAAACTCGTCACTCCAACGCGATCAAGCTCGGCGATGATTCGCTCGGCCTTGAACTTGCCGTAGTTCGCGACATACACAGTCGCGCCAGCGTTCCACGGCCCGAAGAAACTCGACCAGGCGTGCTTCGCCCAGCCCGGTGCGCTGATGACCGAGTGAATGTCGCCGGGGCGCACGCCAAGCCACGCCATCGTGGTGAAATGCCCGAGCGGGTAGCTCGTGTGCGAGTGCACGGCGATCTTTGGCAGCTTCGTCGTGCCTGAGGTGAAGTACAGCAGCGCCGGATCCACGCCCTTCGTCTGCTTCACGATCGGCGCAAGCGACGCCGAGCGCGACTCCTCGAATCGCGCCCAGTCATACAGTGCAGCACGCTGATCCATCGTGCCCGAGTCGATCCGTACGCCAACGCCGCGGAAGCCGCCAGGAATCCCCGCGAACTTCACCGCGTCCTGCGGGCCGGCGAACACCCAGTTCACGTTGCCTCGCGCCACCCGGTCGACGAGCTCCTGCGGGCCGAGGACGACGGAGGTTGGCAGGATCACGACGCCAAGCTTCATCGCGGCGAGCATGATCTCCCACAGCTCGACGTGGTTGCCGAGCATCAGCATCGCGATGTCGCCGCGCTTCGCGCCGAGGCTGCGCAGCCAGTTCGCGACCTGGTCGGAACGCTGCTTCAGCTCGCGGAAGCTTCGCTTGACCTCCGAGCCGTCCTCCTCGGCGATCCAGAGCGCGGTCGTATCGTTGCCGTCGGCGATGCGATCGAACACGTCGTGGGCCCAGTTGAACGCGTCGCCAACGTCTGGCCAGCGAAACTCGGCCCGCGCCCGTGCGGGGTCCCCCTGGAGGTCGAGAAGCTGATCTCTTGCTGCAAAAAAGGAGTCACTCACCCTCCCAAGACTACGGGGATGCCGCGAATTCTCGAGCGAGCGCAACAATAGATTGACAATCGTAACCCAGGTGATGCGCTACTGCGCCTTGGCGGCTTACTTCGCCGGCGCCTTCCCAACGGCCGATCCGGCACGAACCACCGCGACCCACTGCGCGACGACCGCGCCCCACATCAAGAGCGAGCAGGCAACCATCGCAGGAACCACCGCCGAGTCGCCAGGCATCGGCCCGGTGACCCACCAGAACACGATGGATTGAGCGACGGCGAGCAGGGAAACTGCCGCGAACGAGACGAGCGCGATCGACGATCCTGCGGCCCTACCGCGGCGCACGGCCGCGACGAAGACGCCGACCGCAGCGGCGAGCGCGGCAACTGTCAGACCGACGAGCAGGGCGAGCGGTGCGCCATAGGAGACCCTGTAGCGCTCGGCAGCTCCATCGACGACGTTCGAGAACGTGTCGGCCGTAAAGTTCAGCGTTGCGCCGAGGTCACCCGTGAGGCCGAGCTCGTATTGGCCAAGTGTCGCATTCAGGGCCGCGTCGATCGCGAATGGCTCGCCAGGTTCTCCGTCGCCATCGCCAGGGAGCGGTGCGGGGCGAGACTCGACGGCAGCCGCATCGAGCGTGACGACAAGCTCCCCATCGGCGCTCGTCGCCTGAGACCCGACCACGAGCTCGACGCGGCCCGAGTCGTTGTAGATGTCGCGCTCGGCGACCCACGGCTCGAACCCCTGTCCGCTTTCGCCAGGCACACGGTCGGCATCGCCGTGACTGATCCAGCCGCCCGATCGCAGCTCTCCCGCAACCTCCGGGTCGATCGTGAGCTGGACGCGGAGCGGCCGAACGGGCTCGGATCCGTCGTAGGGATTCGCTTGGTTCGAGTAGAACGTGTCATCCCAGAACCAGTGCATTGCGGTCCACCGCACTTGCTGCGCGGTGTCACCGCCGTCTCGAACTTCGACGGCTGGGCTCGTGAGTGAGTAGCGCACCTCGACAGGCAGGTCTCCGGTGAGCACCTCGCCGAGCTTCGTCGTCACCTTGGTCGTCTGACTACCGCGCGTCTCGTAAAACGGCACCACAGCGCCGTCGACGCGCACGTCTTCCACCACGAGGCCAAGATCCTGACCCAACCGCTCTCGCGGCCACTCGCGCTCGAACTGCGGCACCGAGGCTCCGCCCGGCTCGAACCCGACGGTGAGCCGCTCAGTCACGTCGAGCCGCGCGCTGCCATCTGCACCGCGCGAAAGCTCAGCTTCGATCTCGAAGCCCTCGATCTGGGTCCAGATGACCCCGCTCGCCTCCGATGACGGCCACGTCAGGTACTCGGCCTCCCCGTAGGGCGCTGGCTGCGTGCTCACGAGCACGACAGCCCCTGCCGCGAGCGCTCCAGCCGCGACTGTGGCCAAGATCGCTGGCACGGAGAGGAAATGCTCGCCGCGCCACCCGGCTGATACGCTGCGGTCGCCAGTCTCGCGGGCGGCGAGACTGGCGACCGCGTTCCCGGCTCGGCGCGGCGGCTCGAACAGCGCGGCATACGGGAGCAGCGGATCATCGACAGGACCCCGCTCAGACAACCGGGTTCCCCGCGCAAAGACAGCGATGCCGCTCAACTGCTGCTTGGCCAGCGCGCCAGCTCTCGTGAGCGGGCGCGGACGCCAGACTGCCCACAGCGTGACGCCCGCGATCACGGTCGAGCCGAGCACGAACGCCGCCGGCCACCAGACGACGCTCAAGATGACCTGGTGCGACAGCTGCCGCAGAATGCCCCACTGCACAAGCGTTACCGCAAGCGGAGCGAGCAAGAATGTGTCACGCACGTAGCTGTCGGGCACCCAGCGGAGCTTCTCGGCCACCGGCGCGCCCGCGCGCGCCCACCGCGAACGCCACCCCACAACCGCGGGGAGATTACCGACCCTGCCAGCTCGGCGCCCGGCACGGGCAACGAATCGCAGCCACCTGTCGGTGGCGTCCGCCGTCCCGCGCACGGGGGCTGCGGCGAGCGCGGAGACGAGCTCCGCGTGCCGTGGCTTACCGAGCAGGTCCGCCGCAAGCAGCGGAGAGATCCCATGCGGGGCCGAGTCACGCGCGACGAACCACGGGTCCCCCGCAGAGTCCGCCCACACCACCCAGCGAGCCGCAAGCGCAAACAGCATGAGTCCGACAAGCACCGCGAGCGGCAGCACCGGGCCCCAAGTCTGCACCCAGAAGAGCCCCGTCGTTGGCGGCTCAGCGAACGTGCCCTCGGCGAAGGTGAACTCGACCCACACGTCTGAGTGCGGCGGGAGCGAATCGTCGTTCTCGAACGAATAGGTGACTGCGCCCCTGGCCGTCTCGCCTGGCGTGAGCCAGACGTTTCCGCTGACTAGCAGCCACCCGACGGAGGCGTGTGGCTGGCGCACGAGAGCCCTGTCGAGCTCACCCGGTAGCGTCACCGATACTGCTAGGCCCTTCGTGGCCTGCGGCCAGCTCGGGGCAAACAACGGCCACTGCCACGCGTCGACCGCGTCGCCGGTGGCCACGTCGGTCTGTTGCCGCGCAAGGTGGTGCAGCTCGTAGCTCAGCTCGATCTCGCGCTCACCCTCGAACGCCTCACCCTTCGGCGTGCGGAGCGTGATGTCAGTTGTTGTCGCGTGGCGTGTCACCGCCGTCAGCGCAGGCTCGCCATCGACAGTTGCCTCCCGTAGCGCGAACTCTGTGTCTTTCCCGTCGACCTCGGTGACGAGCGTTCTCAGCACGCTGCGCTCAGGCCCATTCACGAAGCTCGCGGTGAAGCGTTCAGTGACCACTGCCGAAAACGTGCCGTCAGGCTCACGCGCGACCTCATAGTCAATCGCCGCGTCGCGCGCGACCCACTTCACATCCGCAACCTTGGCCGAAGCGATAACTTCGTCGAAGTCCATCGGCTTGTTGATGACCGGGCCAACGAGGAGCACGATTCCGACGGCCGCAAGCACCGCCCAGAAGACGCGAATCGCGTTGCGCAAGACCGTACCGCCGCGCGCGCGGAGAAACGCCTCAAGCGTCCCGAGAACGCGGGCGAGCCATCGAAAGAGCGGCGTGTGCGCCGGCTGCGGGTCCGGGATCCTCCCCGACCGCAGCAGATCAGGATCGGAGCCAGCGAGATCGAGAAGTTCGGCGACGGCGCTTGACTGTTCCCGCTTTCGCTTCACGCGCCGACTCCGTCCCTGGTGCTGCCCGGAGCGCGCTTACTCGCCGCTCGCGAACACGGTGTGCAGGTTCGGGTCTGCGACCGCGAGGCGACCGCCGAGCCCGTTGATCTCAAACAGCACAGCGGTTCCGGCGACTGTGTAGCCGAGCAGCTCGACGAGCTCGCGAGCGGCCTCGAGCGTACCGCCAGTCGCCAAAACATCGTCAATCAACAGCACTCGGGTACCTGCGGGCAAGTCGTTGTGAGCTTCAACCTCGGCGACCCCGTACTCGAGCTCGTAGCCCACCGACGCTGCCGGGCGGGGCAGCTTGCCTGCCTTACGGATCGGGAGCAGCCCGGCACCCGTCGAGTACGCAGCTGCGCTCGCGAGCAGAAACCCGCGCGCCTCAAGCCCAGCGATCACGTCGAACGTGCCGAGAAACGGGGCGATGAGCGCATCGACTGTCGCTTTGAACGCCGGGCCGTCAGCGAGCAGCGGCATGATGTCGCGGAAGACGATGCCCGGCGCCGGGTGGTCCGGGATCCCGAGAATCAGCTTCTCCGCGCGCGCGAGCTCGGCGCTCGGCTCAGGGAAGTGCGGCATCGCAAGCTCGTTACTGTCAGTGTTCGTAGGCACGTACTTCATCGTACCTCCCGACGAGGGTGGTAGTCCCAGGCGAGCGTTGCTATCGTTGCCAGCACCCCGCCCGACCGGGCGAGTACTTTACGACGAAGTGAGGTATGACTTTGCTGTTTGACGAGGCACTCTCGGCCACGATCTCCTCCGCCCGAGCTGACACGCTTGGCGAGCACCTCAGGCGCTCCGCCGCCCGTCGCCCAAACAAGATCGCACTCATCGACGGCGACACGACGCTCACTTTCGCAGAGCTCGATCGGCTCGCGAACAGGTTCGCGAACGCGCTCACCGAGTGTGGCGCGCGTCGCGGCGACAGGATCGCGTTGCTCAGCCGCAACTGCTGGCAGTTCGCCGTCGCAGCGTACGGGGCGGTGCGGGCCGGCGCGATCCTCGTCCCGCTGAACTTCGTGCTGACCGCAGGCGAGATCGGGCCGCTCCTTGAGGTTGTTGAGCCCCAGATCCTTATCGCCCAGACGGAGCTCGTTGAGACCGCAGAACTGGCGGTAGCGAAATCGGGTACGGCCATTGCAACGCTCGTCGAGATCATCGCCGAAGCCGCCACCGCCGCTTCGCCAGGATGGATCCCATTCGACGAGATCCTCGCGACCTCGCGCGACGATGCGCCAGATCTGGCGCTCTCCGCCGACGACCCTATTCGCATCATGTTTACGAGCGGCACCGAGTCACGGCCGAAGGGCGCCGTGCACTCAAGTCGTTCGCTCGGATCCGAATACCTCAGCTCGGTTGTTGAAGGCGGCATGGACGGCGACGACGTCGATCTGCACGCGCTCCCGCTCTACCACTGTGCGCAGCTCGACTGCTTCCTTGGCCCCGACATCATGCTCGGGGCGACGAGCATCCTGCTCCCCGCGCCCGATCCGGCGACGATCCTGCGCAAGATCGCTGAACACCGGGTGACGAAGTTCTTCGCCCCTCCCACCGTCTGGATCTCGCTCCTGCGCTCACCAGAGTTTGACAGCGCCGACCTGTCGAGCCTCAAGAAGGGCTACTACGGTGCCGCAGCCATGCCCGTCGAGGTGCTGCTCGAACTGCAGCGCCGACTACCGGACCTGCAACTCTGGAACTTCTACGGCCAGACAGAGCTCGCGCCCGTCGCGACGATCCTGCCGCCGCACGAACAGCTCAGCCACGCAGGCTCTGCCGGACGCCCAGTGCTGCACGTCGAGACCCGCGTCGTCGACAAGGCCGGTCACCCGGTGCCCGTCGGCGAAGTCGGCGAGATCGTGCATCGCAGCCCCCAGCTTGCCCTCGGCTACTGGAACGCCCCCGAACAGACAGCCGAGGCGTTCCGCGGCGGCTGGTTCCACTCGGGCGACCTCGGAGTGTTCGACGAAGACGGCAGGCTGCGAATCGTTGACCGCAGCAAAGACATGATCAATACGGGCGGCGAGAACGTCGCAAGTCGCGAGGTCGAGGAAGCCCTCTACGAACACGCCGCAATCGCCGAGTGCGCCGTATTCGCGACACCGCACCCGAAGTGGGTCGAGACAGTCACAGCCGCAGTCGTGCTCACCGCGGGAGAAACTGCTACCGAGGAAGAGTTGCGGGCCCACACGCGCGAGCGGCTCGCCGCGTTCAAAGTGCCAACAGTCGTGCACGTCGTCGCGACGCTCCCGAAAAACCCGAGCGGCAAAATCCTCAAACGCGAGCTGAGAGAACGGTTTGCCGCAGATTCGCCCGTCTCGTTTTGAGTTCCACAGAATTCTCGTGTAACGTATTCCAAGTTGAGAGATCAACACTGCGCCCCTAGCTCAGCTGGATAGAGCATCTGACTACGGATCAGAAGGTCAGGGGTTCGAATCCCTTGGGGCGCACGTCTGAATCCCCCGTCGCGGAAGCGGCGGGGGATTTTTCGTTTTCAATCTCTGACTTAGGTCGAGCAGGGTCATCCGTCTCGCCCCCAATGAAGGCGACGGTGCTATCCAGAAGCTCTGCGACACGCCGAGTTTCATTCAGCGACCAGGTATCTCCAGTCATTCTGCGCGACACTCCTGCCGGCGAGAACCCCAGGGCACGCGACCATGATTGAGACGGTCATCAACATGTCTGCAGAGCAGCGCGCCTCCCAGTGGGCGGTCCTGCCGACGGTGCTCGCGTTTCTCGGTTCCCGAAGCGCCCGAGACTGGATGAAGGTCGGACCAGACGATGCCAACTTCAATTTCGCCGATTTCATCCTCCAGAAGGGCACCGTCTACCTCATCGGTGACAAAAAGACGTCAGCAAATTTCCTCCGGAACCTTGACGGCTTTCTCTCAGAAGTTGACTACGTGTCCAAAGCGATCGCCGCAGGCTCCCCCGGCGGCCGCCTTGACCCGCCGCTCACGTATCTACTCGATGAGGCAGGCAACTTCGACTACCAGGGCATGTACGAGCTCATCACCGCCGGCGGCGGCGTCGGCCGCATCGGAGTCGCGGTATTCCAGTCCAAATCGCAGCTGCAGCAGTACGGCGGACAAGAAGGAGCAGGCACCCTCTGGGACGCGGCGACAGCCAAGATTGTGCTCCCCGGCGGCGGTGACCCCCGCGCGCTCGAAGACATGTCAAAGCTCATCGGTGAGACTTGGGTCGAGCGGGAGGCGTATTCAATGGCTTTGAACGGTCCTGCCCACATGCAGCTCTCTGAAGAGAAGCGGGCGATCTTTGAGGGCCACGAGATCCGGACGCTTGAGAAGGGCATGGCATTCGTGTTCTACCGAAACCTGCCACCGTTCCTCCCGAAGACCAGGCCATTTCATGAGCATCCCCGGTTCGCGGAGTGTCAGAAAGATGCGAAGAATCTCGAACAGCATCTACGGGACACGTCAGAGTACGGGGACGCTATCGCGAAGATGCAGGCCGGGTACCGTGCGTGAGCTGAACCCTTGGGCGGTGCGCTCAGGCGGAAGGGAAGCGCACCGCCAGAGCTACGCCGGCTACATGCGATCACCAGCTTGGTACCGAAGACGGTAACAGTGGGCGGAAGAAGAAGCCGGCCTCTTGCCTGCCGGCGGCACAATCGTATGTCTGGGCTGCGGGAAGCCGTGGAAACTCAAACAGGACGACCTCCACCACATCACCTACGACCGGCTCGGCGCGGAAGAACACGAAGACCTCTGGCCCCTCTGCCGAGGCTGCCACACACTCATCCACGACCTTCTGACGTCGACGAAGACGTAGCGGAAGCTCTCTCGTGTGCAAGCGAAGCATGTCGCACTCGGGTACGTCCGAGATGAGCGAGAAGGAAAGCTATCTGTCCGGTTTCCTCGAGGCGCTTCATTTCTGGCCGATTACCTCTGATTCAGGAGCGCGCGTGAGGCGTTGTCGAGTCGCGCGGCGCGCACCGAGTGCGAGCGGGTCAGAGTCTTGTGCGCAGAACGCGCCTATGTGCGTTCCGGTCTTGGATGGCACCGAGAGTTACATGGAGCCGACGTCGTGGGCTGACTCGGCCAAGGCACGGCTTGCACAAAGCAATTATCGAGCCGAAGGCGACATGGCAGCAACAGGATCTCGACTTTCGGGCGTTACTGACACAGGCAAACGAAATGCCGTTGCAACACCGTCCTAAAGGCATCAGCAACAGGGGGCACTCTCAGTTGGCGTCTAGAAGGCAAACGCCGATGAGTTCAGAATGCCTTGCCGCCACCTGGCATATCGACGTCGGACGTTCCTTTAGGTGGAAACGTCCTGAGCCGTCGGACAGATGGAGAGGTTTGTTATACATGAAACTGAACGTTCAGCGTCGGCGCGCCCGGGTGCCTCAAGGCTCAGTGGCACCAACCGAGCTCGCGCATGTTGTCCGCGCCAGCGACGTCGGTGAATCTCCGAATACAGCTTCGTTGCGCGTAGTTCGATTCGTCATCGTTGACTTCTACCCCCTCACCCGGTGATGCGCCATCAGCTAGAGGACCAAGTCAAGAGCTTTGATGAGATCGAGTAGGCAGGTCTCGGAGCGCACTCGCCTCCGTCTGACAGAGCCCACATGACGCTTGCTGCCAGAGGTGGCGGGTTAGTTCTAAGGTCTAGCGTATGTCGCGACCTCTCCGAAGACCCCCGCGAGATGACGCATCAAGCTCTCAACGACTCGGAATCGAAGTCACTCGTGCAGTCGGCTGGTTACCAGAACGCAAGCCCACTTCAGCCTGGGCGGCGCTCATCTTCTCGCCTTCACCTGCGAAAACACAGCTCCAAGCGTTTCGCGAAGCTCTTTAGAACGCGGTACTCCTGCTTCGTGCAGTGCCAGCACTGCGGCTCCAACAATTCCATCCTCACATCGACGAAAATCGGCGTTAGAAAGCTCGACTGCGAGCGAGTTCGAAGGAGCTTTGACGCCAAGGTAGCCGTGAATGAGGATGGACCCACTGCAGGCAATAGGGAGGTCAGTGTCCGATGCGCGGGCGGCCCGAAGCGTCGCTGCCACGTGTTTCGCGCCGACGTCGACGATTTTTGCTGCCACCGAATCGGTACGCGAGTGCAAGAAAGCTAATTTGGCGAGGCGTGCGAGGCGCACAGGGGATTCTGAATAGCTGTGCCGTAGAAGCTGCAGCAGGTCCGGATGTCTACCCGAACCCCAGTGCGAGCTGTCTGTTCGGTCGATCCGTTTGAGGACATCCTGCGTGAGCGAGGTTTTTGGGCCGCGTCCGTCGATATCTGCCGCAACGGCCTGTGCGACGGCCTGGCCGAGCCAGAATCCACTGCCCAGGTCGCCAAGCAGCCATCCTGCTCCGTCAAATACTTCCGTGATTACTGTGCCTTCGACTCGGATAGCGACGCTCCCTGTGCCGACCACGAGGGCGAGGCCGGTCGGTTCGTCGGCGACTGCGAGATAGGCACCCACTGCATCGCCCACTAGCACCACTGGGGTCTCCGTGCGGATCCCCGCGCCAGTCAAGATCGACCGAACTCGGTCAGCGTCGTGTTGTCCGGCCGAGCACACGGCACCCCCCAGGATGCGTTCCCCCGGTGTTCCCGCGGCGTCGAGAGCCGCCGTCAGTGCTGCGACTACCGCCCCATCGGCGGCCTCCCTACCAACGGCTGTCGGGTTACCAGAGCCAGCGATGCCGAAACCGTGAAGTTTTCCTGTGTCATCTACGACTGCAGCGCGAGTGCGGGTGCCACCGGCATCGACGGCAATGAGCATCATTTGAGCGCTCCTTGTGAGACCGAGGCGAGAAGCCGCTTCTGGAAGATGACGTACACGATGAGCACAGGCAGGATAGTCATCACCGCGGCGGCGAACAGTGCCCCAAAGTCTACGTTGAACCCTGCTTGCACCGCGAAGACCTGTATGCCCTGTGTGAGCACTGACTTGCTGGGGTCGGTGATGAGGATCACGGGAAGCAAGTACTGGTTCCACAGGCCTACAAAATTCAGGAGGGCGATCGCCGACATACCTGGCCCTGCCATCGGCAGCATTACTGAGAAGAAGGTTCGCCACTGTGAGGCGCCGTCAATCGCAGCTGCCTCGGCGATCTCGTGCGGAAGACGTTCAAAGAACGCGGTGAGAAACAACACTGTGAATGGGAGCGCGTAGGCCGTATAGGTGACGATGAGCCCCGCGAGCGAGTTCATCAGCCCAAACTGCTGCACGACGAAAAACAGCGGCACGACCGCGAGGAACACGGGGAACGTGAGCCCGGCGAGAATCAGGTTCCGGATCGCGGTGCGCCCAGGGAACTCGAAGCGGGCGAGCGCGTATGCGCACATTGCGCCGAGCAACATCGTGAGCGCGAGCGCCCCGCCGACGACAACAAGCGTGTTCATGAAAAACTCGCCGATGCGTGCGTCAGCCCAAGCGGTCGCATAGTTGGTGAATGACCACGAGCTCGGTAAGGCAAACGGGGAGGCAAGAATCTCCCGGCTCGACTTGAACGAGCTCATGACTGTCCAGAGCAGCGGAACGGCGATCACCACCGTCCAAATGACGAGCACAGCCTGCGAGCCAATTCCGACGAGCCGCTCTGACGGTGCCGATGCGCGCTTCCTGCGCGCGCGGGGGCCGGCCGCGCGAGTCGGTGTGAGCGCCGCCCTGTTCGGTGTAGAAATGGATGAGGTCACCGTGCAGCCTTCTTTCGTGGCCTGTGTGTGAGTCCGACAAAAGCGAATGTGAGCAGAGTGAGTAGGATACCCATGGCGCACGCAAGCCCGAACCGGCCCTCCTGAAACGCTGTCGAGTAGATCTCCTGGGTGATGCCAAGGGTCGACCGTTTGGGCCCCCCGCTCGGGTTGAACGCCTGGAGAAAGACGAATGAGTCGAGGGCAGCGATGCCCGCGTACACGTACGAGGTTTTCACGTTCGCGGCAATACCAGGGAGCACGATCGACAGGGTGATGCGCATGCGGCCGGCGCCATCGAGCCGCGCTGCCTCAAACAGCTCGGTGTCGATGCCGCGAATCGCTGCGATGAATAGCACCATGTAGAAACCCGACGTGGCCCACACCATGGCGGCGATTGTCGCTGCCATCGCGGTCGATGCCTCCCCAAGCCACGCGAAGGATTGAAACTGTTCGAGCCCGATCCCGGTCAGGGCGCCGTTGAGGATGCCGTTGTTCGGGTCGTAGACCTGCGCAAAGATAATGCCGATGATGATCGACGGGATCACGGCAGGAAAGAAGGCGACCACCCGGTAGAACGCTGAGCCGCGCACGCCCCGCACACCGCCGCGGGAGGGACCGGCGATAGTGACCATGACCGCGAGCAGCAGACCAATCGCGAGCGACAGAACTGGAAGCGCCGCGAGAATAATGAGGCTGTTGCGGATCGCGATGAGAAACGACTCGTCGCGAAAGAGTTCGACGTAGTTGTTCAGCCCAACGAAGCCGAAACTGCCGCTGAAGCCACTCCAATCGGTGAACGAGTAGACGGCCGCCTGCAGCATCGGCCAGATCACGAAGACGAGGTAGAGCGCGAGGGGCACTCCGACGAATACGGCGAGCATAGAGACCCGGTCAAAGCCCCCGCGGGGCCCCCGGGCGCGAGCGCGACCGGGGGCCCCTGGTAGTGCGGTGACGGTCTCGGTCACTTGCCCACCTTGATCTTCACGATCGAGTCGTCTTCGCGAATCTTGTCCGAGAGCTTCTGCATCTCACTTGTGAGCGTGTCGACGTCGATACTGCCCGAGAGGAAGTCGTTCCAGATGCGGGTCTTGTCGTCGCCGAAGGGGTATGCGTCGGTGAAATCCCACGCGAACGCATTTTCGCCTGCGTTGTCGAGCAGGTCTCGGGCCGACACCAGCGATGTGGAGCCGAATCCGTCAGCTGGCACGGTGTCTTTCACGATAGTGAGCGACTTGTTGATGCGCGAGAATTCTGCGGCCGCATCAGGAGAGAGCATGACGCGGAGCGTCTCTTTTGCGCCCGCGGCATTCGCGGCATCAGACGGCACTACGAAGCGGTTGCCGCCCGCGAAACGCATCGCCTCATATGGCAGAGCTGATTGTGTGGTGATCGTCGGCGCCGGGGCTCCGACCATCTCGAAGCCATCGGCGATCTCGTCGCCCATCTCGCCCTCGATCCACGACCCGGTCGGGTACATCAGGGCCTCCTGTTTGAGGCTCCACTGCGCCTGAGCCGCCTTGAACTGCGTGCCCGCGCCGCCGGGAATGAAGTAGCCAGCATCGACGATCTCCTTGAGGGCGGTGAACGACTGCTGCACCTCTGGCTGGCTCCAGGAGTCGGCCTCGAGGTTTGCAAGGGAAGCGAGCACATCGCGGCCGCCCTCCTTCACTGCGCTGTCGATGGCGAGCGAGAGATAGTAGGCCGAACCCTCCTTGCCCCAGGTGAAGAGGTACTTCCCCTCTTTCTTTGCGGCGGCGCCAAGTTCCATGGCCTCATCCCAGGTCTTTGGCGCTTCCCAACCGTACTTGTCGAACATCGACTTCGAGTACCACATTGCATGAACGTTGAGCGAGTAGTTGACCGCCGCAAGCTTGCCATCGTACTTTGCGAGGTCGAGCACGCCGGGGTACAGCGTGTCGGCGATGGGCTCGCCATCCAGGTTCATCGCGTTCGTGACCGAGGTGAGGTCTTCGATGTCTGGGAGCATCGACGCGACGGGGATGGAACCTGAGCCGGCGGAGTGCAGCAGGTCTGGTGGTGTGCCAGCGACGAATCGGGGCTGCACTTGCTGGGCGATCTGCGTCGACGGGGTGACCTTCAGGTCAACCTCATGGAGCTCTTGCATGGTCGGGGTGACGGTGTCGAAGAACGCGACGTTGTTCGCGTTATCAAAGATCACCGCGTCGACGGTGCTGCCTGCCGCGACGCCGAACGGGTTCTTCGCATCGCCCGTGGTGTCGCTGCCCTGGCTCGGGCGCTCGGCTGGCCCTCCGGGCGTTGCCGCGCACGCGCCGAGGGAAAGCGCGAGCACGGTTGCTCCCGCTGCTGCCGTGAGCACGCGACGGGACATGGTGAAACGTGGTGTATACATGGTGATCCTTCAAGTCCGTTGAAATTAGGGCAGAGCGTTAGGCGATGCGACGGATGCGCTCGCCATAGTGGGTTTCGTGGCGGCGGTTGTGCTCGTCGCCTCCAGGGATGTTTGCGGAGAGGAACACGGGGGGTGCTTGCCCCGCCCGCCCGAGTCGTTCCGAGATGCCAACGGTGAGCAGCTGCGCGATAAACGCCGAAGTGATCGAGGAGACAGCGCCGACCGGCGTGGATCCGGAGAGCACAGCGTCGCCGTAGGGGGCGAGGTTGTCGATAACAATGTCGGCGATTTCGCTCAGGCGCTTTCCGCTCGGGTGGGTTGGGGTGACCCGTGAGGTGTGCTGGAGACTCGTGACCGCAATGACAGGGTGGCCTGCAGCCTTTGCGCGCAGCGCCATACCTACGATGGAACCGTTAACTCCGGAGTTCGAGGCGATAATGAAAGCATCTTGCGGCTCGCGAAGGATCGTGGAGAAGAGCTCATCGCCTATTTCGGGATCACGCTCCAGCGGCGGGAACCCAGTGAGAGCGCTGACGTCACGATTACCGCGGATTACGACGTCTCGAAGCGCGACCTTGTTCGTCGGGATCAGGCCACCGGCGCGACCTGCAATCTCCATCGCGAAAGCCTCGGAATGGCCGGTGCCAAATGCGTGGATCACCCCGTCAGCCGCGACGGTTTCACTGAGAAGTGCGATGGCGGCGTCAAAGCCGCCTTCCTCGGCGGTGCATGTCAGCTGAGCGAGTCGGCGCGCGACTTCATCGTGAAACTCCACGATGCGTTCTGTCATCAGGTTCTCCTTTGATGCGTCTGATCCACGACTAGTGAATCTCTAATACACTTAACCGGGTGAGTGTGAATGATTATTACACGTTGTGTGAACTCTGGGTGAATTGAATGTCAAAGCCGCCTACTTCGCCGCACGAAATCTCGCATTCGCGTCTACGATCGGAGCCAAGATGAACACACACCCCACCCCAGCAGCAGGGGCCGAAGCCACGCGCGGTGCGCTCATCACCGATCGCATTCAGCTCGCGCTGCCGCGCCTCTCGCAGGCGCATCAGCACATCGCGCACTACATTCTCGGCAACATCGAGCAGGTGACCCACCTGTCGGCCGCGCAACTCGCCACAGCTGCGGGCGTCTCGCAGCCCTCCGTGACGAGGTTCTGCCAGGCGCTCGGGCTCGCGAGCTACCAGGCGCTGCTGCTCGGCCTCGCAGAAGAGGTCGGGCACGGCAACGCGACCCTCAATCGTCCGCTTGTCGGCGGGCTCAGCCCAGACGACAGCCTGGAGCAGGTCGCTAACACCCTCACCAGGCTCGACATTGACGCGATGGAACTCGTCGCCCGCCAGCTCGACTTCGCGGCAATTGAGGCCGCGGCCCAGATGATCGCCGGCGCCAGACACACCGACGTCTACGGCGTCGGTGCGAGCGGCCTCATCGCGCAGGAGCTCGAGCTGCGGCTCTTCCGCCTCGGCGTGCCCATCCGGGCCTGGGTCGAAACACACGCCGCAGCCACGTCGGCTGCCCTGCGCAGCTCCTCCGACGCGATCGTCGCGATCTCGGCCTCGGGGCGCACGCGCGAAACCTACGAGGCGCTGCTCACCGGCAAAGAGCGCGGGGCGAAGACCATCGCCCTGACGAGCGACCCGGCCTCACCAGTGGCGCTTGTCGCAGACGTGCACCTCACCACGATGGGCACCGGAACAACGTACCGCACCGCCTCGTTCGCCGCGCGGCACGGGCAACTTCTGCTCGTCGATATTCTCTACACCCGCATCGCCCAGCTCGACCACGATCGGGCCCTAGAAGCCGTTGCAGCGACCGCGCACATTGTCACCAACCACCGGGTGCGCGACGCTCGCCCCGCACAGAAAGACGCAGAATGACAGAGATCTGGGCCCACGCACGAGGCGAGGGCGCCCCAATTGCAAACCTACTCTCCTCCTACGAACAGGCGGTGCTCGAAGCCCCCGACGGCCTCGAACTCGACGTGCACCGCACCCGCGACGGCCACCTCGTCTGCGCGCATGACCCCGTGCTCTACGACGAGGCCGGCAAGGCCTGGGATATCGGGGCGCTCGACTATGCCGAGCTGAGTCACTACGTCGATCCGCGAACCACAGGCCCTGAGGGGCGTGTCAGCAGGCTCGACGAAGTCTACGAGCTTCTCCGGCCAACGGGCATGCGGCTGAACATCGAGGCAAAGAACCTCGAACGACGCTACCCGATGATGGCCGAGACAATCGCAGCCTCTGTCGCGGCCTCCGGCATGGCAGACCGCATCGTGGTGAGCGCATTTCACCACAGGTTGCTCCTCGATCTGCGCAACCACGCACCGGGCCTCGCGCTCGCGGCGCTCTATGCGGACGGCCTCATTCGTCCGTGGGACTATCTCGCGGGCATCGATATCCAGGAGGCGCATCCGCACTTCACTTCTCTCCGCGACAAGCAAACCGTTGTCGGACTACTGGAAGCAGGAATTACCATCCGTGCCTGGACTGTCAACGATTCAGCCCTCTGGTACGAACTTGCGAAATTGGGAGTCCACGCGATTATCACAGACTTCCCGGTGTCTGCACGAGCTGCCATCGGGCGACAAGGAGAATTGCTCTCCGCCCAACGCTCGTAGCGTGCCGCCCGGAGCGCCCTAAGCGCGATAGCATTTAACCCCGAATCCGCCTTAAAGGATTGAAGCGCGATTTGAAGGGTTGCGCAATGCGCATAGGGAGCCCTATACCTGCTGTCATGTCTACTGACCTAGATGTGAGTACTTGAACCAGACCGGTGACAGGTGCCGCGATCTAGAAACGCACTTGGGAGTCAGCGTAATGTTCGGGCACTACAGATCTCGCGAGAGCACCCTCCACTACACACCTGGACGCGGCAGCTAACCGAGGCGGACATCATCTGAACCTGTTTGGTCCATGCGACGTTGCTCCATTTGATGACGCCACCACCACTGCCGCCCCAGCCGCACCCGCGGGAACCATCGTACTTACCCCACATGTTGCCGCGGCCAGGTAGGTAACGGGCTTTGTACCCTTTTCCACTATAGGCAGCCCGCGCCCCGGGAGTTGAGGACGACAGCCCAGTCGTACCTGACTCTCGTATCTGAGGAGATGCCGATCACCTAAGAACCCGCTCTGAGGTCTACCAAGTGCCCGCTCCTGGCACCACCCAGCGTTCCAGCAACTTGAAAGTGCTGCTCTACTCGTGCCGAGAACGACCACAAGCTGGTGCGTCTCTCCTTCTTCGCTGGCAAAGGAGATCTCGCCGAGAATTGCCGGCTGGCTATTTCCATCGAGTACTACTGCAGGCACGGCCGGGCCAAGGCCCGGCATAGCCGCAATGTCGCTGGCTTCCGCACCGATGATAACTTCGCCAGCTAGACGTGCGTCAGAACCAACTCATCGCGCGGGCCCGGTTAGGTCGCCATTCGCCACCAGACGCGCTGAGGCCCCACCGAGGAGTTCCCTTGCCAGTATCGAAGATCTCCGAGCTCAGACCGCGCGTAGGGGACTGTCAGCACGTACTCGCCGGGGGCCGTTGCAGGCTGGTTAGTGGCAAGCGCTCCCAGTGCGGTCGATTGAATGTTCACCACCTGGTTGAGGGTCGGGGTATCAAGCCCCGTGACCCGAATCGTGGTTTGTTGCGGTGCTGTCTGTTCAACACTTATCGCAAGACCCCTACCAACCTGATAGGTCCCGATGGTGGCGATAGCATCTGTGACCTCGGAGCCTTTGTGCAAGTAGGTCTGGACGCCGGTGACGGTGATTGTTCCCATCAATTTCGTAGGTGTGAAGACCCAACGTCCTTGCCCGTCAGCCACGACACTCTGGCTAAACGCCTCACCTCGTTCATTGGTTACCGTGAGATCGATACGAGCATGTGGGGCTCCGGATCCAACGAGTCTGGGGTAGACGCCCACCTCGATGCCATCTGCTGGTATCGCGCTTAAAGGCGACGGGGCCACCGCCGCCGACTGAGGAGGCGTGAGAGCATCAGTGGCACCTACGTCTGAAGGCGTTGCATTGTCGTTTAGAATCGGGTCTTGGCTTGCAGCTTCTGTTTCGCTTGAAACCGCCGACTCACTATCCGCAGCAGCGTCTTCCTGATCGTTGGCCGCGTTGTCATTCTGATCCTCAGCGGTTTGTTCGGATCGTTTTGCATCGATGGACGTTGGAGTTCCCGGTAGACGACTAATCGGAGCGGTTGTGGGTGCTGCTGCCGTCGCAGAGAGAGCAAGGGTCGCAGCAAGGGCTCCCGCCGAGATCAGCGCCATGGGCGTCGTAAATGACTTGATCGCGCCTGCTTTAGCGAGGCTGCCCTCGGGGGACAATAGTGAAGGCTGCGACGCAAGTGCGGCCGCGAAGCTTTCAGCTGCAGCAGGTGATGAAGCTCCCGATTGAAGCCATGCTACAAACTGTTGAGCACCCACTCCACCGAGAATTCCTGGCAGCAATACAAGCGCGAGGCGCGAGTGGACTTCCTCGGATTGCCCCGCAAGGATTGAGCACCTTCTGCAGTCTACGAGGTGGGCGTCCAGCTTCCTCTTTGCGGCGGCGCTAGCTTTTCCACGCGCGAGCTGCGGGAGTTTCTCAACAACCCGCCTGCACCCCTCGGGGAGATCTGATTGAGGTTCAAGATTCGCTGCAATCCATGCTTGCTTGAACCCTTCTCGCGCGCGAAGCAGCAGTGCTGAGGTGCTGTTCTCGCTCATCCCGAGGAAGACGCAGAAGTCTTTTACAGGGAGGTCTTCCACCTCTCGGTACCAAAGAACTTCCTGCCAGCGCGTGGGGAGTGTATTGAACACTTGGTAAGTGAATGATTTCTCAAGGATGGTGTCGCCAATATCTGGCGATCCAGCTGAGGAAAGTTCAAACACGTCGTCGTTGTTGCCTGTGATCTCTGATTCGGCGTTACTCCGGGACATGTTTGTAGCAATATTTCGCGCAGTCATCATCGCGTACGCCCGGAATGCTGTTTGCGGGCCTTTCCCGGCCTGGATCTGCTGGAGGATGCGCATGAACGTCTCTTGGGCAATATCGTCCGCGTCGAACCCAGTGAAGCATCGAATCGCGACGGTGAGATTCGATGAGTGCCGTTTCCACAACTCTGCATATGCGTCATTGATGCCGCTTCGCGTGAGCTCGACAAGAGCCATGTCGGATGCGTTTGAGATGTCAATTTTAGGCATTGTTGTCTCTGTGGGTTTGGTCCAGCATAAACCCATGCTGGATGGTTGTTTGGACTAGTGCTTGAAGTATTTTCAGAGTCGCGTCAGATTCTGTGCGTCATGTGCGTCTATGTATCTGGTCGGGTGATGAATCTATCTGGTTGGTTCAGCGCCTTGCCTGTTGTGTGAGCGAGATGTCCGCGCCCCCCAGTGGAAGTTTCGCATAACCACGCCGCATGCCCGCTTGCCGGGGACCCCCCGTCCCGGCAAGCGGGCACTTTCGTTTTAGCGGGTTTCACGGGTAGCGATCTGCAGGTGAAAAGAAAGCCGGATCCGCTCCGTGAGGAGACAGACCCGGCTTTCATAGCAGGCTAGTTCCGGACTGCCTGACCTCGACGGCGTTGCAGCCACAAGCCAAGAAGCACGAGTATTCCAACTCCACCAGCTCCGAGGAAGATGGCGAAGGTGCCCATGCCACCCGTCAGGGGGAGCACAGGGCCCGTTGACTGCTCGTTCTCGATAGGCTGCTCGATCACTGTCGCGCCGAGCACATCGATGTAGCGAGGTGTCGGGTCAAGTTGATATCCCGCTGGTGCGCGAGTTTCAACGAGCCGGTAGCGGCCGTCATCGAGCGGCTTCACCAGGAACTTGCCTGGCTCTGGATCGGTATCCACGCCACCACAGTCAGCAGCTGACGTAACGACACAGTCCTTGACTGCGATCGTATCCCCAGCGGGCTGACCCTTGGAGTCGACTGGCGTAAGTTCCCACTCGGAACCTACGAGACGCTCGACGTCAGTCGTACCGGCAGCAATTTTCTCCCAAGCAAGCGAGGAGGGCAGCACCGTTATACCCGCAGGGTCGCAGTCCTCTTCGAGCGTACCTTCAGCTTCTGAGCCAGGGACAACGCAGGCGTTGTTCACGAGATTTCCCTCGCCGGTGCCAGCGGCAAGGGTGACCTCATACTCGATCACCACTCGGTTATCCTCTCCCTGGAGCAGTTCCGCAATCACCGCCTTGCCGTCAAGCAGCGTGAGACCAGCTGGGAGCGGGTCGCGCCTCGCGAGATCTACCTTATCGTCCTCGATCACAAGGTTCTTCAGGGTTTCGTCACCAGTGTTCGTCACTACGAGCCGGTACGGCACTGTGTCGCCAGACCGGTGCTCCGGGTAGTCATCAATGTCGTTCGCATCATGCCAATTACCCTGACTGTCCTGCACGTACTTCTTGAGAGTCACGGATCGCTTCGCGCCGATCTCAAACTTGCTTGACGTGCGCATAATTAGCTTTGTTCTATCCGCCCGCGCTTCGGCCGTGTTGACAAAGACATCTTGATACGAAGCGCCTTCAGTGACCACTGGAATCGCGAATTCGTAACTGGCTCCTGGCACCAGCTTTGGACCTACCACCCGAATCGCCGTAGCGTCCGCCATAAAACTTGTCGACCAGATACTTGAACCGCTTGGGTTCCCGGCTTCACCGTTGCTTGGGTGGGCAGGATCAGCATCGATTGAGGCGGGATCCTTCGACGTGTAGTACACCGTTGCCCCAGCGGCGACCACGGGTCCACTCAACTTGTATGTACCGTGGAAATCAGTTCCCCGATGATCTCCGTTGTAAGGGAGAATATCGATGGTGTCAGTGAACGCTTGGACGCGCGAGTCGGTTGAACTAAGTCGCACTGTCCACAAACCATTGGCGACACCATTTTTCTGAGGCACAATCGATTCGGCTGCGGTCTTGGTAATCATCGTGATACCGCCATCAACAATTCTGGTCGACGCACTGTCTTTCGCAGTCATGCATTTGTCTTGGTTTCGTAAATCCTTGACCGTACAAGTCGCGGCAGCTAGCGCCTGATTGGTAAACACGTCCCCGGGTTCGGCCGTACCAGAGATACGCGCTTTGAACGTCACAAAATAGTCAGTGTTCGTTCGCGCGTCTGGCAACGTCCAACTAATCACGCCAGTTCCGGTTTCTACAGCAGTGGGCTCAAGGGAGGCGCTGCCCTGCAAATATTCAACACCGTTCGGCAGAACATCCTGCAGTTGAATATTCGCTATCACCTGGTCCGAAAGGGATTCAGCGCGGACTCGAAGCGTGTAGTCAACGGTTGCCCCGGGCAAAACCTCTCCCTGAGCCACGGACTTCTCAACGACAGGCTTTGCGGATACGACTCGAAGCACATCTCGGCCGGGCCCGGCGAAAGGGTAGCGCAACCCTGGGGTAAGAACACCATACCCAGGGTGCTGATCCGCTCGTGTCTCACGCGTACCCGTAAACCATTCGTCCCAATGGTAACCAGAATCATCCGTTATTTTGAACGACGTCCACGACCAGATATCTTGTCCAACCCGGACATCATCTTTAACCTTCGAGTCAACGTATAAGTCCGCCCCATGGGAACTGCGCTGTTGAACAGACGCAAGAATGCCGTGAGGGACATTCACTCGGACGGCCTTTACAAGACTCAAGTCCGAAGGAAGTGTCTGAGTCCACCCTGTGGTTCCTCCGCAGTCAACAAAGGTATTGGGGTTATAGTTCGGGTGATTGGGGTTGAGGTTGTTGTTAATCCCATTACCGATGTAATACCAATAGCGCACGTTTTGACTGCCAGCGTATGGCTGCGTGCGACCTTCCTCGTCCACCCAACCGAGCGTTGCGGACTGAAACTTCACATACTTTGTATCAAGAACCTGGCAGAGCTGCGCGTCGGTGTAGCCTGAGCGGATAGGCACAGCTACCCCAGATACAGCACGCACTGTATCCTGTGCCATGGCAAGAGACGTATTCTGCCAAGGAGCTCCCGGAAGCGGCTCGGGCAAGGTGCCCAGGACCCAGCCTCCCGTCCAGCTTCCGCGAAGTGCGGAAGCGCTGGCCGAGTTGTTCGCAGCATCATCGGCTACAACAGCACCGCTTCCTGGCGCAACGTAGTTAATTTGCGGAACGGTAAGGGAGATATCTCCAGGACGTTGATACGTGAATGAGAACTTGATCAGCCCCGACGCCACCACATCCCATTTGGACGGGAGGTCGACGCCCGCTCCGTCTTTTGTGGGTACCTGTTGTTTCGAATAATCAATACCAGCGAGAGTCAAACGAAATTGATTGGTTCCGGTGCGAGTAAGTGAACAAGTTCCCGGAAATGAGGCCTTCCGATCTGCTGGGGCATCGGAGCTAGAGTATGGGTGTCCTGATGACCCGTAATTAAGCGGTTCACACCCCACGGCCTGAAGCTGTGTTCCGGCAGTGTTGGTTAAGTTGATTGTGTAAGTCAGAGAGCTGGGTCCGCGCTCCCCGCCTGGAGAATGCCGCAAAGACCACGGAAACATCACTGTGTCATCAGGCGAGCCAGGAGTAGCGATCGGGTTTCCGCCATCGAATTTGATGTCCATTCCAAACGGGTTCACAATATTCAGCGCAGGCGCCGTGGCGCTCACTCCCCCCACACTTCCCCGAACCAACACTTTGTCGCCGCTGGAGCCCGTGACCTCTATGCCACTCACCATCAGTTCCGCCGTGCCCTGATCTCGAGTACCGAAATTACAGATCAGCCTCGAGCCGTCTGTTGAGATTTCGGAAACAGGGTCTAGAGGCACCGAGGGATTCACGGTGTCAGTAAGGCAAGAAGCAGGCAGCTTGGTAAACGCCCCGTTTTCAACTGAGAGCATAAGCGTGACGTTGTCGACAGGATCGTTCGAAGGCGCAGGAGAATCATCATTGACGTTGTACCTCCAAACGGACTCCACTGTGTCTTTCGTCGACACTTCGTTTGGGGTACTCGCTTGCCACTCACCCTCGAGCTCGTAAACCGTGGCAGCCTGAGCAGGCTGCGACTCCACAATCCCTGCTGAGCAGACGAGTGCTGCACTTACGCTGAGAGCAACGACAGTCTTCCTCGACGCTCTCAGTTTTTGCTTGAGATATCTCGGTCGTTCCGTTCTCCGCTTTTGCATTCTTTCCCTCCGCACACTTGTCATGCTGTCTGCTTGTTCCGTTTTAAAGTGGGGTGTCAGGGGAGAGGGAGGAAATAGGCCTCCGCTCCCCCCCCCTTGACAACGCTCGGCGCTCCTACCGGAGCTCAGTGCTGTCACCCACCACAGCCATGAACTACTCCTGGATGGAGGTCTTACGACGGTTCATCAGCACCAAGCCGGCAGCAACTGCGACTGCAGCAACACCACCTGCGATGATCAGGAACTGACCCGACCCACCGGTGAGCGGAAGCTCAGGGACTTCCTGCTGCGTGTTCAGGATCTCGACGTTATCCGATACGGTCGTCTCGCCCTTCTTGACGGTCACTGCAGTGAACGGGTTGTCCGGGAGGACGTAACCGGCGGGAGCAGCGATCTCCTTGAGGACGTAGCAGCGCTGCTGCGCGTCGATAACGGGGTTCTCGCTGTCGCTCACGAAGAGGCCAGGGATCGAGATGACACCGGTACCTGCCGAGGTGAATGAAGTCTCACCTGCAACGGCGATTGCATCACCGGTTGCTTCAGCAGCCGAGCAGTCGTCTGCGTACGGGTCAACTGCGTTGTACACCTCGAACGTTGCGCCGTTCAGGCGACCCTCGGTACCAGTGGTGCCGGCGGCACGCTTCTGAACTTCGAGGCTGCCCCAGTTGCTCTTGACCTCGTTCGAAGGTACCGGCGGGTTGGTGTTCGGATCGAAGCCGGGGTTGTTCGGCCACAGCTCAGCCTGGTTAGTGATCGTACCGTTGCCGAGTTCGGTGACGGTACCTGCGAACACGACCTGGATCTTCTTGCCGGCCTGGGCGTTCGGGCCCTCGTTCAGCCATGCAAGACCTGCGGCGGTGAAGTTCATCGTAACCTGCTGGCCATCAACAGTGAGCGTGTAGTACGACGCATCAAGTGCCGCACCATCGACGGTCACAGCCATGTCAGCGGGGTCAACCGGGGTGAGGCGTGAATCAAGGGTGTCTCGGATAGCGAACCCAGTCCAGTCCTCGCCCGTGGTGGGGATCGGAGCGGTAACCGGGAACTTCACGACTGAGCCAAGGCCCATGTCCTGCTGCGGGTCGATCGTCTTCTCGATCGATGCTTCGCCGTTCTTCGGGTATGCGTGTACGTCGTATACCCAACCGTTTTCGTGCGGCATTGGGACCGTCACGATGAACGGCGCTGCCGAGTCAATGATCTGTGCCGGAGCATCAGTCTCACAGACCTGGTACGCGCCAATCGGGAGTGCTACGTTTGCTGCACCCTTAGCGTCAGTACCGGGCAGAGTGATTGCGCTACCGAGCTCGTAGCCTGCGGGTGCCGTGCAGTTATCGCCAGGGGTGAGGCTTGCGACAGCGTCCCAGTTCGATGCCACGGAGAGATCAACTGCTACGCCGTCCTTCAGCAGGGGGTAAGCGGTGAAGATCACACCTTCGACTGGATCGGTGAAATCACCGTCAGCAGGAGCCTCGCTGATGTCACCTTCCTTCGGGGTGACCTGGTGCAGGTACTTGTGTACCGTGAGCGACCCTGTGCGGTCGAAGTCGATATCCCCGAAGCTCTGCGGTGCAGCAACTGCTGCGCTGCTGGTTCCGAAGAGAGCGGTCAGCCCGATGGCGGCTGCGCCAATCGTTGCGGCGATCCGCCGCGGTGTGTTTCGTTCAGTCAACTGAACGTCTCCTTCCTAATAGAGAGTGCCCCTCTGGCTCTCGGGAAATTGACGCAGCTGCATTCAACAGCGTCCCCCATTGAGACCATACAGGTGGTAGCAATCTGACGCGCGTTACGTTTTTGTTACCTTTTTGGAGATGCGCGCTATTGGGCCTTCAGCTGCAGGTCACATTAATGTAGAGGTCAAACAAAAATTTCAATTATTCATTGCATAGACTGTGTTGTTTCAGTGAGTTCGCCCGTCGCGGCGCATGCCGCGACTGTCAATGAACCCCCGCTGTACGACGTATCCAGCAATCACCAGCACCCCGCCCGCGCCAATAACGGCCCACCAGGGGGTCCCTGGGATAGTCGGTGCTTTGCCCGCGGCAGCGAGATCTCGAGATGGCGTGGGTGTGATTCGTTTGCCCGTCACCACGATTCGATGGCTGTTGACCCCCAAAGGGGTACAGGTGATAAGTGTGACAAGGTCTTCGCCTTCTCGAGCGCGGAGCGAGCTCGTCTCGGTAGGTTCGATGACTTCCACTTCGAAGACTTCATAGGTGAACACCTCACCCATCACTTCCACGGAGAAAGTGTCACCCCTTCGCACTTCGTTGAGGTTCGTGAACATGGTGGAATTTGCGAGCCCGCGGTGAGCGGTAATCACTGATCTGGTACTGGGCCCGCCGACGGGAAGGTGGGATCCTTCAAGGTGCCCGGCCCCTTGAAGGAGCGTCTCGTCCAACGTCCCGTGATAGACAGGAAGATCCACGTTGATCGCAGGAATCCGGATTCGGGCCATCAGCCCGTCATCGCTTGCCCGGAGCATCTCGTTGTACTTGAGATCAGTGCCGGCAAGATTGCCAGTGCCTACGGGTACATTACCGCCCGCTTCAAGCTTCACTCCGGCGGCGAGAGCATCGTTGTATGCCCTTGCGAACTCAAGCTGCTCGGCCTTCCCAGGGTTGAGGCTCTCAAGATCAAACGTGGTATTTTCGATTACCTTCGACTGGTTGTACGAAGACAGCCAGGATGCGGTCATTGGATAGAGGGCTGTGACCATGCCACCGATAGCCAGGACGGCAATACTCCAGGACAGGAGGCTCGGACGCCAGCGCTTCGATTTGCTTGTTGGTTTCTTCACACAGTTCCTCTAGACCTTGAGTGATGGTTGCTTCTCTTAGATATCAGACAATTTGCTCCCCAGTAATCTGACGTGAGTTTGCTGCGGGTCGACCTGCTCAATGAAACAAAGGGGACCTGGGCGCCCTGCCGGCTCGATCTGTGCATTTTGGGATCGGTAAGATGGCGCAAACCGACGGCGCGGGCACATCCGGCCAAGGGCCCTTCACGAAGTCCTCTGGCCGGTCTGCTGCGGGGGTCACGCACTGATCCACGGCTTACTCGCCGCGACGAGGACCTGGCGAAAGTTCACCGCGAGCAGGCAAAACATGTAGCACTCGAGTACGCCCAAGACCACCACGAAAGAGACCCGGCCTCCCCGTTCTCTCGAGGCGCGTCAGTGTTGCGAGAGTACCCCTGATCAGGGATTTACGTGCCAGCCGGAGTCGATTCGGGAGGCACACAGCAAGGGCGCTGAAGCTGAACGAAACGATTTACTACAGGCGTCCGTGACTCCGACCGCGCTCGCCTCCGAGACGGACATAGTTGCCCGGCGGGAGTTCGAGAGACGCATTACGCATCTATGCGTGGCCTGGTCCCGCATTCAAGCCAGCGGCAGGATAGGCGTCGCACAGCCATTCGTGCTGAAGACCCGCGACTTCCCACGGGTAATCGAGGCTCACTAGAACACGCCCGCAGCTACTCTTGAAGAAGCTACAGAGTTGAAGCAACTCGAACAGGAAGCCTGACCCGATAGGTCAGGGGTTCGAATCCCTTGGGGCGCACGTCTGAATCCCCCGTCGCGGAAGCGGCGGGGGATTTTTCGTTTTCCTGCTTCCGGCTTCGGAAGCCGACGGGCCTGCGAATTCGCAGGTTGCCGGGTTACCGGCCAGAATGTGTGTGAAGGTCCGGGCAGGTCATGACCGTCCGCCCCACCCAGTAGGTAGCCAGAGCCCTTCAGTAGCGTCCAGGCCTGTTCCGCAAAGCTCGGGGCCGGGGTCAGGATCTAGGGTCGAACCTGAGTTTCAGAGAGGTGGAATTGGCACGGCGCCGCTTGAACGGTCGCTGTGACTCATATCGGAGCGCGCCGGCTGCGGCATCGGGAACCCTGTTCTCGCCCAAGGAAAGACAGGCCGCTACGAGTAAGTCGGTTTTCAACGCAGCGACATGGTCGGCATGTCTAAGACGGTCACTCCTCGATCCAATGGCGGCAGCGTGGGGTGATCTCTCTCGCCGCTACGCTCGGCGCCGGATCCCGGATATCTCAATCACAACGACGAGAGCCACCATGATCGCGGCAGCGACAAGAGCCGTCAGCTGCGGGGCTGCCCCCAGCACCGATGCGAGCGGGCTCAGGCCGATAAGCGCGGCGCCGCTGACGAACATCCAGCCATATGGCCGCCTGAAGTGCGGGCGGAGCACCAGGGCCCACACCCCGAGTAGGAACACGGCGATCGGGCCCGCAAGCAGGACAGAGGTGAGCGTGCTGCCCACCTGCGCGTGCCCGACTTCGTAGTCAAGTAACACCTTGACTCCTGCCGAAAACGCGCCTGCCGCCGCGAACACGAAGTAGTGCCCGAACCCGAACACCAAGCCGCTTTGACGGCTCTGCAGCCACGCGCTCGCATCAACCGAAAAGTAGACCCACCACATTCCGGCGGCGAGAAGAAACCCGCTCACCCCGATGAGCACGAGATCAGCAAGGTGCGTGACTTGTTCGGCGGCACCCGCGGCAGCGGTCACCGAAGCGAGGACAGACTCGGCGAGCACGATCAGCGTAAATGATCCGAACCTGTCAACGATGTGACCAGCGTTCCACGGCGTGGTTCCTGCGCTCTCTGCGTAGACCGGCACCGCAAGTTCAGCGAGGACGAGCACGCAGAAGATGATCTTCGCCAGTGAGTCCGGGACGAACGCAAACAGCACCCAGAACACCTGCACCGCACCGATGCCGCATGCGAACCGCAACGCTGTGCGCCGCATTGATGGGTGGCTTTGAGCCGCTCTGATCCATTGGGCGACAAGCGCGAGACGCATAACAACGTAGCCGCCGATGATGAGGCCGAAGTCACCGTCGATCATGGCTGGTGTGGCGCCGACCGCGAGAACAATCGCACCAGCCATTTGCGTGAGGGTCAGCACGCGGTACAACCAGTCATCGGCGTCGAAGGCGCTCGCGAACCACGTGAAGTTCATCCACGCCCACCACACCGCGAAGAAGACCATCAGGTAAGACACAATGCCCTCGCCAACGTGCGCACTGGTCTCGGCCTGGAAGAGCTGCGCTGACGCGAGCGACACTGCGATCGCGAACACGAGGTCGAAGAACAGTTCGAGGGGGCTCGATGACCTGAACATTTCGAGGGGGTCCCGTGGCCGCATCTTGCGAACTCCGAGGCGGCGAGTGTGTTCGACAGCGCCCATACGCATCCCCTCAAGTCAAGCTCATTGAATTCTATGCAGGAGCTGGGCATCGCCATAGCTAGGCGAGGCTACGGGTGAGGGTTCTCGCCCTGAAAGATGGTGCCACCGGCTACGCCCCCACTCATCCTCAGAGGCCGCTCGGTATCCCCAAAGACCTGCTGCAGTTGCATGTAAAGCGTCAGTCGCAATGTCTCCCCGCTCACCACATCTCACTAGCTGAGCTTGGTCGGTACCTCAAAAACTGCCTCATGCCCCGGCTGCCGAGCAATTGCACCTTCTCTGCCGGTGGGCGCGTATCGCGCAACTGAACGGCGAACTGTCGAGAGCCACATGCACAGGCTCATGAAGAAGGCGAATGTTGAAAAGCGGCGCGACTTGGGTGGTGTCGACGCGCTTCGATCCTTCTCCTGCCCTGAGTAGCGGATACAACCGGCCACGCGCCTGCAGGCCCGGCATGGGAAGCGCAGCGAGCTCCGAGTTGACCCCCGACGTGAGTGGATACCTACAATAACGACGATTCCGAATCCTCATGATCCTGCAGGACTGCCCGGCCGCGCGGGACATGCGCGGCCGGGATGACTTGTGGCTCACCGAGGTGTGCGGGGTTGTCGGCTCACGCCGGGGGTCACTTCCAGTTAAGCCGCTATAGACGGCACGGATGCTGGCCAGCGCGCTAAGTGCGTAGCTCAGGGTGAGTGATTCAGTACTCAGAGCTCAGACATTGCACGTGCGAAGCCGGTATGCTCGTCCGCGCTCACCCGTGACGTGCGTTGGTCACAGCTGGCTGCGACGGGTCACACCGAGCCCGCGAGACTCCTCTCACGCTCACGCAGGTCCTTTCGAAGAATCTTTCCCGCACTCGACTTCGGAACTGCGTCGATGAACTCGACCCGTCGCACCTTCTTGTATGGCGCCACGCGCTCAGTCACGAACTCAATGACGTCGGTCTCCGCGAGCGCGCTCCCCTCGGCCCGCACAACGAATGCTTTGGGCACTTCCTCGCCGTCCTCCGCTGTCACACCGATGACGGCGGCGTCCGCGATCTCGGGGTGCGTGAGCAGCAGCGCTTCAAGCTCAGCCGGCGCGACCTGATAGCCCTTGTACTTGATGAGTTCTTTCGCGCGGTCCACGATTGCGTACCAGTCGTCTTTCGACCGCACCGCGATATCGCCCGTCCGCAAGAACCCGTCCTCAGTAATTGACTCGGCAGTCGCTTCTGGCTTGCCGAGGTATCCGACCATCACGTTCGGCCCCTTCACCCACAGCTCTCCGGGCTTCGTCAACCCGTCTTCGCCGTATTCGGTGAGTTCCTCGCCTGTCTCGGTGTCGACAAGCTTGCACACGACGTTCGGAATCGACAGGCCGATCGACGATCTTGGAATATCGGTGCGCTCGGCAGGGATGAGGTGCGAGACGGGGCTCAGCTCGCTCATGCCGTAGCCCTGGAGCACTTTCGTGCCGAGCCGGGCGGCTGCTCGCTCGGCTGTCGCGCCGTCGAGCGGCGCGGCGCCCGAGAAGAGCGTGCGCACGCTCGAAATGTCGTACTTGTCGACGATTGGGTGCTTTGCGAGCGCGACCATGATCGGTGGGGCGACGAAGACGTAGGTGCACTCGAACCGTTGGATGTTCTCGAGAAACTGCACGAGGTCAAACTTTGGCATTGTCACGAGCGAGGCCCGCGTGTGCAATGCGATGTTGAGGAGCACGGTCATGCCGTAGATGTGGAAGAAGGGAAGCACTGCGAGCACCCGATCGTCGCCGTTCAGATCCATCACGTGACGGCTCTGTTCGACGTTTGCGACGAGGTTTCGATGCGTGAGCATGACTCCCTTCGGGATCCCTGTCGTACCCGACGAGTACGGCAGCACGGCGATAGTTGTCGCCGGGTCGATCGTGATGTCTGGGGCGGGCGCACCGGTTGTCAGCAAGTCGCGAAGGTTCGGGTGGCCGGCGGCACCGTCAAGTACGACGAGTCGCTCGGCGGGGATCCCGACAGCCGCTGCCGCCGCCTGCGCTTGTGGGAGAAGCGGGGAGACTGTGAAGAGCCAGGTCGCTTTCGCGTCAAGAAGTTGCTTCTCGATTTCGGCGGGCGTGTAGAGCGCGTTCAGTGTCGTGACTGTCGCGCCGGCGCGCAGCGCTCCGTGGAAGACTGTGGCGAACTCAGGGATGTTGGGGCTCAGCAGGCCAACGACAGATCCTGGCCCGACGCCCTGCGCCGCGAGCGCACCGGCGACGGCCTCAATCTGGTCGCGCAACGTGCCGTACGTGGTCTCTGCCCCCGTCGCCGGATTGATGAGCGCGATCCTGTCGAGTTCGTCGGGCCGCAGGCTCCCAAACAGGTAGTCAAAAATACTGAGGTTCGGGATCTCGACGTCTGGATGGTGGCTCTTGAACATACGGCTTCTCCTTTGAATGGCGTGTTGAGCGTCGCTGACGATGATCGCTTGCGCGCTGTGCTGGGCGTGGAGACGCAACCGTTTCCTGCCCGTGCCTGCGTACACGCACAGTCTGGCGCGGCTTTCGCTCCCCGGCCAGATGCCAGGGCTCAAGATTTTGGGCCCCGCATTGTGCAGCGTCACAATTCTGCACCTCGGCGGGGTTAGACTCGCGGCATGGTCACGACGGAGTCCTCGAAGCGGCAGACGGCGACGCGCCCAGCGCCAGCGTGGTTTCTGCTACAAATATCGGCACGGCGTGAGCGCCTCGTCTCCCGTGTTGTCGAGGAGATCGTCGCGAACGAAGCCGTCTATCGCGATCATCGCGTCGGAGCGGAGCTCTACGAAATCGTCGAAGCGAACGTTACCGCGCTCATCGCCGAGTTGTGCGGCGGCCCAGAGTCGGCGGCTCCCGCGCAGTGGGCAGGGCGCGCAAAGGCGGAGAACGGGATATCGATGGCGAGCCTGTTGCACGCGTACAGGCTCGCCGGCCTCGCCGTGCTCAGCGATATCCGCGAGGTGACGGCGGGCACGAATGACACAGACGCCGTCTTTGGGGCTGTATCTGAGCTCTGGCAGATCCTCGACAGGTATTCGATGCTCGCGGTCGAGGCGTACCGCGAGGTTGTTGACGCGAAGGAGCGCCGAAGCGGCCAGTCGAGCCGACTGCACCTCCTTGCCCTCCTCTCGGGCACCGCGCACCCGGCTGATTCGGAACAGCTGCTTGGGCTTCCCACGCCTGGCTGGTACACGGTGCTCGTCGCCGCGCTTGGGGGCTCGGGCTACGACGCTGAACCGGCGGCCGGGATCACAACCCGCGGCGCGACTGTCGTGTGGACCTTCGACGCTGGGATGCACACGGGTATCGTCGGCGCGCGCACCCGCGATCTCCTCGAGGCAGCCCTCGAGGAGATCGCTGCGAGCACAGTCACTCGAACGGGCGCGAGCCGCCCCTTCGAGCGGCTCGCCGAGGCACCCCTCGGGGCAGTCGAGGCCCGGCGTGCGATGCGGTGCCTCGCGCCGGGCTCGCGCACACTGAGCCGCTACGGCGATCTGCCACTCGAGCTCGCAATTTCGGCTGGACCGGACGTCGCCCAACAGCTCACAGTGTCGGTGCTTGGCGGCGTGCTTGCACTCGGCGAGGCAGGCTCCCGACCGCTCCTACGAACGCTCGAGGCTTGGATCACGGCGGGTGGTTCGACAGCCAAGGCGGCGCGAATGCTGCACTGTCACCGCAACACAGTGCTGTACCGAATGCAGCGAATCACTGAGCTCACGGGCCGCCGGTTAACGCACCCTGCGGAATCGGCTGAGCTCGTTGTCGCCCTGCGCGCGCTGAGGCTGCAGGGCGACGCGGCGGCCGAGCCGGCCGAGTTTAGCGGCTAGAGGTAACGCTCGCCGCTTCGTCGAACACCTCCGTGCCAAACAGATTCGCCATCGTCACCGCTCCGAGATCAGGCCGCTCGGCGGCCTGAATCCCTGCGAGGGCGGCGAGCTCGCCTGTCGCGCGCGACTGCCCGAAACCGGAGGCGGCAAGGGACACACCGGTCCGCCGATTTGTAGCCGCCACACGCCACTTGTCGTCGCCCCAGTGCGGAGCCGCGGCGAGGATGCCGCGAAGCGCCGGCACCGCACCGACGAGCGCGAGGCCCGCGGTGGCGAGCGGGCTGCCGAGTGTCAGGTAGGTGCGAATGCGCGCGCCCGCAGCGTCGAGGAGCAGATTGTCGGGGAAGTCAGTGCGCAGGTGCGTCCGGGCCTTTACATCGATCTGGATCCTGCGCCGTTCGCGATAGTTCAGCACCGGCGCAGTCTCGGGCGCCGCATACACTGCAGTCCCGGCGAGAGCCGCCGTCCACTCCACTGCTGCTGGCCCGTGGACCTCCCCCGTGCCGAGGAGCACGGAGATGTCGATGTCGTCGCCGGGTCGCGGATCGGTTGCCGCGGCGAGAATCGTGCTCGCCCCGGGCGCGATTCCCGCGCCGAGAACGAGCGTTGCGACCCCGGCCGCCGAGCGGAGCGCGGCGAGGTATGCCGTGTTCGCCGAGGTGTCGACGTAGGGCACGCCCGTCAGGTCGCGGGCGATCGCGGGATCCTCGCGGCCCGAAGCGTCAATGACGACATCGCAACTACGCGCGACTTCCCGCATCCGCGCGCGACCCGCCTCGCTCGCGAGGTCGAGTTGCACACCGCTTGGCCCGTTCGGAGCTCGGCGGCTCCCGCGCAGGGCAACGTGTCCCCGCGCTTCGAGGGCCGAGGCGACAGCTGTCCCGACTGCCCCTGTGCCGCCGAGGACGAGCGCCCTCATGCGTCACCCGCGACGCTCGCGCGCCGTCCAGCGAGCGCCAGGTAGGCGCGGCTGAGCGCCGGTACCGCCACAGTGACGGCGGCAGGTACGACGACGGTCATCACAGCTGCGGTGACCAGCAACTGCGGCCAGTCTGCGAGCAGCGGCTGCAGAATCGCCTGCGCGATTGCGACGAGCGGGAAGATCGCAAGCCAGGTAATGATGAGGCGGGCGACGAGTGGAATCGGGGGCATAACATTCTCCAAATGATCGTTTGGAAATGACAATATGGGAATCTCGACGAATCTGCAAACGCTCGTTTGGAGTTGGGGTACCCTGGAGTTATGGCCTGGGACACCGAACAGACACGACGGCAACTGCTCGACGCAGGATCAACGCTTTTCGCGCGCCACGGCTTTGCCGGAACAACGATGGACGCCATTGGGCGCGAGTCGGGAGTCAACAAAGAGCGCGTCTATTCGTACTTCGGCTCAAAGAGCGGATTCTTTGCGGCAGTGCTCGACAACGAGCTTTCCGACATGCTTGCGGGAATTCCAATCGAGGGAGAGGGGCCCGAGGCCGTCGGCAATTACGCGCTCGCACTCTTCGATCGCCTTGAGGCGCGCCCAGGCCTTGCGCGCCTCCTGGCCTGGGAGAGCCTCGAACTTACCGAGGCCGTCGCACTCGAATGCCGGTCACTGAGCTGCCAAGAGCTCGCCACTGGCCTCGAGGCGGCACTCCCCACCCCCGATCTCGAGCACGCCGAGCAGCTCCTGCTCTCGATCGTGACACTCGTCGTCGGATGGTGGACCCTGTCGCGAGTCGCAGACACGATCCTGACCGGCGACACCACCCCGGAGACCCGCCGAGCAACCCTTCGCGCCGACGCCGAGGCGCTCGCTGGGGTGCGACGCTAACCCCGACCCCATTCTGTGAAGCGCAACCCGGCTAGGCTTGACCCATGCGCATCGCTACCTGGAACGTGAACTCGATCCGCACTCGATTCGGCCGCGTCGTTGACTGGCTACAGCGCGAGGATATCGACGTCCTCGCGATGCAAGAGATCAAGTGTCGCCCCGACCAGTTCCCAGCCGAAGCCTTCGAGCAGGCCGGCTACCACCTCGAGATCAACGGGCTCAACCAGTGGAACGGCGTCGCCTTCGCGAGTCGGCACGAAATGACCGATGTGGCACGGGGCTTTGAGGGCATGCCCGGCTTCGGCAAACCCATCAAAGGCCAAGAAGAGGTTCAAGGTATCGGCCCGAACGGCCTGCCACTCGAAGCCCGCGCGCTCGGCGTCACAGTCGGCGACCTGCGCCTCTGGAGCCTGTACGTGCCGAACGGCCGCGCGCTCGACGACCCTCACCTCGAGTACAAGCTTGAGTGGCTCGCCGCGCTGCGAAACAACACCGAGGCATGGCTCAACGAGGATCCTGACCTGCCACTCGCCCTCATGGGCGACTGGAACATTGCGCCGGTCGATGCCGACATGGGCGACCCCAGCTTCGTCCACGGCCGCTCGACGCACATCTCACCCGCTGAGCGAGCCGCGTTCGAATCGTTCGCTCCGCTCGTGAGCGACGTCGTGCGGCCGATCGTGCCCGAGGGGTTCACGTTCTGGGACTACAAGGCAGGCCGCTTCCCGAAGAACGAGGGGATGCGCATCGATTTCATTATGGGGTCGCAGGCATTCGCGGATACGGTGACAGGCGCGAGCATTCACCGCGATGAGCGCCGCGGTGATGCGCCAAGCGACCATGTTCCGGTCGTCGCCGAAATCGACCCAGCCCTTCTCGGCGGCACGTTCGAAGACGACTACGACCGCCCAATGGTCTTCTAGGCACGCGCTCGCCCCGGCCCCAGATTCGATTTTTCGGGATCGGGAATAGTTCTCAGCATTCCCCGTTACATTTACATGCAAGCGCATATAAATGTGCGGACGGGGCCTCCCGGACACCGCACTCGCGCACCAGACCGCACCAACCCCCAGGAGCACACAATGGAATTCGGGATCTTCTCCGTCTCTGACGTCACCCGCGACCCAGTCACGGGAGACACCCCGAGCGAGGCGGCACGCATCAAGGGCCTCGCAACAATCGCGAAGCACGCAGAAGACGTTGGGTTTGACGTCTTCGCGATCGGCGAACACCACAACCCGCCGTTCTTTTCCTCGACCCCCACGACGTTCCTCGCCTACATTGCGGCGCAAACGAAAACCCTGAAGCTCTCGACAAGCACGACGCTCATCACCACAAACGACCCCGTGCGCATCGCCGAAGAGTACGCGATGCTGCAGCACCTCGCTGACGGCCGCATGGACCTCATGCTTGGCCGCGGTAACACCGCCCCCGTCTACCCGTGGTTCGGCAAAGACATCCGCTCGGCGCTGCCGCTCGCGCTCGAGAACTACAACCTGCTGCACCGCCTCTGGCGCGAGGACGTCGTCGACTACGAGGGCAACTTCCGCACACCGCTGCAGGGCTTCACCTCAACGCCGCGGCCGCTTCACGACGTACCACCCTTCGTCTGGCACGGCTCGATCCGCACCCCAGAGATCGCCGAGCAGGCGGCCTTCCACGGCGACGGCTTCTTCTCGAACCACATCTTCGCGCCGTCAGCCCACTCGCTGCGCCTCGTCAACTTCTACCGCCAGCGCTACGAGCACTACGGACACGGTAAGGCGAAGCAGGCGATCGTCGGCCTCGGCGGGCAGGCGTACGTCGCAAAGAACTCGCAAGACGCGCTTCGCGACTTCCGCCCATACTTCAACGAGGCGCCCGTCTACGGTCACGGCCCGTCGCTCGAAGACTTCATGCACCAGACGCCACTGAGCGTCGGCAGCCCGCAAGAGATCATCGACAAGACGCTCTCGTTCCGCGAGATCTTCGGCGACTACCAGCGCCAGATGTTCCTCGTCGACCACGCCGGGCTCCCCACCGACACTGTGCTGAAGCAGCTCGACCTGCTCGGCTCGGAGGTGCTGCCGGTGCTGCGCGCCGAGCTCGCGAAGCTCCGCGACCCCGAGGTGCCTGAGGCTCCCTCGCACGCTGATCTCATCAAGGCAAAGTACGGTGACGCTGCACCCCGCGAGCCGCGCCCGAACCCGAACCGCGGCGACAACGTCACCGGCGGCTCACCCTACCAGGACAGCCCAGCGAAGGCCGGCTCGGCCTTCGGCCTGTAGCCCGCAGCCTGCACCTGCTGCCCCACGCGCCCACCACACTCTGAGAGGATCACGACAGTGCGCAGTCATAGAACCGATATCCGGCTCGCAAACGAGACCTGGGAGTCACTTATGACCGCGCACTCGCGCCTCTCGAGCGACTTCAGCGCAAAGCCAATCTGGGGTGAAGCCAGCATGCGCGAGTACGACGTGCTCTACACGCTCGTCAAACGCGGCGAGGCGATGCGCCTCTGTGACCTTCAGGAAGAGGTGCTGCTCAGCCAGCCAGCCCTGTCACGGATGGTGGATCGCCTCGCAACCCGCGGCCTCGTGCTGAGCAAGCCGGATCCAGAGGATGGCCGCGCGAAACTCATCGAGATTAGTGACGAGGGGGCGCGCGTGCAACGAGAGGTTGGGCGCGCGCACGGGCGCGACATCGGCCAAGCCATGCGCGCGCTCTCGCCCGACGAGCTCCGCGAGCTCCAACGCCTCACCCAGAAACTCATCGCTTCACGGTCCGAATGACCGCGAGCGACACAACCCGAACTTTCGATTGCAGAATGCAGGAGAGCCCAATCATGGCAGACACCAAACAGCTCGTCATCGTTAACGCCGGAACGAGCGACCCCTCGACCACTCGCCTACTTGCAGACCGCGCAACCACGAAAACGCTCGCAGAGGCGAAGCGCCGCGGCATCGAGATGGAAGCCCGCGTCATCGACCTTCGCCCGCTCGCAGGCGACATCATGGCGGCCCTCACCACACAGCTCGTCTCAGCGGAGCTTGAGCGCGCGTCAGACATCCTGCGCGACGCCGATGCGATCATCGCTGCGACGCCCGTGTACAAGGCAGCCGCGAGTGGCCTGTTCACTTCGTTCTTCCAGGTGCTCGACAACGATCTCCTCATCGGCACGCCTGTACTCCTCGCGGCCACCGCAGGAAGCCCCAGGCACTCCCTTGTCGTCGACGATCAACTCCGCGGCTTCTTCTCCTACCTGCGTACGGTGACGGCCCCGACGTCGCTCGTCAGCTCGCCTGACGACTGGAACAGCAGCGAGTTCGGCGGGCGCGTCGACAGGGCGGCGACTGAGCTCATGGCACTCGTCGCGGGTGGATTCCGTGAGAACGCGCGCGGCGAGGGCTGGGACTCCTATCAGCACTCCTACGGCAGCGCCGGTGGAACCGAGCTCGGCATCAACCTTGACTCAGATCTCATGCGGTTGGCGGCTGGCGGGCGCTAACTCGCGTCTCCCACGCACTACCGGAGCTGCGAGGCCCAGAGCTTCGTCGCGCACCAAATCCGAGCTCTCCACCCGCGGCCGACCTGGCCAGGGTGGAGAGTTTTCCACAGATATCGCACTTCACCCCCCATCCTGGCCACAACAGGCGTAGCGTAAAAGCAACTCGATCGCGGCGATAGGAGGGCATCCTTGGAATATCTCGATACGGTGGCGAGCCTGCTCGGAATCGCCCTCGCGGCCACAACCCTCGGCGGGCTCATGACCCAGGGCTTTCGCCGCCTGGAACGGCGCCTTGCGACGAGGCTCGACGAGGCCGTATCGGGGCTTGATGCGAAGCTCACTCGCCAGATGGTGACACTCTACGTGAGGCTTTCGGGGCAAGCCGACACTCTCGACGCAAAGCTCACCGGTTGGCTCGGAGCGGTCGGCGCGAGAATCGACACACTCGACACAAACGTCACCGCAAGAATCGACGCACTCGACACGACCTTTGCTCTGCGAACCAACGCACTCGACGAGAAGTTCACACGCAGGATCGACGCACTCGATGCGACCTTCACTGCACGGCTGGACGGCTTCGAGGAGACCTTCACCGCACGGCTCGATGGCTTCGAGGCGCGCCTCATCGCCACCGATGCACGCCTCGAGAAGCTCGACGATCGCGTGTACGTGCTGGCTGCTCGGCTCGGGCAGGTCCTTGAACAACGCGATGCGGCGCACTCGCCGGTGGCACCTGGCCGCTAGCTCGCGTCTCCCACGCCAACAGCCTGGGCTTCGGCAATCTCCGACGGCACCGAGCCTCCGTCGCGCTCTTCGCCGATGTGAGCGAGATGCTTTCCCATCAACGCGAGCACAAGGATCGCCATGACAACCGCCGCGGCGCCTATCCAGTATGGGGCAGGCGCACCGAGCGCTGCCGCAACAGGGCCGGCGATGGCGGGCGCAACCGCTCCACCGATGAAACGCACACTCGAGTACGTTGATGAGGCGACACTTCTTGGCAGGTCAGTGGCCTCCATAACCGCCTCGGTCAGCGCAGTGTTCATCACACCAAGCAAAAGCCCACTCACGATGACGAGCGACACAAGAGCTGCAAGCGAAGCAACACACACGCCAAGCAACACGAGGCAGACCGCGAAGAGGCTGAGCGCCACGAATAGCACGGGCCGAAGCCCCAGCCTGCGAGTCAGCATCGGCGCGACGACGACCGAGGTGACGGCGAGCGCGAGGCCCCACCCAAAGAACACGAGGCCAAGCTCGTGCGCCCCGAAGTCCAAGCCGGCCGCCTGCGCCGCTGCCTCGACAGGGTACGGACTGTAGGCGAGCAGCGTGAAGAACCCAAAGTTGTAGCAGACCGCGACGAGCGACAGCGAGAGCAGCGCGGGGTTACCGAGCGCCCGAAAGCTCGCAGTCACCGACGGTGCCGCCGCGCGGGCGGCCGAGCGCTCAGCCGCGCTCTGCTTGGGGAACCGCAGGAGCACGAGGATGGCGATGAGAGCAATCGCCATCAGGATCGCCGTTCCGAAGAACGGACCGCGCCACGAGATCTCGCCAAGCGCTCCACCAACGAGCGGGCCGACAGCCATACCGACGCCCAGGGCCGCTTCGTACAGCACGATTGCCTGCCGCGATCCGCCCGACGCTGCTCCCACAATTGCGGCGAGAGCAGTTGAGAGGAAGAGCGCGTTGCCGAGCCCCCACCCTGCACGGAAGCCGATGATCGCGTCGACCGAGCCTGCGAGACCCGCGAGGCCCGCGAACACGACGATCAGTGTCAGCCCGGCAATCAGCGCCCACTTCACGCCGATTCGACCCGAGACCCAGCTTGTGAAGAACATCGCGATGCCTGTCACGAACAGGTAGCTCGTGAAGAGCAACATGGTTTCGCTTTGGCTCGCGTTCAGCGCTTCACTGATCTTCGGCAAGATCGGGTCTACGAGTCCGATTCCCATGAACGAGATCGCGCAGGCGAATGCGATTGCCCAGACTGCCGTGGGCTGCCTGAACAGTGATGTGCGGGGCTCCGTTGTATTCGTAAGCGTTCCTTTGTGAGTGTGGGTTGGTTGGGTGTAGGTGTTCGTGGTCACTGCGCTCCGGTGAAGGAGAGCAATGTTCGAACGGCGCCTCCTGCTAGACCTCGTCAGCGATCTGGAGCATCAGTTCGGCAGCGCGGGCGAGCGCTGCACGGTCGGGTCCATCCAGCCGACTCAACGCTGGCACGATGAGCGCGGCAGCGCCTTCGCGGTAACCAGCGAGCGCTCGCACGCCTGCCTCGGAGATGCCGACGAGGGTCGCGCGCCCATCGCTCGCGTCGGGTGAGCGAACGATCCAGCCTTCGCCTTCGAGCCGCTGCACGAGCGTGGTCATACTCGGCTGCGTGACCCGCTGCGCGAGCGCAAGCTCCGTGACCCTGGCAGCGCCGTCTCGTTCGAGGTCGGCAAGCACGCGCCACGCGATCGATGAGTATGTCACGCCAGGGATCCTGCTCGCGGCCCGAGTGAGGCGGGCGGCCGCACGGGCAAGTTCGAGCGCGAGCGGACCCTGGTCGGGCGTCGGATTTGGCTGGTTGAGTTCGGTCACGGTGCAAGTATACAGAATTTACATAATAGCGCTATGTACTATTCGCCTCGCTGGCTGAGCGCGCGCGGAGCGCCATCGCGTACGATCGCCACATGAGCGACCCCACCGACGACGCACGGCGCGACCTTCTCGTGACCCCAGCGGAGCTCCACGACATCCTCCAGACCCAGGCGCTCGCGGGCGACGGGCCACGAACCAGAGTGCTTGACGTCCGCTGGACGCTCGCGCAGCCTTCGGGCCACAGCGACTATCGCTCCGGGCACATCCCGGGCGCTGTCTACGTCGACCTCGAGTCCGAGCTCTCCGCGCACGGCGGCGCCGAGCTCGGGCGGCACCCACTGCCGGGGGGCGAAGCGCTCACGCACTCGGCCCGTCGCTGGGGCCTCCACCCAGACGACTCGGTTGTTGCATACGACGGGGGCGGAAATCTTGCCTCTGCGCGATTGTGGTGGCTATTGCGCGACGCAGGCTTCGATCGCGTTCGACTGCTCGATGGCGCGCTCCCAGCATGGATTGGGGCCGGATTTGCACTCGAGACTACAGAGCCTTCTCCTGACCCGGGAACCGTGATCCTCACCCCGGGCCACCTCCCCACGCTCGCGCTCGAGGACGTCGGGCAGTTCGCTCAGGAACACGTGTTGTTCGACGTGCGTGCGCCAGAACGCTACCGGGGTGACGTCGAGCCGATGGATCCCATTGCGGGACACATCCCTGGGGCGATCAACCTTCCGACCTCTGAGAACCTCGACGATGCCGGCAGGTTCCTTCCCACCGAGGCGCTCCGGGCAAGGTTCTCACTCGAAGCAGCAACCGGGTCTGGGGTCGGATTCTCCTGCGGCTCTGGCATCACCGCGAGCCACGCGCTCTTTGCGTTCGCGCTGACTGGCGGGAACGGTGCACTCTTTCCGGGATCATGGTCGCAGTGGGCGAACACCCCTGACATGCCCGTAGCAACCGGATCAACACCGTAGTCCGTGCTCGGCTAGCCGAGCACTACCGTCGCCAGGACGAGTATGGGAATGCAGCCGAGCGTCGTCACAAACACGGTGTCTCGCGCGACATCCTCGCCGACGCCGAACCGCTGTGCGTAGTTGAATACGTTCTGGGCTGTCGGCAGGGCTGCGAGCACCACGACGACGAACGTCTCCTGCGCTCCGAGCCCAAACACTGCGGTCGCGAAGAACCAGGCGAGCGTGGGCATCACGAGCAACTTCAAGGCGCTCGCGAGAATGACCTCTCCTCGCCTGCCGCCGGCTCCCAGCACGCGCTGGCCGTGCAGCGAAACGCCGTAGCTGATGAGCAGCACTGGCACACACGCGTTCGCGATGAGCTCGATCGGCGCGAAGATAACCTCGGGCAGCTTGATGCCGAGCACTGAGACGAGCACTCCAAGCGCAGATCCAACGATAATCGGACTCACGAGCGCCCGCGCAATCGCACTCACTCGAAACCTCCCGCCGGCCGAGACCTCAAGAATCGAGAGCGCAACGGGGGTCAGCACAAGCAGTTGGAAGAGCACGACGGGGGCGGGAAACGCAGCGCTTCCAAGTAGGTAGAGCGACAGTGGGATTCCAATGTTGCTTGAGTTCACCTGCCCCGCCGAGAGCGCACCGATCACCGCTTCGCCGGCCGGACGGCGCCACACGACACGAGCAAAGACCGCGTAGGTCACGATCACCGCGAGCGCTGCGATCGCAGAGACTGGCAGCAGCGAGGAGAACAGCGCGTCAACGTCGGCGCTTGAGAGCACGACGAAGAGCAGCGCTGGCGACAGTACCCAGTAGACAAGCTTCGCGAGCACCGCCCGGGACGAGACGTCAAGGACGCCAGTCCTCCCGAGCACCCAGCCGATGAAAATCGCAAACCCCACGACCACAATACCTGTGAGCGCGTCGAGCATGGGCGATCCTCCGTGGGTGGCCGGTCTGTTGCCAGCCTACTCGGCCGCGCGGTGGGCTGCGCATCCCGTGGGCGCCCAGTCTTCAGCGATGCGCTGCTAGCTGCTAGCCCCCGAAGACGCCGAGCTTGCCGTAGTGCGCGGCGAGCAGGTAGTAGACCGTGAGGCGCTGCTTGCGGCCCGGAACCCTGTCGCCGACGATGGCAATCGCCTCATCGATTGCGGCGTCGGACTCGGTCACGCCGAGCTTGCTCTTGACGAAGTTCTCGCGCACGAGCGCAAGCTCAGCCGAGTCGCTGTACGAGACAAGCCGAGCGTCGGCGTCCTGCAGTGCGAGCGCGTACACGCGCTCCAGCTCCGCGACAACCGCTGGGCTCGCGCCCGGGGCGTACTTCTGAATATCTTCGAGAGCGCTCATATGAACGGATCCTTCCTAGAAACTCTTTCCCCCGCCTTTGGAGGAACTGTTCTATTCTGACCCGCCTGCACAGAAAGAAACAGGGGCAAACAACGAGGGGCCTGGTTTTTGCAAACCAGGCCCCTCAGTGCTGACGAATTAGTTACCGGTGTAGTAGCTATCTGCCACTTCGAGCGCAGCGTCGATGATGTCGAGGCCCTTCACGAGGTCTTCCTCGCTGATCACGAGCGGCGGCGCGATCTGCAGGCGGTTGCCCGCAGCGAACGGCCACAGGCCGGCGTTCTTGCACGCCGCGATGACCGCGTTGTACGCGTCGCCAGCGAGCGGCTCGCGGCTGTCGCGATCCACAACGAGCTCAAGCGCCCAGAACATGCCGGTGCCGCGGTACTCGCCGACCGACTTGTGCTTCGCCGCGAGCTCGCGCAGGCGGGGCTCGATGACGCGCGCTGCGAGGTCGCGAACGCGCTCAATGATTCCCTCTTCTTCGAAGATGTCGAAGGTAGCGACGCCTGCCGCACACGCGAGCGGGTGACCACTGTAGGTGAGGCCGCCGGGGAACGCCTTGTCAACGAAGGTGTTGTGAATATCTTCCGAGACAACGACGCCGCCGAGCGGCACGTAGCCCGAGTTGACACCCTTTGCGAAGGTCACGAGATCGGGCTGCACATCGAAGCCCTGGTACGCGAACCACTCGCCGGTGCGGCCGAAGCCGGCCATGACCTCGTCGCAGATGAGCACGATGCCGTGACGGTCGCAGATCTCGCGCACACCCTTGAGGTATCCGGGCGGCGGCACGAAGATACCGTTGGTGCCGGTGACGGTCTCAAGAATGATCGCGGCGATCGTGTTCGGGCCCTCAAGCTCGATTGTGTGCTCGAGGTGCGTGAGCGCGCGCTCAGCCTCCTGCTCGGGGCTCTCCGAGTAGAACTCTGAGCGGTACTGGTACGGCCCAAAGAAGTGCACAACGCCGGCGTCGGGCGTGCCGTTCGGCCAGCGACGTGCTTCACCGGTGAGGGTGATCGCCGTCGCGGTCGAGCCGTGGTACGAGCGGAACCGGGCGAGCACCTTCTGGCGGCCCGTGTGGTGACGCGCCATGCGCACAGCGTACTCGTTCGCCTCTGCGCCGCCGTTGGTGAAGAACACCGAGCGAGCAGCGTCGAACGACTTCTCGACGATGCGCTTTGCGAGTTCGCCGCGCACGTCATTCGCCATCGCGGGCTGGATCGTCGCCATGCGGCCAGCCTGCTCCTGGATTGCCTTCACGAGGCCGGGGTGCTGGTGCCCGAGGTTGAGGTTGACGAGCTGCGACGAGAAGTCAAGGTATTCCTTGCCGTCGTAGTCCCAGAACCGCACGCCCTCGCCCTTTGCGACGGGGATCGGGTTGATCGCGCCCTGCGCCGACCACGAGTGGAAGACGTAGCCACGATCGTTCTCGCGCACCTCGCGCTGGGCGTCGGTGTCGCCGAATGCCTGCTCGGCACCGTTCAGGTCGATGTAGTCAGCCATGATGTCTGTCTCTTCCTCTCTTCCTGAATTAGCTGTTGCTCGGGAAGCCGAGGTCAACCTTCGACTGGTCCGGGTTCGGCCAGCGGGTGGTGATGACCTTCGAGCGGGTGTAGAAGTGGATCGACTCGGGGCCGTAGATGTGCGAGTCGCCGAAGAGCGATTCCTTCCAGCCACCGAACGAGAACGAGCCAACGGGCACGGGGATCGGCACGTTGATGCCGACCATTCCAGCCTCAACCTCGAACTCGAACTGACGTGCGAGGCCACCGTCGCGGGTGAAGATCGCAGTGCCGTTGCCGAACTGGTGGTCGTTGATGAGCTTGAGGCCCTCTTCATAGGTGTCAACGCGCACAACCGCGAGTACTGGGCCGAAGATCTCGTCGCGGTAGACCTTCGAGTCGGTCTGCACGTTGTCGATGAGCGAGACGCCGGTGAAGAAGCCGCCTCCCTCAAACTTGGTCTCGCGACCGTCGACGACAACAGTTGCACCCTCGGCCTCGGCGCCCGCGACGTACGACTCGACGCGCTCCTTGGCTTCCTTCGTGATGAGCGGGCCCATCTCGGAGGTGGGGTCGGTGCCGTCGCCGATCTTCAGATCCTTCATGCGGTCAGCGATCTTCTGCACGAGTGCGTCGCCGGTGCCGCCAACTGCGACAACCACCGAAACCGCCATGCAACGCTCGCCGGCCGAGCCATACGCCGCCGAAACAGCTGCGTCAGCCGACATGTCGAGGTCAGCATCGGGCATCACGATCATGTGGTTCTTTGCGCCACCGAGTGCCTGTACGCGCTTGCCGTTTGCTGCTGCGCGCTCGTAGATGTACTTCGCGATGGGGGTCGAGCCAACGAAGCTGATCGCCTTGACTGTCGGGCTGTCGAGCAGCGTGTCGACAGCAACCTTGTCGCCGTGCACGACGTTGAGCACGCCGTCGGGGAGGCCAGCCTCACGGAAGAGGTCGGCGATGAAGACCGAGGCTGAGGGGTCGCGCTCAGAGGGCTTCAGCACGACGGTGTTGCCGCAGGCAATTGCCGAGGCGATCATCCAGAGCGGCACCATGACGGGGAAGTTGAACGGGGTGATTGCTGCAACAACGCCAACCGGCTGCTTGACCGAGTGCACGTCGACGCCTGTCGAGACCTGCTCGTCGCGCTCGCCCTTCAGCAGGTGCAGGAGGCCCGACGCGAACTCAACGTTCTCGAGGCCACGGGCGATCTCGCCCGCCGCGTCCGAGAGCACCTTGCCGTGCTCGCTCGTGACGATCGCCGCGAGCTCGGGGGTGCGCTGCTTGAGCAGCTGGCGCAGGTTGAAGAACACGTCTGCGCGCTTGGTGAGGCTTGTCTTGCGCCACATCGGGAGCGCCGCCTGAGCCGCGGCGATTGCCTGCTCGACAGTTGCGACCGAGGCAATGCCGAGCTCGTGCTGCTGCTCGCCGGTCGCCGGGTTGTAGACGGGCTGAGTGCGCTCAGCCGCTTCGACCTTCTCGCCTCCGATGACGTGGGGAATGTGCGCCATTTCTGTGTTCCTCTCGAGTATCGCTCGCATTCGAGCAATGTGTTCGGGCCGCAATGCCCGCATGCATGCAAGTCTTTCAGCGAATTACTCCGTAGGCACCCGGCAAAGTATCGCCAATTCCGCAAAGTTTCGTACACTTTGTATGTGAACGCACTCGCAAGCCCCCTCCCCTCGGTCCGCGATGTCCTCGGACTCGCCGAACTCACCGCGGGTGCCCCCGAACTCGTCACCGGAGAAGTGGGCCTCGATCGCGGCGTGCGCTGGGCACACGTCGTCGCAGGCAGCGACGCCCCCGCGCTGCTCGACGGCGGCGAGCTCGTACTTACGACAGGGGCCGGCTGGCCAGACCCCGTAGGCCTCGGCCGAGGAGAGGCCGCCCCAGCCGGCGCCGATCCTTCGCGCACCACCTCCTCCCCCGAACAGGCCGCGGCCCTCGGCGCGCTCGTGACCGCCCTTGTCGATGCCGATCCTGCAGCGATTGTGTTTGAGCTTGGGGCACGATTCGGCGAGGCTCCCGCGCCGCTCGTTGCGGCCTGCGGCGAGCGAGGCATCCCGCTCATCGTGCTGCACCGGGTCGTCAGGTTCGTGCAGATCACGCAACGCGTGCACCAGCGCGTGCTCGCTGCACAGAACGAGGCACTCGAGGCACGTGCCGAAGTGCACGCGATGCTCACCGAGCTCGGACTCAACAGAAGCCCCGTCGACTACGTCGTCGACAGGATCGCCGCGACCCTCGGCGCCCCTGTCGTGCTGGAGGACGCAGGCCACCGTGTCGTTGCCTGGTCAGGATCAGATGCAACCGTGCTTGACCACTGGGCGGGCGCTCAGGCGGCAGGCGACTCCGACCCGTCGCTGCCTGCGGGCACAACCCGCGTTCCAGTTGAGGCACAGGGAAACCGCTGGGGGTGGCTGACTGCGTTCGACGGCCCCCCACATGCGGCTGGGAGAGAGACAGTCCTTGAGCTCGGGGCGTTCGCGCTTGCACTCGCGCGGCTCGCCGATCCTGACGGTGAAACCTGGCTCGACCTCAGCTCGAAGCGCTTGCTCGATGCGGCCCTATCCGGGAGGTTCTCGGGCGAGCGTGAGCTCTCAGCGCAGCTCGCATCAGGCGGCCTCCCCGTCGAGGGTAGGGCGCTCATTGGGGCCACCCTCACGGGGGCAGGGGACTTTGGATCGCACGAGTCGCTCGAGGCGGCGATCCTCTCGACAGCGCTCCGGCGCGCTGTCGCACCCGAGGGCCGGGTACTCCTTGCGCCGGCGCCCGAAGGGGTTGCAGGGCCACGCACGCTGCTCGCGCTACTGTCGTTCCCGCAGAACGACCCGCGCGCGAGCGCGTCACTCACTCCCGCTACTCACCCGCTTGCAGAACGCCTCGCCCACGAGCTCACGATGATGCTCCCCGAGCCGACTCCGGCGAGCTGGCACGCACACCTCAGTGTCGGCGTCGGGGCCTCGCGGCCGCGCGCACTCATCGCCTCGCTCGAGCGGGTCGCCGCCGCAGGCGCGGTCCCCGTCGGAGGTGCGCGAGTTCGGCAGGCAGGGAACGCTGCCACGCGCGTCACGGTGCAGCTCGCGGAAGCCAGGCCACTCGCCTACCTCGTGCGCGGACTGGCGGGGGTGCCAGAACTCGAGGAGTTCGCAGCCGTTGCTCTTGGGCCCCTTGTCGAGCACGACGCTGGTGCAGGCGCCGGGCACTCTGGAGACCTTGTGCGGGTGCTCGCCGCGTACCTCGCGCACCCAACGAACCGCTCACTCGCTGCGCAACGAGCGAGGCTGTCGCGGTCGGTGTTTTACCAGCGGATCGCCCTCATCGAAGAACTGCTCGGCGCCGACCTCGCCGATGGCGAAACTATCGCAGCGCTCACTGTCGCGCTCCTCGCACGCGACCGCACCTAGCCCCTATCACGCGAGCGGGGAGCCGCCACTCCACAGCGCCGTGTAGTCGTGACCGAGGTCGCGGACGAGGCGGCGAAGCGCTGGGAGCGAGAGGCCCATAACGCAGCTCGGCGCCCCCTCGATCTTCTCGATAAACGCGCCTGCGAGCCCGTCGATTGCGAAGCCCCCGGCCAGCTCGAGTGGTTCGCCTGTCGCAACGTAACGTGCGAGCTCCGTATCGGTGACGTCTGCGGCGAGGGTGACTGTCGCGGTGTCAACGCTGCCGACGGCGGGAGCCCCATCGAAGTCGGCAAGCTGGAGCCGCGCTGGGTCACCGTCAGCTGGGCCAGCCGTGCAATCGATGACCCAGTGCCCCGAATGCAGCGTTCCGGTACGGCCGCGGTGCTGCTTCGAGCGTTCGAGCGCGACGTCGGGGACGTGTGGCTTGCCAAGAACCTCATCGCCAAGCAGAAACATCGAGTCACCGCCAAGTACGAGTCCGCCGCCGAGTGCGGCGATCTCGTCAGCGTAGCGCCGCACCACGTCCTCGGCTTTGAGCCGCCCCAGGTACTCGGTGAGTTCGGGAGCGGTGAGCGGACGGTCGAGCTCGGCCTCCCGCGCATGTACCTCCGCTTCCTCATCAACTTCGGGCGAGAAACAGGCGGGCTCAATCCCTGCTCCGCGCAGCACCGAGAGCCGTGCGGGTGAGGTTGAGGCGAGGATCAAATGCATACGCGCAAGCCTATGCAATACATACTGAATTCACCCGGGGGAATCGCGAAATGTCTGCAGTGCGGGTTACCGTTGAACCATGAAGCTTTCACGCAGGGCCACACTTGTCACGTCCATTCTGCTCGCTGGCGGGCTCGCGCTCACCGGGTGCAGCTCCTCCTCCACCCCCGCCGACGGCGGCTCGACAACCACTCAAGAGCCCGCTGCGAAGGGCACCCCGCTCACGCAGGACGACTTCGCGCAGCGCATCGCAGACGCCCAGTTCGCGGCGGGTTCGGTGCACATGTCAATGCAGATGGGCGATTCAGTTGAGGGCACTGTCGAGGCAGACGTCGTCATTGATAAGGACCCGAAGAAGGTCCAGATGCAGATGAAGATGAACACTGGCGGCATGGATGGCGACATCCGCGTTGTCGACGGCACGATGTACATGAATATGGGCTCGCTCTCAGGCGACAAGTTCCTTGACATGTCGACGATGCCGGGCGGCGCCGGCGACATTGGCGCGATCCTCGATCAGGTCAACCCGGGCTCCCAGGTCGAAGGCTTCGGCGAAGCCCTCACTGACTTCAAGGCAGAGCCCGAGGGGCCAGAGATCGACGGCGTCAAGACCACGCAGCTGACGCTCACCCTCGATACACGCAAGATGTTCGAGGCGCAGCCGCAGGAGGGCGTCGACATCGACGCACTCGTTTCGACTATCGGCGAGTCGATGGTCTACGACATGTTCGTCGGCCCCGATGACCTTCCGCGCCGTATCGTCATGCCGAACATCGGCGGGCTTGGCACCGGTACGCAGGAGTACACGAAGTGGGGCGAGCCTGTGAAGGTCGAAGCTCCCGCGAAGGACCAGATCGCAGACGCGTCGTCACTGCAGGGCTAGTTTCACACCTCAGATCAGGGGCCAGGGAGATTACTCCCTGGCCCCTTTTTCTGTGCCCTGCGCGATCAGTTCGCTGGCGTGGGAGAATAGTCTTCATGTCTGAACAGCGCGAGGGCACGCCCCTCGAAATCGGCTCCGAGATCGAGCTCGAAATCACCGGAATTGCACATGGCGGCGTGAGCGTCGCTCGCCACGAGGGGCGCGTGGTGTTCGTCGCCGACGCGATCCCCGGCGAGCGCGTGCTCGCGCGCGTCACCGATCAAAAGAAGAAGTCGTTCGCCCGCGCCGCCGTCACGCGCGTCATCGACGCTTCAGAAGATCGTCGCGAGCACGTGTGGGAAGAGGCTTCGCTCGAGCGTGACCCGGCAGAGCGCGCTGGCGGCGCCGAGTTTGGCCACATCGACCTCGCGCGCCAGCGCGTACTGAAGGCTGAAGTTCTCGTCGACTCGATGGCGCGCTTCGGCGACATCGAGCTCGCTGGCGAAGATGGCGAAGACTTCCGGGAAACCCTCGCCGAGCTCGTCGAGCCGGCCGACGGCGACGACGAGGCGAATGGCCTCGGCTACCGCACGCGCGTTCGCCTCCACGTCGATCCCGAGACCGGTGCTGTCGGCCCCTACGCGGCTCGCAGCCGCACAGTCGTCCCGGTGTCATCACTGCCGCTCGCGACTGCAGGCGTCAACCAGATTGCGCCGCTCACTGAGGCAATGCAGGGTCTGCAGACGATCGACCTTATCGACCCCGCGAACGACGACCCCCGCATGCTCATCACCGAAACCGGGCAGAAGGAGCGTCGGGGCGAGAAGGACCTCGTCGCCGAACTCGTCGAGGATCGCGGCTTCATCGTACGCGCCGGTGGCTTCTGGCAGGTGCACCGCGAGGCACCCGCGATGCTCTTCGGGGCGGTGCACGACGCGATCTCCGACCTCATCGAGGCGGGCCAGTTCGACCCCGCGGCCGGCAACCTTGACCTGTATGGCGGCGCCGGCCTGCTCGCGGCCGCTGTGGCCGAAGCTGCAGGGCCTGGGCTGAAGATCACCTCGGTCGAGTCCGATCCCGATGCGACAGACAATGCCGCTGAGAACCTCTCCGAGATCGTCGGGGCCCGCGCGCTGACTGCTCGCGTCGACAAGTATCTCCGCGAGCTCCTCGATGCGGCAGCGCCTGTGCGCGATCGCCTACGCCGCGGCACTATCGTGCTCGATCCGCCGCGCTCGGGTGCGGGCGGAGACGTCACTCAGCAGCTCGCCGAGCTTGCGCCCGAGAACATTGTCTACGTCGCCTGTGACCCTGTTGCGCTGTCTCGGGACACGAAGTCACTGCTCGACTCTGGCTACGATCTGCTTGAGCTTCGCGCCTTCGACATCTTCCCGCACACGCACCACTTCGAGTCACTCGCGGTCTTCAGCCGCGCCGAGTAGTCGCTGTGGGGCGCTGCGACGCCCCACAGCTCTCTCACCACCGAGCCACAGCCACAGCCACAGCCACAGCGTATGTAATCTGCAGACCCAATGCCGGTTTCGCTCGAATTGGGCATTGCACGTGCAGATCGCGGGCTATGAGGTGCCCGGCCGAGCCGTGGGTCAGGTAAAGAGGGCTTTACGGCTGTTGACGCCAAGCTTCTGCAGCACATTCGAGACGTGCGTCTTCACAGTTGGCACTCCGACGAACAGCTCCTTCGCGATCTCCGAGTTCGTGTATCGCTGCAGCATGAATCCGAGAACCTCCTGCTCGCGGGCTGTGAGCGCCGTACGCTGAACGCGCTCCGCAAGGTTTCTGGCGCTAACCCCGGTGTCCGTTGTGACGTTCCACACCCTGCTGCCGCGAGCCGTCGCCCGGACCGTCTCGACGAGCCGCCCCTCGGGGTGATCCTTCGTCAGGAAGCTGTCGGCGCCCGATAGAAACGCGAGCGTTGCGTCTGAATGGCTGGTGTACGACGTGTACATCATCACGCGCGGCCCGAGCTCGATCGACTTGATCTCACGGCAGAGTTCAAGCCCGTCGCGCACGCCTCCGAGCCGCAACGGAAGAATCACCAGATCCGGTGAGGTGTTCGCGACTGCGGCGAGCGCCGCGCCCGAATCCGTCGCCTCTGCGACGACGCTGAGATCCTCGTGCGCACCGAGCACGGTCGCCAGCCCGAGGCGCACGATCGGGTGGTCCTCGACGATCACGATCTTGACCAAGCTCGTCACGCGCGGCCCTCGTTAAACAGTGTTTCCGGGCACCACTCGCGCGGGATCGTGATCCTCGCCGTAACAAGCGGGTTCACCGCCTGACTCACCTCAGAACGGACGATCAGGCTCGCGGTGCGGTAGGCGTCTTCCCAAGTAAGTCCCCGCCAATGCTGGATCAAGTCAACCGCAGCAGCAAAGCCCGTGCGAATGGCCTCTTCTATGGTTGCCGCGCTCGCAAGCAAGCTCAGCCCGCCCTCGTGCCGCACCGCTGGCAGTTCTCCCGCATACACTTCTTCGCCTTGAAAAACAGCCCGTTCAACACGCAGACGTACTCGACCGGCGATCTCGACGCCAGTTCCGCCAAGTTCGCCGTCACCTTGCACAGCATGCAGATCACCTACGGCAAGTAAGGCGCCGTCGTGGCGAGCGCGCAAGAAGAGGGCGGTGCCGGCCTGGAGCAGGCGAGTATCGAGATTCCCGCCGTGTGTACCCGGCCAAGAAGAGCCAATGGGTTCTCCACTCGGAGCCACGCCAAGCACCCCAATCATTGGCGTCAGCGCGACAGGGGTGACGGGAGTCACCCAGGCGTGCCCGTCTCGTATCGGCACAAGGCGAGTGCTTGGCACGCTGATTCGGTCGCCAAGCACGCCCAGACCCGGCGACAGCGCCATGATGCCTTCATCAGCAAGCTCTATGGCCTCGACCACGACGCAAATCATCGCCCCCGCGCGCACTCCTTCGACGTACACCGGCCCGGTCGCACGGTTGAAATGGGCCATATCGATGTGAGGTCGTAGCACTTGTTCCGAGATGATCTGTCCCGCGTAGCAGTCCTGCGTCTCGCATTCGAACGGCTCACCAATCGCGACCACAGCGACCGGCTCACTGTGAGCTGAGAACGCCGTGATCGCGGATGTCGCAGGGATGCGGCGCATTAGGCCCAACCGTCAGGGACGAGGCCGAACGCTGACACCAGCGAGTAAACAAACGCAAGGCCGAATACCAGGATCAAGAGGCCCTGAACGATCGGATGCGACATCCATCCCGCATGCCACGCAGGCTCCTGGTCACCATGTTTGCGGGCTCGGTGCAGCATGAGCACGGGCACAATAGACATGATCGCACCCGCGAAGCCACCGGCGTAACCAAGGGCCGACACGAAACCAGCGAGGTTGAACACCCCAATCAGGAACGCAGGAATCGCGACAATCGCAATCGCGGCGACGCGGTAGCCAGGTGCGCCCTCGGAGGGCCACTTGAACCGGTCAAAGATGTTTGTCATCAGTGTGAGTGCGATCGCCCAAAATGAGGTCATCATTGCAAGGACGGCGAAGATGTTCGCCAGATAGTATGCGGCGGACCCAAGTTCTTGTCCCCAGGCGACAGTAACCACCTCGGTGATGCCTTCGCGGCCCATCATGCCAAGCGCAGCAAGCGGAACTAGCGCGAGGAGGAATCCCGTTGCACACATACCAACGACGATCGCTCGAGGCAACGCGCGTGGGTTCGTTTCTGCGAGGCCACGCGCGAGTTCAGGAACGGTGTACTGAGCGATGAACGCGAACACAGCAAGGTTCACAATTGGAATGATGAAGAAAGGCTGCACGTAGGTGACGTTCGCAATATCGATGCCGGGGCCAACGAACGTCCAGCCACAGAGCACAAGGATCAGCACGAGCATCGCAATCGTGATCGCCTGCTCAGAGCGGCCAGTCGCTTGGAGTCCAAACCAAACGACAAGCACACCGGGGATGAAGAAGAGGAGACTGCCGACCGCTTCGGGCAGGCCGAGCAGCTCAGAGAGGATCCTTCCGGAGCCCGAGGTATACGCGATGAGCGCGCCGAGTCCATTCACTGCGACTCCCGCGAACACCAACCAGGACCCCACATTGCCCAGGTACTTCTTAGCGAGTCCGGCAAGCTGCAGCGGCTCCTTCGTTCGCAACGCAACTTCGGCAACGTAGAGCATAGATGCCGTGGTGAGAAAGCCGGCGACGATCAGGGCTATCAGCAGCGCTGGAAAGCCGCCACTGCGCGCGCCGTAAGGAAGTGCGAGAATTCCCGCGCCGATGTTCGCGCCGAAGATGATCGCAACACCCTGCCAGAAGGTAATCGCGGTGCTATGCGTCTTGGCCGTCGCCGTCTGGGCGCCTGCGCCCGACTGGGTAGCGGTAGTCATGTCTTTTCTTTCTGATGTTCAATATGTTGGGCCCACGCGACAACGCATCGCTGTACAAGATTCGATGGTGTGTCAATGGGCCACGACCCATGCAGCTCCGCAGGGCACGATTCACCATATGGGCTGAGACCAGTGGTCTCTTCATCCTCATGGGATGAATTCGGCAGCAAATCTCATCCCCCTGGACTGATCTGCCGCCAAACGAATAATCCTAGCCTGGGTGACGGGGCACGCCTCGCCACGGAACAGCCCCGAACCGTCCACGAGCACGAGAGCGCAGATACCGACAACCATGAACGATTCAGCCCGGCGATCACAGATCCTCACCGCAGCCCGTGCCCAGGGGCTGCTCCACGAAGAGCACTCGCCGCTCGTGGCGTTCCTCGACTGGGAGCGCGTGCAGCTCAACGTGGAGCACCTGCTCGGCGCCTTCCCACGGGACATCCCGGTACTCCACGCGTTCGCGGTGAAGGCGAATCCGCTTGTGCCTGTACTTGCTCGGCTCGGGGAGCTTGGCATGGGAGCCGAGGTCGCGAGCGATGGCGAGTTGAGCGCTGCGCTGGCGGCCGGAGTCACTCCTGACAGGCTCGTGTTTGATTCCCCCGCGAAGTCGTGGGGTGAGCTGCGCCGGGCGCTCGGTCTTGGCGCGGCTCTCAATGTCGACAACTTCCAGGAGCTCGCACGCGTCAGGGCGCTACTCGCGGACGCCGGATCAGATTCAGAGATCGGAATCCGCCTGAATCCGCAGGTGGGTGCGGGCTCGATCGCCGCAATGAGCACGGCGAGTGCACACTCGAAGTTTGGTGTGCCGCTTCGCGATCCTGGAATGCGCGAGCAGCTCGTCGAGGCATACCTTGCCTCACCGTGGCTACGGAGGGCTCACACGCACGTCGGATCGCAGGGCTGCCCGCTCGAGCTCATCGCCGAGGGTGTGAACGAGCTCGTCCGCTTCGCCGACGAGGTGAACGCGCGTGCCGGGCATGCACAAATCAGAACCCTAGACATCGGCGGCGGTCTTCCCGTCGACTTTGCAACTGACAACCCAATCTCAGCGTTCGACGACTACGTCGCCGCGCTCGAAGAGGGTGCCCCCCGACTGTTCTCTGGCGACTATGAGATTGTCACCGAGTTCGGTAGGAGTATCCTCGCGAAGCATGGCTTCATCGCAACGTATGTCGAGTACACGAAGCAGGTTGGTGGCCGCAGGGTGGCGATCACTCACGCGGGTGCACAGGTCGCGACCCGCACCGTGTTCATGCCCGATGCGTGGCCGCTTCGGGTTGAGGGGTTCGATAGCGCGGGTGGTTCGAAGCCGTCAGCTATCACAGAGGTGCAGGACGTCGCTGGTCCGTGCTGTTTTGCGGGCGACCTCGTTGCTCGCGGCCGCGAGCTTCCGCTTCTTGAACCCGGCGACCTCGTTGCGCTTCTTGACACCGGCGCCTACTACGCGAGCAACCCGTTTCACTACAACTCGCTCCCGGTTCCGCCGGTGTACGGCATCGAGAATGCAGGTACGGCGCCCGAGTTCACTGAGATCAGGGGCGCCGTACGGCACGAGCTGCAGGTCGTGCGTTAGCGGAGGGATGTCCGTCGGTCGACTGAACGCGCGCCCCACCAGGCAAGCACCACGCCGAGCACGAGCGAGACGAAGAGCACTCCGAGGCCGAGGACGCTCGGGTCGGCTCCCGCCGGGTCTCCAGGTTTCAGCGCTGCGAGGAAGTCCTGGAACATTCCTTGCGCGACGAACGTGCCCGCGTCTGGGCCGCCGATTCGGATGCCGAACGGTATGAACAACATCGCCGCGAGCCCGAGTAGCTGCATCACGAAGTAGAGCACCACGGTGAAGATCACTGGGGCTGCGAACCCCAGGTGGTTGAAACGGCCCTCGGCGCCAATTGACATGAGCGCGGCGCCGGCTATCACTGCGAATACGAGCTGCATGAGCAGCGCGACCACTACGAACCAGGCGAGCCCTGGATCGACTGTCGTGAGCAGTTCACGGATGAAGTCTGCCGGCGCGACGCCCTTCGACACTGCGAGGGCAACCGCCGCGAGTGCGAGCAGGGCGGCAGTCAGCGCGGCCGCGACAAACGAGACGAGGATGCCGTAAAGCACCTTTGCCGCGAAGATTGTTCTGCCCCTCACCGGCAGAGTCATCGTGAAGTAGCCCTGCGCGCCGTACATTGTGCGCCAATAGCTCGCGACGAGCACCGCCAGCACGACAGGCGTGAGCGCGATCGTTCCGGCTATGCCCGCGCCGAGCCCGAGCCCGTCGAGAACGGGTACGCGCAAGATCGCGATCGCGTACCCCATCAGGATCACGATGAGCAGTATTCCGACTGTGGTAAGAAGCGTCTTGCGGGTTGTAATGAATTCCTGGCTCAACAGCTTGGCGATCATGCTGCGTACACCTTTCTGAAGAGCGCGTCGAGGCTCACGCCGTGTTCTTCGCGGAGGTCGTCTGCGGCGCCCTGGAGAAGCACTTTGCCTCCCCGAAGAAACACAACCGAGTCGACGATCGACTCGACATCTTGGATGAGGTGGGTGGAGACGAGCATGAGCGCGTCGTCAGCGAAGTTCGAGAGGATCCCGCGCAGGATCACGTCGCGCGACGCCGGGTCGACGCCCGAGATCGGCTCATCGAGAAGGTACACACGCGCTCGGCGACTCATCGCGAGCGAGATCTGGAGTTTCTCCCGCATGCCTTTCGACATCTCTTTCAGGCTTCGGTCCCACGGGAGGCCGAAGAAGTCGACCATCTCGCGCGCCTTGGCGGTGTCGAAGTCTTCGAAGAACCTCGCGTATTGAGCGATTGAGTCGGCGGGTTTGTGGGAGTCGGGTAGGAACGACGCGTCTGGCAGGAAGGACACGAGCGCCTTGGACACCGCGCCGGGCTCACTTCCCGCGATCTGCACACTGCCCTCCCACTCGGCGAGGACCCCAGCAAGGATCTTCAACAGCGTAGTCTTGCCGGAGCCATTGTCGCCCATAAGTCCGACAATCTGGCCGGGCTGCAGGCTCAGGTCAAGGCCGGCAAGCGCCGGACGGCCTCGGTATGCCTTTGAGAGGCCCCTCACCTCGATCGCGGGTGACGACGGTGGCAGATGGTGCTCACTCATCGGGTGTCCTTTCGGTCTGCGCTGCGTCGGAGGCTTCCGCCCAGCGTTGTTCAAGCAGTTGCACAGTCTCAGGAAGGGTCATGCCGAGGCCGTTGGCGGTCGCGACGAACGCGGTTGCCTGGGCTGCGGCGAGCGCGGTACGCGCACTGGCGATGGCGACCTCGTCGCGGGTCACGAATCTGCCCGCCGTTCGTTCGGCGAGTGTGAGGCCGAGCCTGTCGACCTCGCCGAGCGCCTTCTGCACGGTGTTTGGGTTCACCCCGAGTTCGAGTGCGAGTTCGCGCACCGAAGGAACTTTGAGGCCCGTCGGCCATTCCCCCGAGGCGATCCGTCGCCTGAACTCGTCGACGAGCTGCGCCCAAATGGGCCGGGAATCGTCGAGTTGCATGCTGTGATCCTTCCTTCGACGGGGCTAGCACCCGTCATGTACCACTGTATTACGACAGTGGTACAGATTGCAAGCCGCGTTGCGGGTAGCGTGGAACCGTGACCGCGCTCAACCCATCAGCCCCCTGCCCGTGCGGCTTTGGCGACCCCTATCTGAAGTGCTGTGGCCCCATCCATGGCGGGAGCACAGCCCCCACCGCCGCCCAGCTCATGCGGTCCCGATACAGTGCGTTCGCCATCGGCGACGAGGCGTACCTGTTGCGCACCTGGCATCCGGGCACGAGACCGAGAGAGCTTGAGCTCGATGGGACCACACGGTGGCTGCGACTCATCGTCGAAGAGGCCGAGCTTGGCGGACCGTTTGACGACACGGGGTACGTTACGTTTTCCGCCATCGGTAGAACCCCGGAGGGGCGCTTTGAGCAGCGCGAGCGCAGTCGCTTCGCGCGCGAGCACGGCAATTGGTTCTACGTGGACGGCATCGAGCCACCCAACTAGCGGGGCAAGGCGCGCTAAACGCCCCCGCGAACAGCCTCCCGCAGCGAGCCGAGCATGCCACAGAGACGCTCAATCTCGGGCTCACTAATCGCGGAGGCCTCAGCGACGCTGCCAGGCAGGTGCATGAGCTGCGCCTGCAGGTGACGACCAAGCTCGGTGCAGAACACTCGCACCTGGCGGCCGTCGTTCCCCACACGCTCGCGGGAGATAAAACCGCCGGATTCGAGCCGTGTGAGCAGCGGCGAGATTGTGCCCGAGTCGAGCTCAAGCTCAGCACACAACTCAGTCACCGGCCTCCCGTCGCCGCTCCAGACCGCCCGCATCGTCAGATACTGCGTGTAGGTCAGGTTGAACGGTTGTAATTCTTTCCGGTACGCGGCGACCATCGCCCGCGATGCTGCGTAGAGCTGAAACGTCAGCTGATCGGCAAGCTCGATCTCCCGCTCGCCTTGGCCGAGTTCTGGCACGGCACTCCCCCTTCTGCCGTCTGCGTCCTCGCAGGCCCCCCGACCCGCAGAAACAGACTTTACGTGTGCCCCCGAGACTACCGGTGGCACACGCGTTTGTCAGCTTTGAAGCACTCGTTGCGTTGTGACCTCTGGCCGAAGGTCGAGCCTGCGCAACAGTTGCGCGTTCAGCGCGACCACGACTGTGGAAAGCGACATCAATATCGCGCCGACCGACATTGGCAGCACGAACCCGATTGGCGCGAGCACCCCTGCAGCAAGCGGCACCGATAGGAGGTTGTAGCCTGCCGCCCACCAGAGGTTCTGTCGCATCTTCCGGTAGGTGGCCTTCGACAGCTCGATCACTGACACGACCGAACGCGGGTCGTCACTTGCGAGGATCACGCCGGCCGATGCGATCGCGACATCGGTACCGGCGCCGATCGCGAGCCCAACATCTGCCTGCGCGAGCGCCGGCGCATCGTTCACGCCGTCGCCGACCATCGCAACACGCTTGCCTTCGCCTTGCAGCTTGAGCACCTCAGCGGCCTTGTCTTCGGGGCGGACCCCGGCGAGCACCCTGTCAATCCCGAGCTCGTCGGCGACGGTGTTCGCAACCGCCTCAGCATCGCCCGTGATCATAACAACTTCGACCCCGAGCTTATGCAGGGCACGAACCGCGTCACGCGACTCCGCGCGAATCTCGTCGCTCAACGCAAGGGCACCAATCACCTCACCGCCGCGCAGCACATGCAGAATGATTGCGCCGCGGCTCCGCCATTCCTCGGCAACGTCGAGCTCGCGCTCACCCTCTTCCTGCAGCATGTATGGCCCACCAACACGCACGACAGAACCGCCCACCGTCGCGGTCACGCCAACCGCAGGAGAGGACGAGAAATCGGCAGCGGCGGGTACGTCGAGCCCCCGATCGCGCGCAGCTCGCACGATGGCCTGAGCGAGCGGGTGCTCACTGTCTCCCTCCGCGGCTGCGGCGAGGGCGAGGACGTCGTCCGCCGCGTATTCGCCCGCAGGCTCGACGCTCGTGACTGTCGGCTCGCCCTTCGTGAGTGTGCCCGTCTTATCAAAGAGCACCGAATCCACGAGGCGCATACTCTCGAGCGCGAGGCGATCCTTCACGAGGATTCCGGCGCGAGCCGAACGCTCAGTCGCGATTGAGACGACGAGCGGGATCGCGAGGCCAAGGGCATGCGGGCAGGCGATCACAAGCACGGTAATCGTGCGAACCACAGCGTCGTCCGGGTTGCCGACGAGCGTCCACACGATCGCCGTGACGACGGCAGCGGCGAGCGCGAACCAGAAGAGCCAGCCCGCGGCGGTATCTGCGAGCCGCTGGGCGCGCGACGATGAGTTCTGCGCCTCCGTGACGAGGCGCTGGATCCCGGCGAGCGCGGTATCGTCGCCGATCGCCGTGACTTCGATCCGCACACCGGAGTCAGTCGCCACGGTGCCGGCCGACACATGCTCGCCGACGCCGCGGCCTACTGTGCGAGATTCACCAGTAACCATCGACTCGTCAAACGATGCCCGCCCATCGACAACTCGACCGTCCGCGGGGACGCTGCCGCCGGGCCGCACGACGACCACATCGCCGACGCGGAGCGCGCTCGGCGACACCGTGACGATCTCGTCCCCCTCGACACGCTCAGCCTCATCCGGCAACAGCGCGGCGAGCGAATCGAGCGCCGACGTCGTCTGCGCGAGGGAGCGCATCTCGATCCAGTGGCCGAGCAGCATAATCACGACGAGGAGGGCGAGCTCCCACCAGAAGTCGAGCTCGTGGTGAACGATGCCAAGGCTCGCAGCCCAAGAGGCGAGGAACGCCACAGTGATTGCGAGCGCGATCAGGAGCATCATTCCGGGCGTGCGAGCCTTGATCTCATCTACTGCTCCGGTGAGGAACGGCTTGCCGCCCCACACGTACATGATGGTGCCCAGGATCGGCGACACCCAAGCCAGCCACGTCACTTCGGGGAGGCTGTACCCAACGATCGACGCGAACATGCCTGACAGCGCGACTGTCGGGATCGCGAGCACAAGCATGATCCAGAACATGCGCCGGTACTGCGCAACGTGCCCCTCGTGGCCGCCGTGGCCTGCATGTCCGTCGTGGCTCTCGTGGCCGCCCTGGCCGCTGTGACCGGCGTGCGCGTCATGGCCTGCGTGGTCGCTAGAACGTTCATGGCCTTCGTGACCCGCATCCGCACCAGTCTCTCCGCTCGCGTGCCCCGCTTCGTGGGTGTGCGGCGTATCGTCGGCGTGCTGGGCGTGGTCCACATGATCGATGTGCTTCGTCGGGTGGTTCTGCTGGTTGTCCATCCTGACTCCCCTCGGGTTGCTTCTGGATCACTCTAAACATACCCCCCAGGGGTATTAATTACCAGAACCAATGTTCACCCGAGACTATTCCCGCCTAGCCGCGGCGGCTACCCCTCGACGACTACTCCAAAGTGAGATGCGAACGCGTCGGCCATGAATGCAACCTGCTCACTCGTCATAACTGCACCACGAAGCCCCTCAAAGCCTTCAAGCGCGTGAAACTCGAGGCCACGCAGGTCGAGCGCCTCTCCGTGAGCCTGCGTGAGCGACAGCTTCTCGGTCACACAGTCAACAAAGGCCACCCTCGAAATCTTCGCACCGCCGAGATCGACCTCGTCGAACGTGCAGTCACGAAACACCACATCATGAACAACCGAGCCCCGCAGATTGATCCACCCGACCTTTGCCCCAGAAATCGTGACCCGCCGCACCTCTGCGTCACTCATGTCGAGCGCGCCAACTCGTGACTCCTGTAATTCGGCATCGCGCCAGGTACTCCCCGGGGCCGACAACACAGGCACTGCCCACTGCGTCAGGCGCGAATCGATAAAGCGGGCTCCGCGGAGATCCACCCGATCACCCGAGAGCCCCACGACTTCGCTCTCCATGAGCGTCATGCCCGCGAGCGAATTCGTCACTGTATCGACTTCGATCCGCCTGCCGTCCACATCAGCGCCCGCCGTCAGATCCGCGGCAATGCCTGGGGCAAGATGCGCGAGCACGAGTGGTTCGACCCTCGGAGTATGTTTCACCTGACGTTTCACCATGCAGCCAGGCTAGGGCAGACCACTGACACGCAGACGTGCGTTACAGCATCCTCACGAAATGCAGAACGGGCTCCTCCCGGCATGTGCTGAGAGGAGCCCGCGCTACGCTAAACGCCGTTCAGGTACTAGGCGGTGCGACGTCGCCAGATCATCAGCGAAGCGCCAGCAAGCAGCAGCAGCGAAGCGAGCCCGCCGACGAGGATCGGGAGCGGGCCACCGGTGTGCGGCAGCTCGTTCACACCCGGGGTGCCCGGGTTCTCAGCGCCCGGAACCTCAGTCGCTGGGATGTCGATCACGACGACACCAGCGTCCCAGGTTGGGTCGATGCCCTCGGTCGCGTTGACCTCGCCAAACTCGTACTCGGTCGTGAGATCCGTGTTGCTATCGCCAAGCACGATCGTAGCGGTGAAGCCAGTCTCCGGGTCAGCGTTCGAATCCACAGCGCCATTCGAGCCGACTGACGGCTTCGTGAACTTGTAGATCTTCTGCTGTTCCTTGGTGAGGGTGAACTTCACCTGGTACTCGCCAGCGTTCAGGTCATCGAACTTGTAGCGCCCGTTCTTATCGGTCGTGGTCGTCGCAATGACTTCCCCGTCCTTAAAGAGCTCCACGGTGACGCCCGGAAGCACCTTCTCGGAACCGTCCTGGACGCCATTCTTGTTCGCGTCGATCCACACCACGTCACCGACGGCATAGGTCTTCACAACCACACCGGCGTCCCACGTCGGATCGATGCCCTCGGTCGCCTCAACGGTGCCGAAGGGGTAGTCCTTCGTCAGGCTTGGGTTCGAGTCGTCGAGCACGATCTTTGTCGTAAGACCGGTCTTTCGGTCGGCATTCGAGTCCACTGCACCGTTCTCACCGATCACGTGGCTTGTGAAGGTGTAGACCTTCTTCTGCTCGTCAGTCAGCGTGAACCGAACCTCGTATTCACCAGCGTTGAGGTTGTCGAACATGTAGTGACCGGTGTCGTCAGTCGTGGTCGTCTTGATGACTTCCCCGTCCTTCAGAAGCTCAACGGTCACGCCAGCAAGGATCTCCTCATCAGCGTCCTGGATACCGTCACGGTTCGCATCGATCCACGTGAAATCACCGATCGCGTAAGTCTTCAACACCACACCGGCATCCCACGTCGGGTCAATGCCCTCGGTCGCCTCGACAGTGCCGAAATCGTAGTCCTTGGTGAGGTTCTCGTTGCTGTCACCCAGGACGATCTTCGACGTCAGGCCGGTCTTCGGGTCGGCATTCGAATCGACAGTGCCGTCCTCGCCAGCAAGCTTGTCAGTGAAGACGTACCGCTTCTGCTGTTCGGGCGTAAGCGTGAACTTCACCTCGTACTCGCCTGCAGGCAGGCGATCGAACATGTAGCGGCCCTTGTCGTCTGTCGTCGTCTCCTTGATGACCTTGCCATCCTTGATGAGCTCAACGGTCACGCCGGCAAGGATCTCCTCATCAGCGTCCTGGATACCGTCACGGTTCGCGTCGATCCACGTGAAATCACCAATCGCGTAGGTCTTGCGGATCACGCCCGCGTCCCACGTCGGATCAATACCCTCTGTGGCCTTCAGCTCGCCGAACTTCGGATCCTTGGTGAGGTTCTTGTTCGTGTCGCCGAGCACGATTGTCGTGGTAAGCCCAGTCTCGGGGTTCGCGTTCGAATCAACCGCGTCGTCGGATCCCACGGTCTGCTCAGTGAAGCGGAACTCCTTCTGCTGCTCCTCAGTGAGAGTGAACTTCACCTGGTACTCGCCAGCAGACAGGTCGTCAAACCGGTACAGGCCTTTCTCGTCGGTGACAGTTGAATCAATGACCTTGCCGTCCTTGATGAGCTCAACGGTCACGCCGGGGAGGATCTCTTCGCCCTCGTCCTGCACGCCGTTGTTGTTCTCATCAATCCAGGTGTAATCACCAATCGCGTAGCTCTTCAGCACAACGCCGGCGTCCCACGTCGGGTCGATGCCCTCGGTTGCCTTCACCTTGCCGTGCTCATAGCTCTTTGTCAGGTTCTTGTTTGACTCACCAAGCACGATCTTGGTGGTGAGGCCGGTCTCGCGATCCGCATCCGAATCGGCGGCGCCGTTCTTTCCTGAGTTCTGCGTCGTGAAGGTGTACAGCTTCTGCTGCTCCTCCGTCAGCGTGAACTTCACGTGGTACTCACCCGCAGGCAGCTCGTCGAAGAGGTAGCGGCCCTCGGTGTCGGTCGTCGTGGTCGCGATGACCTTGCCGTCCTTAATGAGCTCAACGGTCACGCCAGCGAGGATCTCCTCGTCGGCGTCCTGGATACCGTCGCGGTTCGCGTCGATCCAGGTGAAATCACCGATCGCGTAGTTCTGGCGGTCGTTGTACAGCACGACCTCCTTCGCGCTGTCGTCGGCCTTGAACCCGATCTCGAGGAGCTCGTCTGCCTTCTTGTACCCGCCAGGGGCAACGTCTTCGCGGAGCCAGTACGTTCCGGGCTTCTTGACGACGGGTGTGCCGCCCTCCGCGGTGACAATCTTGCCGTTCTCAACGCGCAGGTCGGTGAGCACAACAGTCTTCTTGTCGGCGTCGAGGACCGAGAAGACCGCATCCTCGTCGGTAATGAGCTTTGTGGCGTCCGCGCTATCGCGCTTCAGCAGGCTCAACGGGTAGTCGTTCGTCGGGGTGATCGTCGCACCGGAGGTTCCGATGAGGTTCGTGACACCGACGTTTTCCTTGGCGCCAACGAGCTTGACCTTGAAGTACAGGCTCACGGTCTTGCCGCTCTCGAGCTTGCCCTTCGGCACGGTGAGAGTGTTGCTTGCCTTGTCGTAGATCGCCTTCAGCTGCGAACCGGGGATGTTGTACTCGTTCGTCGCGCTGTAGTTGCTGCTGTCGAGATCCCGCTCTGCAACGAACCCGAGGAACTCGAGCTCCTTCGGCAGTACGTCAGCAACGTCAAACACCATGCTGTTGAAGTTGCCGTGTGGCTCGAGCTCGACCCGGTACGTGAACTCGTCCTTGATGAGCTCGCCGGACTTTTCGTCGACCTCAGCGCGGAAGTTCGTCGTGAAGTCCTTCCCACCGCTGCCGGGAACGTAAACGTGCTTCCGCACCTCCATCTCGTCGCCGTAGCTCGTTGCCTTCGTCGTCGACGACGACGTGAGCGTGTACTCGAGATCGCTGCCCTCGTAGCTAGCCGAGTTCTTGACGCTCAGGGTCTGCTTGCCCTTCAGCACGTAAGTCGACAGCTCGAGCTTGATGCTCCAGCCGCCGAGCAGCTTCCCGTCGGCGTCCTGTTCGGCCTTGAGCTTCGCCGTGAACGCGTCGTTCGGTTCAATGACGAGCTGCTGCTTATCGTCGATGGAGAGGTCGAACATCGTGCCGTCGAGCTTGTGTCCCCCGTAGGAGCCAGTGATCGACTTGGCGATCTCGGGGAGCGTCGCCGCAGAAACGTTGAAGATCTCGTGGTCGACCGCATCGATGATGCGCGACTTCGCCGCGTCGCCAACCTTTGCTCCGACCTTGAAGGTGTACGGGACGGCGACCGAGGTGCCCTCCTCGACGGTGATTGGTCCGCCGGCGGTCGTCTTGGAGAACTTCTGGTTGTCGTCGATCACCGCGCCGTCGAGGTCCTTGGGCGTCGTAATGACGGTCGTCGCCCACTTAGTGACCGATTTGTCGCCGCCGTAGATGAACTTCGCCTCGTTGTCGGCGCGGAACTTCAGAACGTACTGCGTCTGATCGGCAGGATTTGCCGGAAGCTCAGGAAGCTCCGCGGCAACCTTGATGGTGTACTTCTTTGTGGCGTCCTTGCCGATGTTGACGTAGAGCCGCTGGCCGTCAAAGAGGTATGTATTCACGTACTCATCGGCGGCGATCGCCGTCTCGATACCGCCGGTCAGGCCGGTCGCCTCCGTGAGCGGAATGGCGTTGCCGGCGGCGTCGGTGAGGACCGGCGCGCTGCCTGTCCACACTGCGGGAGCGTGCAGGTTGTCACTGATGACGACGTTCTGCGCGAGCTTGTGCTTGGGGTTGTCCGCGAAGTCTTTGAAGACCGTGAGATCTGCGCCGAGCGTGTAGTCCAGCTTGATGGGCTCGTCGAGCTTCGCGCCGCCGACGAGCTCGTCGGCGAGCGCAACGTCGCGCGGATCCACGGACTTCGTGAACGCCTCGCCTACTCCGGGGCTTGGAGCGGCCTTGACGTTGCCCTGAAGCGTGATGCCCGCGCTCTTCTTCTCGCCCGCGATGGTGACGTTGTTGTTCAGGGTGACCTTGTAGTCGCCACCCTTGTCTGCATCGATTGCATCGTGCTGAGCCTGGAGCGCGGCCTGGATCTTCGCGAGCGCGTCAGAGTCTGCGATCTTCGCCGCGTAGGTGAACGTGTAGACGGAGTTCGCTTCGGCGTTGAACTCGTAGTCGAACGACGTGCCCGAGATCGAGGGGAGGCCGTCGATTGCGGACTCGACGGGGCTCATCCCGTTCTCATCTCGAACCACCTTGGTGCCGGTCAGGGAGGCTGGCACGAGCGCAAGGCCCTCGTCGAGCGCGTCCGAAAGCTTCACCGTGCGAGCGTCCTTGCTCGAGACGCGAACCGTGTAGGGAAACTCGGTGTCGAGCACGCTCTGGTCGATGGTGACGACGCCATCGTCGCTGACTGTGTGCGGGATCGAATTGATCCCCACGCGCTTGTCCGACCAGGTCTCGGTCTTCTGCGGCTTGTTGTCGGGCGTGGTGACGATCACGGTCTGCGTGGTCGGGTCGCCGTTGATGCCCCACTCGAGCTCACTCACGCCAACGTTCTCGAGGGTGTCGAGGGTGAACTTAACGCCGAACGAGCCCTGGTTGATCCCGCTCGGGAACGGGTTCTTAAACTTGACAACGAGCTCGCCTGCGTCGTTCATCGTGAGCGATTCGACAACCTTGTTGCCCGGCTGCACAACGAGCGCGGACTCGGGGATCGAAATGCCCTTCGGCAGCGTGACTCGGGCTTCCTCGCCGTCGTCCATCACGCCGTAACCGAACACGAGGTCGTAGGTCTGGCCCTCGACAAGAACGGGAAGGCCGTTGTACGTCTCGCCTGACTCGGGCTGTTGCACCGAGAACTTGCCGCCCGCGGCCATCGCCGGTGCGCTGAAGCCACCGACGACAAGCAGCGCAACAAGTGCCCCCGCTAACCAATTTATGAAAATGCGCGCGCGCGAACGCGGCGCGATGTACTCAGACATCGTCGCTTCCCCCCAGAAACAAATAAAAGAGGGACGCGCAATACACACACGCGTCCCTGCGTAAGGGCCACTCAAGCAGCCCCAGAATTTGGTTTCGACCTGCCCAAACAGGTCTGAATCCCCCGTCGGAAATCCTATCGGGCTGACGCGTGGCAGCGCCAATTGATGACTGTGCACGACGCGCCCGAAGAAGTTATCTTGAATTCACGAAGCGCAGTCCTGTGCAGCGGAGAACACCATGAAGTGCGAATGGACCTCCCAGCAAACGCAAAGAAGCGGGTGGGAACTCAGGGCTCCCACCCGCTTCTTTCTCGCATTACTCTGCCGAGACAGAGGCCTTACTCAGCACTGTTGCGCTGCCGCACGCGTGTGCCCACCAAGGCCACCGCACCGGCAAGCAGCAGTGCGCCTCCGCCAAGCAGCCAGCCCACCGGCAGCCCGCCGCCAGTACCAGGCAGCTTCCCGCCTGTCGGGGGCTCAGGTGTGACCGGCGGAAGCACGAACTCGTTCACCACAGTGAGCTCGATGACCTCGTCAGCAGCAACCGTCGCCGCACCGACCGCCGCATCGCCGGCATTCGGGGTGATAGTCACGGCGCTCGCGCCGCCAGCGTCGGTTTCGCGCAGCTCACACTCCGCGCCGGCAGGCAGCTCCTCATAAGTCGCAGTGAGGCCGCCGGCCTTAGACAGCTCACGTTCGGCGCCTTCCGGCACCTCGATCTCGACTGTCTCACCATCACGCTCAACCGAGCAGGTGAGCGCAACTGTGAACACCTTGTCGGCGGCGAGGCTCGCGCCGTCACCAGCGATCTGCTTTGTCACCTGCAGGCTCCCGACATCAAAGGTGTTTACGACCCGAAGCTGGAGTGCGTCTCCGCCACCGATGGTGACGGGACCCGTGATTGCCTCCCCCTCGGCAGTTAGGATTTCGCTCGAGGTCGCCCCGCCAGTGACAGTCTCAGTGAGGCCGCACTCGGCGCCGACAGGCAGGCCTGTGTAGTCGGCTTCGAAGCCGCCCTCAGCGGTGAGCTCGCGCTCCGCGCCGCCAGGCACCGGAATCGAAGTGTCGTTGAACGTGCACTCAAGGCTCACCTCGAACGGGCCAGCGCCCCAGCGCTCAGCGCCGTCGCCGACAACTTCCTTCGTGACGTGCAGGTCTCCTGCGTCGAAGGTGTTCACGACAGCGAAGGTGGCACCCTCGTCGGACCCAACTGTGAGCGACTCAGGCGTGATTGTGGGCTCCTGCGAGGCACCGCCTGTCGCCGTCTCAGCCACACCGCACTCGGCACCAACAGGGAGCTTCTCAATTGTGAGCTTCTCGCCCGCGAGCGCCTCGGCCTTTGTCAGCTCCAGCGCGCCAGCCCAGACGGTCTTGCCCTCGAACGTGCACTCGACTGTGAACTCGAAGACTGTCGCGTCTGGCACGAGGGAGACGCCCTCGCCCACAAGCTGCTTCTCGATCTCGACCTGCCCAAGCGGCATGACGTTCGTGAGCTGCAGATCGAGCGCCGCTTCACCCTCGGTGACGGTGATCGTCCACGATCCATCCTCATTCGGCGCGACGACCTCACCGTTGAGCGTGAGGCTTGCGGCGCCGCCCTGTGCGTCGAGTTCCGTGATTGTGCACGTCGCGCCGACAGGGAGGTTCTGCACGAGCCACTTCAGCCCGCCTGCGGTGAGCTCTGCTTCCGCAACAGGGAGCTCGAGCTCCTCGCCAAGGAACGTGCACTCGGCCTTCACCGGGAAGGCGCCGTAATCAATCGCCTCTTGGTCCTGGTTTTCAGCGCCCTCAACCTGCTTCTGAATCTCGAACGACCCAACCTCGTAGGTGTTTGTCAGGGTCGCGACGGGCGTGGTCTCGTCCGCGCCAACGGTCACCTTGACGGCTTCTGAGGAAGTCTCGCCGTTCGCGCCCTGAACATCGCGCAGCTCACACTCGGCGCCCCACGGGAACTGCTCGTCGAGCGTCACGACCTCGCCGGCCGGGACGGTGACCGAGATCGGGTCAAGCGTGACTGCAGCCGCGCCCTCGCGTGCGGGAACCGTGCACAGGACCTCAACCTGGAACTCGTCGGGAGCGAACTCGGCACCTGGTCCAGTGACGAGCTTCTCCACGGCAAGCGGGCCCGTTGCGAGGGAGACGCCAACGCGAATGCCCTCGGTGGGGAGGACGCTTGATGTGCGCCCGTCGCCACCGACAGTTTGCCCACCGACAGCAATCGAGTTCCACGCGACAGTGTCAGCGGTCATCTTTGGAGACTGCGCGGGGGTGCGCGTCTCAAATGTGTATGCGAGGCGCTCGCCAGGTGCAAGCGGCTTCGCAGTGAAGTCGAATACCGTCTTCACGTGGAACACTGTCGCCGGGTCCACATCTGCGGTGAGCGGCTGCCAGAAGCCGTCGCACTGCACTGCCTCGCTCGGCTTCAGGTCCGCCGTGCATGCTGCGCCAGCAGAACTCGAGTAGAACTGCGTGAAAGCGACGTCGTCGCGGTACCTCTGCCCATCGGGTGCGGTGTCGCTCACGATCGCCGAGTTCCCGATCCACGCAGGCTGCCACTCAGATTTGCGCGGCAGCAACACAATGGCGCCCTGGTCATCAACGCGCGGAAGCGAGTCGATCGTCACGACGGTGTCCATCGGCAGCGTACCCGTATTCTGCAGTTCCTCGCGCCAGGTCTCCTTACCCAAGGGCTTGGTCACCGGAACACAGTTGCTGAACGAGTACTCCTCGGCGAACTGCGGCTGGCACTCGCGGCCGGCGGTCGGGTTTGGCACGTCGGCGATCCCAAGCTCGGTGTCGTTGGCACGCACGTACTTCTTCCCACGCAGCGCGCCCGACTCAGTCGGGTACACCTCAGTGTCGGCCCAACACTCCTTGCTTTCATGCTCAGACGCGAAATTGCAGCTGTTGAAGTTCTGATGCGGCGACACCACGGCGAATCTGTTCGTCACCGCGTTCTCTGAACCGGCGACCAGACCTGGACGGAACATCATGTTCGCGGTGATGGTGTAGGCCTCTTCGGGGTACATCACCGTGCCCTGTGGGAACTCGAACTTCACACCGAAGATCTCGTCGCCTGGCGCTGCCGGACTGTCGAGGGTCTCGTCAAGGAAGGTGACGGTGATCTTGGCAGGGTCGATCGGCATCACCTTCGTAGCTGACGGGTACAGCGGGTTGGTGAGCTCGAAGCTGAAGTACTTCTCAGGATCCATGTCGGGATCGAAGACGAGCTGCGGCTTGCCTTCGGCAACCGGGAAGTAGTCGATGATGAACGGATCCAGAATGCCGCTCTCCTCATTCTCGTCCGGATCAGTCGAACGCTTTGACGTGTTCGTCGTCTTCAGCTTGAAGGGAATAACCTCGCCTGGGCGCTGGGCGCCGACCGGGGTTTTCTCGACTGCGACCTCAATGCCGTCAGACAGATAGGTGACTCGAGCTGTCGCATCTTCGTGAGCTGTCAGCATGGGCCCGGAACCCCCCGACTGCTTTACGAAGCTCTCGGTGTCAGCGTCCACGGTGTTGTTGAAGAGTCCACCTGGCGCGTTTGCCGGCTCACCGGGAGCGCTGATCGCGGCCCCTGAACTCGGCACAGGCTCTGTCGGAGTTGAAACAAGATACGCGCGGCGCTTCACATCAAGCGAAATCTTGACTTCGGGGTTCGCGGGGTTCTCGAAGGCGACGCGAGCATCTGCAGCACCCACACGCGTATAGGTCAGTCGAATGCCGCGGATCTTGTCGAAGTCGGCGTCTGCGACGTTTGCCAACAGCGCAGCGCGGGCGCCGTCGATCTTGCCGCCAGCAGCAGCAACCGGAACGTCTGACCCTGCGACCCAGCCCGCTCCCTGCGGCGTGAAGTTCAGTCGGTTTCCGGCCTGTTCGCTGAAGTCTCCGTAGAGCACCTCGGCCTGCACGTGGGTGATCGGCGCCGGCACAGCGAGGGTATCGCCCGTGAACCCGACGAATCTGAAGGCGTTCCAGAAGCTCTTTGCTGAGGCCTGACCCGCAACGCGGTTCTCGCCGGAGTCAGTCACGACAAGCTTGTCTACGCGCCCCGTACCGGTCGGGCGCGCGGTGAGGTTCATCTGAATCGCATCCCACTCTTCAGCGTCGTACTCGGGTTCACCGGGGATGTATTCGACGAGCTGCTGGTCGGGCGCGAATCCCTTTGTCGTCTGCACGGCGATGTCGAATGTGTCGAGCTTGATCTGCGCGTCATCCTCTGCCTCCGCGTGCGATCCAGTCGGTGCACTCGGGAGACCGCAGAGATCGCAGGCGAGCGCAATCGCGCCGTTCTTGACAGGCGAATCGACTGTCGTGACTGGCGCCCCGCCGTCACGGTGCGTCTTTCGCAGTTGCAGGTCCATGACGAGCGTGGAAGTTGCGTTACTGAGGATCGAGTTAGTGTTTCCCTCAGCGTCGGCCTTGCCTTCGTGATGTAGCTGCACCTTGACCGTGCTGGCGAGAGTTTCACGCCCGGCAGCAGTATCGGCAAGCGCGACGGCCTGTCCCGGCGCAAGTCGGGTTTCAACCCCAGCGGCGTCCGTGAGCACCACGACGGTCTTGTCGGGGTCTGCTCCCGCGACGTTGTTCGAGGCCGACACGATGCGGCTGACATTGAACACATCGAATGGGTCTGCGCCCCCGGGGCCCGCGTCAATAATGTCGAGCTGTTCGAGCTGGGTCACCGAGGTGTTCTTTGCGACCAGAGTGACACGACTCGTCGGGTACTGATCCTGTGGAACATCCGCGGGGGGCACCCCGAGCGCGCCGCCTGCCCACCCCTTGTTCAGGGTCACAGTGACGGGCCTGTCGATGATCGAGATGATGTCACCGTCGTCGTCGTGACCAAGCACGGTTCCATCACCATCAACGGAGGTACCGCTCGCGATGTTGTTCACATCGCCTTCGGTCTCAGTGTTGAAGATCTCGGTTCCCAGTACTGGCTCACCTGCGGGTGAGCGCTTTGAGTCGCGAAGCTCCCACTCGAGGTCGATCGCGCGCACGCCTTCCGAGCTCGGGCTCGCGCTGTTGGTCTTCGCAACGCCTGAGCCAACGGCAGGGGCCAGCGGGTCGCTCGACGCCTCGCGTGCGGCGGCATTCTCTTCGAAGATGAGTCGCACCGCTGTCGTCGAGACCTGCTCAGCAGGGGTGAGCGCAAGCTCAGGCACGCTGCCAACAAATGGCAGCTTACCCGCGGCAGCAGAGATGGTGTTCCACGTGCCTGTCGAGGCATTCCACAGCTGCACGTCGGCGACCTGGTCCCACTTGAGCGACGGATCGAGCTCGGGCGTGATCGTCTTGATCTTTACCAGGTTGAGCGCGTTGTAGACGCTCTTCTCGATGGCGTCACTCGGTCCCGCGGCAGGGTCAAAGACGCCGCCAGGTGCGAGGCGGGAGTCAGAAATAACCATCTGGTCAACGCCTGTGCGCCCACCTGTCGACCAGTACAGGCGCGATGTGGCGTGCGCACCCGAACGCGACGGCAGGATCTGATCGGCGGGATCAATCCATCGCTTCTCGAGCAGATCATGCACGCCGATAATTGGGTTGTTGATCTGCAGTTCGTTGCAACTCTCGGGGGAGACGCCAGGCTCGACGCCTACTCCGCCGGTCGCGACTGAGGCCGAGCAGTTTTCAACAATCTCGTGCTGACCGCCTGGAGCCTCGACAGGGGGAAGGCCTTCCTTGAGCTCGGACGTAAAGTTCGGCTGCACTGTGTTTCCGGGCGCGAAGCCAGGATCTTCGTTCTCGAAGTCAAACTGGAGACCGCCGATGCGATCACGGAGCTCCTCGGGGATCGTCATCGAGAAGCTCGTGGCACCGACGATGTTCTCGGCACCTTCAAGGACCTTCCATGCGCCATCGACCTTGTCGTAGTAGCGGATGGTGAGCGTCGCGCCCGCTGGCACGTCGGTCTTGGTGATCTGCTTGGGCTGGAATGAGTCCCAGAACGAGGAGCTCACTGGAGCGCTCCCGGGGTCGCTCGGGTCGCTCAGCGCAGGATCAGTGACAACGATGTGGTGCGCGTTGGCGTTCGACTCGGGCTTCTTCAGCGTCGTCGGCAGTTGCACTGTGGCTGTCTCGCCCTTGTAGCCCCACATCTCGCCGGGGTTGACCTTCTTGACAGTCTCGAGTTCGAGATGCTGCTCAGCAAAAGTCAGCGTGTCGTCGGCGTCGTTGTTTGCTTCGCCGTTCTCGTTGGTTCCGGTGACTGCAATCTCGTTGACAACCTGGGCGTTTGGCTCCGAGTCTTCGGTAGCCACGACATCGAACTTGATCTCGCTCGAACCGCCCGAGGTGATCGAGCCAGGAGCCGGGGAGGTGAATGTGACTTCGAAGTAGTTCAGCGACTTGAAGTCGCCTGGAAGCTCTGGGAACGGCTGCCCGTCCTGCAGGGTAAATGTCGCAGACTTTGTCATGCCGTCAGTGGCGATGTACTCCAGCGTGAGTTCGCCGCCTGTGGCCGCGCTCGGGAACTGGACGTTGCTTGTGAAGCCGGTGAACTCCAGCATCTTCGTGCCGTCGACCTCGCCGAACACGCCCGATGCGGGCTCGCGGATCGTGAGAGTTTCGAGGTCGACGAGGCTCGTGTTGGTGCCGGAGATCGTGACGCCCGTGGTCTCGCCGGCGAGCAACTCGTCGGTGTCGAATTCCTTGGCCGCGCCGACGGAGAGATCCTCCACCGCGATTGTGTAGTCGGCTTCATTGTCGGCGGTGTTGTTCTTGTCGCCGAGGGTGACCTCGCTCTGAACGTCGTTGAGAACCTTGGTCGTCTCGGTGAGCTCAGCGACGCTGTCGCGCTGTTCGAGGTTCAGTGTGAAGCCGCCACCCGCGTTCACTGGGATCTTTGAACCATCTGCTGCGTGGAAGGTGACTCGTACGCCCTTCGCGTCTGCGCTCGGCGGAGCGTGGGGCATGTCGCTCGACTTCAGTTCGAACGGAACCCAGTTCCCGTCGATGAAGTACTCAACGGTTGCCGTATCTGTCGCCCCCTCTGGGAAGGTGAGGGTCTCCATCGCGGCGATCTCGAGGTGGTCGAATGGGTTGGGCGATGCCGTCGGATCGATGGGGTCCGTGAGCGACAGACTGTCGACGCCGGCATTCGAGGTGTTTGTGCCGTTGACCGTGAGCTGCGTCTGCTGTCCTGGCTTCGCCTGACCGGCTTTCGGGTTGTAGGACTTCTCGACATCGGTACGCAGGTCTAGTTCGATCACCGGGGTCACTGCCACGTCGTCTGAGACCTTCTCCGCATTATCGGCGTCGAGGGTTGCCGTGTTGACGATCGGCTTCGCGGGCTCGACGTACTCGAGGTCTTCGCGCAACTTCACCTGGATCGTTATGACCCCGTCTGTGTTGTCGACGAGACCGACGGTGCCGTCGCCGAGTTCTTCGGTGAACGTCACCGTGACACTGTTGCCATCAACTACGGGAGGGGCGGCCGAAACGTTCGACACTGCGACGCTGCCAGGGATGATCTCGAACTCTGCAGGAATGAGGTCCGAGAGCACCGCGTCGCGGCAGCCGAGGTCGGTGATGGACGAGCAGCCGACTTCGATGCGGTACTCCATCGTTTCGCCTGGTTTGAGCGTCGTGGCCGAGGCGGTCTTCTTAATCTCGAGCACGCTTGTCGTCTCGGCAGCAAGTGCTGCCTGTGGGGCGGTGACTGCCATGCCGAGCGTCAGCGCTGCGCCAATGGCGAGCGCTATGCCCCGAAGGCCTGATCTTTTTGCTTCTCGAAAACGACCCACGTTGTCCCCATCGCTCAATACTTCACACGAGCCTGCTCGTGGCAAGGCAGCGTATTTTGTACATACACTATGCGATGGAGACTGCCTGCGTATACCTCAACTACGCATTATTTACATTCTTTATGTGAATGAAACATCACGTATTTCGATGCGCCGTTTATGCCAGAACCGGAGAGCCTCCACGAGGACCACGCCGATCCCGACGATGGCGAGCACGACGAGCCCCAACTGGGCTGGAAGCCACGTGACCGCGAAGAATTCGCGCACAATCGGCACGGCCCAAACGAGCCCAAGGCCCGCATACATCGAGAGGACGATGAGCACGCGGAACGGATGAACTGGGCGGGCGAGGACAGCGAGCACCCACAGCGCGATTCCGGCAAGCGTGAGCGTCGCAGCAGACTGCATTTCGGTGACAGTGAAATCGCCGACTCGTGGAGCGACGAGGTGAAGCGCAAGTATGCCGACAGTGACGATGATCCCGGCAGGCACCGCAAATGTCAGCGATCGCTTCATGAAACCGGGCCGGTACCGTGACGCGTTCGGCATGAGTGCCAGGAAAAACGCGGGAATACCGATCGTCAGCCCGTCGGTGATCGAGAGTTGCCGTGGCAGGAATGGAAATGCCCACGCCAGAAGTCCGAAAATCACGCCTATCGCCAGGGCGTATGTGGTCTTCGTCAAGAAGAGCTTCGACACGCGCTCAATGTTTGCGATCACGCGGCGACCCTCCGCCACGACGCCCGGCATCCTGTCGAACCTGCCGTCGAGGAGCACAAGCCGCGCGACTGCCTTGGTGGCGGGAGTTGCCGTGTCCATCGCAATCCCGAGGTCTGCATCTTTGATTGCGAGCGCGTCGTTCACGCCGTCACCAGTCATGGCGACAACATGGCCGCGGCTCTGCAACGCGTGGACCATCGCCCGCTTTTGCTGGGGGGTGACACGACCGAACACGCGCTCACGCTCGAGGATCTCAGCGAGCTCGTCAGGGTCTTCAGGGAGCGTTCGGGCGTCGACGCCACCAGCATGCTCGATTCCGACTTCTCGGGCGACGGCCGAGACGGTACGTGGATCGTCGCCGGAAATAATGCGCACAACCACGCCCTGCTTGGCAAAGAACGCCATCGTCTCGAGGGCATCTGTGCGCACCTCCTCGCGAAAGCTCAGGATCGCGACAGGCACGAGGCCACCGGGCAGCTCTGGTTGCTCCCCGCCACCGACGGGCTCGTACGAATGGGCGAGGAGGAGCGTGCGAAGGCCAGACTCTGCAATCGCACCTGCCTGCGTCAGCGCGTCCCGCGATTCCTCGGTATCTGTTGTCGCGAGCACGAACTCGGGAGCGCCGAAGATCCAACTGCCGGGCTCGCACCCGTCGGCCTCGTCTGTGAGGAGCGCGCTCCACTTTCGCGCAGAATCGAACGGGATCTCACCACACACACGCGGCGTGCGGAAGTCACCGAATGGATCCGCTAGGCACTGTGCAGTGCCGTTTGCATCGGGCGCAGTGCCAAGCGCGCCAAGCACGGACTCCCATCCGGCTCGCTCGGCGAGCTGTGCGACGTGGTTGAAGACGATCTCGCCTGTCGTGACGGTGCCAGTCTTGTCGAGGCAGAGGGCATCGACTCGCGCCAGTCCTTCCACGGCGGGAAGCTCCTGGATGAGCACGTTGTCTTTCGCGAGTTTCAGGCCACTCACGGCGAAAGCGATGCTCGTGATCAATACGAGCCCAAGGGGAACCATCGCGATTACCGCAGCAACGGCGCCGACGACTGCTTCACGCCACGCGCCCGAAGCGATCGCGGCACCCCAGCCACCGAATGCCTGCATTTGGCCGTTCACCACGATCAGGATCAGTGGGATCAGCGCCCACGAAATCCAGCGCAGGAGCGTATCGATACTCCCGCGAAGCTCGGATCGAACGAGGGAGAAGCGTCGGGCTTCAACCGTGAGTTTCGCTGCGTAGGAGTCTGCCCCGACCTGTACAACCTCGGCGAGCGCGCTTCCGCCCACGACGTTCGAGCCAGACAGCACTTCGTCTCCAGGTGCTTTCCGAATCGGGTCTGATTCTCCAGTGAGCATCGACTCGTCGACTTCAAGGCCGCGTGGACCGCCGTGATCTGTGTGTACGACGTGTGCGTCGGCAGTCACTTGGTCGCCAGGCCTGAGAACGAGGAGGTCTCCGAGGACTACGAGTTCAGGAGATATCTCGCGTGCGACACCGTCGCGGAGCACCCGGGCCGACGGCGCGTTCATCACAGCGAGCCTGTCGAGGGTGCGCTTTGCGTTGAATTCCTGCACAACCCCGATGACAGTGTTAAAGAGTGCTGGGAGCCCGAACAGTGCGTCCTGCCAACGCCCGAGCACCAGCAAGATTCCAAAGCCGGCAAACACGATCCCGTTGAAGACTGTGAAGACGTTCGCTGCAAGGATTTCACCGAGGGACCTGCTCGAACCGTCGGGCGACGCGTTCCCCTGGCCCGCACGCATTCGTGCGTCTGCCTCCGCCTCGGTCAACCCGCGTTTCACGTCAACAGCTGTCATTCGTCGTTCTTTCGGTTCAAGCCTTGGTCATGACCCGCCGTCAGCGCAGCCGTCTCGTCCGACAAATCTATCCTGCGGCCACTGGAGAGAAGCGGGGAATCCTTTGCTTGCCGATAGGCCCTACGCAAGCCATTCACAGGCCAAAACGAACAATGACCGAGAACCCAAAGGATTCTCGGTCATCATGCTTCGATACTCGTGCGCAAGGGGGGACTTGAACCCCCACGCCCTTGCGGGCACTGGCACCTGAAGCCAGCGCGTCTACCAATTCCGCCACTTGCGCGAGTCTGCCGCCCCCGCATGAGCTGCGTGGACAACTCGTACAGCTTAGCAGCACACGGCAATCCAAGACAAAGTGAGTACACTATTGCAGAATTACCCGCGTGGCGGATCATCTCTGCTGCGCGAATTCGCAAGGCTCGTAGTGCGGTTGAATTGAAAGGAGCGGGACATGGGATTTCTCGACAGCGTCGAACGCTCTCTCGAACGCGCCGTGAATGGCGCTTTCGCCCGCACATTCCGTTCGGGCGTGCAGCCCGTTGAGATTGGCTCCGCGCTCAAACGCGAGCTTGATATCGGAGCTGTCGTTGTCGACCGCGATCGCGTACTCGCCCCGAACCGCTTCGTCGTCCGCGTATCTCCGCAGGACGCCGACAGGCTGATCCGTCTCGGCAACACCCTTGAGAACGAGCTCCGCGAGATTGTGCGCAAGCACGCGGCTCGACAGAACTACCAGTTTCTTGGAGATCCAGACGTCGAGATCGTGTCTGACGGATCACTGACTGGTGGCGTGCTGCAGGTCGATGCGACCCAGGTTGAGGGCAGCGTCGACTGGGTCGCGGCAATCGATGTCGATGGCCAGCGCCACGAGCTCCGCCGCGGCACGACAGTCGTTGGCCGTGGTTCCGACTGCGACATTCGCATCACTGACAGCGCAGCTTCTCGCAAGCACCTCGAGATCATTTGGGATGGCGCCAGTGGGCTTGCCCGCGATCTCGGCTCAACGAACGGGTCGAAAATCGAGGGGCAGCGCTTCCGCGAGGCGCGACTGCAAACCGGGTCAGTGATCATGATTGGCCAGACTGCGCTACGCTTCCAACTGGTGCCGGGTCGAAGCCGGGCACCACGGCAGGGCTACTCAGCGGGTTCGTCAACGCGCGGCTCAGCAAGTGTCGACCAAGATTTCTGGGGGGCCAAGTGAGCGAACTCACGTTGCTCATCATGCGCATCGGCTTTCTGCTGTTGCTCTGGTTTTTCATCTTCTCGATCGTCTATGCGCTCAGGAGCGACCTCTTCGGTGCCCCGGCTCGGAAACTCAAGACCGAGGGCCCGACAGTGCAGCCTGCGCCCCCGGCACCGGCGCCGCAGCTCCAGCACGCTGCTGCCGCGCCCGCTCCGAGCCCGCAGTCTGCTAGCCCGTCACCAGTGATTACGCCGTCTGGCGGGGCGCTTCCGTCTGCTGGATCGTCGGGCCCGGCTCGATCACTCGTCATCACATCGGGGGTTGCGACAGGCACCTCGATCCCACTCGACGAAGACTTTGTCTCAATCGGCCGAAGCTCGGACTCGACACTCGTCATCGTCGACGAGTACACCTCCACCTATCACGCGCGCCTTGCCCGCTCTGGCGACAACTGGGTGCTCACTGACCTCGACTCAACAAACGGCACGCTCCTCAATGGCGAGAAAGTGCGCCGCTCTGTCAATGTGCCGACGTTCACTCCGGTTACGATCGGTAAGACAACGTTTGAGCTGAGGCCGTAGGCGTGTCATACGGGTACGCGAGCGCGGTAGCCTCGCACGTTGGTATGGTTCGTGCGAACAACCAGGACTCGGGGTACGCCGGCGATCAGTTGTTCCTCGTCGCCGATGGCATGGGTGGGCACGCGGGCGGCGATGTCGCTTCGGCGCTCGTCACTCGCGACGTCGCGAAGCTCGACGAACCGCAGACTGGGAACCCGGCAGACGCCGCTGAGCGGCTCCGACAGTCGCTGCTCGTTGCGAACACGATGCTCCGGGACACTGTCAAAGAGCATCACGAGCTCGCAGGCCTTGGCACGACCTTCGTCGGGTTTCTCACCGTCGGCGATCAGCTGGCTGCGGCGCACATTGGAGACTCGCGACTCTATCTATTTCGTGACGGCGTTCTCCAGCAGATCACGAAGGATCACACCTTCGTGCAGCGGCTCGTAGACAGCGGGCGGATCACTGAAGAAGAGGCGCAATACCACCCGCGTCGCTCGGTGCTCATGCGTGTGCTCGGAGACGTCGAGTCGGCCCCCGAGGTCGACACGATGGTGCTCGACACCCGCCCGGACGACATCTGGTTGCTCTGTTCTGACGGGCTGTGCGGATACGTCAGTGACGACGACATCGAAAAAGTGCTCCGCCGCCGCCGCTCGTTGCAGAGCGCGGTCGACGATCTCATTGACAAGAGCCTCTCGCACGGTGCGCCAGACAACGTCACCGTCGTGCTCGTGGAGACCACGACACCCGAGGAGGCCGAGGAGCTGGAGGTCGACGCTCCCGCATCGGTGCAGCGCCCAGGAGACACGCTTGAGATCGGCGGCCGGCTGTTCGAGGACGACGACCCGCTGCCAGACCTCACGAACGCGGACGGCGATCCAGTCGGCCCACGAAACCCGCGATTCGTTGGCTCAGCCGCGAACGCGCCACAGCTCCGCGACGGAACGACGAATACGGCTCGCACGCGTCTCGCGAGTCGCAGGCGCATTCGCCGTGTCCCCGCAGTCGAAGAAAGCCACTTTGAGGCAAGGGCCGACGAGTATCTCGCGGAGCTGCTCGCTGAAACGAGAAGAAGTAACCGGCGCCGGCGCGCGATGTGGCTTCTCGGCGTTATCGCAGTGCTCGCCGCAATCGGCGGCGCGCTGCTTGTTGGGTACCAGTGGACGCAAACACGCTATTTCGTTGGCACAGACGGCGACACAGTCATCATCTACCAGGGCGTCAATCAGGATCTGGGTTCGCTGTCGCTCTACTCGGTAGCCGAGGACACCGGGATCCCGCTTGCTGCCCTTGACGGTCTCGAGCGGCGTACGATCGAGCGTACGCTCGCCGCGGGCTCGCTGCAGGATGCGCGCGACATCGTCGACAGGTTGGGAGATCTCCCAGATGCCTAACTCGTCGAAAAAGTCAGAACCACGCAGCTTCGAGAAGAATCGGACGAGCGAGACGGTGCTCCAGCGGATCACAGCGATCCGCGCGCCCCGCAAGCTCCGCACCCTCGAGACCGCGCTCTTGATTTTCGCCCTCGGCATCGGCATTGCCGCCGTCGTGACGATCGACCTCACGCTGAACCAAGAGGTCACCCCGGCGCTCCTTGCAACCGGGATCCCGTTCATTCTCGCGGTGTTCGGGCTGCACTTGCTTGTTCGCCGCATCGCGCCCGACGCTGACCCGCTGATCATGCCAATCGCAGTGATGCTGAACTCAATTGGCGTCGCGATGATCTATCGCATCGATCTCGCGCGCGGCCTGACTGGCTGGGACGCGACAAGCGTTCGTCAGCTGCTCTGGTCGACAATCGCACTCGTGCTCGCCGGTGTGGTGTTGCTCGTCATCAAGAACCACCTGGTGTTGTACCGCTACACCTACCTGTTCGGCCTCGGCGCGCTTGTACTGCTGCTCTTGCCAATGCTGCCCTTTATCGGGCACGAGGAGTGGGGCGCACGCGTTTGGATCAAGGTCGGCTCGTTCTCATTCCAGCCTGGCGAGATCGCGAAGATTTTCCTCGCGATCTTCTTTGCGGGGTACCTCGTGCGCAACCGCGACGCACTGTCGATGGTCGGAAAGAAGTTCGCGGGCATCCGCTTCCCGCGGGGCCGCGACCTTGGGCCGCTGCTCGCTTTCTGGCTCGTTGCCATGTCCGTTCTCGTGTTCCAGCGCGACCTCGGTACCTCACTTTTGTACTTCGGGCTCTTTTTGTCGATGCTCTACCTCGCAACGGGGCGCATCGGCTGGGTCATCTTGGGCGTCGGCCTCTTCCTTGTTGGCGGGATCGCGGCGAGCCAGACGCTGCCCTACGTGCAGCGCCGATTCGCGAACTGGTTGGATCCGTTCGCAGACCCCTACGACGCGGGCCTGCAGATGGTGCAGGGGCTCTTCGGGATGGCCAACGGCGGCATGACCGGAACCGGGCTCGGCCAGGGCTATCCAGCAGATACCCCTGTCGCCGAGAGCGACTACATCTTCCCGAGCCTCGGCGAAGAGCTCGGTCTGATCGGTCTCTTCGTAGTGCTCGCCGCGTACCTGTTGCTCGTTGGCCGCGCGCTGCGCATCGGCTTTGCTGGGCAGGACGACTTCGGCAAACTCCTCGCCTCGGGTCTCGGATTCGCGATCGCGCTCCAGGTGTTCGTCGTCGTTGGCGGCGTCACCCGCGTGATCCCGCTCACTGGTCTGACGGCACCATTCCTCGCAGCCGGCGGCTCCTCGCTCGTATCGAACTGGATCATTGTCGTGCTGCTACTTCTGCTCTCAAACTCGGTGCGCAACCGACCTAAGCTGGTGATCCGCTCATGAACAAGCAGCTGAAGTTTCTCTCCCGCGCGGTATTCGGCATGTTTCTCGTGCTGTTTTTCTCTGTCACGATGATCCAGTTCGTGAACGCCGACGAACTGCGCAATAACCCGCTGAACCAGCGGACAATCAAGAATGGCTACAAGGTTGAGCGCGGCTCAATCATCGTCGACGGTGAGCCAGTCGCCTTTTCAACCCCAACGCAGGACACGTTTCGCTACCTCCGAAACTACGACCCTGGCGTGCTCTACGCGCCGGTCACCGGCTACTACTCCAGGCAGCAGGGCATGACCGGCCTCGAAGCCGCGATGAATAAAGAGCTCACGGGCAACGCCGACGGTCAGTTCTTCACCCGCATCCAGAACACGCTGAACGGTGTGAAGCCGCAGGGAAGCTCGATCGACACCACGATTAGCGGGAAGGTCCAGAAAGCCGCCTACGAGGCGATGCAGGAGTACTCGTTCGAGGGCGCGGTCGTCGCGATCGAGCCGAAGACTGGCCGCATCCTCGCGCTCGTGTCGACGCCAAGCTACGACCCGAATCTGCTCTCTTCAAACGACGACAGCGAGATCATCGCGAACTACGAGGCGCTCAGCGCCGAAGAGATGCAACCCCTCATGAACCGTGCGATTGCCGGGGATCTCTACCATCCGGGCTCTGTCTACAAGCTCGTCACAGCCTCCGCCGCTATCGAAAGCGGAGCGGCGAAGCCGTCGACTGAGTTTGCGAACCCAGCAAGTCTCACGCTCCCCCAGTCAAACGCCGTGATGCGCAACTCCGACCAGCAGACCTGCGGCACGGGCGCGAAAGCCTCCCTCGAAACTGCAATCATGTACTCATGCAATATCCCGATCGCGGAGATGGCGATGGGAATGGACAAAGACGAGGTGCCCAAGATGGCGCGCGCCTTCGGGTTCGAGCACGATCTCACGATTCCGCTTGAGGTGACGCCAAGCGTCGCGCCGACTCCACTCGACAAGGCACAGGTAGCGCTCTCCTCGATCGGCCAGCTCGACGTTCGTACCACCCCGTTGCAGGTGGCGATGGTCTCTGCGGCGATCGCGAACGGTGGCAAGGTGATGACGCCGCAGCTCGTTGATCGGGTTATTGCTCCTGACCTCCGCGTCGAGCAAGAGTTCGATCCTGAGGAGCTGAGCCAACCAATCTCACCAGAGACAGCGCAGGCCGTTGCTGGGATGATGGAAAAGGGCGTCTCCGATTCGACTGGCTTCGCCCACCTCTCGGCGATCGACGGCGTACGCGTCGCGGGTAAGACAGGTACGGCGCAGACAGGTATAGACGCCAACGGGAACGATCTTCCCTATACCCTTTGGTATACGGGCTTTGCGCCAGTCGACGACCCCAAGGTCGCGGTCGCTGTCGTAATCGCTAACGGGGGCGGCGAGAGCTTTGATTTTCAGGGAGGTTCGTACGAACTCCCGACGGCAGTAGGTAAACGAGTGATGGAAGCGGTGTTGAACGGATGAGACCAGCGGCAGGGATCACATTCGGCGGGCGCTACGAGCTGAGTTCCCGTATCGCAGTCGGCGGTATGGGCGAGGTGTGGCGCGCAAGCGACAGCATCATCGGTCGCACCGTCGCCATCAAGATCCTCAAAGACGAGTACATGGGCGACCCCGGCTTCCTCGAGCGCTTCCGCGCGGAGGCCCGCCACGCTGCGCTCGTGAACCACGAGGGCATCGCAAACGTATTCGACTATGGCGAGGAGCAGGGCTCCGCCTACATCGTCATGGAACTCGTGCCGGGAGAGCCGCTCTCGGCGATCGTCGACCGCGAAGGGCGCCTCCCAGCAAACCGCGTGCTCGGCATCGTCGCGCAGACAGCAACGTCGCTACAGGCGGCCCACGACGCGGGTCTCGTGCACCGTGACATCAAGCCTGGCAACCTGCTCATCACGCCTGAGGGTCGCGTGAAGATCACCGACTTCGGCATCGCCAGGATCGCTGATCAGGTGCCCCTGACCGCGACTGGTCAGGTCATGGGCACAGTCCAGTACCTGGCGCCTGAACAGGCGAGCGGCCACGCCGCGACCCCGTCAACCGATATTTACTCGCTCGGCATCGTCGCGTACGAGTGCCTCGCAGGCAAGCGCCCCTTCACCGGCGAGTCACAGGTGGCCATCGCCATGGCGCAGATCAACGACACCCCGCCGGAGCTTCCGGCTGACGTACCGGAGCCCGTGCGCAACCTCGTCATGTCTTGCCTGTCGAAGGATGCCGCAAACCGCCCGGAGTCTGCGGCGAAGCTCGCCCAGGCCGCTGCGGCGCTGCACCGTGGCAACATCGAGCTCGCCGCGAGCTACGTGCCACAGATCCTTGGCGAGAAGGAAGACCCGACGGCGACAGTCGTTATGCAGCAGCCCGGAGGAGACGCTGCGACCACAGTCATGCCAAGCACCCAGGTGCTCGACCCGACGGTCGCACTCACTGAGAGCGGCGAGCCTCTTGGTGAGGAGTCCGAGGAGGAAGAGAAGAAGCGCAGCCGCTGGACGTGGCCGCTCATCACTCTTCTCGCCTTGTTGCTGCTCATCGGCGGCGGCACAGCCATCGCGCTTCTGAACAACGGCGGTGACAAGAAGCCCACCGAGACTTCCCAGACGACGACCAAACCGACGAAGACAACCACGAAGCCAACTGAAACGACTACCCCGCCGCCTGTCACGAGCGCCTCGATCGACTCGAACCAGGTAATCGGTAAGTCGTTCGAGGAGGCCAAGGGGTACCTCGAGGGTCTCGGCTTCACGAATATCGCAAAGAAGGACGGTTCCCCGGTTCCCGACGGCGAGGTCGGCCTGGTGTCCGACATCTCGCCGACAGGCAAGGCCGAGTTCAACGAGCTCATCACTGTCACCGTGAACATCGCGTTCGGCACGATCCAGACGCCCGGCGCGCCCGGCGTCGCGAACTCAACCGTCAAGGTCGGCGATCCGATCGTGCTGCAGAGTTTCGCGTCCGCGTGCCCTGCCGGCCTGCAGCTCGGCGCCTACGAGGTGCAGCTCTCCGACGAGTCGCTCGCGCAGCTGACGAACAACGCCTCAGCGAGTGGAGCAACGCTCCGCGCTACCGCTCCGGGCACGCTCAACGTCACCTACAGCTACCGCTGCGAGGGGCCCCAGCAACGCGTGTCCGAGGTGTCGGCTCCCGTGACTGTCACGATTCAGCCACAAGACAGCAACGAGGATGAAGAAAGCTAGCCATTCGAGCTTTTGATCAGGGGACCAAGCAATAGACTTTGGTTCAGTTATGTCGACGAGTGCGGAAGAGGTGAACATGTCGGAAACCGCGAGCGGGGGAAACTCGCGAGTTCTTGCGGGGCGCTACGCGATCGGCGAGTTCATCGGGCAGGGTGGCATGGCCACCGTCTACCGGGGCACCGATATCAAGCTTGGCCGCCAGGTGGCGATCAAGATAATGAAGTCGGAGCTTTCCGGCGACGAGCAGTTTCGCTCGCGGTTTCGACAGGAGGCCCAGTCTGCCTCCCGGATGGCGCACCCGACGATTGTGCGTGTCTTCGATGCCGGCGACGACCTGATCCAAACCGCCGAGGGCGCGAAGCGGTTGCCGTTCATCGTGATGGAGTACGTCGAGGGAACAAACCTCAGACAGTTCATCGAAGAGAACGACCTGTCGCTCACCGAGGCGTCCCGCATCGTTCAGTCGGTGCTGACCGCGCTCGAGTACTCGCACCGTGCGGGCATCGTCCACCGGGACATCAAGCCCGCGAACATCATGATCACGAAGGCCGGCCAGGTCAAGGTCATGGACTTCGGTATCGCGCGCGCGGTCTCGGACACCTCGTCGACGCTGCAGCAGACCACCGCCATACTCGGCACGGCAGCCTATTTCTCGCCTGAGCAGGCGAAGGGCGAATCAGTCGACGCACGCACCGACCTCTACTCGACCGCAGTGCTGCTGTACGAACTCCTTGCCCGGGATGTCCCGTTCCGCGGCGACACCGCAGTGGCTGTTGCATACCAGCACGTCAGCGAACGGCCACGGCCAGCAAGCGAACGAAACCCCGAGGTCACGCCAGAGCTCGACCGCGTCGTGCTCTACGGCCTTGGAAAGGACCGCGCCCGTCGCTTCCAGACCGCAGCGGAGTTCCGTGAGGCACTCGCTGTCGCGTCGAGCGGCAAGATGCCCGACCTGCCGAGACACGACACCCAGAACACTGTCCTCTTCTCCGCAGGCGAAGAGGTATCCGAGTCTGACCTCGCGATTCGTCAGCTCGCAGAAGGCGGCGGCAGCCGCACTCAGAGCCGCCCACCAGTCATGTGGACGTGGGCCGCGATCCTGACAATCGCGGCAATTGTCATTGCCGTGGTCTTCTGGCTCGTAAACCTCGTGCCGAACGAGATTTCCCCTTCGAACGTGCGTGAAATCCCAGACCTCACGGACCTCACCCGATCTGAGGCTGTCGAAGAGCTTACTGCCCTCGATCTTGAGGTCATTCAGATCGAGCAACCTGACGAGAAGGTCGCGAGCGACCACGTCATTTCAACGGACCCAGAGGCCGGTACGACTGTGAACATCGGTGACGAGGTCACTGTGCTGATCTCGTCTGGTCCGGTTCAGGCCGTGGTGCCCGACTTCGCTGGAAAGTCGCAGGACGACTTCACCAAAGAACTTGCTGACCTCGGCCTTGTCGTCGGAAAGGTCATTACGAAGGACGACCCGGTTGCGCCTGACGGACGAGTCCTCGGCATCTCACCGGAGGCCGGAAGCAAACTTGACTCTGGCGCCGCAGTTGACCTCACAGTGGCTTCGGGCAAGGTTGATGTTCCAGACGTCGTGAATCAGTCGCTTGATACCGCCCAGAACGCGCTGAGTGGACTGGGGCTCGACGTGACAATTGATGCCCAGATGGCGTCTGCGACCGGCTGCACCTACAACCCGCAGCTGCTCATCACTGGTCAGACTGTCGTGGGGTCGAGCCCGCAGGGATCGCAGATCACGCTGAGCTACTGCGCCGGCTAGGCCGGACGGAGCGTGAAGCAGGCGCCAAGCACGCCCCGTCTGGCCTATTCGGTTGCGATGAGTGGTGAGAGCGTTGCCGCGATCTCAGCGGCATTCTCGAGGCCGACAACCCGTAGCCAGTTACCCAGCTGCTGGTAGCCCCCCTCAGTGAGCACCGATTCGGGGTGGTATTGCACGCCGAACATCGGCAGCTCCCGGTGACGAAGCGCCATCACCACGCCTCCGGCAGTCTCAGCGGTCACTGTGAGGCTCTCAGGCACTGTGCTGCGCACAACCGCGAGCGAGTGGTACCTCGTCGCATCAAACTCCGCTGGCACGCCCGCGAAGAACTCATCGTCGGCGTGACGCACTCGCGACACCTTGCCGTGCATGAGTTCCTCGGCGTGAGTCACAGTCGCCCCAAGCGCCTCGGCGATCGCCTGGTGGCCGAGGCAAACGCCAAGCAACGGGATTCCCGTGCGCACAGCGATACCGACCATCGGAATCGAAACGCCAGCGGCTGCCGGGGTGCCAGGGCCTGGCGAGATGAGGACGCCGTCGAAACCCGTGACGAGCTGTTCGAGCTCGCCGACTGACACATCGTCGTTACGTATCACCCTCGTCTCTGCTCCAAGCTGCTGGAGATAACCGTTGAGTGTGTAGACGAAACTGTCGTAGTTATCGATAACGAGTACGCGGGTCATGTTGCAACCGTCGATTCCTGTTCGGGGAGCATTTCGAGTGCCCACGGATAGACGTATGTAATGAGCGCCCACACGAGCGCGACTGCCGCACCGAGAAGCACGATCACACGGAACCAGGCTGGGCCTGGAAAGAATCGCCAGAGTAGTGAGAACACTATGCCCGTCCTTCCATAATCGCGGGGTTGAGCTCGATAAGCTCGGCCGGCGGGCCGTCGGCGCGTGGCTGGAAGCTCTCGAACACCGAATACGCGATCGCTCGCTCGTCTGTGCCCCAATTCTTCGGATGGCACGTCGTCAGCGTCATGATCTGATCGGTCGGCTCAAATCCGTCGATGCGCGGAAACGAGTTGAGCACCTCACCCTCGGTCGGCCACACATACTCAAGCGACCGAAAACGGTAGGTGTACCACCCGTCCTGCGTTTCGAAGAACAGTGGGTCGCCGACGCGGAGATTCATGACTTCCTTGAACGGCGTAATGTAGCCGCCGGAGCGGTGGGCGGCGATCGCAAAGTTTCCTGGCTCGCCAGGCAGTGCACTGTTCGTGTAGTGCCCGATTCCCTTGTCCTCAAGATTCAGCGTCTCCCATGGGTCGGTGCCCTGGGCGACATTGTTCACAAAGGTCGTGCCAAATGCTGGCACGTGGAGCTGGCCGAAGACTTCGCCGGGACCACCGACCTCAGGAACCGGGACCGTGCCGTCGAACGGAGGTTGCTCGGCGGCAGCCTTGTCCCACTCAGCAGAAGTTGCGTGCGAAAGCTCAAGTTGCTTGCCCGTCACAACGAGACCTGTGTGCCATGGCTGCCAGACGATGTAACCGAACACGGCGAGGCCGGCGACGATCAACAGCTCGCCGATCACCGTCAACGGGCTCAGCCGGGCGCGACGGCGACGGCCTCTGCGTGGAGTTACATCGTTCATTTGTAGCCATTCTAAGCCGAGCACACTGGGCAGACACCACGAACTGGGTAGACTGTCACCATGGCAGCAGCTGGTAAAGAAGTAAGCAAGCGCAACGCGGCGGAGGCCGCGGCACGACGTGAGCAAAAGGAAGCCGCGCGACGGGATGCACCGAACCCTGTGTGGTTCAAGCCCGTCATGTTCGGTTTCATGCTGCTCGGGCTCCTCTGGATCGTCCTGTTTTACATCACGAGCTCGAACCTTCAGCTCCCGATTCCGCAGCTGGGTCAGGCAAACATCTTCGTTGGGTTCGGCTTCGTGCTCATCGGGTTTCTGATGACTCCCTGGTGGAAGTAATCCACAGGCTCGTCTGAACTACATCGGTGTAATTCTCCCCAGCTGGGGAGAACCCTGTGGATAACTTTTCACAAGTTTTGAGATTGTGCAGGGCCCGGAGCCCGGGCATATGAGCGCACCGTTGCGTCCATCCGCCTGACACCTCAAGATACGAAAGCGGCACGAGTGGGTATTCCCACTCGCGCCGCTTTCGTACGGTACGCCGTTTTTGGCAGCCCTACTGCCCTACAACGGTGACACCACGAGGAACGCGCAAGAAAGCGCGACGAGCAGCGCACCGACTGCCGAGAGGCCGACGATCTGTCGTGCCTTCAGGCGCGGCCCGCGAGTCTGCACAATGACCCACATAGTGAGCGCGCCGACAACCATTCCGCCGAGGTGCGCCTGCCACGAAATGTTTGCTCCTGGCATGAACCCGATGCCGAAGTTGATCGCGAGCAGCACGATCAACGATGTTACGTTCGCGTTCATTGATTTGAACGCGACAACTGTCGCAGCGAGGACGCCGAAGATGGCTCCCGAGGCACCAACAGTTGGGGTGAACAATCCTGTCGTGTCGGCGTAGCCCCACAGCATGACACCAAGGGAGCCACCGATACCCGCGAACAAGTAGAGCACCAGGAAGCGCCACTTGCCAATGAGCTGCTCGAGGTTCCTGCCAAACATGTACAGGGCAAGCATGTTGAACAGGATGTGCGGGAGAAAACCTACCGAGTGAGTAAACATCACCGTGAGCATGCGCCACGGCTGGAACTCGGCGTTGAGGTACGCTCCGTCGGGATACCCAGGCAATGCCCCCGCGGCAATCTGGTGAGTCCCGTCTGCGAGTGAATACGTCGGCACGTACCAGAGGGCACTCGTCACGCCGTCCTTACCGAAGTAATGACTGAGGAGTTGGAGTGCGAACACAATGACGTTGAGCGCAATGATCGAGGTCGTTACCGGGTAGTCAAGGGCGGCAATACGCCGCCCAGCGACCCGAGCTGAGCGACTGAACCGTGCCGCGCCCTTTGGCGCCGCGCTCGTCTGCTTCACGCATTCCCGGCACAGCACCCCAACGGGCGAGGCGATCTGGCACTCGGGGCAGATCGTTCGTCCGCAGCGCTGACAGAGCGTAAAGCTTTGTCGCCCGGGGTGGCGGTAGCAGACGTCAGATTCTCCGTACTCCGCCCGCTCCCCGTAGCTCGGGCCGCTTGTCGCCAAGGTGTTAGACCGCGGCGATGTCGACGCCGGTCATCACGACGTCCTCGACGGGGCGGTCAGCCGCGCCTGTCTGCACTGCCGAGATCGTGTCGACGACTGCCTTCGACTCATCGTCGGCAACCTCACCAAAGATTGTGTGCTTGCCGTTGAGCCAGTCAGGAGCGATCGTCGTAATGAAGAACTGCGAGCCGTTCGTGCCCGCGAGGCGTCCGGTCATGTCCGGGCGCTTGCCTGCATTCGCCATCGCCAGCTGGTACGGCTTGGTGAAGCCGAGCTCGGGGTGGATTTCGTCATCGAAGTTGTAGCCAGGCCCGCCGGTGCCAGTGCCTGTCGGGTCACCGCCCTGGATCATGAAGTTCGGGATGATGCGGTGGAAGATCACACCGTCGTAGAACCCCTTCTCTGCAAGGTCAACGAAGTTCTTCACCGTCTTCGGTGCATGATCACCAAAAAGGTTGATAACAATGTCGCCGTGGTTGGTGTGGATAGTCGCTACTGCGGTGTGAATGGTCATGTCACAAGTGTACGGTGTAGCGTGGGAAGCCAAGTGGACGCGTCCCGTGCTACTTGAAGGAGGATCCGGAATGAAACTCTCACGCAAGCGTCGTCGCGAGCTCCGCGAACTGCGCTCTGACGCCCAATTACTCCTCGACCAGCAGCTCGAGGTTCTCGGCAACGCGGGTACGGTTGTCAAGCACGCCGGCCACCAGGCTCGCCTGCTCAGCGATGAGCACGTAGCGCCCCGCATCAACCAGGCCGTCGACCGTGTGCGCCCTGTTGTTGATCGAGGAGTCGCATCAGCGCGAAGCGCGGCCCGCACAGTGCGCCGAGCGACTGCTCCCGCCGTCGCGAGTGCGCTCGCCTCGACGATTCGCACACTCGACGAGATCGAGAATCCCAAGGCCGCGGCGCAGGTTCGCGACTTCGGTGTGCGCGCCGGCTATCTTGAGCCTGTGAAGAAGAAGCGCAACGTCTCAGGCATCATCGCACTCACACTCGGGGCCGCAGCAGCGGTCGGTGTCGGGTATGCACTCTGGCAGGCGTTCCGCACCGACGACGAGCTCTGGGTCGCCCCCGAAAGCTAACAGCGCGTTTCGAGTGCCACCGATTGGCTAGCGCCCGCGTGATTTCGAGCGTCCAGCGCTTGGTCGCGCGGCGCTAGCCTTCGTGCTTCCAACCCCCTGCGCCGCAGCAGGTTTAGCGGTACCGCCCTTGGCTCCTGCGTTCTTCGGCGAGCCCTGCTTCGGCGAGCCCTGCTTCGGCGAGCCCTGCTTCGGCGAGCCCTGCTTCGCCGCTCCGGCCCTGCCCCCGCCAGACTTCGTGGCACCGCCACGGCCCTGCCCGCCACGGCCCTGGCCTGTACCGCGGCGGCTGAGACCCGCCATCCGTAGCCCAGTCTGCACGAGCGAGAGCGTCTTGAGCGAGCTCACGTCTTTGAGCGAGACCCACCTGGCTTCGTCGGACGAGCCATCAACCTCGTTGCGAAGCGGACCGTCCTGTACGGTTGCCCGATATACGATCCTGATTGTGTGCATCTCAGGGTCGGTGCCCTCGGGAACTTCCTCGCGCACCATGACCCTGGAGTCGACACCGAGCAGCCGTCCGGGCTTCGCGTGCAGCCCCGTCTCTTCGAAGACCTCGCGTACGACAGCATCCTTCGGATCCTCACCAGGATCGATGCCCCCACCAGGCAGCGTCCATCCGTGTAGGTGCCCCCGACGCCAGTGGGTAAGCAAGATCTTGCCGCGGCGCTCAATGACCGCGTAAGCCGCTACCCGTAGATCCATATAGTGAGCCTACCGCGAGGCTCACTCAACCGCCCGACGCCACCCTTTCGCGAAGCGCTCCATCCGCGTGTACGCGTCGTAGCGCGGCTCCTCTGCCGAGACGAATACGTCGTGTAGCGCCCCTTGGATCCGCTCAATCGTCACGGACGGGCCAAGGCGAAGCGCTGCCCTGGCAACGCCGTCGACGTCGAGCACGCTGTCGGCACGAGTGAGCTCCGGGCTCCAGCGTGCGGGAATCGCGGATCGGGCTGAGAGGAGTACGCACACAGGAACGTCTATGTTGAGGCCGCGATACACAAGATCGTGACCGGCAAGAATAGCCTTGAGCCATCCGGTGTGGACCGGATGGCTCTGTTCGGGCCGCCATTCCTGGTTGATGCGCGCAACATCCGCATCCGGCCCGACCTCACGCACGGCGCGCGCATAGAAGCCGTAGTCAAGTTGCGGAATTCCCTCGAGCGGACTCAGCTTCGCCCCCAAGGTCACGATCGGCGCGATCATCTGTCTGCCGCGCGTCGAGAGCTGCAGTTCAAGCCACGGACTGTTCAGCACAACTGCGTCTGCGACGCCCGGGTGTCGGCTCGCCCACAGGCTGAGCACAAGTCCGCCTGTCGAATGCCCGAGCAGCAGAATCTTCCGTTCGCCTGCATTGCGTTGGCTCGAGGCCCGCATCTCTGCGAGCGCGAAGTCAATCTCTACGTCGTAATCCTCGAGGTCGTCGACGTAACCTGCTGTCTGCCCGGGCCGCAGGCTCCTTCCGTAGCGCCGGAGGTCGAGCGCGAAGAACCTCGCGCCGCGCTCTGTCCAAAACCTCGCAAGATCAGTCTGAAAGAAGTAGTCTGACCAGCCGTGCACGTAGAGCACATCGACGTCTTCGAAATCTCGTGCGCGGCCGATGATGCGCTGCCACAGAGACCGGTTCGTGGGGAGCGACCTGACGAGGGTCGCGACAAGTCGTGGCCGCTGCTGCTCGTCCCCGTCACCAACGTGACTTCCCTTGCCATCAGTAAAGGCTGGATCGTCGTCGGCGCCAAGCTCAAAGGTGAGCTGCTCAAAGCCGTCGCCGAGCACATCGGGTCGCCATTGAATCATGCTGCCAGTCTAGGAGCGGATTGCCCGCAGGCGAAGGAGGCTAGCGGCGAACTCGGACCGCGTTTGTCGAGGTGACAAGCACATTGCTCGCAACAACAAGACCGATACCGATGAGCTCGTGTGCAGTGAGCTGCTGACCGAGCAGCACAAGCCCGACGACCGCTGCCCACAACGGATGCATGCTCTGCAGCGTGCTGAACAGGCTTGCTGGCAGGAGCCTGAGCGCAACCACGTCGATCGAGAACGGCAACACTGACGAGGCAAGCGCACAGATTACCGCCAAGCCGAGCGCCCACAGCGGCGGAGGGTGTGCTGCGAACCACGCGATGGCTAGTGGGATCCAGATGACGCCCGAGATGAGGCTCGCCGTTGCGACTCCCTGCATCCCTGGCAACGTCTGACCGATGCGCCTGTTCAGCAAAATGTAGGCTGCCCACGCAGCCGCGGAGACGAGGCCGACCGCGACGCCGAGCAGGTCCGAAGTCGGGCCCGGGTTCACGAGCACAACCACTCCAACGACTGCAATGAGTCCGCCGAAAAGGTCAATGACTCTGCGCGCACTCAAGATCACGAGCGCGAGCGGCCCAAGGAACTCGAGTGTGATGGCGAGGCCCAGCCCCAGTCGCTCGATAGTGATGTACACCGAGGTATTCATGATGCTGAACACGAGCGCAAGGGCCGTCACCGCAAGCCAGTCCGAGCGCTTCATGGCGCGGAACTTTGGGCGGCCGACGGGCATGAGCACCGCTGCGGCGACGAGTTGCCTGACGGCGACAACGCCCACTGGTCCGATTGCTGGAAATGCGAGGGCGCCGGTTGCCGCGCCGAGTTGATTGCCGAGTGACGCGACCTGTGTCAGCGCCACCCCGCGGCTGAGCGCGGACGGGCCCCGCGGCCTCTGAGAGCCGTCCTGTAGGTGCATGCGCTGGGTCGTCACGGATCAACCATAGGGCGTCGGCTTCAATTCGCATTGTGCAAGTTTTGTTCGTTGCATACGCTTACCGTATGGAATGGTCACTGCGCGAACTTCGCTGCTTCGTCGTCGCCGCGACGTTTGGCACGATCACTGACGCAGCCGTCGAACTACACATCTCGCAAGCCTGAGCCTCCCGCGCAATCGCGGGCCTCGAACGGGCCCTCGGTCAGCGGGTTCTTCGTCGCGGGCGTCACGGCTGCGAGCCAACAGCGTTTGGCGAGGCGCTCCTTCCCCAAGCCCGTCGCCTCCTCGCACAGGTTGACGCTGTCAACACACTCGCCGCCCGCGAGCACGACAGACTGCGGCTTGGCTACGCCTGGTCAGCGCTCGGCAAGCACACAACCACGCTGCTGCGTGAATGGCGCTCAGACCAGCCGAGCATCGAGCTCCACTTCGAGCAACACTTCACGCCAACTTCAGGCCTCACCGAAGGCCGCTGCGACGTGGCCATCATGCGGAGCCCGCCGGATCCCACCAAGTTCTCAAGCGCCGTGATCGGACTCGAACGAAGGCACGCTGTGTTTTCAGCCGACGACCCCATCTGGGCGAAACGTCGCTCGCTCAGAATGCGGGAGTTCGCTGGGCGCACGGTTGCAGCCGAGCCGCGCTCAGGCACGACAAAGCGAGAACTCTGGGATGGCGGGCCCGCACCGGCGTCATTCATCACCGTTGCAGACACCGAAGACTGGCTCAACACACTCTCAGCGGGCGAGGCCGTTGGCGTGTCTGCCGAAGCGACGGCAGTTCATCATGCTCGAGCAGGCGTGCGTTTCATCCCGATCACCGACGCGCCGCGCATCGCAGTGCGGCTGGTCTGGTGGCGCGACGAGTCTCCAAGCGGCATCGAGGCCCTCGTCGAGCACACCACTCGGCTCTACGCGCGCGGATAGTCGCAGAGAGCCATCACTCCTGGCTCTCTGCGCGGATCGTGTTGATGATCCCAGAGAAGTCCTGCAGCGCTCCTGGCCCTGCCGCGAATTCTGCGTAACGCTCGTGTGCAAGCAGGCCGAGCCGCGCGTCGACCCCTGTGAGTGAGATCATCTGCTCAGCAAGCCCGAGGTCTTTCGCCATCAGGGAGCCCGCGAACCCAGGCTCGTAGTCGTTGTTTGCTGGGCTCGCCGGGACCGGGCCCGGCACGGGGCAATTCGTCGTCAGCGCCCAACACTGGCCCGAGGCGTTACTCGCAACATCGAAGAGCGCTTGATGTGACAGTCCGAGCCGCTCGCCGAGCACAAACGCCTCGGCGACAGCGATCTGTGAGATCCCGAGGATCATGTTGTTGCACACCTTGGCCGCCTGGCCAAGACCGGAACCGCCGCAGTGCACGATCCTGCCACCCATCGCCTCAAGTGCGGGGGCCGCTGCCTCAAAGTCAGCTCTCTCACCACCAACCATAAACGCGAGCGTTCCCTTCTCAGCGCCGACGACACCTCCTGAGACCGGCGCGTCGAGCGGGCGATGCCCCGCGGCGACGGCAAGTTCAGCAGCACGACGAGCCTCGTCAACTGCGATTGTTGAACAGTCAAGAAAGAGCGTGCCTGGGCGCGCCGCGCTGAGCAGCCCCGGCTCCTCGGAGCTCCCGTAGGCGGCGAGCACATGCTGTCCAGCTGGCAGCATTGTCAGCACAATATCTGCATCCGTCGCGGCAGCGACGGCAGATTCTGCAATGTCAACACCGGCAGCCCGAGCCGCCTCGCAGAGCTCAGGCACAAGGTCAAAACCGCGGACCGTGAATCCGGCGCCCACGAGGTTTGCCGCCATTGGCCGCCCCATGTGCCCGAGCCCAATAAACGCAATCGTTGTCATGTTCTCTCCTTTTGAACGCCAGTCGGCCCGTGCACGCTAGCGCTTCCCGCCTCGCAGCAGGTCACGTCCGATGATGGTTCGCATGATTTCGTTTGTTCCTTCGAGAATTTGGTGCACCCGTAGGTCCCGCACCACGCGCTCAATCCCGTACTCGTGCAAGTAGCCGTAGCCGCCGTGCAGCTGCAGCGCCTTATTGGCGGCGTCAAAGGCTGCGTCCGTCGCAAACCGCTTCGCGAGTGCGCATGCGACTGCGGTGTCACTCGCACCGCTGTCCATCTTGGCGGCGGCGCGCTCGAGCAGCGCCCTGCCAGCTTGGATGTCAGTCGCGATGTCGGCGAGCGTGAACACGATCGACTGGTTCGCCGCGAGAGGCGCACCGAACGCGTGGCGCTCTTGCACGTAGGCGATCGCCCGGTCGAGCGCCCACTGTGCGCCCCCAATCGAGCAGGCACCAATGTTGACTCGACCACCGTTGAGCCCGCGCATTGCGATGTGAAAGCCGTCACCTTCCTCACTCAGGCGGTTGGCGACTGGCACCCTGACGTCTTCGAAGATCACTTGGCGGGTGGGCTGCGCGTTCCAGCCCATTTTGTGCTCGTTCGGGCCGAAACTCAGGCCAGGAGTGTCTTTCTCGACAACGATCGTGCTGATTCCCGCCGGACCGGGCCCACCTGTCCGAGCCATCACTACGTAGACAGACGCGGCACCCGCACCGGAGATGAACTGCTTCGTTCCGTTCAAGACGTACTCGTCACCCTCGCGGCGAGCACTCGTTGTGATCGCGGCAGCGTCAGAGCCGGCGCCCGGCTCTGTCAGGCAATATGCGCCCAACTGCTGCATCGACACCATGCCGGGGAGCCAGCGTTCGCGCTGTTGCACCGAACCGAACGTGTCAATCATCCAGGCCGTCATGTTGTGGATCGAGATGTACGCAGCGACAGCGACGTCACCTTTCGCGAGTTCCTCGAAAATAGCGACAGCGTCGAGCCGCGAAAGCCCCGAACCGTACTCCTCGCGAACGTAGATGCCTCCGAGCCCGAGCTCCCCCGCAGCCGCCAGCGCCTCGATGGGGAAGATCTTTTGCGCGTCGCGTTCAGCCGCGAACGGTGCGAGCTGGGCGTTCGCGAAGCCGCGCACGGCCTCGACAAGCGCTTCGCGTTCTTCTGCGGCGGTATCCCTCATGGCGGCGCTCACTGCATCGTTGGGATGACGAAGCTTGCGCCCTCTTTTGCGCCCGACGGCCAACGGCTCGTGACTGTTTTCGTCTTCGTGTAGAAGCGGAACGCATCGGGTCCGTGCTGATTCAGGTCGCCAAAGCCAGACCGCTTCCAGCCCCCAAAGGTGTGATAGGCGATTGGCACTGGGATCGGTACATTCACGCCGACCATTCCGACGTTCACGCGGGCTGTGAAATCGCGAGCGGTGTCGCCGTCACGGGTGAAGATCGCAACACCGTTTCCATACTCGTGGTCGCTCGCAAGGGCAAGCGCTTCCTCGTAAGTCTCAGCGCGAGCCATCACCAGCACCGGGCCGAAGATCTCTTCAAGGTAGACCGTCATATCGGGGGTGACGTTGTCAAAGAGTGTCGGTCCGAGGTAGTAGCCGCCCTCATATCCCTCAACAACGTGGCCTCGACCGTCTGCGAGCAGCGTGGCACCCTCGTCGATTCCCAACTGAATGTAGTGTTCGACTCTCGCCTTGGCCTCCGCAGACACAAGCGGGCCGTAGTCAGCGGTCTCGTCGAGCGCCGGGCCGATCTTGAGGTCGCCGAGTCGCTCGACAAGCTTCGCCGCGAGCGCGTCAGCGGTTTCCTTGCCCACAGGAACAGCGACCGAGATCGCCATGCAGCGTTCACCTGCCGACCCGTACCCGGCCCCGATGAGGGCGTCTGCGACCTGGTCGAGGTCAGCGTCTGGCATCACGATCATGTGGTTCTTCGCACCTCCGAAACACTGAGCCCGCTTGCCCTCAGCTGCGGCAGTCTCGTAGATGTACTGCGCAATCGGCGTCGACCCGACAAACCCGATCGCACGCACTCGATCGTCGTGGAGCAGTGCGTCGACTGCTTCCTTGTCGCCATTCACGACGTTGAACACCCCAGGTGGCAGCCCCGCTTCAAGCAGAAGCTCCGCGATGCGCAGCGGCACGGACGGGTCGCGCTCAGAGGGCTTCAGGATGAACGAGTTGCCTGCCGCGAGGGCCGGTCCTGCCTTCCAGAGCGGAATCATCGCCGGGAAGTTGAACGGGGTGATGCCTGCGACGACGCCCAGAGGCTGACGCATCGAATAGACGTCGACGCCAGTGCCGACGCCAGTTGAGTAGTCCCCCTTCAGCAGGTGTGGCCCACCGACGGCAAACTCAATGACCTCGACGCCTCGCTGAATGTCGCCGATCGCGTCGGGTACTGTCTTGCCGTGTTCGCGCGAAAGGAGTTTTGCGAGCTCGGGTGTATCGCGGGCGATGAGGTCGAGAAAGCGCAGAAGCACACGCGCCCGGCGCTGCGGGTTGAGCGCTGCCCACTCGAGCTGCGCCTCAGCGGCATTGTCGATGGCAGCGGTGACTTCTGCCGTGCTTGCGAGCGGCACCCGCCCTTGCACGAGGCCAACGCTCGGATCATAGACGTCGCTGAACCTTCCCGATGTTCCGGCGACGTGCTCTCCATTGATGAAGTGGGTGAGCACTCGCGCTTCACCGGGATGTGGTGGGTGTGCGACAGTGGTCATTGGGCGCTCCTTCGGGCCAGGTGTCATCGACTCCCGGAGGCGCTCTTGTGGATTGCTCCCCGGTTACTGTGAGCGTAAACGAACGATCGTTCAAATACAACACGCACAGATTCACCTACCGTGTGCACGTATGCACACAGGGTCTTCTCACACGCTGCCACACCACACGCACACGCACACGCACGGTGATGGTCGTCGTGGCGCCGTCACCTCCGTGTCGCGAGCGCGCCCACCATGTCGAGCGACATTCGCGCGTACCGCTCAGCAAGGCCGTGGGGGCTGATGTCGCCATCGAGCCGATACCAGGTCGCAACGGCGATTCCCATGTTGATCATCCCGCGCGCGGCTTCTCGCGGGTACGGCGTGGTGAAGACCCCCAGACGAACGCCGTGCTCGACGACCTCGACGAAGAGCCGCTCCTGCTCGTCCCGCAGGGCGATTACTCGCTCGCGTCCTTGCCCCTCCAAGCAGTGAACCTCGGACGCTCCGACCCGAGCCTCCTCCTGGCGTACCGTGTGAAACTCGACCCAGGCGCGCACGAGGGCATCAAGCCTCGCTGCGGGATCATCCGCGGGAGCCGCGGCCACGCGAGCCCGAGTGCTCGCGAGCACGTCCTGCAACGTCATTGTCATGACAGCTTGGAGCAGGTCTTGCTTACTGCCGAAGTGATGGTAGATCCCAGCGAGTCCGATGTTCGCATCGGAGGCGATGTCACGCATCGACGCCCCAAAGTAGCCTTTCGCTGCGAAGCTCTTGAGCGCTGCGGCAATAACCGATGCCCGAGACTGCCCGTTGCGAGCCCTGCCACGCGGCACCCGATTCTCGGGGTTCGGTTCTTCGACACTAGTCACGCCATCACACTATCGCGCGAGCTGTCATGCGCCAGCCCGATGTTTCGTGAGCATATCGAAAACTCTGAACGCTCTCGCAACACCCCACACACTTGACTGGTGTCATGCTCGATACGACTCGCACACTGGGTTCCCCGACGCGACCGCGGAACTCTGCGCGTGCGCCGGGGGCGGCCGAGACCGTGCTCATCGCGGCGTTCAGCGCCTACCTGGCACTGCTCACCTGGGCAATCGTGTGGAAGCTACGGCTACCCCACATGGGCGACACCTTTTCCCCCGTGAAATGGGTTCCGTTCGCGCCCACCACGGTCTTCGGTCCGAGCGCGCCGTACGAGGTAGCGGCGAACTTCCTTGCATTTGTGCCGCTCGGCTTGCTGCTTGGAGCCCTCCGGCCCCGGCGCGCGTTGTGGGTTCGCGTGCTGCTCATTGCGGCGATCAGTGTGACCTACGAGACGCTGCAGTTTGTGCTCGCTGTTGGGGCCGCAGACGTCACCGACGTGCTCGTGAATACCGCTGGTGGCGCCGTGGGCCTCGCCCTTGTCGCGTGCGCTCGGACACACTCGAAGTTTGGCTCCCGTGCAGTACTGCAGCGGGCAAGTGGATTCGCACTACTTGTCGCGCTCGTCGGCTCAGCCTTCGCCGTCGTGTCTCTCGCCCAGTAGTCCTGCCACAGGTGAGGGGGCCAGAGGCAGGGCTATGCTCGCCACCAGGCCTCCGCCCGGCCGGGCACGCAGTGTCAGGGTTCCATCGTGCGCCTGGATGATGCTCTGTACGATCGCGAGCCCCAGCCCAACTCCCGAGTCGTCTGCTCGAGTTCGCTCATTCCCTCGCTGAAACGGCTCGGTGAGCGTCTCAACAAGCCCCTCACTCACGCGCGGACCCGTGTTCTCGACAGACAGCAGCGCACGACCGCCGGCCTCCCACGTCGTGATGGTGGAGTTCCCACTGGCAGGGAGATTATGCAGAATCGAGTTGAGAATGAGGTTGCTTGCGACCTGCAGGAGCAGTGCAGGCGACCCCGAGGCGAGCACCGGGTCGCCTGCGACCTCGATAGTGACCTTCCGGGACTCGGCACGCGGGAGGAGTGTCTCGACAGCCTCCTCAACGAGCAGTGAGAGATCAACTGCTTCATGAGTGAATCCGCGCCTCCCGCTTCGGCCAAGGAGCAGTAGCGCCTCAGTCAGCTCAACCGCCCTGGCGTTCACTGTCCACAGCCTGTCGACGAACTCCGGCGACACCCCGCTCGGATCTTTCCGTGCGACTTCGAGCATCGTCTGTGTGATCGCCAGGGGCGTGCGCAGTTCATGCGATGCATTTGCTGCGAACCGCTCCTGCTCAGCGACGTGAGCCTCGAGTCTGTCAAGCATCGCGTCGAACGCATCGGCGAGTTCGCGAAACTCGTCAGGTGCGCCCTCGAGCCTGATGCGCGCCCCAAGTGTCCCAGCGCTGACCTGCCTCGTGACTTTCGTCATTCGTTCGAGCGGTGCGAGCATCCGCCCTGCAAGAATCCACCCGCCAACGAGCCCGACAAGCAGTAGCAATGCCAGCACCAGGAGTGCGCGCGGCACGAACGCGCGAATGAGGTCGTCACGGCCAGGAAAGAACTCGTGGTTGTTCCAGATCGCATCTGGCGGAACGTAGCGCAGCAGAAACGCCCAGACGACAGCGAGCAGCAGTGCACCTGTCACGAGCAGGAAGCCGGCGTAGCTGAGCGTGAGCCTCAGCCTCGCGCTGGCACCGCGCGCGCTATTCTGCCGCGGCTGCATCTTTCCCCGCACTCTCGTCGATACGATAGCCGACGCCCGGCACTGTCGCGATGATTGCTGGCTCGCCGATCCGCTTGCGCAGAGCCGAGACTGTGATTCGCACCGCGTTTGTAAAAGGATCAGCGTTCTCGTCCCATGCGCGTTCGAGGAGCTCCTCGGCGCTCACCACGCCGCCCTCCGCGGCGACAAGAACCTCGAGCACTGCGAACTGTTTGCGTGTGAGCGCTACATACCGCCCGTCTCGGTACACCTCTCGACGAAACGGGTCAACGCGAAGCCCCGCGATCTCACGCACTGGTGGCCTGTGGTGCGCGCGTCGACGATCGAGCGCCCGGAGGCGAAGCACTAGTTCTTGCAACTCGAAGGGCTTGGTGAGGTAGTCGTCTGCCCCAAGCTCAAAACCGGACGCCTTGTCATCGAGCCTGTCTGCCGCGGTGAGCATCAGAATAGGCATGCCACTGCCCGAGCGTACGATTGTCGCAGCAACATCGTCGCCACTCGGACCGGGAATATCGCGGTCGAGCACCGCGATGTCGTACTCGTTCACGCTCAGTAGCTCAAGCGCCGTGTCGCCGTCGTTCGCGATGTCGGCGGCGATTGCCTCGAGACGGAGACCATCGCGGATCGCCTCGGCCAGGAAGGGCTCGTCTTCGACGATCAGGACACGCATGTCTCTATCGTACGAAGCGCTGCATATGCGCAGCGTATCGAAAACGCAATACGCTCCGACAACCGGCAACCGTGTGGACTAGGTTTCATGCGATACACAGTTGCCGAGCTGAGATTCCGCCGACTGAGGATCCCCGTTCTCGTTGTGGGCGCAGTTGCCGCCACGGTTGCGGCGGGATTCATCATCGTCGAGGGGATCGACGGCGATGGCAGGCCCTTTGGAGCTGAGACACCGGCTCACGCAGACAGCTTGTCTTCTCTCGACGCAGAATCAACTCCACAGCAGCCAGCTGCGGCACAGCATGAAGAAGCGGCCGCAGGGCCGGACGATGTGCCCCCGTCGGGAGACCTGCCGAATGGCACGAGTGTCTTTGCGACTGGCTTTCACGGGATCGAGGGACTCGACCCAGGTCTTCTCGCGACGCTACGGCAAGCGTCCAGCGACTCCGGCATCGAGTTCACAGTTACTAGCGGATGGCGGTCCGCAGCGGACCAACAGCAGCTCCTTTCCGAGGCCATCTCCGAGTACGGCTCCGAAGCGGAGGCAGCGCGCTGGGTAGCCACACCAGAGTCCTCGGCACACGTGCTTGGCGACGCTGTCGATCTCGGCCCGATGGAAGCGACAGCATGGCTTGCCAAATACGGCTCCGAGTACGGCCTGTGCAAGCTCTACGAGAATGAGCCCTGGCACTTCGAGATCGTTGACGGTGCCCAGGCAGCTGGCTGCCCCGCGCCGCTTCCGGATCCAAGCTACGATCCACGACTGAACTAGGGGCAACAGACGCTGATTGCGCGCCTACTGAAGCGGTATCCCTGAGGCAGACATTGAGCAATCCCTTGAGTTTCTCGACACTCGCGGGTAGGAAAGAACCAAGGGGATGCACCCACGGCGGGGAGTTATACGATCCCTGAGGAGTGGCAATGACGCCAAGAACAACGCTTTGGAACGAGGCCGCGATCGCTCTCGCCGCCAGGCGCACCCTGTGGCCAGCAACGGTCGCCAGAGAGTTTATCGACCCAGATCCGGCAGCGGGTCTCAATGACTACCTCCGACGGTGGGCCCGTGAGCGGCCCCAGACCACCGCGATTCACTTCTACGGGACTGATATTTCCTATGCCGACCTTGAGCGCAGCGCAGGCGCGTTCGCAGGTTGGTTGCTCGCGCAGGGCGTTGCTCAGGGTGACAGGGTAGGTGTGTACCTTGGCAACTGCCCACAACTGACCATTGCGATGCTCGGCATCTTGCGCATCGGCGCCGTCTACGTTCCCATCAATCCGATGTTCAAAGCACGCGAACTCGCCTACGAGCTCGCAGATTCGGGCGCATCTGTGCTGCTCGCCGATCCTGCTCTCGTCGGCGTCGTCGAGACAGCTCGAGCGATCCCGTCGGAGGTACTTGCCGGTGCCGCCCACGAAAGAGTACACCCCACGATGCGCGTCGCCTACACGCAGCTTGGTGACATGCTGCTCGCTCCCCCAACACCGCCGCCACCATTCCCCGATGCGCATGGCGGGGTACCGAGCGACTGGTCGTCAATCATGGCTACGAGCCCCGTCGCTCCGATTCGCTGCGACCGTGAAGCACTCGCTGCGCTGAACTATACCGGAGGCACAACTGGGATGCCCAAGGGCTGCGAGCATACGGAAGGTCACATGGTCTACACGGCGCTCAGCACACTCCAAGGCCAGGGGCGGGAACCCGGGACGGTCAGCGCGCAAACTGGCAAGGCGCATGTGTCGCTCGGCTTCCTCCCGATGTTCTGGATAGCGGGTGAGGACATGGGTATGCTGAATCCACTCATCGATGGTTCCACGGTCGTAATAATGACTCGCTGGAATGCCGAGAGTGCACTCGCCCTTATTGAGCGCGAGAAGGTGACCTGGGTCGCAGCGCAGGCTGACAATTACGTCGAGATGCTGGATACGCCTCGCTTCGCGAAGACCGACACCTCGTCGCTCGAGGAGTGTGTGGCAATCTCATTCGTGCGAAAACTCGACTGCGAGCTGCGTGAGCAGTGGCTCACCGCAACCGGTGTTGTGCTTCATGAGGCCTCCTACGGAATGACCGAGACCCACACCGCAGATACGTTCACCTTCGGCCTCCACATCAATAGCCAGGATCTCCGCGCTAAACCGACCTACTGCGGCTACCCGGTGCCCGGGACCGCGATCGTGGTCGTCGACGAAGACCTGGACCCTGTCGATGTCGGCGTCCCTGGCCAGATCCTTGTACGTTCTCCCTCGGTGTTGCGCGCCTACTACAAGAAGCCGGAGGCAACCCGAAACGCCATCGTCGATGGGTGGCTGCTCACGGGTGATGCAGGCCAGTTCGATGATTACGGTGGACTCTCATATCTCGCCCGCAGCAAAGAGATGATCAAAGTGAACGGCATGAGTGCCTTCCCCACGGAGATCGAGTCGCTCATGATGTCGCACCCGCACATTGAGCGGGTCGCCGTTGTACCCCGTGAGGATGCTGACTCGGGCCAGCGCCCTGTCGCATTCGTCCAGCTACGCGCGCAGGTCCAGGTCTCCGCGGGGAGTATCGGCGTGTGGGCGAAGGAACAGATGGCGACCTACAAGGTGCCAGAGATTGTCCTCGTTGATTCGATGCCGATGACCGCGACTGGGAAGATACGCAAGGTCGACCTGATGAAGCAGGTCGCTGCAAAGTGACATCGCTACTTATTGCGAATCGCGGAGAGATCGCAGTGCGCATCATTCGTGCGGCACGCGACCTCGGTCTTTCGACAGTTGCCATCTATTCCCTCGACGACGCAGACAGCATGCACGTTCGGTTCGCAGACACAGCGGTCGAGCTGCCCGGTTCTGGCCCGGCCGCTTATCTTGACGGGCCGGCGATCATTGCTACTGGACGCCGGGCGGGTGCCACACTCGTTCACCCTGGATACGGATTTCTCTCAGAATCTGCTGACTTCGCCCGAGCGTGTGCCGATGCTGGGTTCACGTTCCTCGGTCCCTCCCCTGACGCTCTACTCACCGCCGGCAGCAAGACCGCAACGCGTGACCTCGCCATAGCTCTCGGCATTCCGGTGCCCGAGGCGACGGCCGTACTCACATCGTCAGATGCTGCGCTCGAGCTGCTTTCGCGGTATCCCGAAGGTATAGCGCTCAAGGCCGTAGCCGGCGGGGGCGGACGCGGCATCGCGATTGTCACTGATGCACACGACCTTCCTGCGGCCCTCACCCGCTGCCGGTCAGAGGCACTGCATGGTTTTGGAGACGATCGCGTCTTCGCCGAGCGACTCATTCACGGGGCGCGTCACATCGAGGTCCAGGCCATTGGAGCGGCAGGCGGCGTTCGCACTCTTGGGGATAGAGATTGCTCACTACAGCGCAGGCGTCAGAAGCTCATCGAGATCGCTCCCGCACCGCGACTCGACGAGTCGGTTCGCGAGGCCATTCATGACGCCGCCTGGCGGCTACTGACCGCGATTGACTTCACCTCGCTTGCAACAGTCGAGTTCCTCGTGAACGGCTCAGAGTGGGTACTTCTCGAGGTCAACCCCCGCATCCAAGTTGAACATCCAGTTACTGAAGCCACCACCGGTGTGGATCTTGTCGCGTGCCAGATCGAGATAGGCCTGGGGAGTTCGCTCGACGAGCTTGAACTCCCTCCTGCTAGCCTGGACGCCGCAGCCGGAGGTTACGCCGTCGAGCTCCGGGTTGCGGCGGAGACAATGGATGGCGAAGGAACACCGCAGCCCGCCGCCGGTGTCGTTCGCCACCTCGGCCTTCCCACTGGGCTGGGCATCCGGATTGACACGTGGGTGCGGCCGGGCAGTCGGGTCAGCACGAGATACGACACCCTACTTGCGAAGGTCATCGTTTCTGGCCGTGACGTTGCGACGCTGAAGCGACGGGCGCAAGCGGCGCTCTCGGAGTTCGAATGCACCGGTGTCGCGACAAACGCCGCGTTCCTCATGGCCGTGCTTTCGCGCGCGACTCTCGGTGAGAGCACGACCCGGTGGGTCGATGATCACTTGCCGGAGTTGCTCGATTCGGCGTCGGGAGAGAAGATTCCCCCGCTCGATACTCGCGATGATTCCCGCGACCGGAAGGAACCCTGGAGCTCTCGGTATGCACAGCAGGCTGAGCCCCCCGTTGTGCTCGAAGCTGGCGAACAAGTCGTCGTGTCTCCAGTCACTGGAACGGTGGTCTCCCTCGAGGAGACTCCTGGCGAGCTTGGGCTCATTGAAGCAATGAAGATGCATCACGCCATCTCCTCGCCGCCCTATGACGCCGCACGGGCTCTTGTCGAGGTCGGCGATCAGGTAGCCAGCGGCCAGGCGGTGTTCGCAATCGTTCCTGCGGAGAAGGAGCATCTCCCCCAAACGAACCAGACAAGTACACCCCATCCGGGCATCACAGAGGTGCTCGAGCGCCATGCGAACGCCATCGACGACGCGCGCCCTGAGGCCATTGCGGCCGTCCACGCGCGGGGTCGCCGCACAGCCCGAGAGAATCTTGGCGATCTCCTCCTTCCCGGATCGTTCGTTGAGTACGGGCCCTTGGCAATCGCGGCCCAGACCGCACGTCGAGAGGTCTCAGAGCTCATCAAGAACACGAGTGGCGACGGAATCGTCGGGGGCATTGGCCACGTCAAGACGCCGGTGGGCTCGCGTCAAGCGGTCGTGATGAGCTACGACTACATGGTTATGGCAGGCACACAGGGTGCCCGGGGCCACGCCAAGACTGATCGACTCCTGCAAGTTGCCGCAGCCAAACGGCTCCCCGTGATTCTGTTTGCCGAGGGCGGCGGAGGGCGCCCCGGTGACACCGACATTGCGCCAGGATCGCATCTTGGCGTGCAGACTTTCGCCGCATTCGCTTCGCTCAAGGGAAAAGTCCCCATCGTGACGATCGTCTCTGGCCGGTGCTTCGCTGGGAATGCCGCACTTGCCGGTCTGGGCGACCTCATTATCGCCACTGAGGACGCAAACATCGGGATGGGTGGGCCCGCAATGATTGCAGGCGGAGGGCTTGGCGAATGGTCCGCCGAGGACATTGGACCTGCCTCGCAGCACGCGCGCACCGGAGCAATAGATCTCTTAGTCCCGGACGACGCTGCTGCTGTTCAAGCTGCGCAATCGTTTCTGGCGTACTTAGGCGATCGAAGCGATTCATTCTCCGAACCTGATCCAACCGCTGCTGCCTTAGCTGTGCCTCACGATAGGCTCCGCGCCTTCAGTATGCGTGCAACCATTGAAAGCGTCGTTGACATCGGCTCCTTCTTTGAGGTTCGCGAAATTGCTGCGCCTGGCGCAATTACAGCTCTTGCGAGAGTCGAGGGACGTGCCGTTGCGATTATCGCAAACAACAATCAGCACCTGGGTGGCGCGATTGACGTCGAGGCAGCGCGTTCGTTTGTCGAGCATCTGACCTTTGCCGAAGCGCACGGCATTCCTGTCGTGTCATTCATCGATACACCGGGCTTCATGGTGGGACCTGCGGCGGAGGAAGAGCCAGGAGTGAAGGTATTTGGTGGATTGTTCGCTGCCGGGGCGCGGCTCAGTGTGCCAGTAGGAGTGATCATCATTCGAAAGAGTTATGGCCTTGGAGCTATGGCCATGGCGACGGGATCCCTTCGCGAGAGCCAATTCACGGTGGCCTGGCCGAGCGGAGAGCTTGGGGCGATGGGTCTCGAGGGCGCAGTCAGGCTGGGATACGCCAAAGAACTCGCCACGGCTTCGAGCTCGCAGGATCGCGACAGGCGCTTCTCAGAGCTATTGGCAGATCTCTACGAGGAGGGACGCGCGTTGAGTGCTGCAATGGTCTTCGACATCGACGACGTCATCGACCCTGGCGACACCAGGCGATGGATTGCAACGCTCTAGGAGCTGCGAGACGTCATTCCCCGGCGAGCCTTCCCCAGTCGAATATGCACGACTGTTGAAGGCCCGGGCGTGTCGAATGCACAGTTTGTGCATTGAACTGCTGCGGGGTTCCTCTCGGGCACTTCAGAAGAAGTTTTGGAAAATGGCCGCTGAAATCCACGCTTCGGCGTGTCGCGTAGATCGGGGAAACCAGGCAAAACTCGGGCCCTCTCACACAACAAGAAATGCCCCGCCGTAAGGCGAGGCATTTCTTGTATTTGTTGTGGATCCTGGGAGAATCGAACTCCCGACATCCTGCTTGCAAAGCAGGCACTCTACCAACTGAGTTAAGGACCCGTTGTGAATAACACTACCGGTTTTCGCCGATTTTGTGAAATTCAGTGGGGCTACCAGGACTTGAACCTGGGACCTCTTCATTATCAGTGAAGCGCTCTAACCACCTGAGCTATAGCCCCTTGACCAAGAGACAACATTACCGGTTCCGGACGAGAATGCGAAATCGAGTTGCCTCTTTTGGCCTAATTACTCGAAAAACCGAGCTGGAATCCGCCGAGAACACGCACGAGCAGGTTGTACACGAGCGATCCGATGGCTCCAAGCGCCGTACCGACGATCGTGTTGAGCACGCCTACGACGACAGAGAAGAACGCGACCTGCGGGAAACCGATGAAGTTCATCAAACTGTTCTCTTCGCCAACGATATCCATGAAGAGCGCATCAATGCGCCCGAAGACTCCGGTCGTCTGCAGCACAACGTAGACCAGAATCGCAGTCACGATCCCGACAATGGCAAGACAAATGGATACGAGGAAAGAGAACTTCACCGCCGACCAGAAGTCGACGTAGACGAGCTTCAAGCGAACCTGCTTCGCGGGTGCTTTCTTGCGAGTCTTCTTCGCAAGCCGGTCTGCGACTGTGTTACTCATTCACGTCTTCCTTCTCTACGGAGTTCTCCGCGTCGGACTCCTCCGAGTCCCCATCGTCGATACCGCGTTCGGCGTTTCGGGCGATCCCAATAATACGATCCCCTTCTGGGAAGCGAGCGAACACCACTCCCATGGTGTTGCGTCCCTTCGCCGGCACCTCTGCGACGCCGGATCGAACAACCTTACCGCTCGCCAGTACGACGAGCACTTCGTCGCCTTCGTCCACGATGAAGCCGCCCGCAAGATCTCCACGCGTCTCGTCAAGCTTCGCGACCTTAATGCCGTAACCGCCGCGCTGCTGGACCCTGTATTCGCTGACTGCTGTGCGCTTCGCGTAGCCGCCCTCGGTGACGACGAAGACGTAGCCCTCGTCGTCGCTGAGCCGAGATGCTGCAAGCAGTGCGTCCCCGTCACGGAAGTTCATGCCTCGTACGCCGCTCGTCGACCGACCCATTGGGCGAAGTGCCTGATCAGTTGCGGTAAATCGCACCGACATGCCCTGTCGTGAGATCAGCAGAATGTCGTCATCTGCACCCGCGATGAGAGCCTGGACGAGCTCGTCCCCTTCACGGAGCTTGATCGCGATGATGCCGCCAGTACGGTTTGTGTCGTACTCGGTAAGCGGTGTCTTCTTGACAAGACCATCGCGTGTCGCGAGCAGCAGGTAGCTCGCGTCGTCATACTGCCGCAGGTCGAGGATTTGTGTGACCTGCTCGTCGGGAGCGAGGGCCAACAGGTTCGCAAGGTGCTGGCCCTTCGCGTCACGGCCACCCTCTGCAACCTCGTACGCCTTCGCGCGATAGACCCGGCCGGTGTTCGTGAAGAACAGTAGCCAGTGATGGGTTGTCGTGACAAAGAAGTGTTCGACGATGTCGTCAGCGCGCAGCTGTGCGCCGCGGACGCCCTTGCCGCCGCGGTGTTGCGACCTGTAGTTGTCGATTCGCGTTCGTTTGACGTATCCGCCGCGAGTGACGGTAATGACCATCTCTTCTTCGGGAATGAGGTCTTCCATCGACATGTCACCGTCGTAACCGTGCAGAATCGTCGTTCGGCGGTCATCACCGTACCGAGTCACGAGCTCGTCGAGCTCCTCAACGATAATTCCACGCTGCTGCTCAGGCGATGCGAGGATGCCCTCGTACTCCTTGATCTGAGCTTCGAGCTTGGCGGCGAGGTCGAGAATCTTTTGTCGTTCAAGCGCTGCCAGTCGGCGGAGCTGCATCGCGAGGATCGCGTCGGCCTGAATCTGGTCGACACCGAGCAGGCTCATGAGCCCCTCCCGCGCGTCATCAACCGTCGAAGAACGCCTGATCAGAGCGATAACTTCGTCGAGCGCGTCGAGTGCCTTGAGGTAGCCGCGCTGAATGTGAGCTTCAGCCTCGGCCTTCTGCAGACGGAACTGGGTGCGCCGAACGATGATCTCAATCTGGTGCTTCACCCAGTAGGTGATGAAGCCATCGATGGCGAGAGTTCGAGGGACACCGTCCACAATGGCAAGCATGTTCGCGCCAAAGTTCTCTTGCAACTGCGTGTGCTTGTAGAGATTGTTCAGCACAACCTTCGGGATCGCGTCACGCTTCATCACGATGACAAGACGCTGGCCGGTGCGGCCACTTGTCTCATCACGAATGTCTGCGATGCCCTGGACTTTGCCTTCCTTCACAAGGTCGGCAATCTTCACGGCAAGGTTGTCTGGGTTGACCTGATACGGCAACTCAGTCACAACGAGGCATGTGCGCCCCTGGATTTCCTCGATGTTCACAACCGCGCGCATCTTGATGGAGCCGCGCCCCGTGCGATAGGCGTCGCGGATGCCGCTGGTTCCAAGAATTTGTGCGCCAGTTGGGAAGTCGGGGCCGCTGATGCGCTCCATGAGCGCCTCAAACAGCTCTTCGCGAGTCGCCTCGGGGTGCTCGAGATGCCACTTTGCCCCCGCTGCAACCTCTCGAAGGTTGTGCGGGGGAATATTTGTCGCCATGCCGACTGCAATACCGACAGAGCCGTTCACGAGCAGGTTTGGAAAACGCGCTGTGAGCACCGTCGGCTCTTGCGTGCGGCCGTCGTAGTTGTCCTGGAAATTGACTGTATCTTCGTCAATATCCCGCACCATCTCCATGGCAAGTGGAGACATTTTGGTCTCGGTGTAACGGTGCGCAGCTGCACCATCGTTGCCCGGCGAACCAAAGTTGCCCTGACCAAGCGCGAGCGGGTATCGCAGTGACCACGGTTGCACGAGGCGAACGAGTGAGTCGTACACTGCCGTGTCGCCGTGCGGGTGGAACTGGCCCATGACGTCACCGATGACACGGGTGCACTTCGAGAATGCCTTGTCTGGGCGGTATCCACCGTCGTACATCGTGTAAATCACACGGCGGTGCACGGGCTTGAGCCCGTCACGCACGTCTGGCAGGGCCCGCCCGACGATAACGCTCATCGCGTAATCGAGGTACGAGCGCTGCATCTCGACGTTGAGTTCCACCTGGTCGATGCGACCGTGATTCGGCTCGACCTGTGGCTCGGCCTGGGCCTCGTCGGCCACGTCTTCTGGTGTGGTGTTTTCAGATGTCAAGGAAGCGCACATCCTTCGCGTTCTGCTGAATAAAGCTGCGGCGTGCCTCTACGTCTTCACCCATCAGCGTGGAGAAGACCTCATCAGCAATAGCCGCATCGTCCATGGTGACCTGCAGTAGCGTGCGGGTCTCCGGGTTCATCGTGGTATCCCACAACTCTTCGTGGTTCATCTCGCCAAGGCCCTTGTATCGCTGGACACCGCTCTCCTTCTGGAGGCGGCGGCCAGAGGCCGCGCCAGCCTCGAGCCGTTCGTCGCGCTCGGCGTCGCTGTAGACATACTCATGTTCTGCGTTCGTCCATTTGATGCGGTAGAGCGGAGGCTGAGCGAGGAAGACATAGCCGAGGTCGATGAGCGGGCGCATGTACCTGAAGAGGAGAGTGAGGAGGAGCGTCGTGATGTGCTGGCCGTCGACGTCAGCGTCGGCCATCAGGACGATCTTGTGGTACCTGACTTTCTCAGGATCAAACTCCTCGGCGATGCCCGCACCGAAGGCAGTAATCATCGCTTGTACCTCGGCGTTCCCAAGCGCACGGTCAAGACGGGCCTTCTCGACGTTCAGGATCTTGCCTCTGAGTGGGAGAATTGCCTGCGTTTCTGGGTTTCGGCCGGTCTTGGCCGAGCCACCGGCGGAGTCGCCCTCCACAATAAAGATCTCGGAGACAGTGGGGTCCTTGCTCGTGCAATCTGAGAGCTTGCCTGGCATTCCACCTGACTCAAGCAGGCCCTTTCGACGGGCTGTCTCGCGCGCCTTTCGCGCTGCAAGGCGGGCGGAGGCGGCCTGAATGGACTTACGGATAATGTCTTTCGCAGGGCCTGGGTTGCGTTCGAACCAGTCTCCGAGCTGATCGCCGACGACCTTCTGGACGAACGCCTTGGCTTCGGTGTTTCCGAGCTTGGTTTTTGTCTGCCCCTCGAACTGGGGCTCGCCAAGCTTCACCGAGACCACCGCGGTGAGTCCCTCTCGAACATCCTCCCCCGACAGATTGTCATCCTTCTCCCGAAGGATGTTCTTCTCTCGAGCGTATCGATTCACAAGCGTTGTGAGCGCCGCTCTGAATCCTTCTTCGTGAGTGCCACCCTCGTGAGTGTTGATCGTGTTCGCGTAGGTGTGGACGCTCTCGGAGTAGGAAGTCGTCCACTGCATCGCGACCTCAGCAGAGATCTTGCGCTCCGGATCCTCGAGTTCAAACGAAATAATTTCTTCGTTCACAAGCTCGGCACGTTTGGCTGTGTTGAGGTGCTGCACGTAATCTTCGATGCCACGTTCATACATGAACTCGTCAGAAGGTGCCTTGGGCTCAACGAGCTCGCCGCTTTCGTTCTCGACGGGTTCCTGTGGCCGCTCATCTGTGAGCGTGATCTTCAGGCCCTTGTTCAGGAAGGCCATTTGCTGGAACCGGGTCCGAAGCGTCTGGTAGTCGAACTCAATGGTCTCGAAAATCTCAGCGCTCGGCCAGAACGAGATCGACGTGCCCGTCTGCTCTGTAGGTTCTCCCTGCGCGAGAGGCGCGTCTGGGACCGAATTGGTGAAGGACATGTTCCACGTGAAACCTTGTCGCATAACCGAGACGTCAAATCGTGTGGAGAGCGCGTTCACAACTGACGAGCCAACGCCGTGAAGTCCACCGGAGACCGCGTAGCCCCCGCCGCCAAACTTTCCGCCCGCGTGGAGTACCGTAAGTACAACCTCCACAGTCGATCGTCCCTCAGTGGGGTGCATGTCGACGGGGATACCGCGACCGTTATCAACAACACGCACTCCCCCGTCGTTCAGGATCGTGACGTTGATCGTATCGCAATGCCCAGCCAGCGCCTCATCCACTGAGTTGTCTACGATCTCGTAGACAAGGTGATGAAGACCACGTGGACCGGTCGAGCCGATATACATACCGGGCCGCTTGCGGACGGCTTCGAGTCCCTCAAGGACCTGGATCTCTCCAGCGCCGTATTCTTCAGCCGCAGTTTGTTCTAAAGTCATTTTCTAATGCACACTCTCCCGGATAACCACGGGCCATTTTTGGCCTGAGGCACACTTCACCCCAACTCTATCAAGAATCGCCCCGCAAAACGGCTTTCTGGGGCGTCTGGTGGCCGTTTTTTTGGAAGGATCGTCCCCGAAAAAACTCAACACTCGTCGGAATGGCGTTGAATGCGCTATCCGTACGTGTCTCGCGGCCCTCGCCCTGGTACAACACGTGGTCCGTGACGCCACGATGGCGCCCCGGGAGCCTTGAAACGAAGATCACGAATATCTGAATCCGGATACTCGGTGAGTAGTCGAGTGAGCATCTCGGCTCGAAGTCTGCGAAGTTCCGTCGCCCACGTCGTCGAATCGCACTGAATCTCGAGCACTCCATCGCGGATGCCAGTTACCGTCGTGTGCTCAGCTGTGGCAATGCCGACGAATGTCGGCCATTCTTCCATGATTCGGGCCTGTTCAAGCTCGCTTGACCAGCCCATGTCTACTACAACAGACTCAAGCACAAGGCTGAGAGACCGCGGGTCTCGGCCGCTGCCGAACGGCCGGGAGAGTGGATCGTCTCCTGCTCTTCTCGGGCGCTTTCGTTGAATCTTCCCGCGCCACACGCTCTTTGCCCGCAGATATGCGGAGGTCGAGAACGAATCAATTGGGCTACTCAACGGCATCTCGCTCGAGAAGCGTACCTGCAGATACCTCAATGCGGTGCCATGGAAGCCCCTCGGGCACATCCCCCTCGACTGCTGCTGTTACGACGACTTGCTCGAAGTCACCAACGACGGCCATCAGTCGCTGACGCCGGCCTCTGTCGAGTTCAGCAAAGACATCATCGAGGATAATCACTGGGTCGCCGGCCGGTGACTCTGCTCGAATCACTGTGGCAAGGGCGATCTTCAAGGAGAGCGCGAACGACCAAGACTCTCCGTGGCTCGCGTAACCACGGACAGGCAGTGCGTTCAGGGCCAACACCATGTCATCTCGATGAGGCCCGACGAGAGTCACACCCCGCTCAATCTCCCGCGACCGAACGGCACTCAGTGCGCTGCGAAAATCCGACGCGAGTGTTTCACGTGAAACCTGATCGCCGGTGGCTAGTCCCGTCGTTCCACGTGAAACATCATCTACGCTGTCGTAGACGGACTCGCTCAGAGCTAAGCCCGGCGCATGATCCGCGTCAACGAGGTTTGAGTAGGCGTCAATGAGTGGTTGACGCAGGTCGGCAACGAGCTCACGTCGCGCAAGCATGATCTTTACCCCGTGCTCAATCAGCTGCTCGTCCCAGACTTCAAGCGTCGCTTGCAGTGCCGCGGTCCCCCGCGACGCGGATCGCGCTGATTTGAGGAGTGATGTTCGCTGTCGAACCACACGCTCGTAGTCAGCAATCACCCCTGCGGCAACGGGCAAGCGCGCGATGAGCGCGTCGTCCATGAAGCGTCGTCTCACCGCGGGCTCACCTCGAACAATGCTGAGGTCTTCAGGCGCAAACATAATCGACGTAAACCACCGCGTTAACTCACGCGAGCGCACCATGTTGCCGTTTACCTGGGCACGATTCGCTCCAACCCGGTTGAGCTGTGTTTCAAGCAGCACATCCCGGTCGCCAGCCACGACCCTCATCCGCAAGATTGCGGCCGGCCTTTCGGCACGAATCATCGCAGAGTCAGTAGAGACGCGATGCGATCTCAGCATCGCAAAGTAAGAAATTGCCTCGACGAGGTTTGTCTTCCCCTGGCCGTTCTTACCAATGATGAGGTTCGGGCCCTCATGCAGTGTCAGCTCGGCAGCCGCGTAATTCCGAAAGTCGCCGAGTGAAAGGTGAGCGACCCTCATTGTCTAGCGGAGCAGTAGGTTCGGCTGCAGCAGGTACCGGAAACTAGCGTCGTCGGCTTCGTCCTTGCTGCGCTGGCTCGTGATGAGCACCGGCCCGGGCTTGCCAGGGTTATCGGTTCGCGTGAATGCGATCCGTGCGAACTCCGAATGAGTCGAACGAAGTCCGTCAAGCAAGAACTGAGGCTTGAGGGAGACGATCATCTCGTCACCCTGCAGGTGGACGTCAACACTTTCAACTGCCTGAGCTGACTCAGTGCCGGCTGCCTCAAGCATCACCGCGCCTTCAGCAAAGGAAAAGCGAAGCGCTGCTTCGCGTTCGAGGACCAGACCAACACGACCAACGGCTTCAATGAGCTCGGCGGTATTTACGACTGCGTAGTTATCGACGTTCTCAGGGAACAAGCGCCCAACCGGCGGGTAGTTACCCTTAATGAGCAGCGACGTAACCGTCTTGCTTCCGCCAGTGAAAGCGATGAGTTCGCGCTCGCCATCTTTGACGATCGTGATGCGCACTTCGCCGTCGTTTGAGAAAGTCTTGCCGACCTCCGTGACAATCTTCGACGGAACCAAAGCGCTGAGATGCTCGCCTGCACCGCGATCTTCCCAGTCGAGGCCACGAGTTGCAACACGGTAGCGATCAGTTGCGGTGAGCGTGAGTGAGTTTTCAGAAACTTCGAACTGGACACCCGTAATGACGGGCGTTACGTCGTCCTTTGAGGCCGCAAGAGACACCTGCGCCACTGCGTCAGCAAAGTCCTGCGCTGGAACTGCGCCTGAGACTGAATCAACGACAGGAACCTGCGGATACTCTTCGACAGGCATAGCCGGAAGACTGAAGGATGCACTTCCGCAGCGTACTTCTACACGGCTTTCAAGAAGGGAAACTTGAACGTCGGCGTGCGGCAGTCGTTGCGCGATTTCACCAAGAAGGCGGCCAGAGACAAGTGCCCTACCTGCCTCAGCGACATCGGCGACAACACCCGTGCGGGCCGACACTTCGTAATCGAAAGACGAAATAGTGAGCTCAGCGTCCTCGGCGTGAAGAAGCACTCCACTCAGCAGCGGCTGTGTCGGGCGCTGAGGAAGCAACTTCACCGCGAACGACACTGCGTCGCTGAACACGTCACGGTTGACGGTGAATCGCATGTGTTTTCCCTTCATAGGCGCACGGGGCGCCAGCCCCACAATCTTTGCACACCTTGGTGTTTGGTGAAACCGGCCGGTGCGAAGCGGAGCGTGATTGAGTCGCTTACAAGAATTAGAAAACTTGTAATAGTAATAAGGGCTGTGGAGACTGTGGATAACTTGGGTGTTCCCTTGTCCTGCCTTGGAACTACACCCATGTGACTTGTTTGCAAGGGGTGGATAGCCGCAGATCCGCATGAAGACGGCAAACTCACAAAAATCCTGTAATTCACAGCCGAACCCGAACCCTCCACATTTTTGCGAAGTTATCCACAGTTATCCACAGGGGGCCTGTGGGTTGTGGAGTGTCACCGCCCGTTCTGCCTTACTCTCGTGGTGAGTTCAGACACCTGGTTGTACACGGAGCGCCGCTCGGTAATGAGCTGGGCAATCTTCTTGTGGGCATACATCACCGTTGTGTGATCACGTCCACCGAAGAGCTGGCCAATCTTCGGAAGTGACAGCTGGGTCAGCTCGCGGCAGAGATACATTGCGATCTGCCTGGCCAACGCAATCTGCTGAGCGCGTGACGGGCCATAGAGCTCGTCGACTGAAAGATCGAAGTACTCGGCGGTTCGACTAATGATGTCTGTGGGCTGCACCTCGTTGTCGCTATCGATCGAGATGAGGTCTTTCAAGACTGTTTTCACCAGGGGCATGTCGATGCGCTGCCGGTTGAGGTTGGCATACGCCGTCACGCGAATGAGGGTTCCCTCGAGCTCACGAATGTTTGACGAGAATTTCGAGGCGATGAACTCGAGAATGGCGTCATCGACGTCAAGGTGCTCGCGCTGAGCCTTCTTGCGGAGAATTGCGATTCGCGTTTCGAGGTCGGGCGCCTGGATGTCAGTCAACAACCCCCACTCAAAACGAGACGTGATCCGCTCCTCGAAGCCTCGCAGCTGCTTCGGTTGCACGTCGCTCGTGATGACCACCTGCTTGTTATGGCTGTGCAACGTGTTGAAAGTATGGAAAAACGCTTCTTGTGTCTCCGCTTTACCCTCAAGGAACTGAATATCGTCGACGAGTAAGACATCGACGTTGCGATAGCGATCTTGGAACTGGGCACCCTGGTTGTTCGCGATCGAATTGATGAAATCGTTGGTGAAGTCCTCAGAACTCACATAACGAACTCGGATCTCAGGGAACAGCTCTCGGGAGTAATGGCCGATAGCGTGAAGCAAGTGAGTCTTGCCGAGCCCTGAGTCGCCATAAATGAACAGTGGGTTGTATGACTGAGCCGGAGATTCAGATACCGCCAGCGCTGCCGCATGCGCAAGCCTGTTGGACTGGCCGATCACGAACGAATCAAAGTCGTACTTCTCGTTCAGGTGCGGATCCTCATATGGAACTGCCGCGGCGTGCCTGCTTCGCGGCTCCTGAATTGGTCGGTCGACGCGTACCTGGGCCGGCGGCGAAACAAACTCGCTCCGCTCAAACGCCTCCGGCTCGGGGGCCGGCACCGCGTCTTCATCAACAATCACAACGAAATTGTCGATACTCTCTGCCGTCGTGAGGCCGGCGAGAGCGCCCATGATCGGCGGGCGAAGGCGGCCGTCGAGCAGCTTCAAGGTGAAATCAGTTTGGACCGCAAGGTAGAGCGTGCCCGCTGCAACACCCCGCGGAGTGGCGAGCAACAACTGTGCCCCATAGACGGGTCCAACGGAGAGATCAGCGTTTACATGACGCTTAATCTCTTCCCAGAGTTCGGTGAGTTCTTCGTCAGACATCTACTTCTTCTTGGTGATTCACGGGTACGGCAGGGGTGAGGTTATCCACAGCTAAGTGTACCCATTGGCGCGAAATCTACGCGCTCAACCGCACATTATCCACAGGCAAGGGTTGGCCTGTAAGTAACTTCCGAGATGCCAGACTTTGACGAGTCACGAATATGGGCGTAAAGTAAGTACCTTGTATGGGCAGCAGCTCGTTTCTCGCTTGCCCAAAACCGACTTTCCCTGGGTCGTAACCCTGGGGATTCATACCATAAAGTCACGGAGTCCTGAACTATGAGCAAGCGTACCTTCCAGCCCAACAACCGCCGTCGCGCAAAGGTCCACGGTTTCCGTGCACGCATGCGCACCCGTGCAGGCCGTGCGATCATCACTGCGCGCCGTGGCAAGGGCCGCGCGAAGCTTTCCGCGTAGTTTCTGGCCGCTGAGTCATCATGCCTGCTAGGCATAATCGAGTGACTCGTGGCGAGGACTATCGCCGAATTGTCAGAACAGGGAACCGCGTAGGTGGTGCATTGTGCATTACCTACGCGGTTCCTCGTTCTATCGGCGACAATCCAACGGATACCTCCGCTAGATTCGGCTTCATCATCTCGAAAGCAGTGGGAAACGCTGTGATGCGCAACCTCCTTCGGCGAAGGATGAAGTCAGTCACAGAAGAGTTCATCCGTGACGGGGTTAGCGGTGTCGACATCGTCTTCAGAGCACTGCCGAAATCTGCTTCAGCCTCGTTTGATGAGCTGAGACACGAGATGCGACGATCGGTCCGCAGGATCCAGTCCGAATGAGGAAGCGTCTCTTGCTCGAACTCTGGCTACTGCCTCGGAATGGCGCGATAGCCATCATGAAGCTGTACCGACGCGTGATTTCGCCACTCTATGGTGAAGTCTGCAGGTATTATCCATCGTGTTCCCGGTACTCTATGGAGGCGTATCAGCAGCGCGGATTCCTCACCGGACTCGCGTTGACGATCTGGCGGTTACTCCGCTGCAACCCGTTCAGCGCTGGTGGTATCGACGATGTACCTCAGCGCAGGGCCATGTACTTTGACATAAATTCAAGCGGATTCGTCCGCCCCCGCATCCGAAAGGCCTGATCCAGTGAACTTCTTTGAGACAATTCTCTGGCCACTGAGGTGGCTTGTTGAGGTCGTCCTCGTACTCTGGCATCAACTCTTCACCACTCTTGGCATGAGTGCCGAGAGCGGCCTGACGTGGGTGCTTTCGATCATCGGCCTCGTGGTCGTCGTCCGTTCTGCGCTCATCCCAGTTACCGTGCGCCAGATCAAGTCGCAGCGCAGGATGATGGACATCCAGCCTGAGATGAAGAAGATCCAGGCAAAGTACAAGGGCAAGAACGACCAGTTCTCGCGCGAGGCGATGAGTCGCGAGACCATGGCGCTCTACAAGAAGCACGGCACCAATCCGTTCTCGTCGTGCCTCCCGATCCTGATCCAGATGCCAGTCTTCTTCTCGCTCTTCTACGTGCTCCGTAAGGCATCAGAAAACACTGTCGGCATCGGCCTGATGGACCGCGAGCTCACTGACAGCTTTAACCAGGCTTCGATCTTCGGCGCTCCCCTGAAAATGAACTTTACCCAGGGCTGGGAATCTCAAAACTGGGTTGTCGTTGGCCTGCTTGGCTCCATCGTTGTCCTTATGATCGCGTCGCAGTTCTTCACACAACTGCAGATCATGTCGAAGAACGTCTCTGATGAGACCAAGAACTCGCCGATGTACCGCCAGCAGAAGATCCTGCTCTACATCATCCCGTTCGCGTTCCTGTTCTCGGGCGTCACCTTCCCGCTCGCACTCAACATCTACTGGATGACATCGAACATCTGGACGATGGCACAGCAGGGCATCGTTATCAACACCATGCCGAACCCCGGCTCCGAGGCGTGGCGTGCACGCCAGGCCCGACTCAAGGCAAAGGGTAAGCTGACTGAGGACGCACCTGAGGCAAGCAATGAGGCATCGCCGCAGCAACAAGGCCAGCGTCAGCAGCCCATCAGCGCAAAGCGCGCCAAGAAGAAGAAGTGAGGACGGCCGTGACTGAAGAGCGCGAAGTCGTGGAGACCGAGGAGCTGAGCCTCGAAACCCTCGAGGCCGACGGCGATCTCGCCGCCGACTACCTCGAAGGTCTGCTTGATATCGCAGACCTTGACGGAGATCTCGACATCACCGTGGAGAACGGCCGCGCCTACGTTTCGGTCACTGGCGGTGGTGTGAGCATCGATCGCATTGCCGCGCCTGACACCGTTCAGGCCCTGCAAGACCTGACCCGCCTCGCGGTTCAGGCGAAGACAGGTCGATTCTCACGCCTCATCATCGACGTGGCCGGATCGCGGGTTGCTCGAGAAGAGCAGCTGACGGGCATGGTCGACGCGGCGATTGCGCAGATTGCGGCTGGCCGCGATGAGGTGCGTCTTGAACCGATGTCCTCCTACGAGCGTAAGCTCGTGCACGACCAGGTCGCTGAGCGCGGATACCACTCAGAGTCGCAGGGCGAAGGCAAAGGCCGGCGTCTCGTTATCCGCGCAGCCTAGATAGGTTTCACGTGAAACAGGACGACGGGGGCCAGAGCGCTCTGCTTGAGACCGAGCCTGCAGCCGCCGCTGAAATGGCTGGCAAGCAGATCGAAACGCTGCGCGCATTCGCTACTGATCTCGCCGCTCGAGGTGAGGAGCTTGGACTCATCGGTCCACTCGAGCTGCCCCGATTGTGGACGCGTCACATTCTCAACAGTGCGGTTCTCGCACCCCTCCTGCGCGAGGGCGGTCGCGTCGCCGACATCGGAACGGGCGGCGGCATGCCTGGCCTTGTCCTTGGCATCATTCGGCCGGACGTCGAAGTGTTTCTTGTTGAACCGATGGAACGTCGGTGTGTGTGGCTGAATGAACAGATCGAGCGCCTCGAGCTTGCGAACACCCATGTGAAGCGCGGACGGGCAGAAGAGTTCCATGGCGCGTTTGAAGCCGACCAGATCACAGCACGGGCAGTGACGGCGCTCAAGAAGCTCGTGCCACTGACAGTCCCACTCCTCCGGGAAGGGGGCGAGCTGCTATTCCTCAAGGGTGCTGCGATCCATGACGAGATTGAAGCAGCCCAAAAGGTGTTGCGGCGGCACAAGGTACGCGATATTGAGGTGCTCGAACTTGGCGCAGAGCAACTCGCTGAGAGCACCCGGGTCTTCCGCGCTAAAGTAGGTACTCATGGCTGAGAAACCACTCGTCGCCGACCATCTGGAAGACAAGATCAAGCGCCGCAAGCGACTTGCGAGCACGCCGTCTCCGCTGCCTTCTGAGACTCGAATCATTACGGTCTCAAACCAAAAGGGTGGCGTCGGCAAGACGACAACGACCGTGAATCTCGCCTCTGCCCTCGCGCGGCGCGGGGCGAACGTGCTCGTCATTGATCTTGACCCGCAAGGAAACGCGTCGACGGCCCTCGGCGTTCCCCACCGCCCCGAGATCACGAGCGTGTATGAGGTTCTTCTCGGCGACGCGTCGATTGAAGAGGCAATTCAAGTCTCGAGCGATCATGACAACCTGATGTGTGTCCCATCGACAATCAATCTTGCCGGGGCTGAGATCGAGCTCGTCTCCCTTGTCGCTCGGGAGCAGCGCCTGCGCACGGCACTCGACGCTTTTTTGAAGGGCTCAACACGCGAGTACCACTATGTCTTCATTGACTGCCCTCCCTCGCTGGGGCTCTTGACAGTGAACGCCTTCGTCGCAGGTGGAGAAGTGTTGATCCCGATCCAGTGCGAATACTACGCACTTGAGGGCCTCAGCCAGCTCCTCGGAAACATTCAGTTGATCCAGAAACACCTGAACCCTGAACTTCGGGTCTCCACGATCCTGCTCACGATGTACGACGCCCGCACGAATCTTGCTCAGGAAGTGGCGAACGAGGTACGTCAGCACTTCCCCAAGGAAGTGCTCGATGCAGTAATTCCCAGATCAGTGCGGATCTCGGAGGCACCAAGCTACGGCCAGACTGTCCACGAGTACGACAGCGGCTCCATCGGAGCCCTCGCGTATCTCGAAGCAGCTGCCGAGGTCGCCGAACGCGGCGCGCCCACGACGACTACTGACAAGGGAGACCAGGGATGACAGCGAAGAAGCGGAGTGGTCTTGGCCGCGGCATTGGCGCTCTGATTCCGCAGTCCCCCAGCGAGGGCGAGCGTCCGGTCGACGTGTTCTTCCCAGCCGCCGGTGCAGCGGCGGCGGCCGCGGCAAACGCTGAGGCAGCTGAGCAGGAGGCGGAGCTCCTCGAAGTTCCCGGAGCGGAGCTGCGTTCGCTGAGCGTCACAGATATCGTTCCGAACAAGCTTCAGCCGCGCACCGAGTTCGACGAAGAGGCACTCGAGGAGCTCACTCACTCTGTGCGTGAATTCGGCGTGTTCCAGCCCATCGTTGTCCGCGAGATTTCGCCGAAGCCGCGCTCGGGCGCGAAGTATGAGCTCATCATGGGCGAGCGCCGTCTTCGCGCGTCAAAGCGTGCCGGCCGCGACACTATTCCCGCAATCGTTCGGTCGACAGCTGACGAACACATGCTGCGGGACGCGCTCCTTGAGAACCTGCACCGCGCTCAACTGAACCCACTTGAGGAAGCCTCTGCGTACCAGCAACTGTTGGCCGACTTTGGCATCACCCAAGAGCAGCTTGCCGAGCGTATCGGCCGGTCCCGCCCCCAGATCTCAAATACGATCCGACTCTTGAAGCTGCCAGAACCCGTGCAGACCCGAGTCGCTGCTGGCGTGTTGACTGCCGGGCACGCCCGCGCGATCCTCGCTCTCGACGGAAACGTTCACGCGATGCAGTCGCTGTCGGATCGCATCGTGAATGAGGGGCTCTCGGTGCGCGCAGCCGAAGCCATCGCAAGCGAGACGCCCAAGCAAAAGACGCCGAAGGCGCGTCCAGGCGCCGTGCAGGCGCAGTTGAGCGAGATCGCCGACAGGCTTGGCGATCGGTTTGACACAAGAGTGTCAGTCAAACTTGGCGCCAAGAAGGGGCAGATCGCGATCGAATTCGCGACGATCGCTGACCTCAAGCGCATTCTTGACGAACTCGGAGATCCGGGCTTTAACTAACAGGTTTCGACGGCGAGGGTTCTCCTGAAAACTCACGCAGGTGAAGGTGTTTGACTGGGGCGATGGAAGACTCAGAACGACAGATTTCAGCGACACGGTTCATTGCTGCGTCGCCCGAGGCGCTCTTTGAGCTCATCGCCGACCCAGCCGCGCAGCCCAGATGGGACGGGAACAACAACCTCTCGAGCGCTGCCCCCGGCCAGCGTGTCCGTGCGGTCGGCGACGTGTTCGTGATGACGAATATCGGTGATCGCGTGCGAGAAAACCACGTCGTAGAATTCATCGAGGGACGACTCATCGCGTGGCGGCCCTCCCCCGTCGGTGAATCGGCGCCAGGACATCTCTGGCGGTGGGAACTCGAGCCGACAACTGGTGGAACCCTGGTGCGCCACAGTTACGACTGGTCAGAGCTCACTGATCCGGCCAGATTCGAACGAGCGCGCGCGAACACGCCGGAGACGCTTCGTGCTTCGATCGACAGACTCGCTGAACTCGCCGAGGACACGGCAGCTGCCCACGACTAGGTCGAAACTACTCCCGCAGGCAACAACAAAGGAGGCCCCGGACAGCCGTTAAGCTGTCCGGGGCCTCCCCCGTTGTCACCGTGCTCAGATGATGCCGGTGAGCTCGTTCTCGATCATCTGCTTGGGCATTGCGCCGATGATCTCGTGGACCTCGCTGCCGCCTTTGAAGACCTTCATCGCGGGGATGGAGGTGATGCGGTACTGCGCGGCGAGTGCTGGGTTCTCGTCGACATTAAGCTTGGCGATGAGGATCTTGCCCTCCTGCTCCTGAGCGATCTCAGCGAGTACGGGTGCCACAGCCCGGCAGGGCCCGCACCACGCGGCCCAAAAATCGACGAGAACTGGGATCTCGCTCTGCAGCACGACCTTCTCGAAGGTCTGCTCGTCAACGTTGATTGGCTCGTTCATAGTGAAACTCCTTCTGCTCTGACTGCTGGTTAGCCTGCGACTGGTACGGCGACGCTGGCGTCTTCGACTGCAGCGAGGTACCGCTCGGCGTCGAGCGCCGCGACGGTGCCAGATGCTGCAGCCGTGATTGCCTGGCGGTAGCTCGGATCGATGACGTCACCCGCAGCGAAAACGCCAGGGACCGAAGTGAGCGATGTCCGCCCCTCGACGGCAATGGTGCCTTCGTCGGTGAGGTCGAGCTTGCCGTGCACAAGGTGTGTACGTGGATCGTTTCCGACCGCGATGAACAGTCCCTCGATGGGAAGCTCGCTGACTGAGCCGTCTACAGTGTTGCGCAGGCTGAGTCGGTCTGCCGAACCCTCGCCGTGGATTTCGGTGACCTCGGAGTTCCAGATGAACTCGATCTTCTCGTTGTCGAATGCGCGCTGCTGCATGATCTTCGACGCCTTGAGCGAATCGCGGCGGTGAATGACGTAGACCTTCTTCGCGAATCGAGTGAGGAAGGTTGCCTCCTCCATAGCTGAGTCGCCGCCGCCGACAACCGCGATTGTCTTGTCGCGGAAGAAGAATCCGTCGCAGGTTGCGCACCAGGAGACCCCGTGACCGGAGAGACGCTCCTCGCCCTCAACGCCAAGCTTGCGGTAGGCAGAACCCGTCGCGAAGATGATGGAGCGGGCTTCATGCACGGTACCGGTTGTATCGGTCACGCGCTTGATCTCGCCGGAGAAGTCGACCTCCGCAATATCGTCGTAGATGACCTCCGTGCCAAAACGCTCGGCCTGCTCCTGCATCTTCTGCATGAGATCGGGGCCCTGGATCCCCTCCGGGAAGCCGGGGAAGTTCTCGACCTCAGTCGTGTTCATGAGCTCGCCGCCCATGCTCACCTGGCTCGCGAAAAGCTGCGGCGAGAGTTCAGCTCGCGCAGCGTAGATTGCTGCAGTAAACCCGGCAGGGCCCGAGCCGATAATGATGACCTCGCGCATGATTCTCCTTATGCTGTGCCGTGTGGCTGATAGGCGGTACAACCCATCCTAAAGGCGCACTATTCCCCCCGCGCTGAGTGTGCGTCGTCTGCGGATGCTTCGCCAGATCCCGAACCCGAACAGCAGTGCAGCCGCGGAGCCGAGTAGCGCGATCGCGACAGTCTCAACGGCACTGCTGATTGTCACCTCGAGCCGCCCGGTTGACGCGGTGTATTCGCCATCGGTGCTCGTTACCGAGAGCAGCAGCGCGGAGTCACCGGATGAGACCCGACTTGTTGCCGGAACGAGCACCCGTTCGCTCGAGTCCTCGGGCAGCTGAATGTCGCGAAAGGTGCGTTCGGGAAGGCTGAGCGCAGCGGAAGTGGGCGAGACCTCGAGAGTGACAACGGCGTCGAACGGGAGGGAGTTGCGAAGCTGGATCGGGATCTTGGTTGACCCGCCGACGAGCTGCGCCCGCTTCGTCCCGACGAGCCTGACACCATCGTGGAGTTCTGCGTCGCGCTTCGCGAACTGCCTGGCGACCTCCGGGAAGTCAGCTTCAGGGGCCGAATAGCCTGTTGAGAACAACGTGAGGAGACGCATTCTCTGGTAACTGTCGAGATACTCGGGATTCACGAGAGTGGCGCGCGCTTCGAGCACGCTGGCCTCGTTGTCGACAGCCTCGGCAAGCAGCTCCACCCTCTCTTCGGTTGGAGCCTGAGCCCTCAGCGTTGCGGTGCCCTCGCTCTGAGCGGTGTGCGCGATTGACTTGACCCACCGCTGGGTCGTGAGGTCTGCGAGCACACGTTCGGGGTGTTCGTGTGCCGCAGAGCCGCCCCGGTCGACACCGAGGACAATCCCCTTCACCTCTGAATCAGCTGCGAGCGTCAGGCGCGCAGCTGCCTGGGCCGCGCCAAGCGCCCGCTCGGCATCGGTCGCACCCGCAAGCGCGAGCTGAACGCCGGCGTCAAGCTCGGCGTCGGTGACGAGCGCACTCCCACCTTCCCCGAGGCCAGCGCGTGGTCCGCCAGTCAGAGCGACGTTATCTGAGCGCAGAACTGTGAAATCGATCCCTGAGTTGCGCAGCAGATTCAAGGTGCCGGAGCCGACCTGGCCCGGGCCTGGCCAAGCACCTGCGAGACCATTCGACCATTCGGCAAGCGCCTCGTCAGACGGAACCTCTGCGCTCTCGTCGGGGCTGCCTGGCTCTCCCTCGCCCTCCGCGTCTTCTACGCTCGGTGTCGCCGCAGGATTCGCAGCTGCGTCGCTGTCCGTTGCATCGGGCGCGCCATCAAGGTTCGCTGCATCGACAGCGGGCTCCCACGCGCCGAAGCGCGTGACGAACTCGAAGCCTTCGGGCTGGAGCAGCTCAGTCGCACCAAGAGCCGACTGCGCAGCAGGATCCGCATCGCCGAATTGCAGCATGAATGTCGACAGCGAGGTCGACTCGAGCCGCGCGACAAGATCTCGAGCAGGCTGCGGTGCCTCAGTTCCGTAAGCGCGGACTGCGGCGACGTACCGCGGGTCGATCGCGAGCACGGCCTGCGTGCGCGTCGCGAAATCGACGAGCGCATCGAGGCGAGGCGTTTCGCTGGCGAGCTGGGCCCGGGTCGGCAGCGACTGCACTTTCGTGGACAGAGTGAGTGGAACAACCGACGTCAGGTCGACCGCGGCGTCTGCCTGGTGCGGGCCGCTCCACACAATCGGGGAAAATGCAGACAGGCTCGCAGCCGACCCCGAATCGCTCGCGCGGTATGTCGCGTAGACGGGATAGACGCCATGCCCCGTTGAAGTGAATGAGGGAATATCTGTGAGCGAAACTGTGACCGTCGCGGTCTGCTCCTTTCCGCCGGCGATCGCGTCGATCGCGGCGGTCGCGAGCACCGTGCGCTGCGGGGCTGCGCGTTCGGCGTCGGCGTCGGGGCCTTGCCCCTTTGCGTCGCCGGCCCCGTCTGCCGCGCTCGCCTCCGAGTCGAGCGGCGGCGCATCCGCAGTTGCAGCGAGCTCCTCAGGGCGAGGGATCGCCGAGCTCCCGGTCAGGCGGTCGCCGATGGCTAACTCAACTGACCCCTCAGGGACGCTCAGCTCGCCCGAGTTTTGCAGCAGCACGGTGAACTTCACCTCGGTCGCGGTGCTCTCAACGATCGGTGTTTCTGGTGCGACGATGAGCCGCAGCTCTGGTTGCTCGACCTCATCACTGTCGACAGCCCCGCCCCCGGGCGGGGTTTCTGCCGCGCGTTCACCAACCGCGGCAAGGGCGGCGGGAGTGCCGCCAGCGAGCAGTGCGGCAACGATCAACGCAGCCGCTACTGCCCTCGGTCGCCGGAGAAGTCGCATGAGTGTAAGTGTAGAGATGTCTTGGCACCGGTACCCTGAGTGGGTGCTTTCTCTTGCCGAATCAATGATCGAACTTCGCCGAATCGCCGAGTCGCGGCCCGTTGCCACCCTTGCGACGGCGTTCGCGGAGGCCGGGTTTGAATTCGCGCTGGTTGGCGGTCCAGTGCGCGACGCGATGTTAGGTCGCCGCGTTACAGACCTCGACTTCACGACTTCGGCGCGACCGGAGCAGACGCGTGCGATCTTGGAGACGCTTACCAACAACATATGGGACATCGGCCGAGACTTTGGCACGATTGCTGCGCAGATCTTCGGCGAACAGGTGGAGATCACCACCTATCGTGCCGAGACCTACCGCGACGACTCGCGCAAGCCCGAGGTGAGCTTCGGCGACTCCATTGATGGCGACCTTGTTCGACGCGACTTTACAATCAACGCGCTTGCCCTCATGCTTCCTGAGCTTCGGCTTGTCGATGTGTCGGGCGGTGTCGAGGACCTCGTGGCCGGACGCATCGTCACCCCTGCCTCGGCGGAAGCATCTTTTACCGACGATCCGCTCCGAATGCTGCGTGCGGCGAGGTTTGCCGCGCAGCTTGGGTTCGAGGTTGCCGAAGAGACCGAAGCCGCGATGGTGCGGTTTGCTGACAGGCTCGACATCATCTCCGCGGAGCGGGTGCGCGATGAATTCACGAAGCTCCTGCTCACGACCGATCCGGTTCCTGGCATCCGGCTCCTTGTTGACACGGGGCTCGCCGAGCGGTTCCTGCCCGAGCTTGTCGCTCTCGTCACGACGCAGGACGACCATGGCAGGCACAAAGACGTGTATGAGCACAGCTTGACGGTGCTGACTCAGGCCATTGAGCTCGAGCACTCTCGGCACGCGGGTGACTCAGGTCAACCGTTTGTGCCCGACCTCGTTGTGCGTCTTGCAGCGCTATTGCACGACATCGGCAAGCCAGCGACGAGGCGATTTGAGCACGGCGGTGTCACTTTTCACCACCACGATATTGTCGGCGCGAAGCTGACACGCAAACGCCTGCGTGAGCTGCGTTTCGATAACACGACGATCAAGCGGGTAGCGCGGCTCGTGGAACTTCACCTTCGATTCTTCGGCTACAGCGATCAGCAGTGGACCGACTCGGCGGTGCGCCGCTACGTCAGGGACGCGGGCGGAGAACTCGAACAGCTGCACATCCTCACCCGCGCGGATGTGACGACGCGTAACCGGCGCAAGGCCGAGCGTCTTGAACATGCGTACGACGACATTGAACGTCGTATCGCGGCGCTTGCCGAAGAGGAGCAGCTCGCCGCCGTGCGCCCGGAGCTTGATGGCGCCGCGATCATGCGACTGCTCGAGATTCCGCCTGGCCCCCTCGTGGGCCGCGCGTACTCTTTCCTCCTTGAACTCCGCCTCGACGAGGGGGTCATCGGGGAGGAAGCTGCGGCAGAGAGACTTTTGTCTTGGTATCGGGAACAGACCGAGGGCGCAGAGGGTTAGAGCTAGCGTGACTACAGATCCTGCACAGTGGTTTTCGGGCGCGACACGCGTGATGTTCGTGCACGCTCATCCCGACGACGAGACGATTACGACTGGCGGCACGCTCGCCGCGCTGTCTGAAGCCGGGCGCGAGCCACTCGTTGTCACGCTCACCAGGGGCGAGCGCGGCGAAGTTGTTGACGGCCCACTCGCCCACCTGGCAGGGACGGACGGCCTCGCCCCGCACAGGCAAGCCGAGCTTTCTGCCGCGCTCGCGATGCTCGGGGTCGAACGTCATGCGTTTCTTGGAGTTGCGCCGGCGCGGGCCGAGGGGCTCCAGCCGACGATCTACGAGGATTCAGGGATGGAGTGGCTTGCCTCCGGGCAAGCCGGGCCCAGCGCCGACGCAACCGTTGACGCGCTCACGGTTGTGCCTGCGGTCGAGTCTTTGAACGACCTCTTCGCCGCGGCGAACGAGGCCGGTGCAGGGGCGATTGTGAGCTACGACGACGGGGGTGGCTACGGTCATCCGGACCACGTCCATGCGCACCGGATCGCGCGCGCCGTCGCGATCGCGCTTGATCTTCCGTTCTGGGAGATCGTGACTGACATTGACACGGTCGACGAGCCCGATACTGGGACCGACGGAGGAAAAACCGAGGCACACGACGTGGCGCCGTGGCTTGGGAGAAAAGTCGTCGCGCTGCGGGCGTACGCGACTCAGCTGACGGTCGAAGGCGACGAGATCGTCCATGTTGGCGGGCAGCGCCAGGCGATCTCGCCTGTTGAAGCATTCCGGCTCCGGCATCCCGGGTAGCCATGTTCGCCGATCGCGGCGCAGGATCAACGCCCAGCCTGGGCGATTACACTAGACGGTTGGGCCTATTGGCCGCCGGAGAGAGAAATATGGGGTTTCGATGAGTGTGAAGGTTGCCCTCGCGGGAATTGGAAACTGCGTGAGTTCGCTCGTGCAGGGTGTCGAGTACTACCGCGACGCCGCAGATGACGCCGAGGTTCCCGGGCTCATGCACGTTCGCCTCGGCGGGTACCACGTGTCTGATCTTGAGTTCGTTGCGGCATTCGACGTCGACGCAGAGAAGGTCGGAAAAGACCTCTCTGAGGCTATTTGGGCCGGGCGCAACAACACGATCAAGTTCTCGGATGTGCCCCACATTGGCCTCGAGGTGCTCCGCGCTCCGACGTACGACGGCCTTGGCATGTACTACCGCGACGAGGTTGTCGAGTCGACCGCAACACCCGTCGATGTCGCGCAGGCACTGCGCGACTCTGGCGCTGAGGTGCTCGCATGCTATCTGCCAGTCGGCAGCGAGGAAGCAGTGAAGTTTTACGCGCAGGCAGCACTTGAAGCTGGTGTTGCGTTCGTCAACGCCATTCCTGTGTTCGTCGCAAGCGACCCCGAGTGGGCGGCAAAGTTCACCGAGGCAGGGCTGCCAATCGTTGGAGACGATATTAAGAGCCAGGTTGGGGCGACGATCACCCACCGTGTGCTCGCCCGTCTGCTCGAAAGCCGTGGCATCTCGCTTGACCACACCTATCAGCTGAATGTCGGCGGCAACATGGACTTCAAGAACATGCTTGAGCGCAGCCGCCTGCACTCGAAGAAGATCTCGAAGACGCAGGCAGTTACCTCGAACATCTCGGCAGATCTTCCGGCAGAGGACGTGCACGTCGGGCCGAGCGACCATGTGCCGTGGCTTGAGGATCGCAAGTTCGCGTTCGTACGTCTCGAAGGCCGCGGGTTCGGCGATGTGCCGATGATGCTCGAATACAAGCTTGAGGTGTGGGACTCCCCCAACTCGGCAGGCACGATGATCGACGCGATCCGCACCGCGAAGGTCGCACTCGACCGCGGGCACGGCGGACCGGTCGAGGCCGCGTCGGCGTACTTTATGAAGTCCCCGCCGGTGCAGAAGCCTGACGAGGAGGCCCGAGCCGAGCTCGAGGCATTTATCGCCGGCGCCTAGGCAGTATTGGCAGGCTCGGCGCGTACGCCGGCTCGCCCGCTTACCCGGCTGGCCCCACTTACCGCGTCCGGCCGCCCCGCCCCGCCGCCCCGTCGTCCGGCCGCCCCGCCGTCCGGCCGCCCGGGCGTCCGCCCTGGCGAGCTTCTAGAGTTGGCAGTTGTGGGGCCACTGGAGACTGCCCCAGCAACCCAACAAGCAAACCAACATGCGGGACGGGGGCGCGTGGTGGTGACGGTGGGGGGGAGTGGCGGAGGGACGGG